>JBILGU010000075.1:0-17229 GCA_044350805.1 Methylococcaceae bacterium
TAGTCTTAAACGATTGGGTTTTTACCCCCCCCCCCCCCCCCCACACACACATTAGGGCTCGCCGTCAACCTCTTCGGATGCGTTCCCGAGGGGGAGATCAGGGCTCATCTGCTGAGCCAAAGACGTAATAAGCTGATTCCCGATCGGCTTTTCTCTGTGTCTCCTTCGGAGTTTTGATTGTATGACTCAAAAGCGGGTATCAACGAACATGGAACTTTTCGAAACGGAGGAATCGGCGCCGGTTCTGGGGGAGTTTCTCCTTGACCTTGTCTCCCTCCGTTCAGCGTTTGACGAATATCTTCCTATCCGCAATAGCCTTATTGCCTGGGATATTCTGGTCGAGGTTCTGCTCTCATATAGTCAGAACCGTCCCCTACAGGTGAAGGTTCTCCTAAATGAACTCTCCCACTCACGCACCGGAATTGATTACCACTATCGCTGGTTGATTGAAGAGGGCTGGATTGAGAGCGTTCCCTGTCAGAAAGACCGTCGTGTCCGCTACGCGTGCCCTACAGAGCGTCTACTTGAGAGCCTCCATGTCATGATGACGCATCTTGATGGAAAGCTTCATCATTTTCCGATCTGATTTTTGGCATTTTACGAGCCATGATCGGTAAGCTTGTTTCGTGCCTTTCTGAGGGGGATCACACAGTTCTGAAGGACCGCCCAATGGGGTCGGTACTTGCGTGCCCATTAGTTAGCAAGGATCACTTTTAAGATACAGCGCAGTAGCATTGCGGGGTGAACCCCTAGTAAACCGCCAGTGTCCTTTGCCCTGAGCGGTCGATGCCCGACTCACCTTGAGTGTCTCGCATGTGCACCGCCAGTGTATTTGGCCTTACTCATTCGACAAAAACCTATCCGATTTGATGTTGGGTGGGTTGGGCGATGCTCACCTAGCGGATCAAGGGCTGAGTGCTAATTTGGGGTTTCGAAGAATTTCATTTGTCCTATTCTCAAAAAAGAGGGCGTCTTCGACATCTTCGCGGGAACACCTGATTTTGCTGGGTTTTAAAAAGGTATTTTCGGGAATCAATCGCGAAAAGTTGGGCGCCTTCGGTAAAGTCCAGATCTGGCGCGGCTTTCAGATGTGTTCAACCCCCTCTTTTTGTCGAAGGTGCCGAAGATGCCCAAGATTTTAAGAGACGTGAACGTCGTGTCAGGATCGCTCGCCGGGTCTCTGTTCTCGTCTTGACCTACGAAATGGGGTGGATTTCTCAAGAAAGCCATTGACCCTGGTTTCCTTGCCCCGATGGGTCCCCCTTGGCAACGTCCAGAGAGATCCCGTTTTTGACCCATATCTCAAACAGACACTTGTCGATTGGCGAGGTGCGCGAAAGCAACCGCCATCCCCATTTGGGAACGTACGAATCACAGATTTCATAGTCTTCCGAAGATCAAAACCAAACGTTTACTGTTGTTCGGAATCCCAAACTATAAGTTTGGACGCGGGCTCCGAAAACTCTCATTGGCGCTGGTTCCGCGACAACCGATTAGGGAATGATGAGCCCTGGAGATTGGGATTTAAGAAGCCAAACCCCTGTCCTTAATCCGCCCCAGCCCCCGTAAGTCATGGCTGTAGTTGGCGGTTGAAAAGCGCGTAATTCTGGCGGTTAGACGAAAGAGATGAACTGCAGTGGGTTGGGGCAAGGGTCTATCTGAATCTAAACTAAAAAAACTTTGACCTTATGGGATTAGGATCGCTGCAAGGCCACTCAAATGCGGTCTCTCCGAAAATTTTGTCATGTAATTCGTTACTTTTCTCGACATCAGAGCTCAGGATTCCGGAATGTCAGCAGCAAATTCTCCGGCAATAGTGACTTCATTCACTTCGCCGAACCTTTGGAGGGCTGGTCACCAAAAGGAGAGTCATCACATTGGGGTGGGATTCAGTGTGCCTCTATCCCAACAAATTATGTTGGGAATAGAGCCCTGCATCCCTCATGGGTCTCAATAGCCAAAGCAGGCAAGTCTGGGGTCACTGAAAATCCCTCAAAGCCCCGAATCACAGGGGTTTCGCGATTTGAGGGTTACGCCCACACGGAAGGGCACCCGAGAGAGCGTTTTGGGGCCACCCACTTTTGAGTGCCATTCCACCTACTTAGTAATTGGCAATATGACTGGAGCCATTTTTCAAACAAAGCCGCGACAGGACTCTGAAATCAGCCCTATGATCCAGAGTCACGACTGACTTCAACCAGCGTTGAAGACGAGGAATCAGAATTTCCAGACAGAAAAACTGTCGCCCTCAGGGTGATTCCTGATGAAGGCTTTCTAAAAAAACCTCCCGCATCGACCAGATCCATCCCCCATCAAAGCCTGACTTTGAGGAGATGACCCCGAGGCGTTCACGGGCATCCCGAAGTTGTTTTTGGATGAATCCACCTCCTATTCCCTCCATTATTTGGATAGAGCGAAGATCACGGTTCGCATCGAGGTCGAGTCGTCAGACCTTTGGGGAACAACAGGCAGCATCATCGGGTATCACCAGATATGCTTACCCCCTACGTTGAGAAATCTTTCTGAAAACCCCTCTATCGATCCCGGAACCCGGTGTCTGAATGATTGCGAAAATCGCGATCAATCCCACGGGGCCTGATCTCCCGGATGAGCAAACTGAGTCCTCGTTTGTTTCACATCATCCATTGAGGTCACCATGAATACCGAACTTAATCTTGAATCGACAGAACGGTTTCTGCGCCTGAAGCAGGTGCGCGAACTGACGGGCCGTTCGAGGTCCCGCATCTACGATGATCCCAGTTTTCCCCGGCCGATCAAACTCGGTGCAAGAGAATGTGCCTGGATCGAAAGTGAAGTCCGCGCCTGGATGAATCGGCGCTATCAGCTGGCGAGGGATTCTCAGGGGAGGGTGGCATAAACGAATCGGTTGCAATCGAGCCCCTGCTGGAATCTGTGGCCGAAGAAGTTGTGATCCATGCAGGGGATCAGACCGAAATCAATCAGGAGGCGATTCGTTCATCTTCATCTTAATGCTTCCGGCCCCTGAGAAGCTCACCGCCTGCTACAAGCGTCTTGACTCGCTCCTGTTGCACTTATTGCATTTGCTGGTGTCTATGGTGTAGCGTGTAATCCTTCCTCGAAAGGCGGGGATGATCCTTTTCGTTGGTATTCCGGGGATAAGACCATGACTACAACCATCGATATTGAACGTCTTACGTCGCCACCGCTGGATCAATCTGAAATAGAGATGGGGCGAGTAGCCGAGCGGTTCATCATGGAGTCGATTGACCGATCCAGGGCGGCGAAAATCACCATCGAGAGCATCGATGGCTCCATGCCTTCAGTTCAGGTGAGTCCGAAAATGCTTCGAGTTATAGGTCAAACGTTGGGGCTTATGGCGAGTGGTCAGAGAGTGACCCTGGTATCCGAAAAAGACGAATTTACAACTGTAGAGGCCGCACATTTTCTCAATGTTTCTCGGCCTTTTGTGATTAAAGAGATTGAATCGGGCAATCTGACTTGTCGGATGGTTGGATCTCATCGGCGTATCGCGTTCTCTGACTTGACCGACTATGCCGAGAAGATGAAAAAGAGGAGCAAGCTGGCGTTGGATGCCATGGCTGAGAACGCGCGGGATTTGGGGCTAGGCTACTAGGCGAGATTGAATTGTGGCTGGACATGGTTCATTTACCGCTCTTCTTGATGCGAATGTCCTTTATTCGATCGCGATAAGCGATGCGCTTATTGGGGTTGCCAGTACCGGTATCTACGCGGCGAAATGGACCCATCGAATCGATGGAGAATGGATTCGGCATCTAGCTGAGAATCGTGGAACGAGTCCGGAAAAATTTCACTACCGTCGAGATCAGATGCACATAGCATGTCCTGACTGGGAGGTCCCGGAAGAATGCTGGAAACAATTTGAAGAACCTTTGACCTTACCTGATCCTGATGATCGTCATGTTCTGGCGGCAGCCATAGCTGGCCATGCCGATTGCATCGTTACTTGTAATCTCAGAGACTTTCCGCGAGCGGCGCTAAAGCCATTTGGGCTAGAAGCCTTGCATCCCGACGAATTCCTCCATCACCAATTACAGTTGGATCCATTGGTTGTGCTTCCTGCATTTAAGGCGATGAGGGCCAGATGCTCAAATCCCTCATTCACACCCGATGAATTCGTTGCCGCAATGACGCGAAATGGTCTGATAAGGACTGCTGAGTTTCTTCAGCCGGCAAGAGATTTAATCTAAAAAGCCCCCCGTCTCAGCCGGTTTCTCGAAGAAACAGATCCGTGATGCGCGAGAGCGACTCAGGGTGGTTTCCTCGAAAACAGGATTCGATGGGGGGTGGGCCTGCTCGCTGCCGGAGGGGACGTTTACGTCATAAACGAGTCATCACCGAAGATGACCTGAACATGCTAGTTCAAAAAATCAGGGCATCTTCGTCACCTTCGCTGGAACTCCTAATTTTGCTGAGTTTTAAAAAGGCATCTTCGAGGGTCCATCGTGAAAGGTTGGGAGTCTTCGGTGAGGCCCAGATCTGGCGGGGCTTTCAGTGGTTGTGAATCCCCTCTTTTTGTCGAAGGTGTCCAAGATTTGAGGAGACAAGAACCTGATGCCAGGATCGCTCGCCGCAACGTCCATATCGTCTCAATCGACGATATGAGATGGATTACTCAGGAAACCCATTTGCTCATGATCTACTTCCCAAATCCGGACCGATAGGCGGGTATGCAAAAGCAGTCGCCATCCCTATGTTAGTTGCGAGTGGCTCAGTTATTTAAGCGCGCTTACTTTAGGTGTCTCGCTATTTAAGAATTGTGAGGTTGGCTTAAATAGTGATGAGGCCACATAATGAGGCCATGTCAGATTTGAGAACCCATCTTCGACAAGGCCGCTTTGTTGAGACCTCCATTGCAGGGGAGAGCGTGCGCGCCTTCGTGCCGCCACCTCTGCCACCAGAGCCATCGATTGATGTGTTGTCTCTACTGGAAAGATTAAGCGAGGCGGAACGTGCCTTGGGGCGGCTGGATGGCATCACTATGCTGCTTCCCCGTCAGGAGCTATTTCTCTGCATGTATGTGAGGAAGGAAGCCGTCCTCTCATCCCAGATCGAGGGGACTCAATCGACCCTTTCGGACCTGCTCCGTTTTGAGGTTGAGGCCCAAGCTGGCCAGCCCATCGATGACATTCGGGAAGTCTCAAACTACGTTGATGCGCTGATGTATGGGCTGGAGCGATTAGATGACCTGCCTCTGTCGCTGCGTCTCATTCGTGAAATGCACTCGCGATTGCTGCAAAGCGGGCGAGGCGAATCTAAGAGCCCGGGCGAGTTTCGGCGATCGCAGAACTGGATTGGCGGTACACGCCCGGGGAATGCGCTTTTCGTTCCACCACCCCCAAGTGAAATGGATCAATGTCTCGATGCGTTTGAGCGATTCATGCATCAGAGTGACACACGTCTTCCAGCCCTAATTAGGGCGGGTCTGTTGCACGTTCAATTCGAAACCATTCATCCGTTTCTTGATGGGAATGGCCGAATAGGTCGTTTATTGGTTACGCTATTTCTCTGTGTAAACGGCGTATTGGGTAAGCCATTGCTCTATCTGAGTCTTTACCTCAAAACTCACCGGGAAGACTATTACCGACTGCTTCAGGAAGTGCGTGAGCACGGTGCATGGGAGGCCTGGCTCGAGTTCTTTCTAACGGGCGTTGCGGATACCGCCAATCAGGCATTTGGGGCCGCTACACGGATAGTCGATCTTTTCAAGGAAGATCGGGAGCGCATCACGGCGGAATCGGATCGGCCGGGCTCAGCGTTGCGTATTCATGGCTATTTTCAGCAGCATCCCTATATGACGGCCAATCAACTCGTCCAGGAAACCGGCCTTTCGGCCCCCACGGTTAATGCGGCGCTCGCCGATCTTGTTCGACGTGGCATTGTTGAGGAGATTACAGGCCGGAGACGCGGTCGCGTTTTCAGTTATCGGAGGTATCTCGAAATCCTGAGCGAAGGCACCGCTCCCCTTCCTTAGGGACGATATGGTGAGATAAGTCCATGACCATGCTGACCTCGACACCATGAATGGCGATGAGTTGATCAAATCGCTTCAGGCTGAAAACCGGCGATTGATCAACCTCCTTGAAAGGAACGGCATCGACTGGCGGGTGTCTTTGCTCAGTGACAACGCGGATGTGGGTTCCAAAGCGCTACGTACCGAATTTTCGAGGGAAGAGAAACTGACCTTGTTTGGGGGGCTTTTTCGGGGGCGAACCGATGTCTTTCCTGAACGATGGGAGAGCGATTACTCCGGCAAGGTGGGCTACACCCCCGTTTGTTTGAATGATCGAAAGCCCGGGATTTGTCGGAAGCCAGCCATCAAGTGTGGCGAATGTTCCCACCGAAGCTTCATGCCACTCTCCGATCGCATTCTCTACGAGCATCTTGCTGGCAAGAGAACAATCGGGGTCTATCCCCTGCTGGAAGACGACACATGTCATTTTCTCGCCGCCGACTTCGATGAAGGTGACTGGCGGGAAGACGCCAAGGCCTTTTGCCTCTCCTGTGAGGCCCTGCAGATACCTTATGCCTTGGAGATCTCCCGATCGGGTCAGGGCGCGCACGTCTGGATCTTTTTTAGCGGCAAGGTTTTGGCGCGTGATGCCCGGCGTTTGGGGGCCGCCATCATCAGTCACGCCTGTGATAGATCGCGGCAACTAAAGCTCAGTTCCTACGATCGTCTCTTTCCAAATCAGGACAGACTTCCCAAGGGTGGTTTCGGGAATCTCATCGCGTTGCCTCTGCAGAAACATCCCCGAGAGCGAAACTTCTCAGAATTTGTGGATCTCGACTTTCGTCCTTTCGAGGATCAATGGCAGTTCCTTGCCGGTTTGGAACGCCTTCCCGTGGATGATCTTGAGCCGAGTATCTTTCGCGCCATGGGATCTTCGCATCCTCTCGATGTTGGCTTTATCGAGGAGGAAGATTTTGCAACGCCATGGAAGCCAAAGCCATCCCCGAAGGGAAAGATCAGGGAAGTGATGCCCTCATCCCTTGAGGTAAAAGTAGCGAACCTTCTCTACTTCGAGAAAGCATCCTTGCCTCACTCATTGGCTAATCGGCTCATTCGGTTGGCGGCATTCCAAAACCCCGATTTTTTTACAAAACAGTCCCTTCGGCTTTCTGTTTGGAACACACCGCGGATCATTGGGTGCGCAGTTAACTTCCCGCTTCATATAGGACTACCTCGTGGCTGCCTTGATGATGTGCGCAGCCTTCTTAAGGAAAATGGCATTCGCTGCAATCAGATGGATGAGCGAACCGAGGGTGTCCCCATTGATGCCAGTTTTGTCGGGACGCTTCGTCCGGATCAGGAAATGGCTGTAACGGCCATGATCTCCCACGACACGGGGGTGCTTTCCGCCCCAACAGCCTTCGGGAAAACGGTCACGGCTGCTGCCATCATCGCGCATCGAAAGGTGAATACCCTGATCCTCGTCCATCGCACGGATTTGCAAAAGCAATGGCAGGAGCGCCTCAAGACTTTTCTGGACATGGAAAAGGAGGCGATGGGAGTGATTGGCGGAGGGAAAAAGAAACCCTCGGGCTTGGTCGATATCGCGGTAATCCAGTCCCTGTCCCGAGAGGGTGTCATTTCCGATGTGGTGGAAAACTACGGGCAGATCATCATCGACGAATGCCATCACCTTGCAGCAGATACATTCGAGTTGATCCTCAAAAAATCACAAGCACGCTACGTTCTGGGGCTAACAGCAACGCCAAGGCGGAAGGATGGTCGGCATCCGATCATTTTCATGCAATGCGGCCCCATCCGTCATGTAGTAGCCCAATCTTCCGTGACACACCAGAAGATGGAAGTGATTCCAAGGTATCGGGAACGGCCGATTCAGATGATGAACGGGGATGCCATTCAGGATATTTTCAGGCGGTTAACGGAAGATGATGAGCGAACAGCCCAGATCGCCTCTGAGATATTGGAGGCCTATAACAAGGGGCGAAAAATTCTCGTTTTGACCGAGAGAACCGAGCACCTTCAGGCTATCCATGCCGCTCTTGGAGAGATTGATGGGCACCTGTTTCAACTCCATGGCCGTTTATCCAGAAAACAGCGGGCGATGATCATAAGTGAGATGGAAGCGCTAGAACCAGAGGAACCACGTATCCTTGTCGCTACGGGAAAGTTGGTGGGCGAGGGATTTGATCACCCACCACTCGACACCTTGATTCTCACCATGCCCATATCCTGGAGGGGGACACTTCAGCAGTACGCAGGTCGTCTTCATCGGCAGTCGATGGGTAAGTCCGGGGTCTCAATTATCGATTTCGTTGATACAGGTCACCCAGCGCTTCTTCGAATGTGGGAGAAGCGCCAGAAGGGCTATCGTGCAATGGGTTACAGCCAGGTGAGCAGCCCATCTTGGTAATGGGGGCAGTCCCCTCGCCCTAGCTGGCGGGAAGATCCTCGCGGATCACCGTGAAATCGGATTCATCACCCATGTGAAAATAGAAGCATCCGGTCCCGGTATTCCCTGAGATTTGCAGCCAGCCTCGACCACTTGCGGGGTCATTCTCATCAAACCCAGACCAGGAAAAGTCGATAACTACGAGGTCGCCCTCTTGGCTGGTGCGACCGTCGATTTCGCCTTGCACGAAGCCGAATTGAAAATCACCCTGAATGTTCTTATGAATGGTAATGTGGGCCGGCACCTCTGCATCCATAAAGTCGTTGTCCCACATTACCATCGAGGTGATTCGCCAACGTCCGATTGCCTTTTTCACGGCCTTACTCTGAGGGCTGATAGTTTGAAAGGAGGTCATCAAGATCATCAAAGACGCCGTAACCAAGACCACGGGTCTCCCGGGCGATCCGCGAGAGTCGTTCACGTTGGCCCTGTTGGAGACGCTCAGGAATTTCGGGAAGCTGTTTTAAAGTTTGCTCGAACATTCTCACCAAGGCGTCAAAATAGACTTCATCCTGAAATCCGATGGAGTTGGCGAAACCGATAGCCTACTCACAGTAGAAGGCCATCAATTCGAAAATGCCTTCAGGCTCTCCGGCAGCCTTTTTATAGTCGATGATTGCTTTCTTTGCTTTGGCGATTGAAATGACCTGATTGGTCAAAACATCCGGCCAAAGCCAGCGATCAATTATGACTTTGTAGGGCATCAGGGAGTCCTCACCAAGCCCGAAGCGCGTATGGAGAAAAAGCTGATTCTCCTTGCTGGCTGAATATAGATCCTTGATGAGCTGTATCAGTGCGGTGCGATCGGCATCAATAAGCTCAGCCTTTACATCAGACCACAAAGGGCCATTCTTTTTTGTTGCCATCAGGCGTTAGCACCATAAGCGGATTTGACCGACGGCCAGTGTACCTCCTGTGACCCGCCAGAGTGCTTTGCTCTGAGAGTTTGAAGGCCCGAAAATCTTGAGTGTCCCGCTAGGGCACCGCCAAACTATCTGGCCATCTAAAAAGCTCGCCGATTTCGGAGTGGCGTGGGTGATTTTGAGCCTCCGAATCAAAGCCTGATCGCCAATCCAGAGCACCAAAAATGCATTAGCCGTTATCCCTCAAAAGCGGGCATCTTCGGCACCTTCGCTGGAACTCCTGATTTTGCTGAGTTTTAAAAAGGCATCTTCGGCGAGCCAGCGCAAAAAGTTGGGCGCCATCGGTGTAGCCATGATCTGGTGGGGCTTTCAGGGGTTGCTAACCCCCTCATTTGATCGAAGATGCCCCAGATTTTGAGGGGTCAACTTACGATGACTTTACAACTTTAGATAACCCCGGCCACCTCTATAGCTCCTAACCAATAGCAGAGCAGCGTCGCAGGAATACGCATAATGTCAGTTGCGTGTCCGCTGTTCTCTGAACGCTTGATCATGTTGCTCATTGCACCGAAATCGCTCAACGATTTTGTAACGACATAGCCTCGAGCAATATGCTTTTGATCGCACAATTCCATGAGTCCCTTCAGTTTATCAGGGCCCGTATGCCGTGCCCTGTACTTCACTTCAAAGGGAATTATCTCTCCGTTTACTTCGGCGACAAGGTTCACCTCCCTGTCCTTTTTCCCACGCCAGTAACTGAACCTAACATTCTGGGGGTAATAGCGTGCAAATAAATGTTTGAATACCGCTGTCTCCGTAGCTACCCCCAAAGCGGCGGCATCTTCCAGAATGGTTTTTCCCTTGAGCATTACGGCAGGTGCAATCGCAGCATCCGCGAGATAAACCTTGAACTTCCCTCGTAAGACATCTTTTCCGTAACCGAAGGGGGGTAATCGGTAAATCAGATGAGTGGCTTCAAGAAGCCCAATGTAGCTTTGGGCTGTTGGCCGCTTGACCTCCAGGTTGGAGCAGAGATCGGTCATATCGAGCAAGCCACCATCGTGCATACAGAGGTATAGAAACGTGTGCTCAAGGTCCAGAACATTGCGGACCCCAAACAGAGCCGTCATGTCCCGCTTGAGAACCTTGTCGATGATGTCTTCGCGTAACAGCTTCTGCCCTTGGGAAATACTGTCGATCTGTGCTGTCTGTGGAAATCCCCCCCTGATCAGATACTCGTGGAAATGCCCTACATAGGCCCCGGCGATTTCGGAAACGCGATAGAAATCGGGGGCTGTCCATTCGAATAGCTCTCTCAGGCTTTTTAATACCGGGAGTTCAGGTAGGGATAGCTGCTTGATCTGCGCATACTCGTAAAAAGACAGTGTGGTTAGACGAATGGTATGCCATCGTCCCACGCCGGATTCCTGATCCGCTGCGACAAGAGGCATTGCCGACCCGGTGAAGGCAATCCTTCTATTTTTTCGGAAATCAACCTGATGTTTGACCCAGGTACCCCAGTCGCGAATGAATTGAGCCTCATCCAGAATGAGGTATTCGGCGCCCTCGACTTGAGGCTCTCTCTCCCGCCAGGCCTCAATGACAGCATCAATGCCGGCCACCTTCAAAACAGGGTGATCAAAGGTCGCATAAAGAATATTGGCAGCGGGGACACCCGACTTCAAAAGGTGTTCTGCTGCTTGCAGCATCAGGGTTGTCTTTCCGATCTGTCGGGCACCGGAAAGCAAAACGGCCCGGGGAGTTGGTGGTTTGGTCAACCAATGGTAAAGCTCCCGAAAGGCTCCGCGGTGCCAGGTCGGCAAATCAGGGATGGCTTCCCCTCGCCACCAGGGATTGAACTGGGCAAGGATGGCAATGACTTCTTCTTTACTGACCCGCATTGGCAGATATCTGACTAAATATGATCGATAGTTAAAGTATACATTAACTAACGCTATCAATTAGTGAGGATTTCTCGTTTAGGGGCAAGTGCGCGAAAGTGATGATGCGGACGATGCGGCGAGCACTGGCCCTCTGACCTAGAGATGTCTCCGGTCTTAAGATCCATCCCGAACCGACATTGACGTCGGTAGTTGATTGACGGCATCTCTCAGGGTTTGAGAGTCGAGATGGCTTTCGCGACCGTCCAATTCTCATTGGAGTCTCCGTCGATTAAGGACATGTCCTTTCTTAACAGTTAGAGCGAATTTAGGGTTGGGTTCTTTCAACAAGCTTGGGGAAGAGTGTATCTAATGCTTCAACAGGAATTGCAAATGACACAGGCCCTTTGGGGGTTCTCGATTGAAGGAGTTTCGCATCAACCAAATCACTCAATATGGCCCTAGTTGAACGATCAGCCAGCCCAGTTGAATATCTTGCTTCACCGCGTGGCATCTGCCCCTGCAGGATGACACGGTCAAGGATTCTGAAGGCCTCCTCCCGATGGCCAATAGTAGACAAATAATCGCGCAGGCGATCCTTCAATGTTTCCAGTTCAAGGATTCCTGACATGAATGTCATTTGATCCTTGCAGACATCCAGAAACCACTCAGTGAATTCGATCAGGGCGGTCCGTGAGAGAGTCCCACGGCCATCGATATCATTCATGCGTGGAACATCAGCCCATGCCAGTTTGGTCTTATAGTCATCTCGATTTTCGAGTCCGCGCGCAAGTCCTCTTGATATAGACCATAAGCCAGAGGCTCCGAGGCCAGATTGCATAACCATGGCGTGACTCATTAGCCGGGCTACACGACCGTTACCATCAGGAAAGGGATGGATGTAAAGCAATCTGTGATGAGCGGCGGCGAGGGACATGACACGTTTACTCAAGCCAAGAGCTGTTGAAGCGTAATGGCGCGAAAAATACGCCATAAGTCTTGGTACTTGCGGTGCGTCAGGGGGGACGTGTTGCCCAACTTCAACCTCTTGGGTTCTGAGTATGCCAGGCACGAGTCGTGATCCATCCTCAAGAATCATCATTTCATCGCTAGCATCGCGGTAGAACTCCTTGTGAAGAAAAAGGAGGAAATCTGTACTTGCAGGGTCCGGCAGTTTGCCTGTGTGATGAAGCGAATCGATGATCCTCTGCACCCGAATATGTGCTCTGGCCTCAACTTGAAGATTACGGCGCTTTTCGTCACTGTCGAGGTCATTTTCTAGCGCTCGCTGGATGTCGCGCAAGGATGTGTTGTGCCCTTCTATCTTGTTGGAGTAATAGCAATTGACCACTCTTAAAAGATCTGCAAGGGAGGCCTTGGTGTCTTCGTGGAGATTTGAGCCAATTTTCTCGGCCATTCGAATCAACTCGGCTACCCGATCCGACACGGACTCCGGGGGATTCTCAATATAAAGGGGTTCAAGACTAAAGGGCATAAGATTGCCGATGCTGATGAATAGGTTTAATGCTCCATCTAGTGATTTGCCACTAGTAGAAACCCAAGATCTTGTGTTCAGGATGACAGAAATTTTAAAGTTGTGCCGATGTTGATCGCCGATTATGGATTATTGCCTATCTTATTGGACAGACTGATATTTTTCGAAGGGAAGAGCTTTTTCTTTGCCGATCTTATTACGCCAACATATCGCTCTATCTCTTGTGCTAGCCCGAGGCTCACTCTGAGTCCACCGGGCCAACATTAAATGTAGGTAGTTGATTGACGGCATCTCTCAGGGTTTGAGAGTCGAGGTGGCTGTAATGCCTCTCCGTAATTCGAGTATCCGAGTGACCAAGAAGTGTCGCTATAGCTTTGAGGTGGACACCCTTCTGAATCAGGTGGGACGCATAGGAGTGTCGAAGCTCATGGAATGACGCGGGTGGATCAATTCTCGCAGCGGCACAAGATTCCTTCATTCGACGGACTTGATGGCTTCGCCCCCAAGCCTCGCCATTAGCACGCGTCAGGATCAGACCGGACCTCTTTTTTCCGAGTACGACCGCATTGAAGAATTGCTGGCCTGCTTGATTAAGCGTCACGAAGCGTGGTTTTCCGGATTTGGACTCACGAATCCAGATGCCAGATGCTCTGGCATCAAAGTCTGACACGATGAGTGCGATCAGTTCGCCATAACGGCACCCTGTCAGAAGTGCGGCAAAGACCAGGTTTCTGAAATCCAGTTCGCATGAGGCAAGGAGACGATTGCACTCCTCTTCTGTAAGGAAGCGTTCGATGGGGCGGTCAACATCCTTGAAAGGTTTCACCCGCCGCCATTCCGTATCTTCATTCACCAGTTTGTCCTCAAAGGATTTGTTCAGGATGGCTTTGAGAACAGTAAGTATGCGGTTTGCGGTCGATTTTCTGGATCGCTTCGTATCTTCGTCTGCGACCCAGCCCGTTGGATGCTTTGCTTCACTACTGGATTTTGAGGATCGGACCCGGGGTGGCCGGGTGGCAAGATTTTGATGCCACCGTTTGATGTCGATACTGGTGAGTTCCGAGACTAGTTGCTTCCCAAAAACAGGGAGGATATGTGCCTCTATGGTCCTTTGCGTATCCTTGAGAGACTTTCGATGCACCTCAAACCATTTGAGGTAATGATCGACTGCTTCGGCTACTGTCAGTTTGGACGGGCGTTTGTGTTCCGGCAGGCGAAGATCCGAGATGATTTTTCGACAGAGTTCCTGTGCCTGATTGAAGTTCAGGACCGAGGGGTTTTCCTCGTGGTCCTGAAAGTCATCGGCTTCACCGACCTTCTCGATCCGTTGTTTGCCTTCGGTATCAAGCGTACGGCAAAACCACACACCTGCCCCGGTCTTCCCTCTGCGGTAGCACAGACTCACGCCTTCACCAATATTGAGGAAATAGCGTTTTTCCGGCTCAAGCTTGAGCCGCTGGGTACGCGTATCGAGGCGGTTGTCTCGTGCGGCACGTGCCATGGGGTTTTGAATCTCGTGTCACTCAGATGTCACTGAGATGATACAGGATCAAGTCGGATATTGCAGCCTGCTAGCCTGTAAAAGTCTATTCTAATCAGTAGGATATGTGGATATTATGGGATTTTGCTGGATGTAGAAATCTGCCTATAATCTCTCTCTCACGGCGGCAACAGGGGTTCGAACCCCCTTGGGGACGCCAAATTCTTCAGACCGATTTCTCTTTCAGAGAACCCACAGAATATCTGGGGGGACCAGAGAGCTGGAAAGCGAGTAAACGCTTTAGCCAACGCTCTGATGCAAATAGTATCTCTGTTAGGGGCATCCCACTTCTCAACTGTGGTTTGACGCTTAACGACCCAAAGCGGACCTTGCTGATTTGAGCGCGACGGGTATTGGGGTCGAGGACGCCAAGATCGGCCAATCCCGAATCTGAAGATCTTATTCAAGATTTAGATTGATTAGATCGGTATTCAGAGTGGGTATTGCTGAAGTGGCCGTATCCCAGACAACATCTAGATTGATGTCGAAGTAGCCATGGGCTACCCGGTTCCTCATACCCTTCATGTTTTTCCATGCGATGTGGGGATGATCCTCCACGAAGGCAGGAAAGTGCTCCATGATTTTGGTTGCCGCTTCACCCAGAATCACCAGATTCATGGTGATGGCCTGTTGGGTGCGCTTATCCGACATGAAGGACTCTTTGTCCAAACCTTCCATGTAATTGACCACATCGGAACAGGCCTCCTGCATATGGAGGATATAGTTTGAAAGGCGAAGTGACTTCATAAAGACTTAGCTTCAGAGATCACTTGGGCTCTGAACCGCGGGGAAAGATCTGCAGGCGTCAGAACGTCTACCTTCACACCAAGCAATTCCTCAAGGTCGATTTGGAGACCACCTAGGTCAAACAATGTTGTCCCCGGTTCTACATCGACCAACAGATCCAGATCGCTTCCATCCACATCAGATCCTCGAACAACTGATCCAAAGATCCGTGGGTTAGACGAACGGTATTGCTGTAACAAAGCAAGGATTTCAGTTCGATGTTGTTGTACGGCAATCGAAGGTCTCATCACTTCCACCCAAGCTGATACTCATCATGACGATAGTTTGCGCCAGAATCCTGAATTATCAAGCGATCACGCAGATTCTGTTGGCCTTGCTTGATGGAGGCAAAAGAAATTGGTTCGTAATGGATCGTATGGCAGAAGTATCGGTTGGAGTGCAGTTTCAAGGGTTGCCATTGCGATGCGAGCGAACCCATGAGGACTTTTATACCTGGGAACAAGGGGAGACTGATCGGACAAAAGCCACCTCTTAAGCTGAAAGAGATCTGGGGAATCCGTATTCGACTCCAGTTGGCTCACCGGATAAGAGACCTTGCTCTCTTCAATCTGGCCATTGATAGCAAGCTAAGGGCCTGTGATCTGGTCAACCTTCGTCTCAGAGACATTGACCTCAACGGGAAGATTTTGACACGGGCCACCATCCTCCAGAAAAAGACTCATCGCCCCGTGCAGTTCGAATTGACTGAACAAACCAGAGAGGCGTTGAATTCCTGGATCAAAACTCAAGGATTGGGTTCTTCAGAGTATCTATTCCCAAGCCGCAGTCATCCCGGAAGTCATATCTCAACGAGGCAATACGCCAGAATTGTCGCTGGATGGGTGCAGCTGATCGGTCTTGACCCCAGCAATTACGGCACGCATACCATGAGAAGAACCAAGGCCACATTAATCTATAAACGAACAAAGAATCTAAGAGCAATCCAACTACTGCTCGGACATACCAAGCTTGAGAGTACCGTGAGGTACCTCGGCATTGAGGTTGATGACGCTCTCGAAATCTCGGAAGGGACGGAAACCTGACGACCCAAAGCGGTCATTCGTTCTTTTTAGAATTTCTGGAGAGCTTCGGCCACACACCGTGTAGCAACAATCAGATCCGCTACCAGCCTCTCGTTGATATCAAGATCGCCTTCATATTCCCCAAGATTGCGAACCTCGTGACCTTTAGCCAACACGCGCCATACCTCGGGACCTAGTCCCAGGGTGTGTTGCAGGGCCTGGAAAACAATATAACGATTCCCCGACCTATAACCCTGACGTCTTAATGCCGCTAGACACAGTGCATGCGAGGCGTTGTAGGCAAGATCAAAGCGGCTCTCTAGCGCCAGACTTGTGATTTGCGCATCACGAAGACGCACACGACCCGATTCGATCAGGCCATTGATTTCGTTTTGATCCGGTGGCTCTTTGTGCAAGGGTTTGCCGGGGCCAACCAGATTTTCAAGTGGAGATATCTGATTCACTGCCAAAGATCCAAATCTTGGGTTGGTTAAGAACTCGAGTCAAAAATGCATTGTTAGCGCGCAGTCGCTCCTGCAAATCGGTTTCTGAATAAATCGTGGTGTTGATACTCCGACCTAAGCGTTGTTCGGTTGCTAATAATAGGTTGAGGAGGTCCGGGTACGACAAGGTATCGCTGATGACAAACAGGTCGATGTCACTCATCGCTGTATCCTGCTTCTTTGCAATTGAGCCGAATATAAAAGCGCACCGAATAGACTCCCGGAAGGGAGCCAGGCATTCACGAATGGGTTGCGCCAAACCGAATGTTTTTTGCACGATTTGGGTCAATTCCTGATAGATGGGAGAATCCGGATTTGCCTGAAAGTGTCTTTGATTACCCCTCATTTCCGATGTGACTAACCCACTTTCGGTCAACCTTTTTAATTCCCGCTGCACTGCTCCCGAGCCGGCACCAGTAAGCTTGATCAGCTCATTAGCAAAATAGGAGCGTTCCGGCTGACCAAACAAACAGGCTAGAACTCGTTGCTGGGTATGCGTGAACAACACACCCCCCAACCCGTCATGAGTGCAGGGTCCTTGATCGGAAGAATTTTCTGTCGTGCCCATATGGGGCATTATGATACCCATAATGGGCATGTCAAGTAATGAGTTGATCGTTAGCCGATTAAGGTATCAGTGTAACCATCATGCGTCGAGTCCACACACCATAGCTATTGGCTGCTTTTGGCCGAAAG
>JBILGU010000018.1:0-51270 GCA_044350805.1 Methylococcaceae bacterium
GGCTTCTTCAGCCTCTTCCATCGATTGAGGTTCAGGTTTCTTGTCGAGCGCGGGGTAAAACGAAGGTTTTTTCATGATGAGGATGATGCCCATCATGTATGAGGCTAGCAAGGGCGTGAACAGTTACATGGGACGTCGGCAATGATGTCGATGAGCAAGGATCTGATCTGAAAGCTTTGGGGCTGAAAGAGGCGCTTGCCTCCCTCAGCGGCATCCACCTCAATCAATCGATTCAGAATGGATGCCATATCATCCAGGGCCCGCCGTTGGCTGGTGAGGCGACCTTCGATCAGTTCGGAGTCATTCAGCAAGCCGATGGAATGCGTTGTCGACTCCAGGGTATCAAGAGGGCTCTTGAACTCATGGGCGAGCATGGCCATGAAGTCGGTTTGGGCCCGGCGATGATCGCGTTCCCGTTGGTTGGCCTTTCTAAGTCGGGCAAAAATCTCGATAAAAAAGCCACAAATTAGAGTATTCAGCAGCGCCGTGATTCTTACGCTGGGTGTGAACTCAAGCCCCATGATGTACATCAGATAAAGGAAGCTGAGCCCGAGGTGAGCCATGGCTACTTTCAGACCAAAACGATAGCCAAGATAGATGCAGGCCAAGTTGAATGGAACGAAGGGGTGCATCTGATACAGAGGAGGGCCGGTCTTCGTGTGGGTCAGACCCCAGGTCTGGATTACGGCGCAAAGGATAAAGAGAAGCCCACTGACGATCGCAGGGCTTAACTTTCGAAGTAGATCTTGGCGTGTCATCAGAGAGCTACGGGCGCTGGGTTTTTACCGAAGAGCAGGCTTTTCGGATCAACTGTAACAGTTCACTTGGCTTGATTATCCCTAAACATCCCATCCGATGGCGAATCGATCTCTGGATCAATCAGGACCATCCGGGGTTCCCCACGGGCCTACTTTGATGATTGGGCTGGGTCCATCGGCCAGGATAGCAGAGGCCGCTTCTTTATCTCCTTCAGCGTCAAGCAAACGATAGCACCACTTCCCAAGACCGGGTTTTCGGTGGGCGTTGATCTTGGGCTCATTGATCTTGCGGTCCTGAGCGATGGGGCCCGGATACCGACCCTCAAGGGGGTTAAGAAGCAAGAACGCTACCTTAGACGCCAGCAACGCATTCTGAGCCGAAGGCAAGGCTCAAGAAAGGGTGAGAAGAAGTCGAGGCGTTATCTCAAGCAGCTTTGCAAAGTAAACCGGATCCATTGCCGGGCTGCTGATGCCCGGAGGGACTATGCCCATAAGGCCAGTCGGGCCATCATGGAAAAGGCCGATGTCATTGCGCTAGAAGATCTTCTTGTCAGAGGCATGATGAAGAACCCGAGGCTTTCAAAGGCGCTTTCGGATGCCGCCTTCCGATGGCTTCGCACCTGTCTCGAATACAAGGGGCGTGGGTATGGCCGAACCGTCTGTCACGCCGACCGCTTTGCTGTGACGAGTAAGATCTGTAACGAATGCGACCGTCGGGTCGAGGAGATGCCGCTCTCCATCAGGATGTGGACGTGCCCCGGATGTGGCGCATTCCATGGCCGGGACTAGGATAGTATCCTGAGATTCGGTGTAACCCCGGGAGTGCGTGAGGGAGCGTATCCGGGCCCGTGGAGGGGTAACTCCCCCCTGAGGGAAGGTGCTCTGGCCCCTTCGCCGAAGGACTCCGGTGAAGCGAGAACCGAAAACCGACTTCGCCGATTCAGGGTAGGTCATGCGGCCGAGGGTCAGGACGATCCGAGGCTGTCATGGCAAGGCTGGATTCCAAATTGAACGTAAGGCTCTAATAGGCTAAACGAAAGCGAGAACCATTGCTTCGATCATCGAAGATGGGCCCTAATGGTTGCAAGATTAAGGAGCCCGAGTCTAAAAGAGTCTCGGTTTCAGGCGGCTTGAATCTATGCGGCAAGCTCAAGGCAAGCTGGCGCGCCCAGGCCATCGCCCCTCCCGTTGCAAGAGGGGCGCGAGACAACAGTATGCTTACCTTTTGACGCCGTTGGTGGTTCCCAGTACTGCTGCGTCTTGCGCGGTAAAGCGACCTGAGAAGGAGTCCTTGGTTTTCGTCAGCTGAACCTGACCAGCGAAGTTTCCGAGATCGAGTTTGATCGTTGCGCTGCAATCTTTGTTGACAGTAATAATCCCGCCGGTCTGGAAGTTGGCTGTTGTGAATCCAGTGAAAATGAACTTGCAAGAGCTGCCTGCAATGTCAACTGCACCGGTCTTGTCAGCCTTTAGAAGGCATTGACCCACGTGCGGATCGCCGTTTTTGTTGATGAAGGCGGACTGATAGGTGTCCCAGGTTCCTTGTGCATCTGCTTGGCGGCAGATGGCCTGTGCGCCTTGAGCGAGGGTCATTCCGGCAATCAGGATTACGGGCAAAGCTTTCATAGACTAATTCCTTAAGTTTTGTTTTTTAATTGACGATGGTGAGTCACTACGAAAAGAAAGCACAAAATATGCCTAAATGATTCCGGCCACTCTTATTCTCTCTAACCTATTGTTATATTGTGTGTATTATTTTTGGAGTGGGTCGACTGCTTGTTTTTCTTTATGGAGTTCTTGGGGTGATTGTGGCAAATCACACACTAATAAATTTGCCTGTCTAATGTTGAGAGCGAAGTCCGTTTCGATCTGATCGCTGGCTCTTTGCTTCCAATGAATAGCCCGTGTTCTTCAGGGTTTGAATTTGGTGGCTCTGAGCGAGCGCCAGGGCGCGACTCGAAAAAGGAGTGCCATCCCGGGCGCTGCCGCAAAAAAGCACATCAGGAAGAACTGCTCCCATCCCATCCCGTGAAAAGCCAAGTTGTGCCCCATCAGTTGAATGCTGCCACCTTCCACCAAAAATCCCGTCAAAGCGTTAACAAGAGTTCGCGGTGTAGCTGCAAGACTTGTGAATAGTGCGAACTGCGTAGCGGCATACGCAGGATGGGTGGCGTTGGCGGTAAACGACACAAAGGCAGCGGTTCCAAGACCGACCCCAAAGGACTCGGCACCAATCACCAGTGCCAGGCGCCACGCCTCATGAGGTTGGCTGGCCAGCCAGGCAAACCCTAAGATCACGAGCGCCTGTAGGAGTCCAAAGATCCAGAGTGCGCGATTTTCGCCCAGTCGGATCATCCAGATGCCGCCTAGGATGCCTCCGAGCACGCTTGACCAGAGCCCCGCATTTTTTGCGATCAGGCCAATTTCCGTCTTACTGTAGCCAAGATCCAGATAAAAGGGCGTGGCCAACGCAGTCGCCATGCTATCGCCCAGTTTGTAGCTGAAGATAAAGGCCAGCACGACAAGAGCGTCCAGCCAGCCCTTGCGCTGAATGAACTCATGAAAGGGTTCAACCACGGCTTGTCGAAGCGAGGCGGGTGCCTGGTAGTTCCCCTTAGGCTCTTCGACGAACAGGGTCATCAAGAGCCCAGGCAGCATGAAAAGGGCAGTTAAGGCGTAAACCCAGGACCAGTCCAGGTGGTCGGCAAGAATCAGGGAAAGGGACCCGGGGATGAGCCCTGCAATCTTGTAAGCATTCACATGAACCACATTGCCAAGCCCCATCTCCTCAGGGCGCAGCAGTTCCCGGCGATAGGCATCGATCGCAATGTCTTGGGTGGCGGAGAGAAACGCCAAAAGGACGGCGAGAAGGGAAATCCACCGCATGTCTTCCTGAGGGGAGAAAACACCGAACAGGGGAATGATTGCCAAAAGCCCCAGCTGGGAGAGAAGCATCCAGCTCCGACGTCGACCCATTTGAAAACCATAGCGGTCGCAAAGAGGGGCCCAAAGGAATTTCCAGACATAAGGAAACTGAACGAGCGACAGAAGTCCTATGGCCTTGAGATCAACACCGCTATCCCGCAGCCAGGCGGATAGAAGACTTATGAGGATGAAAAGGGGAAGTCCCGATGAGAATCCGGTCAGGATGCAGAGAAGGATGCGAGGATTTCGCCAGAATGGGTTAGTCGAAGTGGAGGTCATAATCGATGGTGAGGGGCGCGTGATCGGAGAAGCGTTCATCCTTGTAGATGGCAGTGGCGCGAAGTGAGGAGGCAAGCTCTGGGCTGACCACTTGATAATCAATGCGCCAGCCGACATTGTTATTCCAGGCTTGTCCGCGGTTCGACCACCAGGTGTATTCCTCGGCGTCAGGTTTCAATGCTCTGAAGGCGTCGACCCAACCTTCTTGCTCAAAGACTTCATCCAGCCAGACTCTCTCCTCCGGGAGGAAGCCCGAATTTTTTTGGTTGGAGCGCCAGTTTTTGAGATCGATGGGTTTGTGGGCGATATTCCAGTCACCGCAGAAGATGTAATGCCTTCCGCTGGCCTTGCAGGCTTTTAGAAAGGGTAAAAAGCGGTCCAAGAAGCTGAACTTGATGGCTTGACGTTCTTCGCTGGATGAACCGGAGGGGATGTAGATCGAAACCACGCTGAGGTTGCCAAAAATGGCCTCGACATATCGGCCTTCGGCATCCATGTCGGGCCAGCCTAGGCCCCGGATGACCTCATCGGGTTCTTTTCGGGCGTAGAGTGCAACGCCACTGTAGCCTGGCTTTTGCGCATCCACGTAGTAACTGAAATACGGGGTGGGTCTGAAGATCGCATCGTCCAGTTGATGTTCTTGTGCCTTGGTCTCCTGAATGCAGACGATGTCAGCATTCTGCTTTTCCATCCAGGCAAAAAAGCCTTTTCGGGAGGCGGAGCGAATCCCATTGGCGTTAAGGGTGATGATGCGCATGTCAGAAGAACAAGTCGGGGTGAAAGAGGCCGGAAAGCGAAGTGAAGACCAGTAATTTCCAATCCGAAGATGATGCTGAAGAATGACCTTTGAGAGGGTCTTCAGGCCGCCGATCTTTGGGATCTTTTATTGATGGTTTGAAAGAGTTTCTGGCGCGCTTTTTGGAGCCCCAGTCCTGCATCATTATCGCTTTGAGCAGAGGCAATTGCATCTAATTGCTCCAAGGTCAGACCAGGCCGAAGGTCACTGTCATTTTGAGTCAACGATCTGAACTTCTCGTAGGGCGTCATCATGTCCTCGTAGCGATATTTCTTGCGGATCTTGCCTTTGGCGTCCTCTTCCTCGTGAGCGAAGAAACAGGGCCGGTGATAATTGATATAGGGCGTTAGGACCCCCTGAGTAAATTCAGACACCAAATCTGCCAGAGGCGCCGGGATATGGGCGTAACCCAGATACTTGCGAACGGTTGAAGCATTCTTGGATTCCACCAGCGCATTGTCATTACAGTGCCGGGATCTCGATTTGGTCTGGTCGATCCTCAGCTTTTCCAGCATTTCAGCCACCTTGCGATTGATGTATTCACTGCCGCAGTCCGAGTGGAAGTTCCTAATCACAAAGGGAAAGGACTCCATCATCTGATTGGGCGCGGGAACGAGAAACATCTCGCTGATGCGCTCGACGGCCACAATGCACTGCATTTGAGTCACTTCATCAACGGCATTGATGTTGTAGATGCCCTTGATGCCATCCAGATCACCCTGGTGAACACTGTCGACCCGAAGATAGCCTGGAGCCCCGTTGGGATAGGGCTTACGCCTGACCCCGATCTGAATCTTAGTAGATCGCGTCTTCTGGAAGACCTGCCGTACTTGGGCATAGGCAGCTTCTTTGCGAAGGTTGTAGAGATGGCCGTTGGATATGGTTGAAAGCCGTTCATATCGGTGATCTCCAAAGACGTGATACATCCGCTCACAAAGCTTTTTGGTCGCCGGGCCTGAGAGGTTTTCATGTATCGAATCCAGCTCTGCAAGGAGTTGGACATCCTCCGCGGTGTAACGCGTTCTGAAAAGGTTTTCAGAGTGCTTCCTCCGATCTTCACAGGTGCCCTCCTGAAGAAACTGGCGAATGTAGCGCTCAACCTGCGCCACAGAAAGGCCCGTTACCTTGGATAGATAGCGCTTGAGAAGTCCTTTGTGCTCCTTGGATCGGCTCCCATAGGCAAAGCGGCGCAGCGTTTCGGCCATCCACTGATGAGCCTCCTTGCGGTCTGAAAAACCAAAAACGACAGGGTCCGTTCCAAGAATGAACTCCCTGACCTTCTCAATGGAATTGAGTTGATGGGTTTGTAGCGTCACGATCATGTCTCCATGATCCCAACTGCGACCCCTTCAGCATCACTTCCATTGGAAATAAACCCCAGCCTTCAGCATCATGTTCCATTGGAAGAGGCTAGACCTTGCCAACTGCACTTCCAGACGGTAGGATGGGCGGTTTATTTTGGTCTGATTCGTACTAGGTAGACCCCATGAAGCCGGAAATCCACCCCAATTACGCCCCCCTGTCGGTCAACTGCAGCTGCGGCAACAAGTTTGAGACCCGTTCGACCCTTGGCAAGGACCTTCACGTCGAAGTCTGCGCTGCGTGTCATCCATTCTATACGGGCAAACAGCGCGTCGTCGACACGGCAGGCCGCGTCGATAAGTTCCGTCGCCGCTACAGCCGCTGATTTTTGGGGTCTGCGAGAGGCGCCTCAGGCCAACCTCTCGCCGCTCCATGTCCCCCGTTTATTACTCTCTTTGCTTGACCCCGTCCTGCGGGGAAAATTAGAAAAGGGACTCCACATCACGCGAACCCGCTGCCCCCTTTTTCTCTGAGGGGCTCTCTGTCGTTGCGGGTTGTTCCTCTCTCGAGCCTCTTGACCCCGCCATTCCCCGTTCGGATCCCGCCGAGGGCGATTCATTTCGCGACACCGGTGCCGGAGCCTGCGCTCCCTTTTTGACTTGCAGGAACTCGTATTCGGGCTCAGAGCTTCCCGATTTGGTACCGACCCTAACGCGCCGGTAGTCGGCGTTTTCATCCGGGACAGGGAACTCATGAACGGGAACGTCCTTGAGGGCGACTTCCATGTATTTGAGCCACATTGGAAGAGCGAGATCGCCACCCATCTGATTGTGGCCAAGGCTTTTATAGGCATCAAATCCAAACCATCCGACGGTGACAAGGCCCGGGACGTAGCCGTTGAACCACGCATCGTAGGATTTATTGGTGGTTCCGGTTTTGCCGGCAACATCCGGACGATTCAGCGCCAGAGCCTTTCGGGCCGTTCCGAACATGACCACATCCCTCAGCATGGAGTTCATCATGTAGTGCACCTGGGGAGTAAGCACCCGTTTGGCGGTGCCTTCTCCTGCCGGGACCTGAGGATCACAGTCTGCGCAGGCGCTAGGGGGCGTCGCCTTGTAGAGAAGTCGGCCACTATCGGTCTGGACCTCGGTGATGAAATAGGGATCAATTCGAAAGCCACCGTTGGCGAAGACCGCGTAGAGCTGAGCCATACGAAGGGGGCTGGCCGCACCGGAGCCCAATGCCAGCGGCAGATAGCGGGGCAATTCATCCGGCTCAAAGCCAATGCTGGTGGCGAGCCGAATGGCCTTGTTGATCCCGACCTTCTGAAGGAGTCTTACGGCCACCACATTGCGCGAGTAGGTCAGTGCCTGCCGAAGGGGGGTTGGGCCGTAGTAACGACGGGTTGAGTTCATCGGAGTCCAGCTACCAAAGCTGACGGGCGCATCAACGATGACCGACGAGGGGGTCATGCCCTCCATCAGTGCCGTAGCATAGACCACGGGCTTGAAGCCCGAGCCGGGCTGGCGCTTGGACTGAATGGCGCGATTGAACTTGCTGTAGTGAAAATCATATCCCCCAGCAATCGAGATGACGGCCCCATCGTTGGCGTTCATCGAAATCAAAGCCCCCCCAACCTCAGGAATCTGGGTCAGCTTGAGTCGGCCATCGACATCCCGGAGTCTGAGAATGTCGCCGACGGCTAGAGGCCTTGGGGCCTTGCCATCGCTGTCCTTGAGCGAGGCGTCATGCAGCCAGTGCTGCGCCCAGGAAAGCTCCTGGGAACTCAGTGTGATCTTTTTACCTTCCCCAAGGTAGACCTCGGCAGATCCCCCTTTGAGACTGGTGATCAAAGCGGGACGGGTGAGGCCAAGCTTTGGAAAGGGTGCCAATGCACGATCCAAGTCAGCAGCCTGTGCATTCTTTGGGATCTCGGCGTGCTCCTTGATGGCATGAAAGCGGCGGTGTTCATCGAATTGATGCAGGCTCTTTCGAAGGGTGTCTTCTGCAAGAAGCTGGAGATTGGAGTCGACCGTGGTCTTGACCCTGAAGCCATTGTTATAGGCCTCATCGCCAAACTGCTCGAACATTTGGTTACGAACAATTTCGGCGATGTAAGGCAGATCCAGATCCAGAATGTGACTGTGGAGGTGCGCCGTGTTGGGCTGATCCAGGGCCACTTTCTGTTGCGCCTCATCAATGTAGTTGAGCTCCCGCATCCGATGAATCACGTAATTGCGCCGGGTCATTGCGCGGTCGGGATTCACGATTGGATTGAAGGTGGATGGTGCCTTGGGGAGACCTGCAATCATGGCGATCTCGGACAGATCGAGCGTTTCCAGGGGCTTGTTGTAATAGATCTGAGCCGCCGCTTTGATCCCATAGGCGTGATTGCCGAGATAGATCTTGTTGAGATAGAGCTCAAGGATCCGGGTTTTGGGAAGCTCAGCCTCGATCTTCATGGCGAGCATAATTTCCTTAATCTTTCGGAGGAACGTCTTTTCGTTGCTCAAGAAGAAGTTGCGTGCGACCTGCATCGTAATCGTACTGCCGCCCTGGCGCTTTTCTCCCGTGACAACGTAAGTCAGAGAAGCACGCAGCAACCCCTGGTAATCGAATCCGGGGTGATCAAAAAAGCGGTCATCTTCCGCCGAAAGAAAAGCCTGAACCATGGGTTTTGGCACTTCATCCAATGTGACGGGATAGCGAATTTTCTCCCCAAACTCACCGATCAGAAGCCCATCACGGCTGTAGATCCGCATGGGGGACTGGTAATGGATGTCATTGAGGGCATCAAGATCGGGAAGTTGCGTCGCAAGAACGGAGTAACCCGCAAAAAGGATCAGGCCAATGGTCATGAGGCCCGCAAGGACACCCACCAGAATGTTCAGGAGGAGATGAGAAACATGTCCACCGGACTTGGGTCGGCGTCGGGTTCTTTGATGGGATGACACGGGTGATGAACGTTGTGATTACGCGGGGTGGGAGATCCGAGCGTACTGATTCAGTAAGGAGGCGATTCTGAAAGGGGATATTGGATGCGCCCCAAGATCAAAGGTACATCCGTCGACATACCTGTTTTACCTTGGGCCTGATCCAGTCTACTGCGTCCGAGCGCGATTCTAGCCTGATTCCAACCTGGCATATAGCCACCCTCTTGGAAAGGGTAGGGCCGGAAAACTAAATCGGCCGGGTTAGCTAACAGGAGGCCAACCCGGCACACGGTCGACCTAGTCTTCGGTCGTGAGTTGTGGACTGGGCGGGCTATTTTGCGCGTCCGATGCGGGAGCCTTGTCGTCGGCACCGGCCTTGAGCGGCACGCGCCGGTCACGGCGGGGACGCGTCCGTCTGCGGGGGGCAGCGCTTCGGGGGGCCGAGTTGTCCTGATTCTCAGGATCATGGACCACGTTGCCATTCACATCGCCTTCCTCATGATCTTCATCATGGGCCAACACCGGCGGAGCCAAGGGGGCTGCCGTTGCGACTTTGGCGGCGGGTTCCAAGAGGGCTTCAGGTTCAATCGTTCCTGAAATGTATGAGAATCCCGAATCAACAACGACAGGCGCTGCAATTTCGCCAATGATGGGGGTTTCTGTTTCATCAGCAGGCGTTCTCTCGCGATCAGCACGCTGGCGGGGTCCCCTACGCGAGCGGGATCTTGGGCTGCGAGCAGGGCGTTTTTCGGAGGACTCCTCGACGGCGCCTTCTTCATCGTTGCCAGCCACCAACGCTGCGGGAGCTTCTTCAAGCGCTAAGGGCGCACCAAAGTCGGGCTGGAGGGGTGCCGGCTCCGAATCATTGCCGAATTCGGCCGGAGTGGCTTCCATGCCGTTATCGATTTGAACCGTTTCACCGTTTTGTGCACGGTTGCGACCCTCTCCGCCGCGACGTCCACGACGACGACGACTGCCGCGACGTCCCCGACGCTCGCCTTCTTCACCCTCGGCCTGAGGGGCGGTGGGTGCGGGGGCAGCCGCCTTGGTCTCCGGGAGATCCTTGATGGGGGCTACCGCTGCATCCTGAGCCGGGAGCGGTGGCCTTGGCGGGCGATTATCCCCGCGACGTCCCCGACGCTCGCCATCCTGGCGGCGGCGATCCCGGTCACGCTCATTGCGCCGACCGCCATTGCGGCCTTCCTGGGTCTCACGCGGGGCTTCGCGGCTGGTTTCAGTGATTTCGCTGGTTTCAGCTTCCCCTTCCGACTCGTCACGGGGGCCCGTAATCATGGTCAGGAAGCGCTTGATGATATTGCCGCCACCTTGCTTGCCCGAATGGCTTGGCTGCTCCTCACGAACACTGGCCTTCCGGGGGGCCGGTTGGTCGGGCAGGAATTCCTTGACGGCAGGTTCCATTCCGGTAGCCGGGAGATCGCGGCTGTAGCGGTCATTCAGGACGCTCTCAGGACGCACAATCTGGTAGCTTGAGGTCTTGTCCTCTGCTTCTTCCGTATTCGAGCGAACGCGCTGGATTTCGTAAGCCGGTGTCTCAAGATGCTTGCTCGGAATGATCATGACCGAGATGCCGTTGCGGCTTTCAATTTCGTTGACGCTAGCGCGCTTCTCGTTGAGAAGGTAAGTGGCAGAGTCGACCGGAAGATAGGCAATGACCTTGCCTGTCTGCTTCTTGATGGCTTCTTCCTCGATCATGCGAAGGACCGAGAGGGCCAGCGATTCGACGCTACGGATGGTCCCTTGACCATGGCAGCGCGGGCAGGTCAGGAGGCTGGATTCACCCAATGAAGGGCGCAGGCGCTGACGCGACATTTCAAGAAGGCCGAATCGTGAAATGCGGCCAAGCTGAATTCGCGCGCGGTCCATTTTGACGGCGTCGCGAAGCCTGTTTTCCACAGCACGTTGATTGCGTGACGCCATCATATCGATGAAGTCGATGACGAAGAGGCCACCCAAATCGCGCAGTCGCAATTGACGTGCAATCTCGTCCGCGGCTTCAAGGTTGGTGTTAAGCGCCGTCTCTTCGATATCGCCGCCTTTGGTGGCGCGCGCCGAGTTGATGTCGATCGCGGTCAGGGCTTCGGAGTGATCGATGACGATCGCGCCACCCGAGGGCAGCGGGACTTCGCGCGCATAGGCGAGCTCGATTTGGCTCTCGATCTGATAGCGATTGAAGAGCGGGACATTGTCCTGGTAGAGCCGGGCCTTGTGAATGAACTGCGGCATGACCTGCTGCAGGAAGCTCTGAACGAGCTTGAAGGTTCCTGGCTGGTCGATCAGGATCTCGTCGATATCGGCACGCAGGTGATCCCTGAGCGCCCGGATAATGACATTGCTTTCCTGGAAAACCAGCAACGGGGCCGGCTTTTCCTTCGCCGAGCGATCGATGGCCTCCCATAACTGCATCAGGTAGTTGAGATCCCACTGCAGCTCCTCGACGGACTTGCCACCCCCTGCGGTGCGGATGATCAGGCCCATGCCATCGGGAACCTGAAGTGCAGTCATGACCTCGCGCATATCGGTTCGGGTATCCCCTTCGATGCGCCTTGAAATGCCGCCCGCCCTTGGATTGTTGGGCATCAGGACGAGATAGCTGCCGGCCAGACTGATATAGGTCGTCAGCGCAGCCCCCTTGTTGCCACGCTCCTCCTTCTCAACCTGGATCAGGATTTCCTGACCTTCGCGGAGCTTGTCCTTGATGTCACGGCGACTGACTTCCTGATCATCAGCAACGCCGACGTAGGAGGGGAGGATTTCCTTGAATGGAAGAAAGCCGTGGCGATCGGAGCCGAAATTGACGAATGCAGCCTCAAGGCTGGGTTCGACTCGGCTGATCACGCCCTTGTAAATATTGGCTTTTTTCTGTTCTCTGGAAGGAACCTCGATGTCAAAATCGTAAAGTTTCTGTCCGTCTACCAACGCAACCCGGAGTTCTTCCGGTTGCGTGGCATTGATCAACATTCTTTTCATTTACCAGTCCATAGGCGTCCCGAGGCAGCCTGAATCCATGGCTGCGCGCCAATCTTGAGGGCTCCAGCGCCTCGAACCAGAGGTTCGGTCTGCTGAAGAGCCCAAGGGGTCGGGTAGCATCATTCGCTTTGTCACGGCGAATGGATACCCGAGTCGGCACTCGGGCCGCATGTCTTTAGCTCGTCTTGGGTCGAGCTTTCAAAACCCTGCGTTATTAAATTAAGTTGTGCCTTGAAGCCAACGTCAAGCAACCCGATGTTGAGCGTTGCTGCTGTTGGAACCCTTCAGGGACGTCACGGGATTCGAGCAGGAGGCTTGGATTTTTCCGGATTATCCCAGAGGGAGGCCAGAGACCAGTCATCCTTTTCAGAATTCGTTTGGGGGTCAGTCAGAGCCGGCAGCGTCTGGAAACCGCCCCGCGCACGGATTCCACGCATATTCTTCGTTTCGTTATGCCGGTCGCATACAAGACCCATCATGGATCTTAGACCTATCCCAACCTGCAAACTATAACCCGCTTATGGCCAATCATCAATTCGCTTGTCGGGGTGATATGATTCGGGGATGAATTCCCCACCTCCATCGCCCGCCGTTCAGTGGGTCGAGATCGACGCGGGTCACGCTGGACAGCGCGTCGACAATTTTCTCCTGACGTACCTGAAAGGTGTTCCCAAAAGCCTCATTTACCGGATTTTGCGAACCGGCGAAGTGCGCCGCAATGGCGGGCGAGTCAAGGCGCATGATCGCCTGGACGAGGGCGATCGGCTGCGGATTCCGCCCGTTCGGACCGCGGAGCGAGAGACGCCGGTGATCCCGGTCGATGCCTTGCGCCACCGGATCGAGTCGCGGATCCTTTTTGAAGATGAGGACCTGATCGTCCTGAACAAACCCTCCGGTATCGCCGTCCATGGGGGAAGTGGTCTGAGTTTCGGTGTGATTGAGGCGCTGCGGGCCATGCGGCCTGAGGCCAAGTTTCTGGAACTTGTCCACCGGCTGGATCGGGAAACCTCGGGCTGCCTGCTCTTAGCCAAAAAACGCAGCGCGCTCAAGGATCTTCATCTCCAGTTCAGGGAAGATGATGTCAATAAAGTCTATCTGGCCCTGCTTGCGGGCCAGTGGGCTCGATCCAAGCAGATGGTGGATGCGCCCCTGAAAAAGAACGTGCTCCAAAGCGGCGAGAGGGTCGTGAAGGTGGCGCGTGATGGCAAGTCAGCGATGACCAACTTCAAAACCATCCAGAAATTTCGGGATGCCACGCTGGTTGAGGCAAGCCCGATTACAGGTCGAACCCACCAGATTCGTGTGCATGCGCTTCATTTGGGTCACCCCTTGGCGGGGGATGAGCGCTATGGGCAAGAGGTGCAGAACCGATTTTTCAAGGACCTGGGCCTTCGTCGCCTCTTTCTTCACGCGCAAGAGGCCGGCTTTCGTCATCCGAAAAGTGGGGTGCCGATGAAAATTAAGGCCCCTCTGGACGACGAGCTGGAAAAGTTTCTTAAGGGATTACCGCAATGAGGCACGAAACCGACCTGCTCATCTTCGATTGGGACGGCACCCTCTTTGACTCGATTGACTGGATTGTGACCTGCCTTCAGCAGGCGGCCTCTCAAACCGGGCTGCGCGAGCCGAGCCTCAGGGAAGCGCGCTCTGTGATTGGTCTGAGTCTTCAGGCTGCGCTGGATGCCCTTTATCCCGGTGAGGATGACGCGAACGCCCAACGTCTCGTCGCCGAGTACCGCAAGATTTACCATACCCGGCCCCTGTCGAGCCTCGGTCTCTATCCCGGCGTACCTGAGCTTTTGGCCTCGCTGCGTCAGGCGGGGTATCAGTTGGCCGTTGCGACGGGAAAGGCGCGCTCGGGGCTGGATGCGGCGCTTGATGAAACCGGCACTCGCCATCTCTTTGATACCACTCGCTGCGCCGATGAGGCGGCATCAAAGCCCGATCCCCTCATGGTGGAGCAAATTCTCGATGAACTTCAGGTGGCCAAAACCCGCGCCATCATGATTGGGGATTCGCTCCATGATCTTCGCATGGCCCATCGGGCCGGCATTCGCGCCATTGGTGTGAGCCAGGGGGCCAATGATCATGAGGAACTCATGACCTTGTCTCCGGTCTTTTGTATAGCCGAGATTCATGAGTTGAGCCGGCACCTTCTCGCCTAAACCCCCTCTTTTCACCGATCAGGAGTATTTCGTGACCCAGTCCAGCGAATCAGAGCGCAAGGATTTCGAGCAAAAAACCCTGGAGAAAGTCCTCCTCGCAACCGTCGAAGAGCAGCGCCGGGCCAGACGCTGGGGTATTTTTTTCAAGATCGTCCTTTCGCTTTATATCGGTGGAGCGATCCTTGCGAGCCAGGATCCCTTCAAGCATGCCTTTGACAAGGACGGCGAGTCGCGGACCGCAGTCATCGATGTCGCGGGTCTCATTGCCCCAGGTCAGCCTGCCAGTGCGGACAACATTATCGAAGCCTTGCAGGATGCCAGTGAGGACAAGAAAGTGAAGGGCATCATCCTTCGGATGAACAGTCCGGGGGGAAGTCCGGTCCAGTCGGACGATGTGTTCGAGACCATCCGAAAGATCAAGAAGGAAAAACCGGCGCTTCCCATCGTCGCTGTTGTGGCTGACCTTTGTGCCTCCGGGTGCTACTACGTCGCGTCAGCCACCGACAAGATCTTTGTCAACAACGCGAGTGTCATTGGCTCGATCGGCGTGATCATGGGAGGGTTTGGGTTTGTCGATGCGATGAATACCCTCGGGATCGAGCGGCGTGTCATGACGGCGGGTGAACACAAGGCCTTGATGGATCCTTTTGCTCCGATCGATCCTGTCGGGCGTGCCCACATGCAAAGTGTTCTTGGGGCGGTGCATCAGCAGTTCATCAATGCGGTGAAGACCGGACGTGGGGATCGTCTCAAGGAAACACCGGAGATGTTCTCGGGCCTCGTCTGGACCGGCGGGGAGGGCATTAAGCTGGGGCTTGCCGATGCTTTTGGTGACGACCGCATGGTCGCTGAAACCGTCATCGGAGCCAAAAAGCGGGTCAGCTATAACCCTGAAGAGAATGTCTTTGACCGGATGACCCGAAAGCTTGGGACTACGGCAGGCACAACGCTTGCGGATGAGTTGATGGGCCTTCATCTTTTACCGAGATAAATGCGGTCAGGGATAACCTTGAAGGTCGAAGTTTTGGAGCGAGTCGAGCGATACGAGGGATTCTTTGGTCTTTCGACCTTTCGCTTGCGTCATACCCTCTATGGGGGCGGCTGGAGTCATGAGATCAGCCGCGAACTTTTCCACCGCGGCGCCTGCGTTGCGGTGCTTCCCTATGACCCGGTCCGGGAGGAAGTCCTCCTGATCGAACAGTTCCGTATCGGGGCCTTGGGGCAAAAAGAGCCTCCCTGGCTGACCGAAATTGTGGCCGGTGGGATCGAGGCCGACGAAACCCCGGAAGACGTCGCCTTTCGCGAAGCAGGGGAGGAAGCCGGCCTTGCTCTTAAGACACTGCATCGGATCGGATCATTTTTCACCTCGCCCGGGGGAACGGGTGAGCGCGTCACATTGTTCATCGGGCTGGTAGAGGGTTCCCTTGAGGGCGGCTTGCACGGGCTGGCCGAAGAGGGTGAAGACATTCGAAGCTTCACACTGTCCCTGGATGAGGCGAACCAAGCCGTGGCTTCAGGGTGTGTGGACTCAATAATTCCAGCCTATGCCATCCAGTGGCTTGCGACCCATCGGGAACTCTTTAAAGTGCCCGGAGGCATGCCTAGAATTTGATGCGCTAGGCGAGATAAATTAAGGGATATGACACATTGATTTGAGTCATTTGCCCTATTTAGCCTGCAAGCGACATCGAAAGTTCTGGGTTATTGAAAGATAGGGACCGATTTTTCGAAGAGATACGGGTATCGCAGGTTCTTTTCGGGAATCTCCCCTCAGCGGCTTTCAGGGCCCCGCCCCCTTTATTGGCGGGTTAAAAAACATCACTTCATTCACTTGATGACTTGGCTCAGGGTTGAGATATGATCTCGGGCATGTTTTTTGCTCATCTTATCTTTCAATTTGGCTTAGGTTTTCCATTGAGGCCGCCTAAATTGCACGTCACCTCTTCACTGCGCCGGGTCGACCTAGGTCTTGGCCTATGGCTGTGTTTGTTGGTGCTTTTCGGCATGTGTCACGTCCCTCTGGCGTCTGCCGATTCGGGGACCATCGAACTCAGTCGTGCCAGGGAAACGGGCTGGGTTTTGGACGTCAAAGGGGCCCCCTTGGCGGAGGTGTTCAGAACCCTGAGCGAGAGGATGGGTGTCCCCATCGTCACGGCGCCCCCACCGGAAGCACCACTGACTTTGCGGTGTTCTGGAGGGGATGTACGGGTCATTGTGGGCTGCCTCCTTGGAAGTGGGGCGAGCGTGGTCTATCACATGGGCCTTCCGGGGCATCGTGATGTGGTTTCAAGTGTCCGTATTCTGGGCTCGTCGTATGTTCGAAAGCCGGTTAAGAATGTAAATGCCGACCCCTCTGAGGTGGCGGCGATCCTTGAGATGACGCGCTCTGAAGATCCTGATGCACGGGCCGACGGGTATACGCTATTGGCGCAATTAGTCGGCGGAAATGAGACGCTGCAGCGGAGCGTCTTTCATCAGGGACTTCAGGACGGATTCGGAGAAGTTAGGGCGGCTGCCTTATTGGGCTTGCATGGGGTTGATCCTCAGGGTTCACGCGAAGAGATGGTGAAAGGGCTGAGTGATTTCGATGCCAATGTTCGGCTCGCCGCATTGGATGTTATTGGAGAAGGGGCTGAAGCTGAGGGTTTTTTACGTCAAGCGTTAAATGACCCCGACGATATGGTCAGGGAACTCGCGCGACTGCGATTGGAACTTCCTGAAAACAATGAACATTAGATGAAAATACAAGGGGAGCGTTACGAGATGAGTGAGTCTTTGAGGTCATCAGCGACGGTCGTCGCACTGACGGCCTTCGCTACATTGCTTCCGGGTTTGGGGTGTTGCCCGGCTATGGCTGAGGTCGATGTGGGTCTTCCAACTTCTCAATCGCGCTTTCTCGAGCCACGTCAAATTATCGGGGCCTCTCGAATTGCAACCACGCTTGGGGTTTCGCCGGGTAGCGTGAGGACCTATCGCATTACTTGCTTTGACGATGGCTCCGGGGCTCCAGTTCGACTAAGACTTCGAGTTCAGAACCGAACAAAATCCGCCAAGTATCGTGTACAGGCAATCATTTCTCGAAATGGTGAATCACAGTCCGTTGTCGATAAGGTCAATGGAGACAATCTCTTTAGTGAATATGCCATGGTGACTCAAGGACCTGGCGATTACCTTCTCACGATTAGCAAAGTCAAGGCGAAGCCTTCGAATCCGGAAAACAGGCTTAGGGGGGGAGCTGTTATTCAGACCATGCAGGAATGCAATACAAAGGAGGGCAAATACACAGGGGTTTATCCACCGCTCCCGGCAAATTAAATGAGATTTCATCGGAAATACATTCGCTTATCGATTGAGGTCCTAGTTGGGCTTTTGCTTGTGTTTTGTTTGGCCGGTTGTGAGTCGGTCAAGCCTTGGCAGAGAGGAACCATGGCCAAAGCGCACATGGCCCCACAGCCTTTTGCCTCTCAAGCCGAATTTCGTGAGCACATCTATGGTTCCCGAGAATCGGCAACGGGAAGCACTGCTTCTACAGGTGGGGGAGGCTGCGGATGTTACTGACTTTGAAGATGCTTTGATCGACTCATGCAGAAGCTCATTTTTGCCTCGCTGCGGCGGACCATATTGCCTTGCAGCCAGTTCAGTCAGGTAACTCTCCGATTGTTAAGCCGAGGCAAACCGACAGATTCAAGTAATCCAGATCTGGTGCAGAGCAAATCGAATACCTTGCTTTGTCTGACGGCCGCAGCTTTGGCCTTGCCAGGTCTTTCAGTAGCCCCACGAGCAGAGGCAGTCATCGACGATCCTGTTGGGCTTCAATATGGCCACTACAAGCAAACGCCATGGCAACTCCTCGGTGGGATAAAAAGCCAGTACAGCCCCCTATCAGTGGACAACATTGAGGGTAACGGAATTTTGACTTTTCCAGAGCACTGGAAGTTTTCTTTTGGCTACGCGCAGGATACTTGGTCTGGTGCCACGCCGGTTTCATCTGCCCCCTATGCTCTTGGGGGCAATAACCCGACCCTTGCTGGCGCCTCGCCTCTCGTCAGAGGGAATGGAACGATCCTGTATGACAAGAAACTGACACCTTGGATGTTGGACCCCAATACAGCAACTTATGTGCCCGATGCTCGGCTGGTTCAAACGGTTGCCTCTGCATCGCCGGAAATCCGAAACTCAGGAAATTTTAGGCTTGGAAAGGAATGGGATGACATGGCTTTTAACGTTGCAGGTGGCCTATCCCAGGAGCCTGACTACAGCTCGGCTTTTGGGGGCCTGAACGGACTTTTGTACTTCAATGAGAAGCAGACGGCACTGAACTATGGTATCGATTACACCAATAGCTCTGTCTATGCGCTGATCAATCCCTCCTATTCGCCTTACGTTGATAAGAGCTACTACGCTTCCCAAGGGCAAATTCAGGTTGAGACTGTGCCCGGCGGAACCAAGATTGAGCACATGACAGGGACGCGTCAGGACTGGAACTTTCATTTGAATTTCTCCCAGGTGGTCAATCGAGAGTTACTTCTTCAGACAGGTATTGGGTTCATCCACAGTCAGGGGTATCTGGGTAACCCTTACAAGGCTGTTGACATGGTTTTTGTAAACACCAACGGGGAGCCGGTTCCTCCGCTTGACGAGGACTCTTCCTTGCCGCCACTTTGGCAGCCCAGTGTCGAGGCGGCAATTGAAAGACGACCAGACTTTCGCGATCAGGGCTTGTGGGACCTCAGATTTGTCCAGTATGTTGAGCCTTTTGATGCTGCAGTTCACGGGGGCTACAGGTTCTTCATCGATAGCTGGGGAGTATCTGCACATACCTTTGATGTCGACTGGGTCCAGCCTATTGATGAGTGGTCCATTACCCCGAGATTTCGCTATTACAGTCAAAACGGGGCAAGTTTCTATCAGCCCTATTTTCTCTTTTCCGGAGCGGAGCCGACTGTAGGGGGTCGGTTCAATTTGGAGGGGGTGCCTCTGAATGCTTACTCAAGTGACTGGCGACTGGCGGCCTATGGTTCCCTAAGTGCGGGGTTGACTGTCGCGCGCCCCATCGGGAAGGCTATGGCGTTTGAGGCTGGATTCGAATGGTACACCCACGCGGGCGATCTCCGTCTCGGCGGTCCCGGTGCTGCTCAGGGTGCATGGTCCAGTGTCGATTACTATCAATTTAACGCAGCGCTAAGGGTTGACCTTTCGGCGGTAAGCAAGGGCCACGCGGACGTTCCGGAAAATATTCATGCAGGCCACGCGGGCCATGATCATCGACAAAAACACATAGGCATGGATGGACCCTCTGGACTTCTTTTCAATCACATGCTGGCGGAGGCAGGAAGCACGATGGTTGGCGTGCGTTACAACTACGCATTCCAGTCTGGCAACATGATGCACGGGACCAGCAATGTGTCTGATTTTCAAATTGTTAATCAGGGGTGTGGCCCGTATCTGAAGTGCCGTTACACGCCAAGGGACATGGATATGAGCATGGTCATGCTGGATATCATGTACGCACCGACCGATTGGATGACGTTGATGCTGATGCCCCAATTCATGAGTATGGATATGCATCTCCGGGGCTTGGAAGGAGCGCCTCCTCCTGATGGACAGGATAGTCATGCCAATCATGGCGCCAATCCATTTCATTCCAGTGGGGGCGTAGGAGATATATTTGTAGGCAGTCTTTTCAAATTGTATGAGGCGCCTGGTCACAAGCTCCACGTGACTGCTGGTTTCACAGCACCCACAGGAAGCATCAATCAACGGGTGAATGGAAATAGTGAATTTGAGCATTATGGGATGCAACTTGGGACTGGTACATGGAACGTCTGGCCGAGCTTGACGTATAACGGGTATTCCGGCGATTGGAACTGGGGTGGGCAGATCAGTGGGAATGTGCCCCTGGAGAGCCACAATGATTCGGGGTTTGCCAGTGGAACCATGTTTCAGTCAACCGCGTGGGGGGGGTACCAGGTCCAGGATTGGCTTCAGGGATCTGTTCGGGCGCTTTTCACTTCGCAGGCGCAGATCGGGGGAAATTACTATGGCAATTTTGTGCCCACCGGGCCTATGGATATGCCCCAGAGTTACGGCGGAAATTTCCTGGATATTGGCATCGGTTTGAACGCTCATGTAAAGTCAGGAGACTTTGAGGGGAACCATTTCGGGATCGAATGGCTTCAGCCCGCATACAATGACTACAACGGATACCAGCTAGAGAGGAAAGGTTCCTTATGGGCCAGTTGGGGGCTTTCTTTCTAGCCCGACGCCTTCATTCTGACGCTGCACCATGGATTTCTGGATCGGAATGTGACCAAGCCACTTTATCTGGTCCAGCAGGCCTTCACCGCGATGGGATCCCCGTGTGAAATCCAAATTTATTTGGATTCCAAAAAAAGGGCTAGATATCTCATCGGGAGGGCGATCACCGAAGTTGCTCGACTTGAGGCCAAATACTCCCGCTATCGATCGGATAGCTTTTTATCTGAAATCAATCGGATTGCCCTTCAGGGTGGGTCCATTAGCGTGGACTCGGAAACTTCTGGACTTTTTGATTATGTTGCAACTTGCTATCAACAAAGCGACGGTTTATTTGACGTAACCTCTGGCGTTCTCAGGAAAGCCTGGAGTTTTTCCGAAAATCAATTGCCCTCTCCAGCGCAGATTGAGCCACTCTTGGAGAAAGTGGGTTGGAACAAGGTTCTATGGGAACCTCCTGTCTTAAGTTTTCCCTTGAAAGGTGTCGAGATTGATTTGGGCGGAGCGGTTAAAGAATATGCAGTTGACCGGATTTCAGTCCTTCTTTGGCAGGCCGGAATTCGGCACGGGCTGGTCAATCTGGGGGGGGATATTAAAATTATTGGGCCGCATCCGGATCAGAGCGGTTGGAACGTGGCAATTGCTCACCCGTTTGAGGCAGGCAGTACCATACGGCAACTTCACGTCAAAAAGGGTGCCATTGCGAGTAGCGGGGATTACGAGCGGTGCATCGTGGTTGATGACGTGCGGTACAGTCACGTTCTGGACCCGAGAACGGGTTGGCCCGTAGGTTATCTCTCCGCCGTGAGTGTCGTCGCCGAATTTTGTGTTGTCGCCGGGAGTGCTTCAACAATTGCCATGCTCAAAGGGGTAGGTGGCCCTCAATGGCTAGAAAGTCTCGGTCTGAGGTATTTCTGGGTGGACGTTCAAGGAAATACCGGCGGTAATCTTTTGGCCTGAGGATCCGCTCGGTAGGGCACGGGACGAAATCGAATAACTGGCAAAACAAGTGTTCGGACCTATTGGCTGAGATTGAGTCGAAAGGTGATTAGAAAGTCTTTCATTGGCTTTCTTGAGAATGGATTCGGTATCGTCGAGTGGGTCGTTTCACGAACCACGCGAAATCGATAGTTAACGGTAAAAATGAGGTAACCGTGATGGTCAATTTTGGAAAAGATAGAAAAGCAGGCTATTTGTCATCTGCTGGTATCAAAATACTGACGGGAACTCTGTTGGCTGTTTTGTCGAGTCAGGTGTGGGCACATTCGGATGGTGGAAAGCTTTCCGCTCCGCCCGGGGCCACAGCAATCGCGCAAACGATTTGCGGTTCAAACAGTAGCGGTGAGACAGCGACCTACATTTTCAGAATCAGAAATTTGAGCGCTGCCTACAAGGATCAAGTCAAGGTCGTAGTCACTAAGGATGGTTTTGCACCTCAAGAGGCTTTGACTTCGAAACGCGTCAGGGCTTATGGGGGGTGGGGTTTACTCCCCGGGGGAAATGGGGTCTATGCCCTGACTTTCAGCAAGGTTCTCGCCAAAAGCGCTAACCGTAAACCGGTCGTTTTTGAGTTGGAGCATCATTGCTCGGCTGCCAATGGCGGGCATACGGAAAATGAATCGTTTGTGTGGATCAAACGTTAATAAAGGGTGGCTTTAACCCTGATCTCTAAACAGTTTTAACGTCGATAAAATTGCAAGGACGGGGCCCTTTTTCATAGGGCCCCGTTCCCTGTGCTCCTTACCGCGTTGCCCAGCCGGGGAAGCTCATAGCGTCAATTTCAGCATTTGTGGGCATCACAACAATGCTGTACTTATCCGCGGCGGCGCAATTCGCCGTTTCGGCCGCAGGACGTTGGACGGTATAGGCCAACCAGAAGTTCTCATGAACGCCATGTCCGCTGGATAACTTGTCGGTCGGGCCGCCAATCCAGAGGTTCTGGTGATGCTCGTTGGTAAGACGCGCATCGATCTTACAAATGTCTGCCCCACCCATTCGGACAATCAGCTGCGTTGCGCAGGTGCCGGGCTTGAACGTCAGGCCGCCAGCTGTGATGCGCATATCGGTAACGGCAATTGCCTTTGGATCAACGTAGCCGTTTTTTTCCCAGAATCCGACAGGATTTCCTGCTGAGTCAAGGTGGAGTTTCTGTGTCTCAAAAACTCCTTTGTTCTGGTTTAGTTTCAAGCGACCCGCAAGGCTGGTGATGTCGACGAATTCATTTTGAAGCGTAGTCGCTGTGCCGACGGCGCTCTTGGGAAACGTGGTCACACCGGTGGTTGCGCTGGTGGTACCCGCTGAGTTCAATGTTTTTTGGACAGAGGGCTGGCCAGTGACACCGGTGCAGTTGGCCCCTGCGGCATCACAACCTGTACTAAACGGAGCTGTCGCGCCAGGGTTGGATCCAGTAGGCATGATCCATGTAACTGCCTTAACCCCGAGATAGCCGCCGCTTCCATTCGAACAGCCATGACCGACCGTGATTGCATTGAACTGCGAGGTGTACTTGCTTGCGGTGGCGCCAACAAGCGCCGTTGACATCCAGCCTGGGTGAGCCTGTGCGCCAAAGCTAGCAATCGCAGCCATGAGAGGGGCGACTTGCAAATATTTCTTCATCGTTGATCTCCATTTTCTGGTTCTTGAATCGACACCCAGCGATCCCATGACAGGTTGATCGGTGAGCCATCAAAGGGCTTAATGCAAATTTGGGGCCAAATATTAGAGAGGCGATCGGGAATTCTGGCGCTCCTCTACATGGCTGTATTTCTTAAGAAATATTTTCTTCTGTCTGGCCTTGATTGATTGAGCTACAGTTGGCGTTGTGGCATTTGGCTCACTTGGCTCGGTATCACTCTCAGTCTTGTCGATCCGGTGACGCTGCCGCTTAGACCAGATGGCCAATAGCAGCGACTTGTTTTTATTATGAGTGGCTGTGTCTCAGAGGATGTGTGGTTATTCTCAGTTCTTTTGCCGATGATCTGGGGTAATCAATCTTTTTCCATTTTCCCGCAGTTGAGTGGCCCGTAATTCGCAGGCTTTTTGTGGGATGCGTTAAATGACACACATTCAGCGGGAAATGACACATATCTGACAAGGATCGATCCAAGATCTCGAATCAGGTGCGTTGAAAAAACCAGCCATGGCATCTACTCATCGATTTATTGGGTGTTGGCACCGATCCTGCGTAGAGATGTTTCGCAAATGATCATGATCCAAAGATTTTCAAGCCCTTTCCTTAACCTCGATTGATTAAAGTTCCTGTGTGGGCTCCTGAGCCGGATTGGCAATGGTAGGTAAATCCATAGACTATGGCGCCTCTTAGAGCGCTGTCGAGTTGTTTTGCACTGGACTTTGTCTTGCTCAGGGTAATGACATACTCACCATCACCAGCGTTTAGAAAGGCTCCCGGGCCTCGAATTTTGTCGCCTGACCTTGAATCAGTGGTCGAGATCTTTTGCCCTCCTTTGGATACCGTTGCTGTGACTCCAAACTTTCGACCCGGTGTGCTTGCCTTGATATCGAAATAAAGGTTATCTGCAAAACCGTTTCCATCGTCAAAGCACGTAATCAACCAGCTTTGGGTTGCATAGGGGGAAGAGCCGAGTGCTCCGCCTTGATCATGAGCTAGAACATCCGTTTCATAAATAGAAGAAATCATGATAGCTAGACTTAGAAGCGAGATGGTTCTGTGCTTCATTACTGGGTTCCTTCCTTCGGAGCAGTTTGACGGGGACTTATCCTATCCAAAAAAGGGGGCTACAAGCCCCCTTTCGCATTGTCAATTCCAAGCTACATATTTATTTGCCCTGAGTCCAGCCCGGGAAGGGAAGGCCGTTGTCAATTTCTGCAATGCTAGGCATGACGACGAGGTCATAGTCACCGTAGACCTTATCCTTGCAGCTGTTCGGGTAGGGGTTCTTGGTGGTGTCGCGAACTAGGAGGGTGTAGTTGATCCAGAAGTTTTCGTTAACACCGTGTCCTGCTAGGAACTTGCTTGTTGGGCCACCGAACCAGAAATTTGCTGCATGGGGGTCAGTCTGGGTCGCCGTGTTCTTGATGGTGCAAATATCGGCGCCAGCCGGACGCACGATCAGCTTACGGGCACAGCTTGCAGGGCTAAAGGCTGGAAGAACGGTCGGCGCTTTGATGACGTTGTTGACGTAGTTCACCTGAAGTTCGTTGGCAAAAGGAACGCCGAAATTGGCGGTCGCGCTGAGCGCTGCGGTCTGATAGGGCGTGAATTTCGGGTTCTTGGCCCAGAAGCCGGGTGCTCCGTTCCGGTGAAGTTCAAAGACCTTGAAGTAGGCGTCATTGCCCTGAGGCGTGATCCAGCTGCCGAGGTTGCTAATGCGTGCGGCACAGGTCACATCCGTACAGAGGTGATCTGCGAGATTGGCCTGGGTACCCGTGCCGGCTGCCCAAGCCGCATTCTTGTAGTTTGCCTTCTGGCTGGAGTTGGGAATGGTTGCAACGGAGGGTTGGGTGGTTGATCCTGTGCAATTTTTGCCATCGACTTCACAGCCGGTGCTTGCGGGGGCCTGAGCCGAACCATCAGCGCCCGTGGGCCATACCCAGGAAACGGCTTTGACCTGTGCAGTCTTGGGATTTTGGTAGGTACGCGCTTCATCCGAGCAACCATGACCGATACGGATCCCGTCGACGATATAGCCACGGCTTGCGTTGGAAGTAGATGTGGCAGAGGTGCTGGCGGTGACAGCGCCAGTTGCGGGGCTGGTGGTTGTGGCAGGGCCTCGGTTGGTGTAGGACTGGGAAACGTTACCCTCGACCATGCTTGGATGGGCTCCAGAATCAAGACTGATTACGCTGGCTACGATGGTGGCCAGTGCTACGTAGTTTTTCATTTATTGTCTCCGTTGGTTTTTACATTGATGAGCGCCCCTCGCTGGAGGAGCTTTTCCTATGTCATCGGTTCGCTTGTGCAGAAAGCATACCAAAAGCATCGGCTTTTGATTTGATGGTTGATTGTTTCTCAGGGGATGCATCTAACCTATTGATATTAAATTAGTATATTTATTTATCTGTGCGCGCTTCCCGCATTGGGTGAAATATCTTTTTGAGCGATTTTCCATATTTAAGGAGATGTGCGTTGAAACTGTGGCGTTTGCCACAGGGGGGATTGGAGGGGACACGGCATTTCAGTCATCCTGAATGAAAGTAGCCCGCTATGCGGGCTACTAAAAGAAAAATGCCATCCGATGGCAGGAGTCCTGCCATCGGTGTTTTTGATGCTGAGCCTTTACTTGGCGCGTTTGCCCCATACCAACGGAAGGTTGGTATCTAGGTCGGTATTGGAGGGATATACAATGACGTCGTAACCTTTTCCGCAGTTAGCGGGAAGCGGGTTGTCCTTTGCTGAGCTCACGCCGCCCGGTCCTGAGGGTGCTGCACCCGGATTGGTCCCCAGTTGGTCACGCCAGAGCGTCAACGTCGCGGGGTAGCCGGTCAGGGGCTTGGAACCTGCTGCCGGGTTGGCAGCATCAATGGGCGTTCCTACGGCATCGACGTTGCCATATGGGAACGTCGGGGTCGTGTTCGGGATCCACAAATCAGCCGCGGCATTTTCCTTGGTCAAAGGCCACTTGTTAAGCTTGAGCTTGCAGACGTCGGCAATTGCTATCTTGACCTGAAGGCTGCGAGCGCAAGAAGTCGCTACGGCGTTAATGACGCCCCCCTTAAAGGGCTGTTCGGTGTAGGCGCTGCTCCCCTGAAGTTTGAAGTCATTCGCTGGATTTTTGCTGTACCAGCCAAGGACGCGACTTTCAATGGTCGTGTCGTAATTGATGGCCGTGCTCTTCCAGCCACCCGGAGGAAAAACGGGACGAATGAGGTCTCCCACGCTTTGAAGTGGTTGTGTGGTCGGCGGCCGTGAAGTCATTCAGGTTGCCATTCGAGGTGATGATGTTGCCTGTCGCAACGTTCTTGAAAAGGATCGTGGGGCTAAAAAAATAGGCAACGCCACGCTCTGCGCGATGATCGACAGACGGTTGACGGTAGATTCCTTCAGGCAACCGTGACCAATCTGGAGTTAGTCCATTGATCCTGAGCCAAGATAGGCGGGTACGGGGGTGAATACGGTGGTTTGGGCGTTGGAAAGGGCGCTCATCCGGGGTTTAGGAATCTTCTTTGCCTGCCCGGTCTCGGTGAATCAACAGTCTTATTAAGTCGGGGATGAGTGATATCACTCACTCGATGAGCGAAATCACGGATCTTTTTTCGGTATTTTTGAAGAGCACCCAAGTTCATGACCGGAGCAATGTGTTTTTCTGTCGACAGAATCCATTGACCGTGGATGCGCGACCCCGATGAGGAACAGGTGGTTGCTGTTGGCATGAGTCATGCTGTATGGATAGCCAGCAGGCGCCACACCTCTGAGACTTATGGGAACAAGGGTGTGTCGAATGCGAATTGGCAGGGGTTTGACTGCCCCTGCGTCAGTGCTCCGTGAAGCTTTGCGCCTCCCCTGTGGGAGGCGCTTTTTTTCGATTTTTGAAGCATGAAATCCCGCCTTTTACCCCTCCTTTACCGATGGGCCTTTCGCTCAATCCCATGTCCGATTTGCGGGTCACCTGTTGAGCTCCAAGGTTTTGAGGTGAGGGGATCTCACGGGAAACTGATGCCAGTTTGTAGTCCCAGTTGCCTTGGCTTAACTGTTAGAAAAACCTGAGAGACTTAGCGAAGGGCATAGTCCACTGCAATGGCTGCGAAGAGTGACGCACCAAACCAGTTGTTGTTCAGGAATGCCCGAAAGCACAGGACCTTTTCCCGTTTTCGGATCAGCCACTGCTGATAGCCAAAAAAAACCAGGCCAGCCATCAATCCCGCGTGATAGAAAAGCCCTAGTCCTGCATTTTGACCGGCCTGAAAGAGCAGCCCGAGCATCAGAAGCTGAAACAGACCGATAATCAGCCGGTCGTTTTGGCCAAAAAGAATGGCGGTGGATTTGACACCAATCTTTAAGTCATCCTCCCGATCCACCATGGCGTACATGGTGTCGTAAATCAGCGCCCAGACGGCAGTGGCTGTGAAAAGGACCCAGGCATCGATCGGAATTTCGCCTCTCTCAGCAGCAAAAGCCATCGGAACCGCCCAGCCGAAAGCGATTCCCAGATAGGCCTGCGGGAGATGGGTCAGTCGCTTGGTAAAGGGGTAACTCGCAGCAAGGAAGGCCCCGGGAAAGGAAAGCGCGATGCTGAGGGTGTTCAGCTGCAGGACCAGGAGAAAGGCCGCAAGACAAAGCCCGACGAAAAGCCAGAGCGCCTCTTTGGGACTGACCTCACCGGCGGCGATGGGTCTTTGACGGGTGCGCTCGACATGGGGGTCAAAGTCCCGGTCCGCATAGTCGTTGATGACGCAACCTGCAGCCCGCATCAAGACCGTTCCAAGAGCGATGGCCAAGACCGCCTTGAGAGAGGGCTGTCCGGCACCTGCGATCCAGAGTGCCCACAAAGCCGGCCAGAGCAAGAGCAAAATACCGATGGGCTTGTCAAAGCGCATCAGCCGCCAATAGGCATTGAATTTGGAGGATTTTGAGCGGGCGAACATCTTAGGATTTCGGATCTAAAAGCAGAGGCAGAAAGAATTCGGCAACCAGCAGAGGAAAGGCCTGACCCAAGGTATAAAGAGATCGTCGGCCCATCACCTCCTTGACGTTCCACTGCCTTCGAAGAGGCACCTTGGTCCACTCCAGCGTTCGTCGCCCCAGCTCAGGATGCGTGAAAAGGATTTCACCCAGCGGTTGATTCCCCAGGCGTGAAAGCCTGGGGTCAGCGTATTTCACCGTCTCTTCCGGAATAATGCTGCGGGCGAGGATGACCGGCGATTTTCCGGCCATCAGTGCGACCTCGCGGATCACGGCTTTTGCCCCCGGACGAAGCGCCAGAGCATGCCGCTCTTCCACATAAGGCACCCCGGGGCGTTGCTGGAGGAGAACCACACCAAAGTTTTCGCCATAGCGCGTTCGAAGCCTTTGGGTCAGAGACCCCGGCTCAAGCAGCCATGACGAGATGTCATTGGCTCCGGCAGCACTCTGTGCGTGGCCACCCTGCTGTCCGTGCCAGAGCGGCGGCGATCCCAGAATCAGGCTTTTGATGGGCATGCCGGCATTTCCAGGCCAATCAATGGGAGGACCTGCCGCATGTCTTTTTCATCGATTCGCTGCATCGCTTTTTCGCGGACGATGGGCTTGGCATTGAATGCAATGGAAAGCCCGGCGACGGCCATCATCTTAAGATCATTGGCGCCATCGCCAATCGCCACGGTTCTCTCCAGAGGAATCCCCAGCGCCTTGGCCCATTCCATCAGGGTTCTGGCCTTGACCTCTGCATCCACGATCTCGCCGATAACCTCGCCGGTCAGATAACCTTCTCGGATGGCCAGTCGGTTGGCTTTCCAGAAATCAAGGCCCAAGGATTCGGCGAGGGGATCGAGCACCTCATGGAATCCCCCCGAAACCACCCCGATGAAACCACCGGCAGCCTTCACGGCCTGAATGAGATCAGGAACCCCCGAGGTGACGGTGATTTGATGCCGTACCTCATCGAAAATCTGGGTGGGGAGTCCTTCCAGGGCGCCGACCCGTTCCTTGAGGCTGGCTACAAAGTCGAGTTCACCCCGCATGGCCCGTTCCGTGATGGCTGCGACCTCGGCTTCGACATCGGCGTGGGCCGCCAGAAGTTCGATGACTTCGTTTTCGATCAAAGTGGAGTCGACGTCAAGGACGACCAGGCATGGCTGCTGCATAGAGGGGCTCGTTACCAATTAAATACCGCTGCCCTGATCGAAAAGTTCATGTCTGGGTTGCCCCTGACTGATGTTGCTATGGGGGGCAATGCTGCGAGTTAGCCAGACATTGCCACCGATCGTTGAGCCTTGGCCGATCGTGATGCGACCGAGGATGGTCGCTCCAGCGTAAACCACCACATCATCCTCAACGATTGGATGCCGCGCATGGCCTTTGAGGAGAACGCCATTCTCGTCGGTCGGAAACCGTTTCGCGCCGAGGGTGACATGCTGATAGAGCCGGACTCGTTCGCCGATGATGCAGGTTTCGCCGATGACAACGCCGGTGCCATGGTCGATGAAAAAACTCGGACCGATCTGGGCGCCGGGATGAATGTCGATGCCGGTCTCAGAATGGGCGATCTCTGAGATCATGCGAGCAATCAAAGGAAGCTCCAAAAGATAGAGCTCATGGGCCAGGCGATGGTTGATCACCGCCGAAATCCCGGGGTAGCAGACCAGGACCTCGTCAACGCTGCGGGCCGCCGGATCCCCCTCATAAGCCGCCTCAAGATCAGTATCCAGTAAGCTTCGAACCTTGGGGAGGGTTTTGACGAAACGTTGAACCCGTTTCATCGCTTCAGACTCAATGTCTTGCCGATGGGGGGCCGTTTGGCCTGATTGTTCAGCAAAAAAGCGAAGTTCCCTCTGAATCTGGCCCACCAAAAGCCGCATGTTGGCATCGAGAAGATGCCCGACGTAGTAGTCAATCCCTTCCCGCGTTTGCTCGCCCGTCCCCAGCCGATTAGGAAAAAGTGCAGTCGCCAATCCGGTGACAATCTCCTTGAGGATGGGTCTTGCAGGTAGCCGTGGCGGATTGTCACTCCGTTGCCTCAAGGCCAGGGAATGCTCACGAAGTTCGCGAAGGTCAGCAACGACCGGCCCAAAATCAAGGTGGAGGGCGTCGTGGGAATGCGTCATGGTCCTAAATCCCTGGAACAGTCAGTCTTAGAGCGAAAGGCCTTTCTCATCAAACAGTCCTTCGAAAAGGGCGGTTGAGAGGTAGCGTTCGCCCGAATCGGGAAGGATGACCACGATGGTTTTGCCGGCGTAGGCGGGGTCCTTGGCAAGTCTCAGGGCGGCCGCTGCTGCAGCGCCACAGGAGATGCCGCAGAGGATGCCTTCTTCTCTCGCCAGTCGACGGGCGGTCTCGATGGCCTCTTCATTAGAGACGCGTTCGATGACATCGACCAGATCCAGATCGAGATTGTCGGGGACAAACCCTGCACCGATCCCCTGGATCTTGTGCGGAGCGGGTTTCAGGGGTTCGCCCGCGCGCTTTTGGGTCAGAACGGGGCTGGCTTCCGGTTCAACCGCCACGGACGTGATGGCTTTGCCTTTGGTTTTCTTGAGATAACGGGTCACCCCGGTGATGGTGCCACCGGTGCCCACACCGGCGACCAGGACATCGATCTGCCCCTCGGTGTCGTCCCAGATCTCGGGGCCGGTGGTGACTTCGTGAATCGCGGGATTGGCGGGATTTTTGAATTGCTGAAGCAGCACATAGCGGCTGGGATCGGACGCTGCAATTTCTTCGGCCTTGGCGATGGCGCCGGGCATGCCCTTGGCGCCTTCGGTGAGGACGAGCTTGGCGCCATAAGCGACGAGGAGCTTTCGGCGTTCGATGCTCATGGTCTCGGGCATGGTCAGGGTCAGGGGGATCCCTCGGGCGGCGGCGACGAAGGCGAGAGCGATGCCGGTATTGCCGCTGGTGGGTTCGACGATTTCCTTGCCTTTGCCGAGGAGGCCTTTTTTCTCGGCATCCCAGACCATCGCGGCGCCGATACGGCATTTGACGGAGTAGGCGGGATTCCGGCCCTCGATTTTGGCGAGGACGGTGGCGCCGGCACCATCGGTGATGCGGTTCAGGCGAACGAGGGGCGTACGCCCGATCGACTTTGAATTATCTTCAAACCAGTGGCTCATGCGGGACATCCAGATAAGGCAGAAAGAGGCCCTATTCTACTGGTGAATGGCCCCCTGTGTCGGCATCCGGGCACTTCCATGAAGATGGGCTCATGGAATGATGAGGAAACGATTAAATCGGAACTTACCGGATTGAGTGTGCTTGGCTCAGCCGGATAATGGCTCCCATGGCGGGTCATCGATTTTTGGGGGGGTTCAATGGTTCGATGGATTCTGATGCTGGGCGCCTTGGTTATGGAGACCCCCTGCCGGGCTGATTCAGAGGGCTGGGGAGGATGGGCCGTCCCGATGGCGCCCATGGTTGCTGTCACGCCCCCTGCGATCATCCTTCCGCAGATCACCATCAGCCCGGCCCCCCTCTGGGGGCCACCGCCCACGGTTTATTACGGCCCTCGCTATGGCTACGCACCTTATGGGTATCCCGACCGCCACCATGGTCACGGCGGTCATCACCGTCATCATCATGACAGGGATTAATGTTTGATGGGTCAGGAGTCTGTAAAGGAATCGAGACGATAGCCAAATCCGCGAACGGTCTTGATCAATTTGGGTTCGTGACCTTCATCAATCTTCTTGCGCAGCTGGCGGATGTAGACATCCACGACGTTGGTCAGCGGGTCACTGCTGTAGCCCCAGACCTGCTCCAAGATACGCGCCCGACTCACCAGTTTTCCGCCGGAAATCATCAGAAGTTCAAGAAGGTTGTACTCCTTCGCGGTGAGCTCGATGGGGCGACCGGCCCGAGAGACCTCATGGGTTTGTCGGTTCAGCAGAAGATCTGCGACCTCAACCTCAGGATTTTCCCCGCCATACTCCATTTCAGCGCGCCTCAGGAGGGCTTCAACCCGCGCCAGAAGCTCTTCGAAGGAGAACGGCTTGGTCATGTAGTCGTCGGCACCCGACTTGAGCCCCTTGACCTTGTCGGGAATGGCATCGCGCGCGGTCAACATCAGGATGGGCGTGGTCACGCCTTCAGACCGGAGCTGCTCACACACCTGTTGTCCATTGATGTCCGGGAGCCCGATATCAAGGAGGATTGCTCGGAATTGGGGATCGCGCCCAGCGAGAAGTCCCTCGCGCCCCGTCGGCATGATCTCCACCAGATAACCCTCAGCGCGAAGGCCGCGACTCACAAAATCAGCGATCCTGGGATCATCTTCAATCATGAGAATTTTACGGAGACCTTGGAGTGGTTGATTCATCATGATTTTTCCAACGCTAAGTGGGCGTGACAGAGAGAAGGGGAAGCGATAAGGAGAAGGTGGATCCCTGGCCGATCTTACTTTCGACGGTAATCTTGCCGCCATGCTGGGAGATGATCGAGTGCACCATGGCCAACCCAAGACCTAAGCCCTCAGGCCTGAGGCTTCGCGCATTCTCTCCCCGAAATCGGCGCTCGAAGATGCGTCCCATATCTTCGGCCGTCATGCCGATGCCCTGATCCTTCAGGGTGATCACGGCCCACTCGCCAAATAAGTCGAGAGTCAAGGATGTCAGGGTGTCCGAAGGCGCATAGCGACAGGCGTTGTCAGCCAGGATGAGGAGGGCCTGACGAAGTCGGTTTGGATCGCCAAGGATCCATGCGGGATGCTCTGGCAGCATGATTTTCGTATCGATCCCCGCAGCTTCGGCAAGAATCTTAAGATCCAGATAGACCTCCGATAAAAGATCCTTAAGATCAATGGGGCGGTTTTTGGCCTCGTCCGGATTGCGGGGCTCGGAACGGGCTTCGGCCAGAAGGTCATGGACATGATCCCCCAACTGGACCGAGAGATCGATGATTCTTTGAAGGGCTTGACGATAATCGTCTGTGGGGGTTTTGGGATTTCTGAGTGCAATCTCGGCTTCGCCGCGAATGACGGTGATCGGCGTCCGAAGTTCGTGGCTGATATCGGCAAGAAAGGCCCTTCGATCCTGGTCCATGCGGAAGAGGTTCTGGTTTAGATCGAGGAGTTCCTGTGTCCTTTCGGTCACACGCGCTTCAAGACGATCTTGTCGCTCCTCAAGAGCCTCTCTTTGCTTTTGAATCTTCTCGGCCATCCGATTGAAATGGCCGGCCAAGGTGCTGAACTCATCATCCCCGGTTAATTGGACGCGGGCAGAAAGATTGCCATTGGCGATTTGTTGGGTTCCTGTCATCAGCGCAAGAATGGATCGGCTGAGGCGGCGCGAGAGGAGAACCCCGCCGTAGAGACTGATCAGCGCCGCTGCAGTGCCATCCAGAATCGCAAGCCAGCGGGATCGATCAATCAGAGTATCGACTTCCGATTGGGCTTGGGTCGCTCGCTCCCGATGTTCACGCAATGCCTCATCCATGAGCGGCTGAAACTCCTGATCAATGCGATGGCTTGAATAAAGGGTGAGTCTTTCACGGGCCTCGCCATGCTGCCCTTGCTTTCGAAGCTGCTCAATGTCATGAAACTGATATCGGCTGTCATTGAGAAAAGCACCGATCTTGGCGATTCTGTGGAGCTCATCACGATCCCCAGGGTGGCTTTCAGCCAGGGTCAGAGTGGCCTCACGGAGGTTGCTTAACGCTTCCGTTAGCCGTTCACGATCCAGGCTTTCGGGGTTGAGCGGTTGAAATGGGTCCACGGTAAGACCTTCAATTTCGCTTTTGAAGTACCGATAGGACTCGTGTGCGAGTCGCTCATAGCGTTCATAAGCCGCGGCGGCATGCCGGTAGGTTTCGAAATTCTGATTCACGTTCTCAGCTGCCCAGTAAAGGGCGGCCGAGAGCGTGATAACAAAAAGAACCGCAATGGCGCTGACCACCGCCAGCCAGACCCTGAACATGGGGTTAGGGCGTTAGTCCACGATCCATCGATTTCTCGAGGTTTCTGATCGCTTCGAGTTTCTTGCGCGCGACATCCTCTGGCGGAGGCGCCGGCAAGGGGATTTTGGATGGGTCCTCTTGAGGCGAGGTTTCCCGGTCTGTGCCCTCTGGTTTTCGGCGACTTCCGTTCCCGTTCGATTTGCTACGCGCTTTCTTTTGCGCCTGGATCAGCGCGTTATTTTGGCTCTCTTGTCGCGTGATCAGTTGTCGGGCCAGATTTGCGAACTGCCTTTGATCTGTCGACGTCTCCGGATTTTCCAGTAGTGCATTCAGTTTTTCCTGAAGCTCTGGAGACGGGCTGCAATTGGCGAGAAAGATCTGGCCTGCGGCCTGATGCAAGGTCAGGCCGCGGGAATCATTTTTCTTCTCTTTGTCGGAGAACTCCATCTCGCGGCAGATGGCCAGCCTTGCAGAATCCGGAAGCATGCCAAAACGGTTTGTAAACTCCACCAGACCCTCAAGATCCGAGCGAGAGTAATCAAAGGGATCTTTGGGGGTGGGGAATGGGGCTTCCACCTTTTTTGGGGCGCAGGCCGAGAGGTTCAGGGCCACGAGGGCCATCACCAGCATTCCGCTCAGAGGGGTCGCCTGAAGCTTAATGAGGGGGCTCCCCTCACACAAAGAGAGACGCGCGAAAATGAATTCAGTGTTCATCATGGGTGGAGGGTGGGTGAGGAGAGCGTTTTGTCCAGCGGTACATGAGCGCCATCACGGTCAGGACCGAAAGCAGCGCCAGGCCATTTTGGAATTCATAATCCTTGAGGTGCTGCCTTGAGACGCTGACATTTTTCTCCAGGGCACCGCGCGCCTCGGCATCCAGCCGCATGGCCAGGGTCATCGTCCGCTCGCTGAAGTCTGCAAAGGCTTGATCAAGGCTTGGAGGAACATTGGTATGGCCCTCAAGGCCCTCCATCTGACGATGGATCAAGGACTCTTCTTCCATCAGTTCCTGAACGATCAGGATGACCTCGGGATCAAGGATCAGGTGTGCCAGTTCATCCATGGACTTTTGATAAGCCATGCGAGATTTTTCGTAGGACTCTCTTTCATACGGTTCCCTGATACTGGGGTCTGAAAGCAGGATCACCAGCCTGGCCTTGCGTTCCAGTTCTGAACTCCTCTGGAGGATGATGCCGATGAGCCGCACCTGTTCTGCCATCTGAACCTGAATATCGGCAGTGGCGACGATCAGTCGTTCGGTCATCTGCCGCGCAGAAAAGACTGCAAATCCCCACAGGGCAAGGCACAAGATTCCCGCCAGGATCATTGGACTTAAGGTGGAGGGCTGCCAGTGAAAACGTTGTCTCATGGTGACATCTTGACACCACTTGGCGAACCATGAAATGAAAGGCCCGAATTTACGAATCCAAAGGCGGGTGAAATGAGGTGGATGTTTCGACTCGGGAGAAGGCATGACAGGTCCAAAAGGGTGGATTTCTGCCCCTTCTCTTTCTCCAGACGAAGGTGGTCGGCAGTGTTCCGGGGATGGGTTCGCGTGCCTTTTCAATGGCGACGTGCAAACTTTTTCGTTTAAAAAAACCTGCAGGTGCGGATGACCTCATGCAATAACTCCCCTGGATCAGTTTGCGGGGAGCCAAGGGGTTCCTCGTGACCTGGAGTGATTCATGAGAAACCGGGCCATCCAACAAAAGCACAGATCTTCAGGGCTTTGGTGAAGCGTGACTTTAGATCGACTGCTGAGGGGGTGGATACTCAGTCGATCACGCTGCAATCAGGAGCCCGCTGAAGACCCTGCCGGCGAAGACCGAACGGGATCAACTCCCCCCGCTGGACATTCGGGAGTTCTCAATCCCCTGCTTTTGGCACCTGCAGGAACACTTTGCCCGAGATCCATGCTAACGACAGAAAATGAGAGATTCTTGAGGTCAAAGATTAGGATTAGATGAAAATGGCGTCTCGCCTTTTCACTTTTTTTGATAGATCGAGCGCGGATGCAATATACGGCTCAAATACCCTGCGATGAGCGCACTCAGAATTAAGGGAAACACGAGATTTGCATCCAGTGTCATCTCAAAGATCATCAAGATAGCCATGATGGGCGCATGGGACGTTCCGGCCAGAAAAGCCCCCATGGCAACGGCACTGAAGTAGACAGGATCTGCACCGATGCTCGGAAAAAGGAGCGTGAGCGCGGATCCAAAAAGCCAGCCTGAAGAGGCACCCAGCAGCAATGTCGTCGTGAAAACGCCTCCGATGGCGCCAGAGCCGACGGCAAGAAAGGTCGCGAGGATTTTCATGCCAAGAATCATGGCCACCTGCATGGGGTCCTGTGGTTGGCTCAATAAGGATTCGACCACTGAGTATCCGTTGCCCCAGACCTCCGGCGTTTTCAGTGAGAGCAAACCGATGCCCAGGCCTCCTAAGGCGAGCTTTAGAGGGGTCGGGAGATGGATATGGTCAAATGCCTTGCGACTCCACTTCAAGCCAATCAGGAACATCGGGGCTAAAACCCCGCAAAGAATCCCCAGAACGATCAGAGGGATCAGGTCGACCTCCTGGGTCAGCATGATGTCTCGACTGGTAAAAATCGGGGATGCACCAATCCAGTGACGGACCACGAGAGTAGACGTGAAGGCCGCGATGATGAGTGGGCCCAGTACCTCTATGGCAAGGGTTCCTGAGACGATTTCCGCGATAAAAAGGGAGCCAGCCAGGGGCGTGTTGTAGGCGGCAGCCAGTCCTGCCGCGCCGCCGCAGCCCACCAAAAGGCGCAAGCGCTCCGGAGCCATCCGTCCTTTCTGACCCAGCACGGAGACCAGCATGGCAGACAGTTGGACCATGCCCCCCTCCCGGCCAATCGAGCTTCCGGAGCTCACGCTGAAAAGGGAAGAAGCTAACCGGATCAGAGTTGCCCTAAAGGGTAAAGCGCCATCATTGGTGCGAATCGCTTCGAGGTAGTCCTGTCCCGTTTTCCCACCAGGATAACGGCGGGCGATCGTCAAAAGAATGCCGGCAAAAAAGCCGCCCAGCGTTGGAATCAGGAGACGATCAAATCCATCCAGGGACTCTGCAATCGCAACGATGTCTCCGCAGGTTCGGGTCAGGGAGTGCGTGAGCCAGATGTTGGCCTCTCGGTAGGCTGCCGACGAGAGTCCGCCGATCAGACCGATCAGTATGGCCCAACAGATGGCATCAATGCCGTGGCGGCGTGAAAAAGTCAGCAAGGCGGAGACAGTAAGGATACGACAGGGCACGGCGGTTCAGCGAATCGGAAGATCCATTGATTGGTAAAGGGCATCGAGTTCTTTGCGATCCCGGGTCTGCATGGCGTGGTTGATGGTGTCGCGGTCAAGATGCGGGGCGAACAAGCGGATGAAGTCGTAAAGATAGGTCCGAATGAACATGTCTCTTCGAATCGCAAGCCGGGTCGTACTCGGTTCAAAGAGGTGTCCGACCTCGAGTGCCACAAGGTCGGCATCTTCCCGCGGATCATGCGCCATGTGTGCGACGATGCCGATGCCAAGACCCAGCCGGACGTAGGTCTTGATGACGTCCGCATCGACCGCCGTGAGGGCAAGCCTGGGGTGCAGGCCTTTGGCATCGAAAGCCCGGTCCAATTGGGATCGGCCGGTAAAGCCGAAGGTGTAGGTCACGATGGGATATTCCGCAATGGCTTCGAGCGTCAGCGGCGTGATATCGATCAAGGGGTGACCTTTGGGGACCAGAACACTTCGGTTCCAACGGTAACAAGGCAGGATGACCAGATTATCAATCGCGTCTGAAGACTCAGTCGCAATCGCGATATCCACTTCACCGCGTGAGGCGAGTTCTGCAATCTGGGTCGGGGTGCCCTGATGAATGGTCAGCCGGATATTGGGGTAGACCTGCATGAACTCGTTCATGACCTTGGGAAGGGCATAACGCGCCTGGGTATGGGTTGTTGCAATCGAGAGCACCCCGGTCGTTTGATCCAGGAACTCATCGGCAATCTGGCGAATGTCGCGAGCCTTGGCCAGGATCTCCCCCGCGACCCGGACCACTTTCTCCCCGCCCTCAGTGAGTGCGATGAAGTTCTTGCCGTTTCTCACGAAAAGGTCAAAGCCGAGCTCTTCTTCAAGAAGACGAATTTGCTTGCTCACCCCCGGTTGCGAGGTGAACAGGCTATCGGCAGCAGCAGAGACCTTGAAGCCATGCTGTGCAACCTCCCAGACATAGCGGAGCTGCTGTAGTTTCATGGGCAGAGTCTGCGCGAAGCCCTTCTGGTTTGCAATCAGTCGCTTCTCGCTTTCGTCCTTTAACCGGTGTTTCTCATCCCTGCCGCGATGGCATTAATCGTTCGAAGCAGGGGTTTGATCCAGGGGCTCAAGGCGGGGTCATCTGGCGAACTCTCGCGCACTTTTCGAATGAGGATGACCTGAAGGAAGTTCAAGGTGCCAAGGTATTCTTCCCTGCGCGCAAGGGAGTCTGAGAGCTCCGGAGAATCTGCAAGCAGCCGATCCGATTGGGCAACCTTGAGAACCCATTCAACAGATCTTCGATGTTCCTCGTCGATCAGCTCCCAAATGCGCGCTCCGTTTTTCGGATCGACACAGAGCCCTGCATATTCTCGCGCGATGGCCATATCGGCTTTTTGCAGCGCCATTTGCGCATTGCTCAGAAGATTCCTGAAGAAGGGGAATTCCTCATACATGGTTTTCAAAAGATGAATGCGTTCAGGATGTCCTTTGCACCAGTTCTGAAGACTGGAGCCAATGCCGTACCAGGCAGGAAACGTTTGCCGGGATTGCGCCCAACCGAAGACCCAGGCAATGGCCCTGACAGAGTATTTTGAGCGGTCTTTTTTCTTGCGATGCGAAGGGCGCGAGCCGATGTTGAGTTGCCCGAACTCCCCAACGGGTGTCGCCTCGTAGAAGTAATCCAGAAAGCCTCGGGTATGTTCGGTCAGCTGGCGATAGCTCTGCTCGCCCAAGGAGGCCAATTCGGCCATCACTTCAAGATGGTGAGGGAGACTTTGCGGGATGTCTTGAACCAGGCTCAAACTGGCCTTCATCAATCCTGTAATGCCCATGGTCAGCTCATAAATGGCTGTTTCCATGTTGTTGTAGCGATAGAAGAGGGTCTCGCCCTGTTCGGTGAACTTGATCTGGCCACGAACCGAATCCGGCGGCTGGGCAAGGATGGCTGTGTGAGTTGGGCCGCCGCCGCGGCCGACCGTGCCGCCTCGGCCATGGAACAGGCGACAGGAAATACCCCTCTGGTCAGCAATTCGAATAACCAGTTCCTGCGCCCGATAAAGGCCCCAGGCAGAGGCCATGATTCCCCCGTCCTTACAGGAGTCTGAATAGCCCAGCATGACCTCCTGAGAATCCCCGGATGCATCCAGAAGGGCTCGATAGACCGGCTGGTCCAAAAGGTCATTCAGAACGCTTTCGATTCGGTTGAGATCGTCAATCGTCTCAAAGAGGGGGCTAATGCCGACATGGCTGAACCACTGGCCACCAATGCGTCCAGCCAGGCCACACTGAATTGACAGCAACATGACCTCGAGAATGTGGCTTGCATGATGGGTCATTGAGATGACGTATTTGCCAAAGCAATCTGCACCGACTTCTCCCTGCATGCGACGCATGGTCTCGAAGACTTCCAGTGTTTCACGCGTACTTCTTGAAAGTTTGGAGCGATCGAACAGGAGTCCTCCTGGTGCGTTGATCGCTTCGCCAAGAAGCGCCAGTCGATCTGCTTCATCGAGACTTGCGTAGTCGATGCCCAGTCCCTGATGGAGAAGCTCTGCAACGGCCTCACTGTGGCGAGTCGACTCCTGACGCACATCGAGCTGCATCAGGTGGAAACCAAAGGTCTCGACCAGGCGGATCAGGTCATGGAGATCCTGATTGGCGACATCGGCATCCCCATGTCCCCGCAGAGAATCATCAATCAAACGAAGGTCCGCCATGAACTGCGAGGCTGAGCCGTAGGCCTTGGTCTCGGGGCTTTCAAGATCTCCGGCAATCAGTTGCTCGATCCGACGCAAGGACCGTTCCATGCGGTAACGCATCAGGACCAGCTTGTGGCGGTAGGGCTCCTGCAGGAAGGGTTTCTCAAGACTTCGGCAGGCCTCGCCCAGGTCGATCCGGTCCGACTCAAGCGAATTCAGGAACTCTTCGGAGAGGTCGCAAAAGCCGTAGGAGTGGGAGAGTTGTCCGCGAAGATTTTCAAGGCGGCGGACATATTCCTGAAGGATGGTCTTTGACTGAAGTCGAATGGCGAGTGCGGTGGTCTCAGGGGTCACGTTGGGGTTGCCATCGCGGTCGCCACCGATCCAGGAGCCAAACTTCAGGAAGGTCGGAACCCTGACTTTACTGAGAGCCCGTTCCCCATAAATGTCTCTCAAGGAATGTTCGAAGTTCCGATAGACCCGGGTGGTGGCATGAAAGAGAGAAAGGGGGAAATAGAAAAGACCGGTGTCAATTTCGTCGGTGACACTCATGCCATGGGCGCGAACTTCGTCGGTTTTCCAGAGGAGCTGGACCTGCGTTTGAAGTCGCTCGAGGGCCTCTTTTCGAAAGTAACCTTTGTATCGGCCACTGCTCAATTCATCATGCGACACAAACACATTTCTCAAGGTCCCCTTGACCGTGCGACGCTTGGCCTCGGTCGGATGTGCCGTCATCACCGGGAGATAAAGAAGTTGATCGAGCAGGGCCTGAAGTTTGTCGACGGTGACGCCGGATTCTCTAAACTGTGCCAGCGTATGATGGAATGAGCCTGACCAGAAATGGCCCCCACGCTCCGCTTTTGCCCGGCGCTTTCGAAGGTGAAACGATTCCTCGGTAATGTGCAGCAAGCTGAAGTAGTGGTTGAAAATGCGGACGACATCGCTGGTGGTTTCGATGTCCATCCCATCAATCATTTGTTCCAAGGCTTTTCGTGCCTTCGGTGAGCCATCGGATCGAAAGTCACCAAAAAGGCGCTGCAGTTCCTCGACCTGTTGTGCCACATTTTCCCGTCCTTGTGACTTCATGACTCGGGTCAGAACGGAGGTCATCACGCGAACGGAATGTCTCAGTTCACGTTCTTCCAAACTCGGCTGGCTCATGGGGCGGTCCTAAGGGGTAACTGAGGGTTGAAGAGGGTCATCATTTTGGATGACCGGTGTCTATTCCCCTTCTACAAGCACGCTCCGTGCCTAGCTTCAGAGATCCCTCAAGCCCTGAGTCTTCAGGATCCGAAGTTTTCATCGAAAACGAAGGTGAACCATTCTGGTGGTGGGACTCAATTTTGTGATCCAAGAGGGTGCAGTCGCAGATGCTTATTCTCAAAGGATCTTAATAAATACCTTTTCATTCTTTATGATAAGGAACGTCAACTGGTAGATTGCATGCAAAATCTTGGTTGTAATGGGGTCTTGCTTTGGCGGTCGTCTTCAAAAAGCGGGGGGTTCTTCCCGGTTTCAAACTGACATTGGGATTTACCATCCTCTATCTCAGCCTGATTGTTCTTATCCCTCTGTCTGCAACCTTTCTGAAGGCCGCTGAACTGGGTTGGTCTGGCTTCTTTGACGTCGTCACTCAGCCAAGGGTGCTTGCTTCATACCGTCTGACGTTTGGTGCCTCCTTGGCGGGCGCACTGATCAATGCCATTTTTGGGTTGATTGTGGCCTGGGTTCTGGTCCGATACACGTTTCCTTTCAAGAAGTTTGTCGACGCTTTGGTGGATTTGCCGTTTGCCTTGCCGACTGCGGTGGCGGGTATCGCATTGAGTTCTCTGTACTCGACGAAAGGGTGGATTGGCAGTTTTTTCTATGCCCATGGCATGAAGATCGCCTACACCCCATGGGGCGTGGTTTTGGCCCTGACCTTTATCGGTCTGCCCTTCGTGGTCAGGACAGTTCAGCCCATTTTGGAAGATTTTGAATCAGAGCTGGAAGAAGCCGCAGCGAGTCTGGGTGCGAACCGCTGGCAGACCTTTTCCATGGTCATTTTTCCCGCGCTGGGCCCAGCGCTGCTCACCGGTTTTGCACTGGCCTTTGCGCGGGCCATTGGGGAGTACGGATCGGTCATTTTCATTGCCGGCAATATTCCGATGGTGTCGGAAATTACACCGCTTTTAATCATTACCAAGCTCGAGCAATACGACTATCGGGGGGCGAATGCGCTGGCTGTCTCCATGTTGGTGGTCTCCTTCCTGATCCTCTTCCTGATTAATGGTCTCCAGCGCTGGGCTCAGCGCCGGACGGTTTGAACCCCAGAGAGTTCTCAGCCCCATGTCGATTTCGTTGCCACTCACCTCCACCCGCACACCGATTTCAGCGAGGACCGAACCTCGGTGGGTCCGATGGCTGTTGATCGGAGTCGCGCTGACGTTTCTCTTCAGTTTCATCTTTCTTCCATTGGCCTTGGTCCTCATACAAGCCTTCTCGAAGGGTGTGGGGTACTACATCAATGCTTTGACCGAACCAAACGCCTTATTGGCTGCTAAGCTGACCCTGACGGCTGCTGGGATTGCTGTGCCGTTGAACATGGTATTTGGTGTGGCCGCCGCCTGGTCGATTGCCAAGTTCGATTTTCCCGGAAAAAGCTTTCTGACGACCCTGATCGATTTGCCGTTTTCGGTGTCACCGGTCGTCGCCGGTCTGATCTACGTTCTTTTGTTTGGACTTCAGGGCTGGATCGGGGAGTGGCTAAAGGCGCATGACATCCAGTTGATCTTCGCCGTACCCGGGATTGTCCTTGCGACTGTTTTTGTGACCTTTCCCTTCGTGGCCCGTGAGTTGATTCCATTAATGCAGGCGCAAGGGACCGAAGAAGAGGAGGCGGCACTGGTTTTAGGCGCAACCGGTTGGCAAACCTTCTGGTACGTCACCCTTCCGAATATTCGATGGGGACTGCTCTACGGCGTGATTCTCTGTAATGCGCGAGCCATGGGGGAATTTGGTGCGGTGTCCGTGGTTTCAGGACATATTCGGGGTCAGACCAACACCCTGCCGCTCCATGTCGAAATTCTCTATAACGAATACAACTCAGCGGCCGCCTTCGCTGTGGCCTCACTGCTTGCCTTTCTTGCCTTGGTGACACTGGCTCTTAAATCAGTCCTTCAGTGGCGTCTGAAAGCCCAGATCAAGGAATCCACTTCTGTTCAATAAACAACCAAATTTCGATGAGCATTCAGATTGAAAATGTGGTGAAGACCTTCGGGCAATTCAATGCCTTGAAGAACGTTAACCTTGAAATTGGAGGGGGCGAGCTCGTCGCGCTTCTTGGACCTTCAGGGTGTGGCAAGACCACCTTGCTGCGAATTATTGCAGGACTCGAGACGGCTGATTCCGGGCGTATTCTTTTCCATGGTGAAGACGCCACAGATCGTCATGTGCGTGATCGTCATGTGGGATTTGTCTTTCAGCACTACGCTTTGTTTCGACACATGACGGTCTTCGACAACATTGCCTTCGGCCTCCGGGTGCGTCCCCGTCACCTTCGTCCGTCCGAGGCGGAAATCAGTGACAAGGTTCACAAGCTGTTGGGCTTGGTTCAGCTGGATTGGCTCGCGAATCGGTTTCCTCCCCAGCTTTCAGGCGGTCAGCGTCAACGAATCGCTCTGGCACGTGCCCTTGCCGTCGAGCCTAAGGTGCTTCTCCTTGATGAGCCTTTTGGTGCACTGGATGCTAAGGTCAGAAAAGAGCTGCGCCGCTGGCTGCGTCGTTTGCATGACGAGCTCCATGTGACCAGCGTTTTTGTGACACACGATCAGGAGGAGGCGCTAGAAGTAGCTGATCGGGTGGTGGTCCTGAACGAAGGTCGTATTGAGCAAATTGGTTCACCCGAAGATGTCTACGATCACCCGGCGACTCCCTTTGTGTATCAGTTTTTGGGTGACGTGAATCTTTTTCATGGTCGGGTTCATGAAGGTCACGCCCATATTGGTAATGCGGCAGTCCAGTTGCCGGATGGCCCGGAAAAACAAGATTCAGCGGTCTTTTTTGCGCGTCCACATGAAATTGATATCTTGAGGGAAAGTCCTGGACCTTCTGCGATCTCAGCCAAGATTCTCGATATTCGGTCCTTGGGAGCGACAGTTCGGATCGAGCTTGAACGCGATGACAACCAGGAAATGGTCGAGGTAGAGGTCGTTCGCGACTACTTTCAGATGCAAAATCTCAGGGAGGGTGATTGCGTCTTCCTCCATCCAAAGAAGCTCAGGCTTTTCAGCGAGTCTGAGGGAGCAAGGCTTCCCGCTTAGATTGATTGGAAACATGAGTGGATTTGAGGTTGCCGGGAATGCCCTGAAGATGGCGGCTTTGCCTCAGTCCTTGATGACCGGGCAAACCTGACAAAAATGGTGGCACATGTTAGGTGTGCCACCATGAAGAGGATAGGGAGACTTGCTGAGTTCAGCGCCTTAATCCGTAGCCCCCTCCTTGGATGCGATGAACTGTCTCGACCATCCGATCGATTTCCTCAAAGGTGTTGTAAAACGCCAATGACGGACGAACACTTGTTTCAAGGCCAAACCGCCGAAGGATCGGTTGGGCACAATGATGTCCAGTTCGAACAGCAATTCCCTCACGATTCAAGGCCTGGCCGATTTCATTGTTATCGAACCCTGGAAGGACAAAAGCGACAACACTGGCCTTGTTTTTCGCTGTTCCGACCAGCCGCAGACCTGGAATCGTCTTGAGCCCTGCAGTGGCATATTCCACCAGCTCATGCTCGTAACGACCAATGTTTTCCATGCCGATTTTCAATACATAGTCGATCGCGGCGCCAAGTCCCACAGCATCCGCAATGTTTCCGGTTCCAGCTTCAAAGCGGCCCGGTGCATCGTGGTAGATCGTCTTTTCATGTGTGACATCGACGATCATGTTCCCCCCACCCTGCCAGGGTGGAGTGGCATTCAGGATGTCCTTTTTGCCGTAAACGGCGCCGATGCCCGTCGGCCCAAAAACTTTGTGACCCGAAAACACATACCAGTCGGCATCCAGATCCTGAACATCCACAGGCATATGAGAAACGCCTTGCGCGCCATCCAAAAGAACATGGGTGCCATGCCGATGAGCAATGGCAATCATTTCCTTGGCAGGAGTCACCGTTCCCAAGGCATTGGAGACCTGGGTAAACGACACCAACTTGGTCCGACTGTTGAAGAGCTTTTCATACTCGTCAAGGAGAATTTGACCATCATCATCTACCGGAATGACCCGAAGCTTAGCGCCGGTCTCAGCACATAACTGCTGCCAAGGCACGATGTTGGCGTGATGTTCAAGCCAAGAGATGATGATTTCGTCATCCCTGCCGATGTATCTCTTGCCCCAAGACTTTGCGATCAGATTGATCCCTTCCGTAGTCCCTCGAACGAAAATGATCTCTTCGGTTGATGAGGCATTCAGGAGATGACGAACTTTCTCTCGGGCCCCCTCATAGGCGTCAGTCGCCCTGGCCGCGATTTCATGAGCTGCCCGGTGAATGTTCGAATTTTCGTGCGCATAAAGGTCTCATCCTGTTTTGAAATCTAGCAGAGGGCGCGTCTGACTATAAGGAATAAAAATTTATTACCTTATTCCAATTCCCCCTGAACTGAAGAGAGAAACTTACGGGCAGTCCATAGACCAATGACAAAGAAGGTAAAGCAGATCCATGGACTGGGGCTCAAACTCACCAGCCCAACGATCAGGGGACCCGGACAGTATCCACTCAAACCCCAGCCGATTCCGAACAGAATGGACCCCAACACAAGCTTCAGATCCACAGGCTTCCATTGTGGAAGGTGAAATGTGGGGTCGAGGATCGGTTGCCTGCGTTTCAAAATCAGGGGGAATGTCATGAGTGTCACGGCCAGTGCGCCGCCCATCACGAAGATGAGGTTTTCAGACCAGTGAGGCCCGATCTCGAGAAAGGCAATGACACGCTGAGGGTCGGTCATTCGGGACACCACCAGCCCCACTCCAAACAGGGCCCCCAAGAGATAGGCCAGGCCACTCTTCATGGCGTCGCCACAAAATAGGCATAGGCCGTTGCGGTCACGATGCCAGAGGCCATGAAGGTGACGGTCGCGATCACAGAGCGCAGGGAGCGTCGGGCGAGACCACAAATACCGTGCCCGCTGGTACAGCCCCCGGAAAGCCCCGTGCCGAATCCGACGAGGAGTCCAGCGATCCCCAAAGTCGCCAGTGGCCTGTTATCAGGAGGGATACCAATGGTGTTCGGATCAAGGTTGAAAGCAATCAAACCGGAGGTCAATAACCCCAGGCTGAATGCAACTCGCCATGGCTCGATGCGGGAGAAGGGGGGCAACAGGCCAGCGATTATCCCGCTGATTCCTGCAATTCGGCCGTGAATCCACAAAAGACCACTGGCCGCAATGCCAATGATGATGCCGCCTGTCAGGAAGGGAAGGTTGCGCAAAACAATGGATTCAAGCCAGAACATAGATCTACCAGATGACAGCAAAAGCGCCGCTCAGTGTACCGGCAGGACGATACTCCCGAAAAGCTCATCCCATTGCTGCTTTTCTCTGATCTCCAGCGCCCGATCGACAATATCCCGGGTCAGGTGTGGTGCGACGATTTCGATGAAGTCATACAAGAATGTGCGAAGGTAAGTTTCGCGCCGAATCACGATCTTTGTCGTGCTGGAGGCAAAAAGATGAGCCGCTTCCAAGGGGACAAGGTCACCGTCTGCCTGGGGGTCATGTGCCATGTGGGCCACAATGCCGACACCCAAGCCCAACCGGACGTAGGTCTTGATCACGTCTGCATCGACGGCGGTGAGCGCCACTTGAGGACGAATGCCCGCGGCTTCGAACGCCTGATCCAATTGAGAGCGACCGGTAAAGCCAAAGGTATAGGTCACGATGGGGTAGCGGGCGATGTCCTCAAGAGTTAATTCGCTCACTTGGGTCAAGGGATGGCCATGCGGCACGATGACACTGCGATTCCACTGATAGCAGGGCAGTTTGGTGAGGTTTTCAAAAAGGTCTGTCCCCTCAGTGGCAATGGCAATATCGACCTGCCCCTTGGAGACCTGTTCAGCGATTTGAGCAGGCGTGCCCTGATGAATCGTCAGCCGGATGTTCGGGTACTTCTGCATGAATTTCTGTACGACCTTCGGAAGCGCGTAGCGTGCCTGGCTGTGGGTCGTAGCAATCGAAAGTTCGCCGATCTCACGGTTATGGTATTCCTCGGCAATCTTTCGAATGTCATTGACTTTGCTGAGGATCTCGCCTGAGAGCCGAAGGACTTGTTCGCCACCCGGCGTGACGCCTACGAACTGTTTTCCTCCCCGAACAAAGATATCGATCCCGAGTTCCTCTTCTAGCAACCGGATTTGCTTGCTGATGCCCGGCTGAGACGTGAAAAGCCTTTCTGCCGTAGCGGACACATTCAAGTCGTTTTGGAAAACTTCCCGAATGTACCTAAGTTGCTGGAGCTTCATATGCGGGTAGGCTTCTTAATGCTGGCGTATGGATAGATCGTGCCCGAAGCAAGCTTGAGGTACGCGTTTAAGAGCGGTCCAAGGTCCGCAGGTCGATTATGCGGTTCATCTCCCAGGACATGAAGTTGCCATTAGTTATAGCTATATAGCTTTAGGTTCTTACTTGTTTATTCTTTGAGGTTATATGTTAGTTCCTTAATCGTCTTTAAGATCCATGTTCTTATTTGTTTAAGTTATTTATGATGAGTGCACATTCGAGTTTGATGTCTCTGAATGTGACTCCGTTATGTGGCTCTGTCATTGGGTGAGCCTTAAGGGGTAACTCAATGTTGCAAACCGGCCCTCGTGGCCGGTTTTTTTTATCAGCAACGGACTTTGGCTTTGACGTGGATCCAGAAAATGCATCCTAATTCATAAAAAGAATAAATATATCATCTAATATCATTTTACGGATTAAGGAGGGCGGCCTAAAGTCATCTCAGCCGTTGCGCCAAGAGTCAGCGGGACAGGGGGAGGCCCCACCGCCGCACATTTTTTCTCTTTTAACTGGAGACTTTAGGAATGGCGAAGATCAATAAATTGTTGGTTGGTGAATCACTGGTCGGAGACGGGAATGAAGTTGCCCACATTGATCTCATTCTGGGTCCCCGAGGCAGTGCAGCAGAAAGCGCATTTGCCAATGCACTGGTCAACAACAAGGACGGATTCACCACGCTGCTCGCGGTGGTCGCTCCCAATTTGCCAGTCAAGCCGCACACGATTCTTTACAACAAGGTCACGATCAAGAATGGCAAGCAGGCTGTTCAGTTATTTGGGCCTGCGCAGCGTGGGGTAGCTCTCGCGGTTGCGGATTCGGTCGAAGATGGAACCCTTCCCGCATCCGAGGCTGAGGACATCTTTATCTCTGTTGGCGTCTTCATCCACTGGCAGGCGGAGGATGACGCCAAGATTCAGGACTACAACTACCAGGCGACGCGAGAGGCCATCAAGCGAGCGGTTTCTCAGGAGCCAAATATCAAGGAAGTGCTTCAGCAGAAGTCAGTGCTCGATCACCCATTCCAAGCCCATAAGTAACGAATGAATGTTTCTCCCGGTAATGGGGGAAACATCCTCAATCCATATCGACCTCTCAATTCTAGATCCCGGTACGCGGTATGACCGCACCTTGTAATAGAAGAGACAGGCCGTTCAACCACCAAAACTGGAGAACGAAAATGCCTAACTATGCATCTATCATTGATCATGCAAATGACGCGCGGACGCGAATCAAAGAAGTGAATTTGAGTGAGCTTGATCCGCCTGGCTTGAATGGAACCATCTACTTGGATGTTCGTGAACTCGCTGAATTCAATGCGGGTCACATCGATGGCGCTCTTTTACTGCCACGTCTCGAAATCGAAGCGAAGGTTGAAGAACTGATTCCCCATAAGGCAACGCCCATCGTGGCCTACTGTGCTATCGGACATCGCTCTGCCATTGCTGCAGACCTCCTTCAGGAACTTGGCTACACTCAGGTGTTCTCGCTGAAAGGTGGGCTTCAAGCCCTGGGTGAAGGCACTTCGCTCTCGCTCGTCGCCTGAATGACAAAAGCGGGCTCAACAATCGGGACGAATCCAAGACAACCGCTCGCCCGAGAAATGAAACCCGGATAAAGGTAAGAGCAGCCAATGGAAATCGGTATCCCGAGAGAAATCAAGGACAGTGAGGGACGAGTTTCCCTCTCTCCCAGTGCGGTAAGCCAGTTGGTTAGGGCGGGCCACCGTGTCAAGGTTGAACAGGGCGCAGGGATCGGTTCAGGATTTCAGGACAAGGAATACCTCGCGGTCGGGGCTTTCCTTGTAGCCGTCGAGGAAGCATGGCAAAGCGATTTGGTCATCAAGGTCAAAGAGCCCTTGCCTTCAGAGTATCCCTTCCTCAGCAAGCAGATCCTTTTCACCTTTCTTCATTTGTCGGGCGTTGATACCCGTTTGACGGATGCGCTTCTGACGGCGGGAACCTCAGGAGTCGCTTATGAAACCTTGGAGGCGCCTGACGGGAGCCTTCCTATCCTCGCGCCGATGAGTGCCATTGCAGGCAATATGTCCGCATTGGTAGGTTCCTATTACCTGGGTCGGGCTCATGGTGGCAAAGGCGTTCAGCTGGGGCAGGTGCTGGGTCACAGCCACGGTAAAGTGCTGGTGATCGGGGATGGCGTTGTTGCGCAACATGCTGCGCGTTCTGCGGCCGGTCTGGGCGCCTCCGTTGTCATGCTGGGACTTGATGCGCGCAAGGGGGAGATCTTGCGAGCGGAGCTGGGGACACGATTTAGCTTTCGCGCATCGTCTCATGAGGCGATCTCACGTCAGCTGCCGGACACGGACCTACTCATTGGCGCTGTCCTTCGGCGGGGGGCCAAGGCTGACTTCGTAGTGAAACAATCCCAGATCAAACTATTAAACAAAGGATCTGTGGTGGTCGATGTCAGCATCGATCAGGGGGGTTGTATCGAGACTTCACGTCCAACCAGTCATAGCCATCCTGTCTATGTCGAAGAGGGCGTGACGCATTATTGTGTGACCAATATGCCGGGGGCCTACCCTCGAACGTCAACCCTTGCATTGTCAGAGGCCGTCCTACCCTATGCGATTCGGCTTGCGGACAAGGGTGTCGATGCGTTTCGAGAGGATCCTGGATTTGCCAGGGCGTTAAATACCTATGAGGGAACCTTGGTGATCAAAACGGTCGCCGACGATCTTCATTTAAGTCGTACCTATAGGGATAACCCATTTATATGAATCCGAGCGCGCTGCTAGGGGCGTGACTGGGTGGGCTGGAACTCCGTGGGGGGGTCTCCATCCGTTCAATGTAGCGTTGGAGTTGATGGTTATGGAGAAGAAATCTACAACGAAAATTCAGGCCGGTCATCGTTACGGCAACTGGACCATCGTGGGGGATGCTGAGCGTATTGGCGGGGATCTTAGATACCCTTGTGAGTGCTCCTGCGGAACGCGAAGGCTTGTTTCTGCTATCACGCTGCGTAATGGCAGCTCAGCAAGCTGCGGATGCCTGAGGCGTGAGCGTCTTCAAAGGGTGAGTGATTCGGAATCGCTTCCGATTCCGCCTGAAGTCCAGGAGGTTTTCCACTTGATCAGTCAAGGGTGCCTCCCCCCAGCAGACCAATTCAGCATTGGTGATGGCTCTCCTTCCTGGACATTGCCAGCGATAGCGAAAATCCTTGGAATTGGAAGAAAGGAACTGATTGAGCATCTTCAGTCGGCAGGTCCCCGATTTGCTCACAATGCCGGTGAGGGCGGTCAGGAATACTACACCGCAGTGATTCAATAAAAAACGACCCCGCTGAGCATGCAAAACAGGGGGCCTAGGCCCCCTGAGTCATCTCTGAAACCGAAGTTCAGTCGAGCGCCTTGAGGTCATCAATCACGACCTTCCACGCAGGATCCGTAAGGCTCCCGCCGGTCGTAAAACTCGTTTCCTGAAAGTCGTCTTTCCCTTTTCCGTCCCGAACAAAATTGCCACTGAATTCGATCTTGGTGCCATAGGGCAAATTGGAGACGGCCTTGTGGACTAAGCTTCCGGGCTTGATGTTTAAATCGGTCTTCAGCGTAATGCTGGGTGCGATCGAGATGAAAAGAGCGATGAATCCATCGCCTCCATCGTCTGGGGCGTGTTCGAGGATGCCTGCCCAGCGTTCAAAGCGGGTTTTGGGGAATCCTTGGCTCAGCGCCTCCTTTCTCGCGGCGCGCACTCGATCCTCATCTTTTCCCTGTAGGGCGTAAGGGCCCAGCCGTTTCACCTGTGATTTCGTAAGGTTGGTAGACATGCTCTCTCCATTTAATTGGAGGAGCGAAATGACCAGACTGAAGCGAATGCGTGTTGTGGATGCCTGGCTTAGAAGTGGTCAGAGCACCATGGACTAT
>JBILGU010000036.1:0-16772 GCA_044350805.1 Methylococcaceae bacterium
GGAACGAGCCGAAACCGGTGATGATGTAGATCGGGTAGCTCAGATAGAACTCGATGATGTGAGACGGGGTGAAGTCCGTGTCACGAACGATCGTCTGATGCCAGGTACCGTCCTGTTCGGTGAAGTATGAAGCACCCCAGTAGATAGCATTCGCATAAGCGAAGAGCCATACGAGGTGGGTCATGTTGCGACGCAGTTCTTCACGCGGCTCAATCGCTGCGAGGTTGCGATCGCGGGTCTTCCAGATGTAACCCCACAGAATAGAAGCGGTGGTGACTTCCAGTACGATTTCGGTGTACAGGAAGTTCATCCAGTAGGTTTCGAACTCAGGAGCGAAAGAGTCAAGACCAGCTGCCCAGCCGTAGACGCCTTCGTACCAGCGAACCCACATGTAGAACACGAAATAAATGCTGAATGCGAAAGTCATCCAGCCCTTGTCAAGCAACGGACGATCCGCTGCGCTTACACCTGCAGTTGTAGCTGCCATAGTAGTTACCTCTTGAACATTGATTGACGCATATGCGCCGTTTGTTTGCTTCCTGCGACCTGTCCTTTAAGCATTGGCTTTGAGGACACTCCTATCCTAGGAGTGGACCGAAGTCTATCACTGGGTTGATGTATGTCAATAAAAATTGCGACATTTTGTCGCACTTGTGCAGAAGAGCCCGCCAAGCCCCATGAACCGGGGCTTTAGGCGGTATAGCGAGCGAGCGTTTTCGCGGCCTGAACACGCTCCGAGATCTCCGCAGGGATCGATTTAAGGGCTTCTACATGTCGAAGACGAGGCAACAAACCCAGTCGATTGGCAAGTTGGATGCTGAGCCCCGGACGGGCGTTTACCTCCAGCATCATAGGGCCCTGGCTTTCATCTAATACGATGTCGACACCGATGAATCCGAGCCCCGCAAAATCATGGCATCTCGCTGTCATCGCCAGAATTTCGTCCCAATACGGAATGATCCTTCCAGAGAGCTGACCGCCCGTATCAGGATGCTCCTCGATGGGTCGCTCATGCCAAACACCGTCAAATGTTCGACCTGACGCCAGATCGATCCCGACTCCGATAGCCCCCTGGTGAAGATTGGCTTTACCGCTTGAGCCACGGGTCGGCAAACGAATCATCGCCAGAACCGGAATCCCCCGAAAGACCAATATCCGGATATCGGGGACCCCCTGAAAGCTGATGTGCTCAAAAATCGGATCAAATTTGACACGATATTCAAGCACTGCCTGGTCCGGACGCCCGGCCAAGCTGTACATCCCTCCCAAGATATTCGAAATGTGGTGCGCCAGATCCTCTTCGGTTGTGAGTTCGCCATTCGATTGTCGATAGCGGTCGCCCTGTCGCCCCGTGACCACAAGAATGCCCTCACCGCCGGCACCTTGAGCCGGTTTGACTACAAAGTCCTCGTATGGCGCAAGGAGATCGGCGAGGTCTTCGATCTGATGCATGATTTCTATCACGCCATAGAGCTGCGGCACCGGAATCCCAGCCTCAATGGCCAGAGCCTTGGTCAGCAGCTTGTTATCTACCAGGGGGTAGTTCTTTCTAGGATTGTGCGGGAGGATGAAATCCGCGTTGCGCTCATTCAAGCCCATGACCCCGAGCTGTCGCAACCTGCGCCATGGAAGCCATGCGGGCTTCAGGTTCATATTTAGCGCCTCAACGCCGAGCGGAATCGCCACAGTTCTGTCAGGCGATATCCCGTATATCGGCCAAGGAGCAACGTCATGGCTAACACCACCAACAAGAGCTCCGGAAAAACAAAGATGAGATGCTCAAGGTATCGACTGCTCATGCACAGATACCCCAGCGCTGCGACGGCAAGACTGCCAAAACCCTGAATCAGGGCCTCCGTGGGACCTAACTCCTCCCAAACCAGCGACATTCGCTCAATGGTCATTGCCAGAATGACCATGGGAAAGAGCGCAACAGACAATCCCCGGTCGAAGCCGAGCTTGTGACTAAAGACACTGACGAAAGCCATCAAGATGATCACGATGATCAATACCGCCGCCAATCTCGGCACCATCAACAGCTTGAGATATTCAAGGTAAAAGCGAATCAAAAGCCCGAGGAAAATCAGGATCGAAAAGAGGACCATCCCCCAAAACAGCTCTGTCTCTCGAAAGGCAAGTGATATCAGGATCGGCATGAAGGTGCCGAATGTCTTGATGCCGATGACATTCCGGAGGATGACAATAAGGAAAGCGCCGATCGGCACCATCAGCAAGACGCGGTACACATTTTGAACGCTGACGGGAAGACTAAAAAGCGAGTATTCCATCAGCCGAGACCCCATTTGTCGGGCCCGTTGCTCTGCCACCAGGGTTCTGTCCTGTTCCTTTTGGGATACCGAGAATTCGACCTTGATGTTTTTCCCCCCACTGACAGAGAGGACGGGGTCAGCACCCAGATGCCAGGGAATAGCCCCGTCGGGAAGCCCTAATTCCCCCGTATGGGGATCGAGCCAGACCCACTGGTGACCATCAAAGACCTGAAGCCAGGGTTTCAAGGCGCCATGGTTGATGCCATCACGCAAGATGAGAATATGCGCAGGCCTTGAGATAAAACTGCCGGAGGCAAGGAGATCACTAACAAACTGAACCCACTCCTCCTCGTCTCCAATCCCCTGTCGTAGCAACATGACATTAGGGTCGACCGTGTGGGAATTCAGCCGGACCAATAACTCGCGAACAAAGGTCTTGGCATCGGCAGATTTTTTCAGCGCCTCCCCCATGAGCCCCTTTGCGGCGGATTCAAGGGCTTCAGGGAAATGAGGGGCGCGAGCCTCCGGAACGACGGTCACCGGTGCGGCTATTGGCTGATTGCTCGGATCGCGCGAGAGCCGGATGCGATAGTAGAGAACCTGATACCCGTTGACCTGGCGAATGGCCCACTCCACCGCCCGATTGGTTCCATCATCCTCCGTAGTCAGCCCATAATCCCCGGAGACGAAACTCTCATCCACCACCGTATAACCAGGCGGCACACGGGGAATGGCAAAACGAGCCTTCACTGCCGAATCATGGCGGGCCTTGAATTCAATTCGGGCTTCAACGGTCCAGACATCCGCTTTTTCCGTTGGGACCAACGGCAGCCCCAAACGGGTGACCTTGAACCAGCAGATACTGATTCCAAGAATCACCAGGAGCAGTGCGAGTGTCTTAACGTGGAGGCCGCGCAATGGGAAAGTCTCTCGGGGCCGTCAGGACTAGCCGCCCTTACGGCTTATCCTGTGTGCCGTGCCCGGCACAAGTGTCGTTGTCGCTCTTGAAAAGAAAGGTTTCAGAGGCGTCGACCAGCGCGACGTTCTCAAGAAAACTTCGTCCCAAGAGGATGGGATAATTAAAATTGCTTCGGTCGTTGAGCGTGAACTCGGTTTCGTACACGCGCCCGTTCTTACAGATGGACAACATCACCACATCTCGCGTGGATGAATTGGACTGGCGCTCTTTGATGACCGCCGTTCGAACCAAAGGGCGCTCTAAGGTGATCGTCGAATCGCCCCGCTCCGCCTGAAAACGAAACCGGACCCACTCCTTCCCTTGCTGCGTAAAGTGCTCAACGCTCCTAGCATGAACCGATGAAGTCTTGGCCCCGGTATCCAATTTTGCCGTCACAGGCAGGCTGGACGGCAGAAGAAACACGGATTCCAGCCACCCCATCACGACCTTTTCCTGAACCGCGGGGGCGGATGGCGCTTCGGCAGCCTCGACAACCCAAGAAGCCAGAAGCAAACAAAAAAGGCCCCAGACGCCCCGGATCACGCGGAACAATGACCGTGTGTCTATCGAAGAATTCGCCATGGGGCCCTCGGCACCTTGTCGTCAGATGGGGGGATTGAACCGAGACGCTAGTCCTTTGGGATCGTCAGACCCTTTTTCTGGCTCGCGTAGTAGGACGCGACATCACGAATATCCTCTTCGGACAGCATGGAGGCAAATCCCATCATCATGGGATTTGTGCGGGTACCCGCCTTGTACTCCTTAAGCGCTCGGATCAGATAACTTTCGTACTGTCCGGCCAGACGTGGGAACATCGGGTTTTCAGAATTACCATCTTCGCTATGGCAACTGGCACACGCCGCCGCCTTGGTCTTGCCGGCATGCGGGTCACCCGTCACAGGCGTAGACGAGTTCATGCCACGGAATTTCGATACGTAGGCCGCGATATCCTCCCGATCCTGCTCAGAGAGGCTCACGGCGTTGCCCTTCATACTTCCGTGCTTTCGCTCACCGTCCTGATACGCCTGCAACGCGGAAACGACGTAGTCAGCATGCTGACCGCCGATGCGCGGGACATGGTAGGTGGGATAAGTATTCGTGTAGCCGGAAACTGAGTGACAACCCTCACAGGTGTAGAACTTCTTCTTGCCTGCTTCGGCATTTCCATCGGCATGTGCTGACATCGTGCCCATTGAGAGAGCGCCGACCATAAGGCCCACGATCACTTTGTTCATACCATTAGCTCCGTGATTCCTGCTTCTGATTATGAGCGCCGAAAACTGCGACGCTCGACTCCATTCTCCCTAACCACGCCATTCGGGAACTTGCCACCCCCATCCGGGCAGCAGGTGGCCGACTTACTGACTCAGCGCCTGCTTCAGCGCTTCCTCAACATCACTGGCATCGATGACCGGTTCTTCAACATCCTCAGGTGACTCTTCCTGCTGTGCTCTCAACTTACGGTCCAAATGGTAAGCCAAACCTGTACCTGCAGGAATGAGGCGACCCACGATGACGTTTTCCTTGAGACCCAATAGCTTGTCGCTTGAGCCACGGATCGCCGCCTCCGTAAGGACGCGAGTCGTTTCCTGGAAGGACGCCGCAGAAATGAAGGACTCCGTCGAGAGGGATGCCTTGGTAATCCCCAGCAACATCGGCTCATAGCAGGCCGGAATCTTACTTTCGGCCTCAACGCGGTCATTCTCCTCATGGAAACGCGCCCGATCAACCTGTTCGCCCCGCAGGAAGGTGGTATCACCCGGATCGGTGATTTCGACCTTGCGCAGCATCTGGCGAATGATCACTTCAATGTGCTTGTCGTTGATCTTAACACCCTGCAGGCGGTAAACATCCTGAATTTCCTTGACCAGATAGGAAGCCAATTCAGCAACGCCTCGCAGACGCAGGATATCGTGCGGCGTCAGATCGCCTTCAGCGATGGTTTCGCCCTGCTCAACGTGCTCACCTTCGAAGACCGTGATATGACGCCACTTCGGAATGAGGACCTCATGCTGATTATTCTGACCATCCGTCACGATGACACGACGCTTGCCCTTGGTTTCCTTACCAAAGCTGATGGTACCGGTCGCTTCCGCGAGGATCGCCGGATCCTTCGTCTTGCGCGCCTCGAAGAGGTCGGCAACACGCGGCAGACCACCGGTGATGTCACGCGTCTTACTGGATTCCTGAGGAATACGCGCCAGAACGTCACCGACCTGAACCAGACCACCATCCGTAATTCCGATGATAGCGCCAGCCGGCAGGAAGTACTGAGCCACGATCTCCGTGGACGGAATGAAAATATCCGAACCGTGCTCGTCAACCAGCTTGACCATAGGGCGAAGGTCCTTACCGGAACCTGCACGCTGCTTGGGATCGATGACCACCATCGAGCTCAGACCGGTGACTTCATCTGACTGTTCGCGAACGGTCACACCTTCGATGAAATCCACCAGACGGGCATAGCCCTGGACTTCCGTGACAACGGGGTGAGTATGGGGATCCCACGTCACGATGACCTGACCGGCCTTGACGCGATCGCCTTCCTTGGCCGTTGAAACGGCACCATAAGGAATCTTGTAACGCTCACGCTCGCGGCCGTGCTCATCGATCACGCTGACTTCACCTGAACGCGAGACGGCAACCAGATTGCTGTCCTTGTTGATGACTGTCTTGATGTTGTTGAGCTTGATCGTACCCGCAGACTTGACCTCAACATTGCTGATAGCCGCAGATCGCGATGCCGCACCACCAATGTGGAAGGTACGCATGGTGAGCTGGGTACCCGGCTCACCAATGGACTGCGCCGCGATGACGCCGATGGCCTCGCCATGATTGACGAGATGTCCGCGACCCAGGTCACGTCCGTAACAGGCAGCGCAAACACCATAACGGGTCTTACAGGTGATGACTGAGCGCACGCGAACGTTGTCGACGCTGTGCTCTTCAAGGAGTGCTACGGCGGCTTCATCGAGCATCGCGCCGGCTGACAGAATCAGCTCCTGGCTGGCAGGATGCAGGACATCTTCCGCGACGACGCGCCCCAGAACCCGCTCAGCGAGTGGCTCAACCACATCGCCGCCTTCGATGAGGGGACTCATCAGAAGGCCTTCGGTGGTGCCGCAATCGTCTTCGGTGATCACCAGATCCTGTGCGACATCCACCAGACGGCGGGTCAGGTAACCTGAGTTTGCCGTCTTGAGCGCCGTATCAGCCAGACCTTTACGGGCACCATGCGTTGAGATGAAGTACTGAAGGACGTCAAGACCTTCGCGGAAGTTTGCCGTAATCGGGGTTTCGATGATCGAGCCGTCAGGCTTGGCCATCAGTCCACGCATACCAGCGAGCTGACGGATCTGAGCGGCCGAACCACGCGCCCCTGAATCCGCCATCATGAAGACCGAATTGAAGGACTTCTGTTCGCTCTTGGAACCATCCGGAAGCTCGACCTCATCGGTACCGAGACCTTCCATCATCACCTTGGCAACCTGATCATTGGCATGAGACCAAATGTCGACCACCTTGTTGTAGCGTTCGCCGTCGGTGACCAGACCCGATGCATACTGGTTCTGGATCTCCTTCACTTCCGCTTCGGCCGCAACGATGATTTCTTCCTTTCGACCAGGAATTGCCATGTCGTCAACGCCGAACGAGACACCCGCACGGGTTGCATTGGAGAAGCCGAGGTACATCAGCTTGTCTGCAAAGACCACGGAGGCCTTGATGCCCAGGGAGCGATAGGACTGGTTGATCAGCCGGGAAATGGCCTTCTTGGTCATGTCCACGTTGACCATTTCGAAGGGCAAGCCCTCCGGCACGATGGTCCAGATAATGGCACGACCAGCGGTGGTATCAACTCGGCGCAGACGGGTTTCGCGCGTGCCATCTTCATGGATAACCGTCTCATTCAGCCGAACGGTGATGCGCGCCTGGATGTCGATGACCCTGTTGTTGAGCGCTCGCTGCACTTCATCGACATCGCAGAACACCATGCCGGTGCCCTTCGCGTCGAGTCGCTCACGACTCATGTAGTAAAGGCCAAGGACCACGTCCTGGGTCGGGTTGATAATCGGCTCACCGTTGGCGGGTGACAGAATATTGTTGGTCGCCATCATCAAGGTGCGGGCTTCCAGCTGCGCTTCCAGTGACAGCGGCACGTGAACAGCCATCTGGTCTCCGTCGAAGTCGGCGTTGAAAGCGCTACAGACGAGCGGATGTAACTGGATGGCCTTACCTTCAACGAGGGTTGGTTCGAACGCCTGGATACCGAGACGGTGAAGAGTCGGCGCACGATTCAGCATTACGGGATGCTCACGGATGACCTCGTCAAGAATATCCCAGACTTCGGGACTTTCCTTTTCGACCATCTTCTTGGCCGCCTTGATGGTCGTCGCAAGACCCCGGAACTGAAGCTTGCTGAAGATGAAGGGCTTGAACAGCTCAAGGGCCATCTTCTTCGGAAGACCACACTGATGGAGCTTCAGGGTCGGACCGACCACGATGACCGAACGGCCTGAGTAGTCGACACGCTTGCCGAGGAGGTTCTGACGGAAGCGCCCCTGTTTACCCTTGATCATGTCCGCCAACGACTTGAGCGGACGCTTGTTTGATCCAGTAATGGCGCGACCACGACGACCGTTGTCCAGCAGTGCATCGACGGATTCCTGCAGCATGCGCTTTTCATTGCGCACGATGATGTCCGGTGCATTCAGGTCCAGAAGACGCTTGAGTCGGTTGTTACGGTTGATGACCCGGCGATAAAGATCATTGAGATCCGAGGTCGCAAAACGGCCACCATCCAGCGGGACCAGCGGACGCAATTCCGGCGGAAGCACCGGCAGGACCGTCAGAATCATCCACTCAGGCTTGTTGTTTGAAGAGATCAGGGACTCGATGGCCTTCAGACGCTTTGTGTACTTTTTGATCTTGGTTTCGGAGTTGGTCCCCTCAATGCCTTCACGCAGCATTTCGACTTCATGGACCAAGTCCATGGTACGAAGCAGCTCATGGATCGCTTCGGCGCCCATCTTGGCTACAAAGTCTTCACCATACTGCTGGGAAGCCTCATAAAACTCCTCTTCATTTAGGAGCTTGCCCCGCTCAAGCGACGTCTGCATCGGATCGATGATGACGTAGGATTCGAAATACAGAACCCGCTCGATCTCGCGCAGGGTCATGTCAAGCAAGAGCGCAATACGGGATGGCAGAGACTTGAGGAACCAGATGTGTGCCACCGGGCTCGCCAATTCGATATGACCCATGCGCTCACGACGCACCTTGGAAAGCGTGACTTCAACGCCACACTTCTCGCAGATAACGCCACGGTGCTTGAGGCGCTTGTACTTGCCGCAAAGGCACTCGTAGTCGCTCACGGGGCCAAAGATCTTGGCGCAGAAAAGGCCGTCTCGCTCCGGCTTAAAGGTGCGGTAGTTGATCGTCTCGGGCTTCTTGACCTCACCGTAGGACCAAGAGCGGATCATTTCAGGGGAAGCGAGGCTGATTCGAATGTTGTCGAAATCCTCAACCTGATTCTGACGCTTCAAATAACTAATTAGATCTTTCACGAGTCATCTCCTAAATCTGAACATGGCGGGCCCGGGGTTTAGCGCACCCCGGCCGGCGCAAGAGGACGTCTTATTCCTGTTCCAGCTCGATATTGATACCGAGAGAGCGGATTTCCTTGATCAGTACATTGAAGGATTCAGGCATGGCAGCCTCCATCCGATGATCACCGTCCACAATGTTCTTGTAGATTTTCGTTCTTCCCGTGACGTCGTCCGACTTCACGGTGAGCATTTCCTGCAGGGTGTAGGCCGCACCGTAGGCCTGCAAAGCCCAGACTTCCATTTCCCCGAAGCGCTGGCCACCAAACTGGGCCTTGCCGCCCAAAGGCTGCTGGGTGACGAGACTGTATGGGCCAGTCGAACGCGCATGCATCTTGTCATCGACCAAATGGTTCAACTTGAGCATGTACATGCAGCCGACCGTGACATCACGATCAAAGGATTCGCCGGTCCGACCATCGAAGAGACGGGTCTGACCGCTCTCCGGGAGTCCCGCCAGACGCAACATGGCCTTGATGTCCTTTTCACTCGCGCCGTCGAAGACGGGTGTCGCCATCGGAACGCCTCGACGAAGATTCGCTGCAAGCTCAAGAATCTCCTCATCGTTCAGCTGGCTAAGGTCCTCGGTCCGGCCCGAGGTGTTGTAGACCTCATGGAGGAACTTGCGGATATCATCCACCCGGGACTTCGCTTCAATCATCTGACCGATGCGGATACCGAGTCCGCGAGCAGCCCAACCCAGATGGGTTTCAAGGACCTGTCCGACGTTCATACGGGAAGGAACACCGAGCGGATTCAGCACGATATCGACGGGTGTGCCGTCCGCACTGAAAGGCATGTCCTCGACGGGAACGATCTGCGAAATCACACCCTTGTTACCGTGACGGCCGGCCATCTTGTCACCCGGCTGAATGCGACGCTTGACTGCCAGATACACCTTGACCATCTTGAGGACGCCAGGGGGCAGGTCATCGCCAATGGCAATTTTCCGCTTCTTCTCTTCAAGACGCTTGGCCATTTCCTCGCGTTGCTGGGCAATCTGCTCAGCAATCTTTTCGAGCTGAAGATTGATGTCATCATCCTTCAGGCGGATTTCCAACCACTGGGAAGGCTTCAAGCCAGCCAGATAATCCTGAGTGACCTCAGTGCCTGACTTCAACTTTGATGGACCCGACTGGGCCACCTTACCCAAGACCATGGTTTCAACGCGCTGGTAGAAGTCCTGCTCGATGATGCGCAGCTGGTCATTCAGGTCCTTCTTGACCCGCTCGATTTCCGCCTGCTCGATCTGCTTGGCCCTCTCATCCTTCTTGACGCCGTCGCGGGTAAAGACCTGAACGTCGATGACGGTGCCATCCATGCCGGAAGGAACGCGCAGCGACGTGTCCTTCACGTCCGATGCCTTTTCCCCGAAGATGGCGCGGAGAAGCTTTTCCTCCGGCGTCAGCTGGGTTTCGCCCTTTGGAGTGACCTTACCGACGAGGATGTCGCCCGCCTTCACTTCCGCCCCAATGTAGACGATACCGGACTCATCCAGCTTCGCGAGCGCAGCTTCGCCAACGTTCGGAATATCCGCCGTAATTTCTTCCGGCCCCAGCTTAGTATCACGGGCAACACAAGACTTTTCTTCAATGTGAATCGTCGTGAAACGATCCTCCTGAACCACCCTTTCAGAAATCAGGATGGAGTCTTCGAAGTTGTAGCCGTTCCAGGGCATGAATGCGACCAGGAGGTTCTGACCCAGCGCGAGCTCACCCATATCGGTGGACGGTCCGTCAGCCAGAATATCCCCCTTGGCGACCCGATCACCCGGGCGAACCAGCGGCTTCTGGTTGATACACGTGTTCTGGTTGGAACGCGTGTACTTGGTCAGGTTATAGATATCGACACCCGGGACGCCGGTTTCGGTCTCCTCGTCATTGATCCTGACAACGATGCGGCTTGAATCGAGGAACTCGATGGTGCCGCCACGCTTGGCAACCACCGTGACCCCGGAGTCGCGGGCCACGATACGCTCCATACCGGTGCCGACAAGCGGCTTCTCGGTGCGCAGAGTCGGAACCGCCTGACGCTGCATGTTTGACCCCATCAACGCACGGTTTGCGTCGTCGTGCTCGAGGAACGGAATCAATGAGGCCGCAACAGAGACGATCTGCTTGGACGAGACGTCCATGTAATTGATCTTTTCAGCCGTCGAGAGGGTGAACTCATCCTTGTGACGGCAAGAAACCAGATCATCGACCAGCTTGCCTGTCGCATCGACCTTGGCACTTGCCTGTGCAATGAAGTACTTGCCCTCTTCAATGGCCGAGAGATATTCAATCTCATCGGTCACGCTGCCATCGACCACCTTTCGGTAGGGCGTTTCGAGGAAGCCATATTGATTGGTTCGCGCATAGACTGAAAGCGAATTGATCAGACCGATGTTCGGTCCTTCAGGCGTTTCAATCGGGCAAACACGACCATAGTGCGTGGTATGAACGTCACGCACCTCAAAGCCCGCCCGCTCACGCGCAAGACCACCTGGGCCCAGGGCTGAGACACGACGCTTGTGGGTGACTTCCGAGAGCGGGTTGTTCTGGTCCATAAACTGGGAGAGCTGGCTTGAGCCAAAGAACTCCTTGATAGACGCAGCGACCGGCTTTGCGTTGATGATTTCCTGCGGCATCAGGTTTTCTGCATCGGCCAGAGACAGACGCTCCTTGACCGCACGCTCAACCCGGACCAGACCCAGTCGGAACTGATTTTCAACCATTTCACCGACCGAGCGAACGCGGCGGTTACCCAAGTGATCGATATCGTCGACGGTGCCATGACCGTTACGAATATTAATCAGCTCCCTGAGGACATCGATGATGTCTTCCTTGGTCAATACGCCGGTACCGACCACTTCAGCGCGACCCAGGCGGCGGTTGAACTTCATGCGGCCGACTGCAGAGAGATCGTAGCGATCTGCCGAGAAGAACAGATTTTCAAACAGCGTGTGCGCCGCTTCCTTCGCCGGCGGCTCACCGGGGCGCATCATCCGATAAATTTCGACCAACGCATCGAGCTGCGTTTCTGTCGAATCGATGCGCATCGCATTGGAGATGTAAGGACCACGATCCAGGTCGTTGACGAACAAGGTATCGACCGCTTCAATTCCGGCAGCCGTCAGGCGATTGATCAGATCGTCGGTGATTTCATCATTGACCTTAGCAACCAGCTCGCCGGTTTCCTGTGCCACGATGTTATGGGACAGAATCTTTCCGAGAAGGTAGTCACGCGGCACCTCAAGCAGCTTGACACCCGCCTTTTCAATCTGGCGAATGTGACGGGCCGTGATTCTCTGTCCCTTTTCGATCAGGACCTTGCCTTCAACACTGATGTCGAAGCTGGAGATATCCCCCCGCAGGCGATCAGGAATCAGTTCCAGATGAACGGTATCGCCCTTAAGAATGAATCGATTGGTTTCAAAGAATTGGGCAATGATCTGCTCATTGTCGAATCCGAGCGCACGAAGCAGGACCGTCGCCGGAAGCTTTCTGCGACGATCGATTCGAACATAAACGCAATCCTTGTGGTCGAATTCAAAGTCGAGCCAGGAGCCACGATACGGAATGATTCGTGCGTTAAACAAGAGTTTCCCGGAGGAATGGGTCTTGCCGCGATCGTGGTCAAAGAAGACGCCCGGTGAACGATGGAGCTGGGAAACGATGACCCGCTCGGTTCCATTGATGACAAAGGTTCCGGTATCCGTCATGAGCGGAATTTCGCCCATATAGATTTCCTGGCGCTTAACCTCTTTAACGACTTTTGCAGAAGCCGGAGACTCCTTGTCGTAAAGGATCAACTGCACCAGAACGCGAAGCGGCGCTGCGTAGTTGGCACCACGCTGCTGGCACTCCTTCACGTCGAAGGTCGGCTCACCCAGCCAATAATCCACGTACTCCAGAACGGCGTGGCCTGAGTGGCTGGTGATCGGAAAGACGGACCTCAGGGCCGCATGCAGACCTTCGTCCAGGCGCTGAGCCAGAGGGACCTCTGACTGGAGGAAGCGTTTGTAGGAATCAACCTGAGTCGTCAACAGGTAGGGTACGTCGAGGACATCCCAACGTTTGCCAAAACTGTTCCGGATGCGTTTCTTCTCGGTGAAAGAATAGGCCATATCAATTCCTTACCTGCGGTGCTTAGCGTGTTACAAAGGACTTGCGTGAAGGTGGGCACACCCTCATCGCATTGCCATCCCGTGGTCACCGGACCCCGAAGGGTTCACGGTGTAAATCCTGTATGTATCTTCGGGACACAATTCCGGGCGCCTACAGCGCCAAAAGGCCGGCAGCTAGGCTGCCAGCCTCGATACTGACTTGTCAGTCGGATGAACGACCAATTACTTGATGTCGACCGTTGCACCAGCCTCAACGAGCTGCTTCTTGACGTCTTCAGCTTCAGCCTTGCTGACGCCTTCCTTGACGGTAGCCGGAACGCCTTCAACCATGTCCTTGGCTTCCTTCAGGCCGAGACCGGTGACCGCACGGATAACCTTGATCACGTTGACCTTGTTCTCACCAAAACCGGTCATGACAACGTCGAACTCGGTCTTTTCTTCAGCAGCGGCAGCGCCGCCAGCAGCCGGAGCTGCCGCGATAGCAACCGGAGCTGCTGCGGTTACGCCAAACTTTTCTTCCATCGCAGAAATGAGGTCAACAACCTCAAGTACGGTCAGGTTAGAAATCGCTTCAAGGATGTCATCTTTTGAAATTGCCATCGAATTTCTCCAAAAATATTTTCTGTTAGGTCGAAACAGTCAGCTTAGGCTGCCTGCTTCTGATCGCGAATTGCTGCAATGGTGCGAACCATCTTGGTGTTGGGTTCTGCCAGCGTCCGGACAAACTTCTCGATCGGCGCCTTCATGGTGCCCATGAGGATCGAGATTGCCTGATCCCTCGTCGGAAGCTTCGCCAAACGATCAAGGGCTTCCGGTCCGTATTGCTTACCGCCTACCGCGACGAGCTTCACGACCAACTTGTCGCTCTGCTTTGCGAAATCGGCGATAACACGGCCGGCTGCGCCCGGATCTTCTAGCGAGAACGCCAGAATCAACGGACCCACCAAACCTTCCTGCATACAAGCAAACTCGGTACCTTCCACCGCCCGCCGCGCGAGAGTATTTTTGACTACTCGCAGGTAGACTCCAGAAGACCGCGCCGTCTTGCGCAGTTCGGTCAGCTGTTCGACGGTAATTCCACGGTATTCCGCGGCTACTGCCGAATAGGCCTTTGCAGCGATAGCGGAAACCTCTTCGACGACAGCTTTTTTGTCATCTAGTCTCAGCGCCACACTTTTTCTCCAGTTAAATCTGAATAGTCTTTTCTATCCAGAGCCATTAAAACGACCCTCCCTTTCAGGTGGATCGCATTTTCACGGCTCCTTTCGTCGGTTGCCGACTCAAGGTCACCGTCTGCGCAGGCTGATCGCTCATTAAGCATCCTATGCACCTGCGGTCTTTGACGGTTACCGGCAGAAACGCTCCGCCGGCAACCCAAAGTTCTTTATGCGGACAGGCTGCCCGGATCCAGCGTCAGCCCCGGACCCATGGTGCTGGATACGGTGATCTTCTTGAGATAGACGCCCTTAGAAGTTGAAGGCTTGGCCTTCTTCAGATCCGCCAGCAAGGCTTCAAGGTTTTCCTTCAGCGCATTGGCTTCAAAGTTCACCTTGCCAATCGTGCAATGGATGATGCCTTTCTTGTCCGTGCGGTAACGCACCTGACCGGCCTTCGCGTTACGAACCGCACCGGCAACATCCGCCGTGACGGTACCAACCTTCGGATTTGGCATCAGGCCGCGCGGACCGAGGACCTGACCCAGCTGGCCGACGACGCGCATGGCATCAGGGGTCGCAATTACGACGTCAAAATCCATTTCGCCCGCCTTGATGCGCGCCGCCAGATCGTCCATGCCAATGATGTCCGCGCCGGCTTCCGCCGCCGCATCGGCGTTGGCGCCCTGCGCAAATACGGCCACGCGGGCAGATTTGCCGGTACCGTTCGGAAGAACGGTTGCGCCACGAACTGCCTGGTCTGACTTTCTGGGATCTACACCCAAAATGACCGCGACATCGACGGCTTCGACAAACTTGATCGTCGAAACATCCTTGAGAACTGCAAAGGCTTCCTCAGCGGCATAGAGCTTGCCCGCCTCGACCTTTTCATTGATCAGTTTTGCTCTTTTGGTCAGCTTAGCCACTTTAGATGCCCTCCACGTCCAGACCCATGCTGCGTGCGCTGCCCGCGATGGTGCGGATCGCCGCATCCTCGTCAGCAGCCGTCAGATCGGGTTGCTTGATCTTTACGATTTCAGCCAGCTGGGCGCGCGTGATCTTGCCTACCTTGGTGGTATTCGGATTGCTGCTGCCCTTGGCAAGGCCAATCGCCTTTTTGATCAGAACTGTGGCCGGAGGGGTCTTCGTGATGAAGGTGAAGCTCTTGTCCGCATAGACGGTGATGACCACCGGCAGGGGCAAGCCCTTCTCGACGTTCTGCGTTGCCGCATTGAACGCCTTACAGAATTCCATGATGTTGACACCACGCTGACCGAGCGCGGGACCAATGGGAGGACTCGGGTTGGCTTCGCCAGCCTTGACCTGCAGCTTGATATAGCCTGCAATCTTCTTTGCCATGTTTTTCTCCTAGTGTGGGTCAAACGCCCGCAAGGGCTCCCCATTGAGCTCAATCGAGGCCAGGCAACGGCCCGATTGCCCTAATGCGATCAGGCCTTTTCGACCTGACCGAAATCCAACTCGACCGGCGTGGAACGCCCAAAAATAAGGACCGATACCCGCAACCGACTTTTTTCGTAGTTGACTTCTTCAACTACACCATTGAAATCCTTGAAAGGCCCGTCGTTGACGCGGACCACTTCCCCCACCTCGAAGAGTATCTTGGGCTTTGGCTTTGCCGCACCCTCCTCCATACGACCGAGGATGACCGCGGCCTCCTTTTCGGTGATCGGAGCAGGACGATCGGATGTGCCCCCGATGAATCCAAGAACCCTTGGCACTTCCTTGACGAGATGCCAGGTTTCTTCATTGAGCTCCATCTGGACCAGCACATAACCCGGGAAGAACTTCCGCTCACTCTTCCTTTGCTGCCCCATTCGCATTTCAACCACTTCCTCGGTAGGCACCAAGATTTGCCCGAAAAAATCGCCTAGACCAGAGCGCGCAATGCGCTCTTCCAGAGAGCGCTTGACCTGATTCTCGAAATTCGAGTAGGCATGGACAACATACCAACGCAATGACATTCGTTAGTTCCCCTGTCCGGTCATCAAACTGATTCCCCAGAAGAGAACGGCGTCTAGCGTCCACAACAAAATACCCACGACGAAAACCAATGCGACGACCACCAAGGTCGACTGCGTGGTTTCCTGTCGCGAAGGCCAAATCACCTTCCGAACCTCGACACGAGACTCGACCAGGAACGCCATGAAAATGCGGCCCATCGACGTCGTAGCCGCAATCCCAAGCCCCGTCAGGACGGCCGCGATCACGCCCAAAACACGATACGCCAGCGCCGTGTCGGCGAACCGATAAAAACCGGCAATACCGGCCACCAGAATGGCTACCGCCACAACCAGCTTGACGGTGTCAAGCAACGATGAGGACGATTCGGCCCTTGCATTCATGGGATCAACCTTTGATCGAAAGCTTTTTCGGAAAGGGATATGGCAGGCCAGGAGGGTCTCGAACCCCCAACCTGCGGTTTTGGAGACCGCTGCTCTACCAATTGAGCTACTGACCTATACCCTTGGAATTTGGCGAGATGCCCAGCATCTCGCCAATTGTCGTCTTAGGCGATGACCTTAGAGACGACGCCGGCGCCGACGGTGCGGCCACCTTCACGAACAGCGAAACGCAGACCTTCTTCCATCGCGATGGGGTTGATCAGCTTCACGGTTACCTTGATGTTATCGCCCGGCATAACCATTTCAACGCCAGACG
>JBILGU010000019.1:0-49747 GCA_044350805.1 Methylococcaceae bacterium
GGCGCTCACACGAGAGAATAAATTGCGGATGAAACGGCGCGGATCAATACCGAAAATGCCCTCGAACGCCCTGCGACGCAATGGCTCTCCGTCTCGGGGGTCGTCGTGCTTCCGTGCACTCCTTCGTCGTTCCATCTGATCCCCCGAGGACCGATTCGATACGGGCGATAAATCCCCGCATCTCAAAAGAGACCGTCACCGGGTGAAGACATCCATCCACACTTCCCTCATCACAGTGATAGATGCGGGTTTCGTTCTCTTGAGCGGGATCTGGTTGCTTTCCTTGAATCAATTCCCGGATGCCGATTAATGGGGGAAGTCGAAGCACCGGAAGGCTATGACCCCCGAATCCCGGGTCGGTCGACGGTGGTTGAATAATGAGGGTCCCGGTCACGCTCATGATCGCTTCAAGCCATTCATCGCCACCGAGAGCACCTCCGCGACCTTGGGTGTTCTGATGAAGGGCGCGCCAGATGAGATTTCCCGTCTGAGTTCTTTTAAACGCAGAAGGATCAGCATTTACCGCCCGATCGATGGGATCGCCGGTGACTCCGGTGAAGCTTTGAAAGGCGTCCCCAAGTCCCTTGGAGAGGGACCATTGAGACAAGCGACTCCTTTGCTGAGCATCCAGCGCCAAGAACCCATCATTGACGATACCCTGCGCCAACTGACAGCTATTCGCCAAATGCTCGTTGAGGGACTGTACCTTCTTTTGAAGATCGCTCATCAGGCTCCCGCAATCCGGACACATGGCATTGATCCCGAGCTGGAAGGCATACCCCCCGGCATTGGCAGCAATGCTCCTCAAAAGGCCGGTGAACTCAGATTGATTGATAAAGGAAAAGGAACCCCCGTAAAGATCAATGCCCCCGCACCCTCCACTGAATCCAGGTGGCGTGAGGGTTACAGGATTCGCTTTCATGATCCGATTGCGGATGACCACACTGCCCCCTGAAAGCACCCCGCGCCGCTGGCCCATCTGGGCGGTCGGCGGTGTCACATTGCTCATGCCGAGGAACATGCGGTCAAGATCCTGATCCAGGTTGGCGCCACTGGGGCGCGGGATCACTAAAATGGCGATGACCAAAAGAATGGCACTGCGTTTCATGGCTGAGAGGAGTTTGCGATCAAACCCGCGGTTCTTCCGGCGGCGATCACCCGATCCTCAAGTTCAACTTCAGATGATGAACCCTCGAGAACCGGATGAATGCCATTCCCAGGAACCATGAGGAACAGGGTTGGGGTGACGGTGAGATTCAGCTTATGGCCCAATGCGGGATCCGTGACCAGGGATTCCTCGGGGAGACCAGGGAGCCCCCCACCATCGAGGCTGACGGAATACAGCCGGATTCCTGTCCTTTGGCAAATCGCGTTGATCAAAGGGGCCATCAGATGGCAGTAGCGGCAGTCCGAACGAAAGATGAAGAGGAGCCCGGCCTTTCCTCCGATACGGGAGAGGTCCATTTGACGGCCATCGTGTTGCGCCTGATGCTCAAGCGCCAGCGCGGTTGGCGTTGAGGCGTGATGGGCCTTTTCATCGAGAGTCGGATCCTGAAAGACGACCCTTTTGGCGGATTCAGCAAAGCGTTGAGCCTTGTCCAGCAGGACTTTCTGGAGAAGGAAATACTGTCTGACTTTTTCAGGGCTTGGATCATCCAGCGCGGCATCTCGAATGGTCCCGAGGTGCGCTCTGAACCAGGCGCTGGTGAGAGGTTCATCCGAAGGGCTTCGCAAAGGCGGGGAAGGTGAAGGCGCCGGTGCCTTAGGTCCTTCGGGTTCAGGCGCCTTGGAGGGCTCCGGGATCTTTTCCTTCCAGAACCAACCTTGCGCCTTTTCTTCATAAAAAGGATGCGCGATCGGCGCTCCCCATGCGATGAACGGGAGGTACAGAAGGAGAAGCGTCGATCGAAACGGCATGCCACATTGTGGCGAGACTCCGTGAGGGAAGGACCTCGCAAGGTTTAGAGATCAGCGAACTTCGGGGGTTAGGGCAGAAGTGACACGGGAGGTTGAGCCATTCTTTCTACCTGATTCAATAGTTCATGGGTTCGCTCGACCCAGTAGGCAGGGGTGCCAAAATCAGGGAAGGCGCGCGGAAACGCAGGATCTTGGGTTCGCGCAGAGAGCCATTCGGTGTAATGAATGAGCCTCAGGGTTCGAAGAGGCTCAATCAGGCGAAGCTCCCGAAGATCGAAATTCTCAAAGGTGTCATAGCCTTCAATCAATGTCATCAGGGCCATTCGGCGATCAGCCTCGTCGCCTTGGGCCAGCATCCAGAGGTCCTGAACCCTCGGTCCCATGCGTGCATCATCAAAATCCAGCAGCAGAGGGCCTTCAGGGGTTGCAAGGATGTTCCCGGGATAGGCATCGGCATGGACCCGGATTGATGAGATGGGACCTGTGGTGGCAAAGACCTCATCGATCGAGGCGAGGGCCGATTCGAGGGCTTCGTGATAGCTCGTCAGAAGGTTCGATGGAATGAAGCCGCCCTCAAGGATTCTCTGACCTGGGGCATGACCATAGGTCATGGGGTCAATCGAGGGGCGATGATGAAAAGGGCGGAGTTTCCCGACCGCGTGAATACGCGCCACCAATCGGCCAAGGGATTCCAGTGTATCGAGATCCTCAGTTTCAGGGGGACGTCCGCCGATCCGGGGCGAGAGTGAAAAGCGAAAATCGGCGAAGTGAAAGAGGGTGTTCCCTTCACCGTCCTCAAGCATCGGGGCGACCGGAATTTCGGCCTCCTGAAGATCTTTCAGGAACAGATGTTCTTCCAGAATCGCTTCGTCGCTCCAACGACCGGGACGGTAGAACTTGGCGATGGCAAACCCATCGTCTTCGAGTCCTACCTGAAAGACTCGATTCTCATAGCTGTTCAGCGCCATGATGCGCCCATCGGGAAGCCATCCGGCCGACTCCAGAGCATCACCAATCAGATCAGGGGTGAGGGTCTCGAAGGGATGAGGGTCGGGGGGGGAGTGTGACATGGGGGTCCGATGCGGTTTGCTAGAATTCGAGGATACTCCCTTTGAACTGACCACATGCCCACATTGCTTCAATTGATTTACAAGATGCCACTGTGGCTGACTTGTAGCACACTTATCCTTCTGTACAGCGCCGTGGCCAGTGGTCTTTTCTACCTGCTGGCGCGAAGAATTCACCTGAAATTTCGTATTTCCGATGACACCAACAATGTCATCAGCGGGGTTCTTGCGACCATTGGGGTGCTCTACGGCCTTTTGCTTGGACTGGTATCCGTCGATAACTGGGATAATTTTGATGACGCCCGAAATCTGAGTGCCACGGAGGCCGCAGCCATTTCGGCCTTTTATCGCGATGTGGCTATCCTTCATCATCCCCGGGGTCCGGCGCTTCAGGGGGATGTGCGGAATTACCTTCGAAAGATCATCAGGGACGAGTTCCCTGCCTATAACAATGGCGTTGTTCCTGAGGGAAGTTATCACCTACTCGATGCCATCCATCGGGATCTGGTCAGCTATTCACCCGAAGGCCCAGTTGAATTGCAGTTCTACAAAGAGGCAGTGAGCCACTTCAATCGGATGGTTGAATTGCGGGATCTTCGGATCGATTCGGTCGCCCATGATGGGCTTCCGGTGGTGTTCTGGTATGCCATTGTGATGGGGTCACTTGCCATCATCGTGGTCAGCTTTTTCTTTCACATGCCGTCTTATAGCGGACATCTTTTTCTGGTGAACTGCATCACCTTTTTCACCGCCGTCATGGTTTTTCTGATCGTAGCTGTCGATAACCCCTGGCGAGGCACCATTTCCGTATCACCCGGCCCTTACGCCGAGGTGTTGAGCCGAAGCTTGCCTTCACTCGCTCTCCCTGAAACACCCCCGGAGCAACCTTCGCAAGGAATGGGGCCCTCAGCTCCTTGATGCCAGCGTTTCCTTGAGTCTTCGGATCACAGCATCAATAAAGCCATTCGGCAATTCCGCATCCACCGGAAGAAACCAGTCGTCCTCTCCGGCAAAGGGCATGCACTTCACGGCATCTTTTTCTGTCATTAGCAGTGGTTTGCCCTTGGCAAAGGCGAGATCTTTTGCCGTAAAGGCATGATGGTCCGGGAAGGGATGGGCTTCAATTTCAAGCCCCGCGGCTATCAATTGACGGAAAAAACGATCCGGGTTGCCGATGCCGGCGATCGCATGAACTTTTTGGCCCTTGAAGTGACCGAGGTTTCGCTTCATGCAATGTTGACGAAGATTGGTCAGTCTTGAACCGCGAAGATGCATGCGAACACCTTCGCCTGAGTCGCCGCCGTTATGGACGACAAAATCCACCCGATCGAGTCGTTCGATCGGCTCTCTCAAGGGCCCTGCCGGAATCATGTGGCCATTTCCAAAACCTCGCGATCCATCGACCACGGCAATCTCGAGATCCCGCTCCAATTCGTGATGTTGAAGGCCATCGTCCGCGATCAGGATATCGACCCCATGGCGGGCAATAAGCGCATGTCCTGCATCTACCCTTTTTGGGAAAATAAAGACGGGGCAGCCAGTTTTACGCGCCATCATCACCGGTTCGTCACCAGCCAGTCGGGTCGAGGTGTTGATGGTGACCTCCAGCGGGCGTCGAGGTGTGATGCCGCCATACCCTCGGCTTAAGATGCCCGGGCGGTATCCCCGTTCCTTGAGACGCTGAGCTAGCCAGATCGTCAAGGGGGTCTTGCCCGTGCCGCCTACCGTAATGTTGCCGACGACGATGACGGGGACCGGTAATCCTCGCGAGGCAATGCGGCCTGTATCATAGGCCTCCCGAACCAGGCTCACGCCATGCCCATAGGCCTTGCCGAAAGGGACCAGAAGAGGATTGGGCTGGTCGCGTTCGTACCAGAGGTGCTGGGTCAATCGATGGACCCAATGGTGGACGTACATGGGGTGAATGCCTCTACAATGTTTTCAGTTGACCGCCTCCGGCGGTGGCTGAATGAAACGGGATCCCCCATCTTCCACATGGAGTCAGGATGAAACTCTACTATACCCCCGGCGCGTGTTCCATGGCTGCTCATATCGTCGCCGAAGAAGAAGGCATCGTTCTGGACTGCGTGAAGGTTGATCTGGCGACGCATCTGACCGAAGCCGGCATTGATTTCAAGAGCATTAATCCCAAGGGTTATGTCCCGGCCCTTGAACTCGATGAGGGGGGCATCCTGACCGAGAATGTCGCCATTCTTCTTTATCTCGCGCACATGAAGCCCCGTGCCGGAATCGCACCCCCGATGGGGGATCCCGCTTGGTTTCGGGCGGTCGAATGGCTGACCTATGTGGCAACGGAAATGCATCAAGGGTTCGCGCCGTTGTGGACACGTAACCTTCCGGAAGCCTCTCGCAAGGTATTGGTCGAAAAACTCAAAAAGAAACTCGACTTTCTCGAGGCACACCTTCTTGAAAACCCGTATTTGTTGCCCGGGGGTTATTCGGTCGCGGATGCTTATCTTTTTGTGGTCTTGAATTGGGCCGAAATGGTCCGATTTGATCTCAATCCCTGGCCTGCGATCCGAAGTTACCGCGCCATCGTTGGCGATCGCCCGGCGGTCCGTCAGGTCCTGAAGGTCGAAGGGCTGAGAGGGTCCTGATCAATCGGCGAGTTTGACGCATTGCCGATGCAAAGATGAATCTGCTCGCGAATGGCCAAAAGTGCGCGGACGTGCTTTTTTTCTAGATCGATGAGTGCATCGATGTAGCGTCGTTCTTGATTCGTTACGTCCTTGAAGACCTCAAGGGCCTCCATGCGCAAAACCAGGCGTTCAAGTTGCGCCTCAAGGTCCACTTCGTTGTCCATCGGTCTCTGATGGGTCAAGGCACGCGCCTGAGCATCATATTCTTTTGCATAGGCTGTCTTCAAAGGGGTTTGAACCTCGCCAAGAACGGTTTTCCCGATCTCTGTGCGCCGTTCCAGAAAGAGTCGATGACGGCTTTCAATGATTTTTGAAAGATATGTGACGGCCTGGATCAGTGCGCTGGTGTCACTGACGATCTTGCGGGCTTTGGGTTGGCTCGAGCCAGGTTCCATCCGTGCAAAATCCAGAAAGTAGACCGCATCCTTGAGATTGCTGTCCATCATGCGCAGGGTCCGGACCGAGAGTTCGAGATTGAGATCGGAAATCCCGGGGTTTTTCTGGAGGTTGTCCCGGATCTGGGTCAGGGTCTGAACGAGTCGAAGACGCGCCATATCGACGGATTTGGCAGGCCAGAGAAAATAATCCACAAGACCCATGACGGAAATCCCAAGCAGGATGCCAAGAACGCGATACCAACCCGTACCGAGATAGGTGCCGGGTTCAAATTCTGCAAAGACGGTCATCGTAAAGGCGAGTCCGATCTGAAGGCCGGCATAACTCAGTCTCGGGCTGGTCGCACTGGTCCATGCACAGACCAGAAGAAAGGGAGCCAGCGTCACCAGAAAGCCCGCAATCGTATCGGCGAGAGGCTGTCCCAGAATGAGCCAGAGGTAGCCCATGAGTGCTCCCATGAGGGCGCCCAGGAACCGCATGATGGATTTTCGAAGATCGGCACCCAGGGTGCTGTCTGCAACGATGATGGTGGTCAAAATGGCGGTGTCAACTTCCCCTGCATTCATGCTGAGGACCAGGAGGGTGACGATGGCACAGGCAATGGCAACCTTGAGGGACCAGAGCAAAATCGGACGGTTTTCATTCCAGTAACGATTTGAAAACCAGAAGGGATAGGGTCCTGGGGGTTCTTCTTTTAACGCCGCGACGAAGGGGAGGGGATCCCCGTAATAAATTCCCTTGAGACTGTCCATCAGACGGTCAACGGACAAAAACTGCCGGATCAAAAGGGGTCGCATCGCGTCTTCATCCAGCTCTTTCGGCGGGGGAGCATCCGCTGATGGCGGTTCTTTCCCCCGGTTTTCAAAAAGGTTCTGGATGTTCAATAGACGAGCCTTGATGGCTTGAATGAGGATGATTTCCTGTCGCGTGATGGGTTCGGGCGGAATGGCATCCATCCAAAGGCGTTGAAAGTCGGTGAGCCCACTGGCGAGATTGTCGAGCTCCATGACCGCCTCAACCCAGTAGCCCTTTCGTTCTGCGTAGGCGGGATGATCACGAATGGCATCGTCAAGATGCTTCAAGGTGTCTGCCGTCCATCCAGGGGTATGCCGGGCCTTCTGGATCCCAGGATCCGGAAAACTATCTGGTTGAAGGTGTGACAAGGCGTCCAGGAGACCATGGGTTTCGGCCAGTCTTAATCGCACGCGTTCACGAAGGAGATCCAGGGCGGATTGTGGCCAAAGCACATAGGCAATCAAGACGGTCGTGACGACGACCGCGCCGTTCATGATCAATAACGTCCAAAGGGCAGTATCAACCGCACCGACGGGATTACTTGTGTTGTAGAGCACAAGACTGCCAAAGAAGATCGGGAGGATGTTGGAAATTCTTGATTTTCGGGCATGAAACATCATCAGGACGATGAGCCCGATGGCGAAAGGGTAACGAAACCAGCCCTGATCCTGCCAAAGCAGGATGGTTGCGAGTCCCGAAAGCACAGCCACCAACACGAGCGTCGAAAGAAGCCTCATTGAATCCAGCGCCATTCTGGAGGTCAGTATCATTTGCGGCAGCAAAATGGCGAGGAAAAACGCAGTGACGCGCGTCGATGGGAGCCGTGTTGAAACCGCAAGGACGGCAAAGAGCAGCAGGATCACAAAAATACGCTGCGCTGTGCGTTTCTGGATCGAATTGAGGGTCAGTTCCTGACGAAGGAAATCCGATGGCCTCATGCCATAGCAGAGGTTCTCAACAAGCTTTGAGAACATGGTGGGGAGGTTCTTGGGTTTTAGGGCGGCGATATGCCGACGGTGGTGAACGCACTCATTCCCATGCGGAAAGGGTGTGCCGGATCCCTTTCGATCAGCTTGATTCTGACCGGGAAACGGGCCGCCAGCATGACCCAGTTGAGTGTCCTTTGGACTTGTGGCAAGCCATCCTTGACGACCACATTGTCAGGATAGTTGGCCCAGGAAATCCCCTGGACTTCACCCTTGAAATGCCTTCCAGGATAGGACGCCAGAAAAACATCTACCGGGAGGCCCGGTTGAATGTAGCGAAGATAGGTTTCCTTGTAATCTGCCATCACGTACCAGGTCGTATCATCGACCAGGGCAAAAAGTTTTTGGCCCTCAGCGACGTATTGCCCGACCTGGGTATTGAGGTTGGTGACCCAGCCGTCAAAGGGTGCCCTGACCGTACAGTATTCGACGTTGAGCTGTGCCTGGCGCAATTTGGCCTCTGCCGACTGGACTCTGGCATAGGCATTCCCGGTCTGGGCAAGCTTTGCGATAGCGGTATTCCGGGATTGGTTCGAGACCTCCAGTGTCTCGCGTGCCGCGGCGACTTTGGCTTGTGCATCGCGAACGGATGCCTCGGCCGCCTTCCAGTCCGCTTCGGCCTGGCGAACCTGATTATGGGTTACATACGCTTCGGCCTCGAGCGGCTGGATTCGCTTGAGATAAGAGAGGGCATATTCGGCCTTGGCCGAAAGGCGAGTGACTTCAGCCTGTTGAGCGGTCACATTGTTCTGGGTTTCCCGAATATGGGCTTCTGCGCCTTGGACTCCTGCGATCTGCCCCGTGATTTCCTGTTCGGCCAGGTGGAGTTCGGCTTCCGCCTGCTGCATCGCCGCTTCATAGGGCCTTACATCAATCGCATAGAGAAGATCTCCCTGGTGAACGAACTGGTTGTCCTGTATCGCGAGGGTTGCGATCCGGCCCGAGACATGCTGGATCACGATGTCGACGGTATTGGCGCGAACCATAGCGTCGTTGGTCCGGGGATGAATCTGGTTGAGATGCCAGACTAGGGCACCCACGCCCATGGCAAGAATCAGGATCCCGCGACTGACCCAACGACCGGCCCGAACAGGATTGTGGCGGATCTGTTCACGGAGCGTTTCAAACATGCAGCGTCACCATTGAAAAGCCACGAGCCACGCCAGAAACGTGATGAGAGCCCAAAGGGCCGGGTAAACCACAAGGGTTGGCTGCAAGGTCTCAGAAAGTCCCAGCCATTTGAAAAAGGCTTGCGCAATGGCGGTCAAAGGGAGTGCAATGACCATGACGATGATCCAGGGTGGCCAGAAGGATCCCTGAAGGGAAACCAGTGGATCGCATCCCGTGAGGAGAAGGCTCGCCGGAATTAAAAGGGTCTGACGCCTCAATAACATTGTGGCAGGATGGTGCATGGGTCTATCTTCAATCGGCATACACTACAATATACCGCAAGATCCGGTCAGTCAGGCTTTTCAGGGCTCGACTTTCTGACCCTTCAATTGACGGCCAAGGATTCGTTGTGTCCAGTTCCCATTTTGCCTTTGCTGGCCATCAGCTGCCCGACGCATGATTCAGTTACTTCAACGGCCCAGTCTTTCACAAACGACGTCCATTGACTTAAGGTTCGTTTGTATCATCTCTTTGATCCTCCTGATCTCAGGCTGTGTCAGCAAAGGAGAATCGCCCCGAATTACCGAGACCTACAATCCGATGTCGCAGGTGCCGGTCAATCATTTTGATCACTGGAAACCCTCAACGGAAACGGTTTCAGGGGCTGCAGATATCCGAACGTCTTCGGTCATCCCGCCTGCACCGGTGGGTTTCGCGCCTGGGAAAGTTCACGATCTTGTGGAACTTGTTGATGTGGGGCTTCGCGCCAATCCCACGACGAAGAAAAGCTGGGAAGAGGCAAGATCCGCCGCGGCCGGGCTCGGGATCGCCGAGAGTGCCTGGCTGCCTGCGCTGACAGCTCAGTTTACCGGTGGTTACTGGCGCTACCCCTTTCCTGCGCCGGCGACGGCAATCGGCCTTGCCGGAAACTCGATCAATCCCAATCTGCATTTGAGCTGGACGTTGTTTGATCGAACCCGTCCTGCGGAAATCGACCGGGCCACCGAACAGCTTCTTGCAATGAATCTGTCGTTGAATCGAAATCACCAGGAGGTCATGTATCAGGTTCAACAGGCGTTCTATGGCCTCATTGCCGCGAGAGCCAAGGTCCACGCAGCCGAAGCCACTCTGAAACAGAGCACCCGCAACGCAGATTCGGTCCGAGCCCAGCTTGAAAAGGGTCTGTCTACACAACCTGAATATCTGATGGCGGTTCAGGATCAGGCCAAGGCGGCCTATGAACTACAGACCACCCGTGGCCAGGTCATGGAAAAGGAGGCTGAACTTGCAGAACACTTGGCCATGCGGCCGGATCAGAATCTTGAAACCGTCACGCTCGATTCACAGGATCTGCCCGCAGATTCTGAGCGCTCAGCGGATGAAATCATTGATGCAGCCCTTGAAAATCGCCCTGATCTTGGGGCCAAGCTTGCGAGCCTTAGGGCACGGGATGCCGAAATTCGAAAAGCGGAGGCGAATTATTGGCCGCAACTCCTTGTCGCCGGTGATGCCGGGATGAAGCTCTGGAATTACTACAACGCCGAGCAGAATGTCGCACAGGTCGGCTATCAGCCGGTTCACACCACCCAGCCAGTGGTTGATGGGTACCTCCAGATGAACTGGAACCTCTTTCAAGGCTTTTCAGGCGTCAATTCGGTTGCTGAAGCCGAAGCCAAGCGCAATGCCGCCCAAGCCGAGTATGAGACGTTACAGCTCAAGATCATGAAGGAGATCTGGAAGGCCTATGCCGAATTCAAAACCGCAGTTCGCAAGCGTGAATTTGCGATTGCGATGCTCAAAGCTTCAGAAAAAGCCTATGAGGGCGCACAAAAATCTTATGAGCAGGGAGTGATTACCGTTATCTCGCTGATCCTCGCCGAGAGGAATCTTGCGCAGGCCCGATATACCGAGATCGACAGTAAGTCGTCCTTGCTCCTGGCTGCAGCGTCATTGGTCTATGCCAGTGGCAGCATAGTGCCTGATGCTTGGGATGGGTCAAAGGCCGCCCCCGGCCATTGAATTCTGGGCCGATTGAAACCAGCAGGGCTGGAAGGGGGCCGGAAGTTTATTAGAGTTCCGACCCCGGATGCATCACGCCAAGATCAATCCCGCCACACCAAAGGCAAGAATCCAACCGAAGGCCATAGAGAAACCCCAGAGGAGTCCATCGAGAAGGTTACCAAACGCACGAAACATCACGGTACTCCTGTTGATTTTAGGAAATTTCACTATGGGCGCGAGCGGCATTGCTGTCAAATGCCGATCATCAGGGTTTTTCTGCCAATAGTTCGACGATGGCCTTGTCCAGTGTCCCTCGATCAGAATTGCTGAAACCCCGATGGACATGCCGAAGGTTTCCCTTGCGGTCAATCAGATAGCTGGTGGGCATCGTCTCAAGACTATAGGTCTTGGGGCACTCGCCCTGGGGATCATGCACCACCGTGAATTTCGTTGGATGGCTGCTCAGGAAAGCCTCGGCTTCCTCGCGTGTCTCGTCGACACTGATGGCAACAAGCTCAAGGCCTTCGGCCTTGTATTTTTTTGCGGTCTCCATCATGAAGGGAAACGAGAGAGCACACGGGCCGCACCATGAGGCCCAGAAGTCCAGATACACCACCTTGCCCTTGAGACTCTCCAGCGTCAGATCCTTACCGTCCTTGAGGGTTTTCATGGGGCAGGTCTTGGCGGGTTCCTGAAGGGAATCCAGGGCGTGGGAACTTTGCGTCAAAAGCACGAGAAGAGCCAGAAGGGCAAGCGAACGATGCATACAGAATCCTAGGGTGGTGTGTTTCCGGTCGAGATGCCGAACGCCGCAATGACGTGGCGATTGAAGAGTACAGGTTCCATATAGCCGACGATGCGGCGTTCTCGGATTTCCTGATTCCCGGCTTTGAAAAACAGGGTGGTGGGAGGGCCAATCAGATTGAATCGTTTGAGGAGCGCGAGATCAGCTTCCGTCTGATCGGTCACATCAGCCTTTAGGAGGACAACATCTTTCAATGTGTTCTGAACGATGGGATCTGCGAAGGTTTCTGTTTCCATTTCCTGGCAGGCGGTACACCAGTCGGCATAGAAGTCCAGCATGACGGATTTATTGAGTTGCGCGGCATTGCGGATGTGTTCCTCAAGTTCCTGAACGGAGGTCACCGGCATGAATGCGAGTCTTGGCCCCGTATTTTCCTTCTCATGCCTCTGACCGATTCTCAGATTTTCAAGCGGGTGCAGAGGGTCATCTCCTTTGCTGGCCGCACCAATCAGAAGGAGGACGCCATAGGCCAGGAGGATGACGCCTGCCCCCTTGGCAAAGCGGGGAAGGAGATTTGACGGACGGGGCAGAGCTTCAAGCGCACCAAGACTCATGGCGGCGAGGATTAGGAGTGAACCCCAGAGAAAAAGCATGACGTCCTTCGGAAGAATTCGGGACAGGAGCCAAAGAGCAACGCCGAGCAGTCCGAAACCGAATACGGATTTGATGGCGTCCATCCAGTGCCCCGCTTTCGGTAGGAGTGTCCCCGCGGAGGTGCCAATCGCCAGCAAGGGCAGTCCCATGCCGATACCAAGGCAAAAAAGAGCAAAACCGCCAAAAACGGCATCACCCGTTTCACCGATATAGATCAGGGCGCCTGCAAGCGGAGCGGCAACGCAAGGCCCAACGATCAGTGCTGAAAGAAAGCCCATGGTGGCGCTACCCCAGAGCGTGCCTTTCTCCTGGCGATTGCTGAGCGCTGTCAGGTGGTTCTGCAAGGTACCCGGGACCTGAAGTGAAAAGGCGCCAAACATCGAGAGCGCCAAAAGTACAAAAAATCCGCTGAACACCGCAATGACGGTCGGGTTCTGCAAGGTCGCCTGAAGGTTATGTCCGAAGAGCCCTGCAAGGACTCCAAAGAGCGTATAGGCCAATGCCGATGCGAGGACATAGGCCAGCGAAAGGGCGAAGGCGCGGCGGGGATTGATGTGCGTTCCCTGGCCGGCAATCAGCCCTGAAAGGATCGGAATCATGGGGAAAATGCAGGGTGTAAAGGCCAGAAGGAGGCCCATCCCAAGAAAGCTGAGCCCCGTCGTAAAAAGAGTCTCAGTTTTGAGTGCATCAACGATCTGGCACTGCTCGGATCGTGCACCCGGCGCAACAGGAAGGCCGCGAGTGGCACACTCTGAGTCTATGATTGGCGTCATCAATGGCAAAGGGCTCGCACCCTCCAGTGAAATCAATTCACGCTGCGGCGGATAGCACGATCCTGCCTCCTGGCAGCCTTGGTACGAAACCTTGAGGGTTCCGATTTCGGGTGGTTTCGGAAGGGCAAGGAGGGGAATCCTGATCTCCTGATGCCCCCGGGCGACGATGGTGTGGCCCATGGTCGGATCGACCAGGATTTCGCCCTCCGGCATAGCGAAGGCACCGAGTACTACGGCATCACTTCCGGGCTGGATCTTCAGCCGTTCCAGATAAAGGTGATACCCCTTTTGGATGTCAAAACTGATCTTGACGCCATCATGATCAATGACACTTTGAAAACCAAACGCCGCGCTGGCCGGCAAGGGGATCTCTCGCGCAACGCTCAACTGGGATTGGCTCAGGAAAATGAGCGAAATGCCTATTAGCAAAAGGCGGGTTAATGCCATGTAGGTCAGCAAATGGGATGGATGAAGCGTCGCGATTATAAGGCGACATTCAAGGCGGTGTCGTTAGTTGCGCTAATTACTTGTATGAAGGGGGCGAATTATTCGCCTGAGGGTCGCTTCCAAGGAAGCGATGCATCACGTCTTCCCCGAGAGCCATCATGAGATCTGCGTAGGCAATCGACTCATCAGTCCTTGCCGCATAGTACTCCACCATCAATTTTGTATAGGTTCGTTCCGCATCCAAAAGATCAATCAGACCGATGGCCCCTTGATTGTAGGCATATTCCTGGGCGTCACGGACTTTCTCGATGCGCTGACGGGATTCGTTTTCAAACCGATTGGCGATGGCGCGGGTCGCCAACAGTCGTGCGTGTGATGCAATCACATCGGCTCGAATACTGTTTCGAATCTGTTCAAGCTCAAGCCGTGAAGCGTTGAGTTCTGCCGCTGCTTTGCTCACTTCACCCTGAAACTGATACCACGCAGGGATTGGAGCATTGATGCTGAAGGTTCCCGTGTAGGGTCTTACATTCCCTGAATCTTGTATGAAACCACCGGAAATGGTGACATCTGGAACGACCAGCCGACGGGAGAGCTCCAGCTCAGTCTCCATTTTTTCAGTGCGAAGTTCCTGTGCCCTGTAGTCCGGTCTTGATTCATAGGCCTCCTCGATCAGAGGATCCAGCGAGGTTTTCAAAAGCGAAGAGGGCACATCCGGCCAGCGTTCGGTTACACGGAGCGTCGGACTGATTTGTGGCCAATTCAAAAGCGCGGCGAGTTCACTTTGTGCGCTCTTGAGTGCTGCCTCGGCCCGATCCACATCTGCCCGTATCTTCAGTTCCTCGATTTCAACCCGGATCAGATCAGACTCTGCAATATCCCCGGCATGGAGTCGTGTTCGGCTGGCTTCAACAATCTTGAGATAATTTTGATCATTGGCTTCAAGAAACTCCCGCTTCTTCTGGGAGAGAAGCAGCTGGTAGTGTGCTTTCCTGACGGTGTTGGCCAGGACGCGAATGAGATTCCTAAAATCGGTCTCGACAGCCTCGCGTTCTTGCTGGCTGCTTTCGGTGCGGAGTTGTCTTTTCCCATTGGTCTGAATCAGCTGAGTGACGATCACGCTCATACCCAGCGCATTGGTATCAGAGACATTGTGGGTTTTTGGAAAGAAATGGGACGTTTGGGTGCTGAGTTCATTGAACCCGAGACTCAGAAGTGGGTTTGGAATGGCGCTGGCAATCAGGGTCTGTGCTTCTGCACGGTCGATGTTGTAGTGACCTGAAATCAGATCCAGGTTGCGCTCGAAGAAAAGGGCCAGGACTTCCTGCTCATTCAGCGCGGTCACTTCCTCGGCAGCGATGGGTGCAGCAAGGGTCAGATTCAGGAGGGAAAGTGTCAATAACCGCACCACCCAGCGCATGCGGGTGGCGCATTCAAAAGAGGCTGCATTGAGATCACATCCTTTGAGTATGCCCTCGGCGCAGGATTTAAGGTCAACGCGGTTCATTCCAAAGCCTGAGACGGAAAAAAGAGGAAAGGGCGCATTCCAGGGGATCAGCTCTCAGAATCCGAATCGATGGGGATGGTCTGCAGGACCGCGGTAGGGTTCGATATGCATTTAATTCTCTGGACATATTGTTCTGCAATCATGCAGGGTTAAACATTAAATTGCCTTTCGTTAGCCGGTTTGCCCTGATGGGGTTTCAGGATCTTTGGCCGGCAATGTTCGTCATGTCATCTCTCAAAGAAAAATACCGCATTTACTTTCTCCACGCCTGGGCTCGTCCCTGGGTGCGTGTTTTGATGGTTGTGGCCTTGTCGCTTTCAGCTTCTGTTGCCTTTGCCGAATCAGCTGAACCTGACGGGCGCGAAGCGGATGAGTTTGATTTTATGAACGTCCTTTCCGATGAGGGGCTTCATGATCTGACCGATGAGCGATGGAACGCCTACGGCCAGGCGACCTATATCTACAGCTGGAAACCCCGGTTTCCTGCGCTCTACACCAATCTGAATGGCACGCCGAATTCGCTGCTGCCCGAAGCTGAAACCAGCTTCACGGCGACGGCTACGGGGTTCTTTGGTGTCAAGACCTGGGACGGCGGTGAAATCTATGCGGTTCCTGAAATGATCTCCGAGCGACCCCTTTCGGATCTCAAGGGCTTGGGCAGTACGATCCAGAATTTCGAACTCCAGAAGACCGGGGGGGTTCAGCCTGTCATCTACCTCTCGCGCGTTTATTTTCGCCAGACGTTCGGATTGGGCGGAGATCGTTTGCCGGTGGAATCGGATCCGATGCAGCTTGGAACAACCGTTGACAGTCGACGGCTGGTGTTCAATGTCGGCAATTTCAGTGCGCTCGATATCTTCGATAAAAACAGCTTTTCCGGCGATCTTCGCCGTCAGTTTTTGAATATGGCGTTCCTGACCTATGCCGCCTACGATTTTGGTGCCGATGCCCGAGGCTACAGTTGGGGAGGAACCGTGCAGTATATCCACGACGACTGGGCGATCCGGGCAGGTCGTGTGATTGTTCCCTATCACCCCAACCAGTTGACGCTCGATTGGGATATCACCCAGTTCTACAGTGATTCTTATGAAATCGAACATTCGCATCTCATCGGCGATCAGCCCGGCGTGATTCGGATTCTCGGGTTTCGTAATCGGGAAAACATGGGCAATTTTCAAGATGCCGTATCGGTCTATCAACTCAATCCCGCGAAATACAACGCAACGACCTGTACCTCCTGGAACTACGGCAATCCGAACCCGACAGCCCCGGACCTTTGCTGGGTCCGAAAGCCCAACATCAAGATCGGGATCGGCATCAACATCGAACAGCAGGTGATGGATGGGGTCGGCGTCTTTCTCCGGGGCATGTGGAACGATGGTTCTACGGAAGTGTATTCCTACACGTCTACGGATCGTTCGCTCTCTTTGGGAACATTGGTTAATGGATGGCATTGGGGGCGTGATCGCGATCTGGCCGGTCTTGGCTATGGGCAAGGCTGGATTTCAAAGTCCCATGCGACGTATCTGGGTCTTGGCGGTATCGATGGCTTTATCGGTGACGGTGCCATCAACTGGCGCTCAGAGCACGTCGTGGATCTTTTCTACAGCGTGAACATTCTGAATCCGATGTGGGTGACGGCCGATTTTCAGTACATCGCCAATCCTGCCTACAACCAGGATCGAGGCCCCGTGAACATCTATTCCCTCAGGTTCCATACCGAGTTTTAGATGATTAAACCGGCGAGAGCCCCCCCGGAGCCTGAGGGAGCACAGGGCGCAGGGGGCTACCGCCAAGTAGGAGTCGGGTCTGGACCCGACCTATGAAATCAGATGCACTTCTCGTGCCAATGATGAGCGCGAGAGGATCCTTGAGCGGACTTCACGTATCGCCCCTTAGCTGGCGGATTTGAGCCAAGGGGCAGAACCACCCAGGCTCATTTGAACCCTTTTTCAGTGACTGCAGCCAACCGGCTCCACGCTAGTCCCGCCAAGTACCGTCACACTCTTGTTCGAAGGGTCACCGCCCATGACTGTCAGACCATTACTTGCTGCGGCAAGGTGTGCCTTGCAATGGGCCTTGATGGTGAGGCTGCCCATGACGTTGACGTTGGAGTTAAAGCAATACCAGCCGTTGGGATTGAGGAGCTGCAGCGTCGATCCGCCCATGAGGTTGACGCCCGTGTCGATCAGGACAAGATCTGGACCTTTGGTTACCGCTGTGTCATCGGTGCTCTGTCCGATACCGAAGACCTTGACCGACGAGGAGAGCACCCGATACTTCGGTTTGCTGCCAAAGGGATGTTCACCCCAGCCCTTAAGGCAATTGCTGATGGCACCATCATAGGTATCGGCCATCGCCGGGGAGTGGATGCTGGCCAGGAGTAAAACAGCCAGCAGGGAGCGTAAGGAGGTATGCATGGGATAAATCTCGAAAGGGGATGAGCTGATCCTATTTGGTCCATGTCATGGTTACCGGGTCTTCCTGACCCTTTGATGTGATGATTCTACCGACAATCTGCCAACTTGAAGATTGGCGTTCAGAAGGGTGCCTGGGTCTCCAGTGATTGCCATTCCCCCCCGATCGGATGCCGAAAGCGCAGATATTCTGCGTGGAGCATAAGGCGGTCGTCATCGGCAACGCCATAGATGGGATCCCCTAGGAGTGGATGACCGATGCCGTGGAGATGCGCGCGTAACTGATGGGAGCGCCCGGTGATGGGGATCAGGCAAAGCCGGCTGTGGGTCTTTTCGGCAGACAGTCGTTTCCAGTGTGTCACTGCCATTCGACCCTCGGGATGGGCGGCATAGCGGGGTGGGTTCGTATCCACTCGGGCCAGGGGACAGACGATCGTGCCCGATGTCCCTGCAATCCGGCCTGAACAAAGACCCACGTATTTCTTTTCAACCGTGCGGCCAGCAAAGGCCTGGCTCATCGCACGATGGATGTCAGGCGTCAATGCCAGCATCAGGAGGCCGGAGGTGTCCCGATCCAGGCGGTGAACGAGTTCTGCCCAGGGAAAGGCCGTCCTGACGCGCGTTAAAACGGAATCCTGAAGTTCAGGCCCCCGTCCTGGCTGACTGAGAAGGCCTGAAGGCTTGTCGATTAGCAACAGACCGTCCTTCTCGAAGATCACCTTCAATTCGCCCTTCAGTGACATTAATAGCATCCTCTCAGGATCTGGGTCCCGCGGGTATTAGCATGTAAAATCATGGCTTCAAGAACCTACCATCGAAGGAGTTTTTGCCAGTGAATGCCATTCAAGAAGCTTTATCCTGGCTTGGGATTGTCGGGCGAGATGCGCTTCGCCGCAAGACCGTTCGATCCTTGTTGATCGTGATCGGTGTCGTGGTGACGGGGAGCGGTTTTATTCTGGCGCTTGTGGACCCCGCTATTCATTCTCCCTTGGCCGGGATCTGGTATTCGCTGGTCACTCTTGCCCATGTCGGGTACGGTGACATTGTGGCGACCTCTTTTATCGGCCGCGTGATTTCAGCCTTTCTGATCCTTTTTGGCATCGGGCTTTTTGCCCTGTCTGCCGGCATCTTTGCCTCCATCCTGGTGGTCCATGATCTTCGGGGTGAGCCCCATGAAGAAGGCCTGTTGGAGGAGGATCACGAGACCGCTGAACGGAAAATCCTCCTGGAACTCAAGGCCCTCAACCAGAAGATTCAAGCGTTGGAATCAAAGCTCGCCACTCCGGCGCGTCGACCTTCCAGCAAGTAATCAATGAGGTGGCAGGGGAATATTACCCTGAGCATGGGTTACGGGCTGGTTGCCCGCCGGAATCGATGTTTGTGGATTGGACGGGGGTAAAGGAAGCCCACCTGTCGTTGGCTGGGCTGACTCGGTTCGCGCGTTTTCGGCTGATGGACGAGCAATAACACCGTCAACCGGGACCTGATGGCCGTGCCCATACATGCACTGGATATAGGCATAGTCGTAGCGCTGCTGTGCGATGTAGCCCGCTTGATAGCCCATTCCTGTGCCGATCGCACTCCCGCCGATGAGGCCGGCACCCGCTCCGACTGAAGCACCGTAGCCGCCATCGATTGCAGCGCCAGAGGCAGCGCCTACGGCCGTTCCAACAGCTGCTGCGCCAATACCCGTTTGAGCCGCACTGGCTTGTGGCGATGTGCCACCCAGTTGTGCGAGGGCGTATTGACGGCAGTAGCCATCATCCCGCGTGAAGGTCGCGAAATTTTGATGGGCGCCCGGAAGCACCAGGACACTGGGTCCGGTGGGGACACTACTGCACCCCTGGAAAAGGAAAGGTATCGTCAAAAGAAAGAACGTCCCGGCCTTCATGGTTTTTTGCTGTGAGTTGTTGTGGGTGCGACCCTATCCCACGCCTTGTCGCAGTGGCGAACATAGGGGTAATAACCCTCGGGGGCATGACATAAGTACCAGGCATCTTCCGTTTGACCTTCCGGGATCTGCGGTATTTCGGTCCATCCGGAGGGACATAGCTTGACCGTCGGGTAATAGCCATTGCTTTGAGGACAAAAATGCCAAACCTTGGGGTATTGCCGGGTAGGTGTTTCCGGAGGATTGTTACTCTCCTGGGCGCCTGCGAGTGAGGGGTCTGAATAATACGTAGCAGGGGAGGACGACTGCATCTGCGGATAGCCATAAGCCCCACCATATCCATACCAAGGATATCCCATGCCGTAACCATATTCGATCGGCGGATACCCATATCCGTAGCCTAGGCCATATCCGTAATAAGGCCACCCCCAGTAACCACCCCAATAACCCCCACCCCAATAGCCGCCGCGCCAGCCATAGCCGCCCCAGTAGCCGTGACGCCCCCATCCTGGATAACCGCGATAGCCTCCACCATGACCGCCACCCCAGCCCCCCCCATGACCATGGCTACCATGACCCCCGCCCCAGCCTCCCGCATGTCCTTGGCCGCCATGGCCGCCACCCCAACCGCCGCCACCACCAGCATGGCCTCCGCCAGATCCGCCGTGCCCACCCCGCGCATGGGTATCTGCCGAAAACAGTGCAAGGGAGAAAATCAAAGTACCGACTGCAAGGCTAGATAAAGTTTTCATCAAATATCTCGCGAGAAACACGGTCTTTTGAAGAGGAGAGTGGATCCAGTCCACGACATCACGAGGAAGAAGATTTGTCTTGGGTCAAAAGCTCCGCCGCGCGAAAGCCCTCGATGAGCTCTTCAACATCACTTTCGCAACCAGCGCAGCCTGAGCAGACCCCCGTGGCATCCGAGAGGGCTTCCAGGGTCTTCAGTCCATCGCAGAATCGTTGTCTGAGTTTAGATAATTTCGTTCCGCTACACGGGCAAACGATGTCATCGTCCTTAAAGTCCATGGATTCTTAGCAAAAGTTGAGCGTTATCTGAATGAGCATTGGATTCAATCACTGAAATATTCCACCCGGATTGGAATGGGGTTTTTTTCACTTTGGAATTCGGCCTGTCTCAGGTAAATCGATCCATCATCGATATCGTATTCGCGTACCAGGCGATTCCGAATCGCGTCCGCACGATCTTCCGCAAGATCCAGAAGGAGGTCTGGGCTGGTTTGCCATGCTTCAAGTGCTTGACTCCATGCGACATCAAACATGCTGGGGTCTGGCTCGTCTTCGGCTCCTTCAACCGGCAAGGCGTTCATTTTGTCGGGATGATGCTCCTTGAAGTATCTTTTGAACTGGTGCTTCATGTCTTTCTCTGTCAGATGAATCTCATCTCTTGAGATCACCGGTTTCCCGGCAAGGCGCAGATCATGGACATAGGCCTCCTTGAGTTCGAGACGCAAGGCTTCATCTGCAAGGGCCAGGCCATCCGTTTTCGGATTGGCGTTAGGTGTGATTTCAATGACTCCGCCTTCCTGTGCCTTAAAGAGATTAATGATTCTGGATAATTGATTCATCATCGCTGGATTCACTGCTCTTTCGCCTGCTGAAAACGCGATCGTCTGCTCCTCATGGGCCGTTGGAATCAGGTCCTGAACGAGTGTTGCCGGTGTTGAAAAGAGCTTTTCAAAGAACTGGACCAGAGCCTCGGCATAGAGGGTGCTGAGTTCATAGCTCGGGTTTTCAAGATCCCCATAAATCGGAAGATCGATATCGAGGTTCCCGCGATTGTCCTTGAGCATCCAGAGGGCTAAATCGACAAGGCCATGATGGGCTTCTTCAATTTTTTCTCCCAGTGTCAGCCGGTCGATAACCGCCCGATTTTCAATTTGGATGACAGATTGATCAATCTGATAATGCAAGTCGAGGTTCAGTTTCCCCCGAGTGACTCGATAACCTGAGAAGCGACCGGCATACTGGGGGAAACTGGTGAGATTGAGCCCTGTGAAATCCAGAAGAAGGTTCGTGTGATCCTGATAATCCATGGGTTCGAGTTCACCCGAGAGTCGAACCGGTGAATTGCGGTTGATTTTGCCCGATAGGCTGATTTCGGCTTTTGCATCTTGTCGAGAGGAAAGTCCCCTCAGGGTGCCTCCCAACTCCCGCACCGAAGTTGACAATTGTGGCTTAAATCCAAGATCACTGTAATCAACCCGGCTTCGGTAAAAGCGGACCAGTCCGATGGCGGCATGGGGGGGCTCCTGGGCAGGGGACGGATCAAAATGCATGGCCCTGATTTCCGATGGGACACTGGCTGCATCCTGAGTCCTGAAAAGATCCGCGAGATTGAGGTGATGATCTGCCTTTAGAATCAGGTGTAAATAGGCCTCCTCGAAATCCATGACCCGGGTGTAGAAGCGTTTCGGGTGAGTGCTGATCGCAACATCATCAAACGTGAGTTTTTTAACGAAGATGATATTGCGGCCCGTGACCGGGTCTCGGGTCTCAAATTCATCGATGTGGCCATCGCCCTCAAATTCGACATGATGATGGTCCCCTGGAATGATCCGAAGCTCTCCCATTAAATTGGCATATCCCCGCTTGAGTGAGAGGCGACTGATTGATTGCCAGTAGGGTGCAAGCAATGGCAGTCGAAAATTTTGAAGATCAATCCGAAAAACGCCACTCAGGGGGTTGCGTTCCAATCGTCCTTTAACTGCCACACTGCCCCGGGATCCGATGCGGGCATTCGCTTCGATGTCCGTGTCGTCTCTGGCCTGATTATCGAGATCATCCGCGGAGAGAGTGAGTTCCTTGAGTGTGAACTGGGTTGCAGGCGTCGTACCCAGATCTTTGATCTGCGCTCGTGAGTGAGTCAGCGCGATGGCGCCTATTTCATAGGTCCAGTGTTTGTTTTGATTTCTGGGATCACTTTGGGCGCCGGGTTTTCCGACCCCTGCGGTTAGCCCTTGGATCTCGAACTGATTATCGGGATGAATCAACCATCCCATGTCTGCATGATCGACGTGCACCGCCTCTGCGCTCCAGTGGGATTGAAGTGCATCACTTTGATAGTGATGCAAACTGATTTCACTGAGCTTCAAGGGGGAAGGGCTTCCGGGTTCGTTTGATGCGACTTCACCCTTTTTGCCGATCAGTCGAACGATGGCGAGCTGCTTTTTCAGGGTATCAAACCGGGATTCTTCAGCATCGAGGCTTTGCATGGTGACAGAATCCATCTTTGCGTCAGTGACATGGGTGTGATGCACCTGGATTTCATGCTTGATGCGATCCCACACGATGCCTTCGATGATGCCGCCATGGGTTCTAAAGGATTGGGTATGACCTTCTCCAAAGGCCAGTTCATCCACCGAGAACTGATCATTGGCCAATCTCAGGTGAATTCCGTTGCCCTTGATGTCACGAAAGGTGCCAAAGACCCCAGACAGTTCATCGCTTTTGCCCCATTCGGCATCTAGCCTTCGTTCATGGGGATCGAAACTGACACTTTCGATATGAATCAGGGGAGAGTTGATACGCGCGCCTTTAATGCCGTGGATGATCAGCGAGTCCAGATGGAAACGATCATCAGGACCCCGAGGGTGTAGTCCTTTCAGTATCAGTTCCGAGATCTGTGTCTCGACATAGGTCAGCTCCGTCAAAAGTATCGGCTCGATGTCATGCCCCCTGGCTGTCAGCTCACTGTCATAGGCGGGCGCGATTAGCCGCTTGAGATGGGCCCTGGGGGTTGAAAGATCTTGGATTTCGATGCCTTCGGCACGATAGTGATGTGCACCGGGATCGACTGAAAGATGACGGACGCTCAGTAAGGCGATCGTGTACTCGATGGGAGTCTCTGTTCGGTGAAGGAGCTGAATCCCGGACGCCTTGAAGCTTTCGAGCGTCATCTGGCGGGGGGCTAAGCCTTCCGATGGCATTTCAAGCTTGAGGTGACCTGAAATCTCGCCGGAGAGGGGCTGCCAGAGCAGGTCTGCCGGAACAAGATCCTTCCAGGTGGCTAACTGGGCTGACTGAAGATCCAGTCCCAGCTGCAGGGGTGCGCTGGCCTCGTCGCGATGGATCGCAAGGGCATAGTGTTCTAGTGAAGCGTGAGTCCACTCGAGGTTAAGTGCCACCTGACCCGTCGATGGACCTCTTTCAAATTCGCCCCGGAGGTTGTTGAGTTCGGCGATCCGATCACCTGTTTCATTGCCATGGAAAACCTCCACATGGCCATCCACAAAAGAAACCTTTCGTGGAAGCGCAAACGCATTTGAATGGGTATTTTCAGGGGGCAAAGGAAGCGTCCCCAAACGATATAGGCCGTCATCGCCCCTTTGCAGGCGCATGCGAGGAGCGATCAATTCGATGCGATAACGGGGGGACCATACGGGGGCGTCATTTTGGCCCTCATAATGAACTTTTACCGTAGCCGCTGACAGCACAGGTCCCCGTGTATCCTCAAGATGGATGTGATGCAGAATCAGGGCATGGTGCACCGGGTCAATGTGCCAGTCCTCAATCTGAGCCGTGACGCCCAGAAGGTGTTCGATTTTGGTGAGCGCATAGGATTGGGCTGCGTCCGAAAAGCGGGGTCCTGCCATCAGGGTTGCGACCAGTCCGATGAGGAGCAGGCCCGCTATTTTCCACACCGGAAGAATCTTCACGAATCCGTTCCTTCCAATGAGCGCTCAAGTCGCCGTCGCCAGATTTTTCTAAATTGAATGATGGCGCGATCCGCCCCGATCAGTATGTCCCGATGGGCATCTAGACTGCATTCGGGTCTGATCTTGCTGACCACGCGCTCATCTTCTTGGAGGATCCACCGATTACTGACTCCCAACAGCCGACTGTAAATCGATCCTATGAGGGGTATCCGTATCGTGTGACAGGCCCGGATATAAAAACGCGTTCGATTCTTGCGGACCGGAACAAATGCAACGAGCAGCCGAAGTCCTGAGTGAATTCGGAGTAGCCAGAGTCCGGGAAAACGAAATTCGAGGCTGGCGGGTTGATTTTTTGAGAGCGCTTCCAGCATCTCAAGCGTTCGGGGAGGCTGGCCATCATCCTTTCGATTGGTCACCCAGACCCGGATGGCCGTCGAATCAGACTCGACATACGGCCCCTCTACCAGGGTTCGGCCACCTGCGCCGATGGTTTTGCGATGAACAAAAGGAAGATGCGCGACATCCAGTTGATTTTCGATCGCCCGGGTCACATGGACATCCCAATCACGGGCTATATCGCGCCAACGCCAGGTGTCATCGATTTCCGTGAAGTGGGGAATCGTGCACTCGTTGGGATCTCCATCTCCCCACCAACCCCAGATCCAGCCTTGAATGTCTCTGAGTGGAATCGTCTTCAGCTTCAGTTTGGGTGAAATCTTGCCATGGGTTCCGAGCGCAGGAACCAGCGTGCAATGGCCCTTTGAGTTAAAACGAAATCCGTGAAATGGACATTGAATCTCCCCTTGATGCATCGTTCCATCGGCAAGCGAGGCCCCCATGTGTGGGCATCGGTCCTCGGCCATGAAGAGGGAACCATCGGGCAGTCGGCAGACCATCCAGAAATCACCTAAACGCTCGAATCGCTTGGGTTGGCGTGTGATTTCTCGGGACAGAAAGAGGGGAAACCAGAGGTTCCGGGGAAGATCACACATGGTTCTTGGAAACGTGCCGTAGGGGATCTGGTGGGACTTACCGAGCGGTGATGGCGTGACGCCAATGGGCTAACTTGAGACGAAATTTCTCCATGGCGAGGTAGACCACAGGTGTACTGTACAAGGTTATCATCTGGCTCAGAAGGAGTCCCCCGATGATGCTAATCCCGAGGGGCTGGCGAATCTCGAATCCAGGACCACGGCCAAAGGCCAGTGGTATGGCGCCAAAGATGGCCGCCAGAGTCGTCATCATGATCGGTCGGAAACGCAGCAGGCAAGCACGAATGATCGCTTCCTTGGGATCGAGTCCCTCGTGCTCTTCAAGGTGCAAGGCGAAATCAATCATCATGATCGCATTCTTCTTCACGATCCCGATGAGAAGAATGATTCCAATGAGTCCAATTACATTCAACTCGATCTTGAAAAACATCAACGCCAGCAAAGCGCCAACCCCTGCGGAGGGTATGGTTGAGAGAATGGTGATCGGATGGAGGGTATTTTCATACAGGATACCCAGGACAATGTAGACGGATAGGAGGGCGGCCAGAACGAGATAGGGCTGACTTTTGAGTGAAGACTGGAAGGCTAGAGCGGCCCCCTGGAACTTGCCCTTGACCCCGTCAGGAAGTCCAATGCGCGTTTCAACGACTTTGATATCTTTGATGGCATCACTGAGCGAGTAACCGGGTATCAGATTGAAGGAATAGGTGGTCGAGGGAAACTGTTCGCTGTGATTCACCTGGAGAGGAACATTTTCGATTCGAAAATGGGCGAGCTGGCGCAATGGAATCTGCTTCCCCGACCGGTTGGAGACATAGAGCTGATCCAGCGCATCGGCATGTGTTGCCGCAGATTCCAGTGGGACGCTCATGACCACATGGGTCTGATTCAGGGAGCCGTAGAGGGTTGAGACCTGCCGTTGGCCAAAGGCATCATAAAGCGTGTCATCGATGGCCTGAACGGTCACGCCAAGCCGCATGGCGGTTTCCCGATCAATTTCAACAACGGCGCTGATGCCGGCATTCTGGTGGTCCATGCTGAGATCGGTAATTGCCGGAATACTGCGAAGTGCGTCCATGACCTTGGGCGACCAGTCTCGAAGATCGTCGAGCGTGGTGGCTTTGAGACTGTACTGCCATTGGGTCGCGCTGATCTTTCCTCCGATGCGAAGGTCCTGGGGCGGTTGAAGGAACAATTGTCCTCCGGGTACTTTGAGCATTTTGCCCCGGAGCCGACCAATGACTTCATCGGCGGAAAGTTTTCGCTCTGACAGGGGCTTGAGAGCGCCAAAAACACGGGCCGTGTTGACCGCACTTCCGCCGCCCCCGGGGCCTGATCCCCCGGCAAATCCCACGACAACCTGAATCGCAGGATCCTCACGCATGATCTGAATGTATTGATGAAGTCGCCCGACCATGGCCTGATAGGAGGTTTGTTGGTCAGCGATAACCTGACCCATGAGTCGTCCTGTATCTTGCTGCGGGAAAAATCCCTTGGGAATGGTCTTGTAGAGATAGCCCGTGGCGAAGACGGTGAGTGTAGTCAACAAGAACATCAGGATCTGATGGTCAACAACCCAGCGAATGCCTCGACCATAACCCGATTCGATGCGTTGCTGAAACGACTCCGTCATCCGCGCGAAACGCCACTTGTGCTGGCCCTCCAAGGGTTCTGCACGCAAAAAGATGCTGCAGAGCATCGGCGTAGTGATGAGCGAGATCACCATCGAAATAAGGACCGCAGATGCCAGAGTGACCGAAAACTCTCGAAAAAGACGCCCCAGCATGCCTTCCATCAATAGCAGCGGGAGAAATACCGCAACCAGTGAAATGCTGATCGAAAAAACCGTGAATCCGATTTCCTGCGATCCTTTGATGGCTGCGGCACGGGGTGACAACCCCCGCTGAAGATGGCGGGTGATGTTTTCGGTCACGACGATGGCATCGTCCACCACAAAACCCGTGGCAATGGTCAGCGCCATCAGGGTCAGGTTATTGAGACTGTAGTGGAGTGCATACATCACGCCATAGGTCCCCAGCAGTGAGACCGGAATGGCGATGACGGGAATGAGCGTCGTCCTGATATTGCCGAGGAAAAGATAGACGACAAAGACAACCAGCAGGATCGAAACCACCAGACTGAGTTCGATGTCATGGACTGATGCACGTATGGTCAAGGTCCGGTCAATCACCTTGTCCAGGGTCATTCCGGCAGGAATCGACGCCTGAAGTTCCGGCAGCATCGCTATGACACGATCTGCCGTATCGATGATATTGGCCCCCGGCTGACGATTCACCAGGAGAATGACGCAGGGTTGGTCGCCTCTAAACCCAATGGCACGGGCATCCTCAGCAGCTTCTGTGATCTGCGCCAGATCCCCCAATCGCAGCGTGGTTCCGTTGTGGTTGGCTACGATGAGCTTCTGGTATTCCTCGACTTTCACCATCTGGTCCAGAGGTCGAAGGATCCATGTCAGGTCGTGGTTTTCGATGACCCCGACTGGCCTTCGAACGTTTTGGCCCTGAATCACCTTTCGAATGTCGTCGAGTCCCAGGCCGTAGTTGTTGAGATAGGAGGGATTCACCTCGATTCGAATACCGGGGAGTGAGCTACCTCCGATCATCACCTGACCGACCCCAGGGGTCTGGCTGAGCTTTTGCTGAAGGATCGACGAAGCGACGTTGTAGACCTCGGTCATCCGATAGAGGTCCGAGGAGAGCGCCAGAATAATGACCGGGCTGTCCGCTGGATTGACCTTTCGGTAATTGGGCAGGGTCGGGAGATTTGGAGGCAAGAAGCTTCGGGCGGCATTGATGGCCGCCTGAACGTCCCGTGATGCAGAATCGATGTCACGGTCAAGGTCAAATTGCAGGACGATCGAGGTGCTGCCGAGGGTTGAGGTGGAGCTCATCTCGGTAATGCCCGCGATTCGGCCAAATTGACGTTCCAGCGGAGTTGCGACGGAACTGGCCAGGGTCTCCGGGCTTCCACCGGGGAGCACTGCGTTCACCTGGATGGCTGGAAACTCGATCTGGGGCAGGGGGGCAACGGGCAGCCGGGTCATGGCCAATAGCCCAATCAGACCGATCGCGAGCGTCAAAAGCGTGGTGGCAACCGGGCGGCGAATGAAAAAGCCGGATGGGTTCAGGGCCATAGCCTTACATCAGGCAGATAGTCGCTCACGGGACATCATCCGGATAATCAGCCATCCGCCCTCGAAAGCGAGATTTGAGTCGTTTGGACAAGGTATCAAATCCTAGGTAGATGCAGGGGGTGGTGTAGAGGGTCATGATCTGACTGAAAATCAGACCGCCGATGATGACGACCCCGAGGGGTCTTCGCATTTCCTCGCCCATCCCGCTCCCAAGGGCCAGAGGAACCCCGGCGAGGAGTGCTGCCATGGTTGTCATCAAGATGGGACGAAGCCTCAGCAAGGAGGCTTTCTCGATAGCCTCCCTGGATGTGAGGCCCTCTTCTCGTTGGGCGCTGATGGCAAAGTCAATCATCATGATGGCGTTTTTGGCCACGATACCGATCAGAAGAACAATCCCAATCAAGGAGACAATGTCGAGATCAATCCCTAAAAGGACCAGCATTAGCAGAGCACCAACAGCTGCCGAAGGGAGAGTTGAAAGAATGGTGATGGGATGAACATAGCTCTCGTAGAGCATTCCAAGAAGAATGTAAACAGAGACCACTGCGGCCAGCAGCAAAGGCAACTGGTTTTCGAGAGATCCAAGGAATGCTTCTGCAGTCCCCTGATAATCGATACGGAGGCTCTTGGGGAGATCAAGGGCCTTGAGTCTGTCGGTAACCGCCGAAACGGCATCGCCCAGCGAAGCCTTCGCTCCGAGGTTGAATGAATAGGTGACCGTTGGAAATTGCCCCTGTCGATGAATGACCGATCGTCCTGACGTTTCTACTTCTTTCAAAAGGCCGGAAAGAGGAATCGAGCGGCCGTTGGACGCGGGGACGTAGAGATTTTGGATGCTTTCAGGATCTGATTGAAAACGTCCATCGACTTCGAGAATGACCCGATACTGATTGATCTGGCTATAACGGGTAATGATCTGACGCTGGCCAAAGGCATCGTAGAGGGTTTGGGCAATGGCTTCCGTCGTGATACCGAGTCGTGATGCGGTATCCCGATCAATCTGGAGCTCAAGGGTACGGGAGCTTGAAGCATAATTGCTATGGACGTCCTTGATCTCGTGCAACGAGGACAAGGCGTCGACAATCTTCGAATTCCATTGCTCGAGCAGCGAAGATTCAGGGGCTTCGATCGTGAATTGATACTGGGCCTGGCTGATTCGGTCCTCGATGGTCAGGTCCTGGACGGGCTGCAGATGCAGTCGAATACCCTCCATCGTGCTTAAGTCCGCATTGAGTCTTGCAATGACTTGGGTGGCGATCTCGCGGGACTCATAGGGCTTGAGTGTGATCAGGAGTCGTCCTTCGCTGAGGGTGGTGTTGGTCCCATCGATCCCGACATGGGACGTCAAGGAGTCGACGGCCGGATCCTTGAGGATTCGGGCAGCCAGGGCTTGCTGATGGGCCTGCATCGCTTCAAATCCGATGGAGGGATCGGCCTCGGTCATGCCGACCAGCAATCCGATATCCTGAACCGGAAAAAAGCCTTTGGGGACAACGAAAATCAGGCCGAATGTCAGCAGAAGAAGGCCGAGGGCCATCAGAATCACGTATCGGCTACGGTCCAGTGCATATCCGAGTGAGGTTTCGTAATACGCATGGATCTTTCGCATCAAGAGCCATGGCTCTAGAGGTTCTCCGGCAACCAGGGCCCTGGGGAGAAAGGTGGCCAGCATGGGGGTCAAGGTGAGTGAGACCAATGCTGAAACCAGGATGGCCAGCGTCAAGGTCATGGCAAACTCACGGAATAATCGCCCGAGGACATCCCCCATGAATAAAAGAGGAATCAGAACGGCGATCAGGGACGCAGTCAATGACAGGATGGTAAATCCAATCTCACCGGCTCCGCGGATCGCGGCTTTTCGGGGTGAGTCTCCTTTTTCGATGTAGCGCATGATGTTTTCGAGCATCACGATTGCATCGTCAACCACAAAACCCGTAGCGATCGTCAGCGCCATGAGTGTCAGGTTATTCAGGCTGTACCCCAGTCCGTACATGGCGGCAAATGTTCCTGCCAGGGACAGAGGAACCGATAAACTCGGAATCAGAGTTGCAGGGACACTCCGCAAAAAGAGATAAATCACCATGACGACCAGAGCAATGGTGGTCATCAGTTCCTGTTCGACCTTACTGATGGATGCCCGTGTGGTCATCGTCCGATCCGATACTTCCTGAATATCGATGTCACCCGGGAGACCCGCCTCCAGTTCAGGAAGTATGGCCTTGATGCTGTCGACGACCTTGAGTGTATTGGCACCGGGTTGGCGATGAATCGCCAGGATTACGGCCGGACGATCATTGAGCATACTGGCCTGTCGCCGATTTTCAGGGGCTTCCGTGACTTCGGCGATGTCTTCGACCCGGACCGGGCCTTGATTGCGATACGCCACGATCTGATGGCGAAAGTCATCAAGCGTCATGATCTGATCATTGGCCAGAATGGTCATGGCAATCTCGGGACCGTCAAAACTTCCTTTCGCCTGATTGACGGTGGCAAGGGTCAAGCTGCTCCTGAGTTCTTCAAGACTGATGCCATAGGCCGCAAGGCTGGTCGGGTTGGCCTTGATGTGGATGGCTGGCTTGAGTCCACCATTCAGGTTGACGAGGCCAACGCCTGCGAGTTGCGATATCTTCTGGGCTAGCCGGGTATCTGCAAGGTCATGCACGGCAATGAGGGGCAGGCTGTCTGACGTCAGGGCCAGCGTCATGACTGGCGCATCGGCTGGATTGCTTTTGTTATAGACCGGTGGGGTTGGGAGGTCTCTTGGCAGATACGTATAGGCCGTGTTGATGGCGGCCTGAACTTGTTGCTCAGCGACGTCGATGTTGAGGTCGAGGTTGAACCTGAGCGTTATGGTCGAGACGCCGTAGGCGCTCGAAGAAGACATCTGGGTGAGTCCGGAGATTTGCCCCAATTGTTTTTCAAGGGGCGCCGTGATGGTGGATTCAATGACCTCAGGCCCAGCCCCCGGGTAAAAGGTCCGCACCTGAATCGTCGGGTATTCCACTTCAGGCAACGCCGAGACCGGAAGTCGCATAAAGCCAACAATTCCGACCAGGAGCAGGGCGAACATCAACATGGATGTCGCCACTGGCCTTTGAATAAAAGGGGTTGAAACCTTCATTCGCCTCAGGGCGATGGCTGTGGGAGGGGGGCGTTTTCTGTGGGGCGCGGGTCAGTTGGGATGACCTTGATGCCGTCGCGCAGCTTGTCGAGACCTTCCGTTACCACAGCATCCCCTGCCTCAAGGCCCGATTCAATGGTGATGGATTCCCCTGCAGACGGGCCAGGAATCACAGGAATCGTTCGGACGGAGTTGTCGGCATTAAGACCAAAGACATGATAGCCCTTGGGGTCCTGCTGGACAGCCCTTCGTGGCGCAATGATGCGATCGGGAAGGACATCCAGTAACAGTCGAATATTGACGAACTGATTGGGGTATAGCGACAGATCCTGATTCTCGAACCGAGCCTTGATCTTCAGTGTTCCGGTGCTGATATCAATCAGGTTGTCTGCACTGGCGACACGACCAGTAGCGAGAAGATTGCGACCATCCCGGTCGTAGGCTTCGATAGGGAGTTCGGGCACCTGGGCCATTCGCTCCTGCAAGCGCTTGTTGTCATCCTGAGGAATGCTGAAGATCACTGAGATCGGTTGCATCTGGGTAATCACAACAACGGGATCCATGACGTTGAGAATGTTCCCCAAGTCCACCTGCTTTAGTCCCACACGCCCTGAAAGGGGGGCGGTGATTTTGCAAAACGAGAGCTGGACACGAGCGGCGTCGATTTGTCCCTGGTCGGTGGCAATCGTCCCCTTGAGTTGATTGACGTTGGCGCTTTGAGTCTGCAATTGCGAAAGGGCGATATAGCCCTCCTTGATGAGATGTTCGTCTCGAGCGAGTTCTGATTCTGCGAACTGGAGTTGTGCCCGATCTCCGTTCATTTTGCCCACCGCCTGATCGAGCTCGCTCTGATAGATGCGCGAATCGACCTCAGCCAAGAGATCCCCGGCCTTGACGTACTGACCTTCCTTGAAATGGATGCGGAGAAGTTCACCGGTCACACGGGACTTGACCGTAGTGGTGTTGAACGCAGAGACCGTGCCGAGAGCATTGAGGTGGATTTCAAAATCTCCCCGACGTACCGGCGCGGTTCGAACACTGATCGGGGGGGCTTTTCCGGCTGTGGTCGCGGGACCAGCGCCTGAATTCGGGTCGCGGTTCACCGCGACGATCACAACGATTGCCAGCACAGAAAGTCCGATAAACCACGGACGTGAAATGCCTTCAAACAATTTCATGGAGTTTTTCAAACTGTGGGACTCGGGTCCCCGATGCAATGTGAATGTCCTGCGCCCTCCACCCTTGGTATCCGCAGCGCTGATCGGATCTCCCTTCCATTCTAGACGGATTAGATTGCCCCGGGTTCAAACTTCTACTCGGACCTTTGCCTAGTTTCGTCGTCATAGGGAAATGCTAGTATCAAAACGCATTCAAATGGCTTTGTTTTACCCCGAAACCCGGTTTACCAGGCGATATCCCGCAGGAGATTTTTCATGAGTGAACTCATCGTGATTGGTTATGAAGATCCTTTCAAGGCTGAAGAAATCAGACTTCAACTATTGAAACTGCAGCGTGAATATCTGGTCGATCTGGAGGATGCCGTTGTGGCGGTCAAGAATAAGGAAGGCAAGGTCCGATTGAATCAGGCCTTCCCCCTGACGGCCATGGGCGCCACAGGTGGCGGATTTTGGGGTGCACTGATCGGACTTCTTTTCATGAACCCACTTCTTGGCGTGGTTGTTGGAGCCAGCGCCGGCGCGGTATCCGGTGCATTGAGCGATATCGGTATCAATGATCAGTTTATGAAGGATCTGGCCTCAGGCTTCAAACCCGACACCTCGGCCCTCTTTATCCTGGTGCGCAAGGTCACCGCCGACAAGGTCCTTGAAGAGTTTCGGGGCACCGGTGGCAAGATCCTTCAGTCTTCCCTGTCTCACGATGATGAGGCCAAACTTCAAACAGCGCTCGATGCAGGCAAGCAGTTCTGAATCTTTCGGCCTATTGGTGTTGTTGGCCGAGCAGCAAAAAGACCAGGAAGCCCGCAAAAAAGAGCACGGTCGAGATGTGGGTATCCACCTCTCGATGCGACTCGACCAGGAGTTCCTCGGTGACCAGAAAGAGAAGAGCGGCGAGGCCGAATGAGAGCACGAGATCCAGGGCACTGTCTGGAAGGTAGGGAAGGCCTGCCATCCCGAGGATGGTTCCAAAGGCCAGCATCGAGAAGACGCCAAAATTCAGTAGAAAGATAGAGGGGCGTGAGTGGTTGAGCTTACGAAGGGTTCCGGTCAACGTCAGCCCGACCGATAGGAGTTCTACCGACAGTGCGAGAGAGAGGAGACGTCCAGCACTGGCCAGCGTGTGGATGGTCAACGCCAGAATCAGTCCATCCAGAAAAACATCCACTCCAACGCCGGCAAAAAGAGCCAGCGGGATTCTTCGTTTTCCTTCGGCACCCTCGTCTCCCTCACCATGGTTCGAAAAGTGCGCCAGCAGGAGCATGAAACCCACCCCCGTACTGAAGCCGATCGTCAGTAAGGTGGGCTGTTGACGATGAATGACATCGGGAAGGATCTCCACGGATACGACGGAAAAGATGATTCCTGCGGCGAGGTGCTGGAGGTGACTCAAGCCCTTGGGTCCCAATTTGTAAAACGATCCAATCAGGGTCCCGACCATGGCTGCAATCACCGGAAGCCCAGCGTATCGCCACAAGACGTCAATGATCGGGGAGACCATCTGATCGAGGGTTTCGATGGTCTGAGGGACGTTATCGAGCGACATGGGGCAGGAATGGCTTAAGTGATTGGCGCATTAAGAATGAACGACTTCGGTTTTGGCGACTGACAATGCAAAATATCACACCGATCGAATTGTGTTATTGACCCCCTGAAGAAATGGCCAACGGCATGTCCACACTGGAACAGATCGAAACCCAGATTGAACGCATCATCGAGAACATTCGAACCCAACATCCCGATTGGTCATGTCAGCGCGGCTGCGATGAATGTTGCAGGCGCCTGGCTGAACTCCCATTGATCACTCGCGCAGAGTGGTTAAGGCTCAAGGAAGGCTTGATGCGTTTGTCTGATCTTGAAACGCGTCAGATTCGAATGGAAGTGAAGGATCTGGCCAGAGAGTCCGGTCCTTTGATCTGCCCTTTACTCGATCAGACCGAAGGCACATGCAAGGTCTATCCCTATCGTCCGTTGGCCTGCCGTTCTTATGGATACTTCGTTCAAAAGGGTGTCGGCTTGCACTGTAAAAAAATCGAAGCACAGGTCGCTACTGGGGATCTGAATGACGTGGTTTGGGGCAATCAGGATGCTCTCGAACGGGATATGCGTCAGGAGGGTCAGCCCCGTTCACTGAGTGACTGGTTCACTGACCCGGTTCACGGCTTCAATTGATATGTTCAGATCATGTTGCCCCCAATCAGACCCCTCCGTCTCCTGTATGGCTTGATCTTTCTCGCATCGATCTGTTTATGCCTCGTGGCCTACCATTCGATCAATGCCTTCGAGCAAAAGGTCTATTCACTCAGAGAAGGGTATCTCAATGAACTGATTCACGCCCTATCGGGCCCTCTTGCGATGCTGGAACAGCAGGGCGTCAAGAGTCCCGAGGACTTGAATCGGGTGTTCCAGCCTTTTGAATCCATCGAAAGCACGGGCTTATATGACATTGAGCGTCACCGCCTGCTTCTTCTTCATCTCCTTGTGACCGATTCGGATGGAACGGTTCTCTTCGATTCCACGCATCATGATGTGGGTGCCAATCTCAGCGTGCGTCCTGAAGTCGCAGCGGCACTCTCAGGTCATGTCCATCGACGGGATGAGGATGAGGGTGAGGGCGTCTACCGGATGCATGTCGGCATCCCGATTCGATCAAATGGCTCCATCAGCGGGGCATTAATTGCATCCAAGAGCAATGTGCTTTTAAAACCGCTGGTTCTTGCGGTGGAACAAGGTCTACTTTTTGTCTTTCTGTTGTCCGGTTTGATGGGGAGTTTGATTTTGCTCACCGCCTATCTTTTCATGTACCGGCGGATTGAGCTTTGGATGGGGCGATTGGATCTGGTGCGGGGGAGGGGCCGAACCTTGAGTCCTACTCTCCGACGAAAACGCTTTGGGCGTTTGGGTCTGCTGCTGGATCGCGTCCATGAGACCATTTCAGAAAAACGCTACATGGAGCAGATGGTGGCCTGTCTTGCCCATGAAATGAAGAACCCGATCAACGCGGTGCGGACCCACGCCGAACTTCTGAGCCGAAGCCATGAGATCAATGACCGAGCCGACCTGATTGCAGAAATCAAATCCTGCTGTGACCGCATGACCAATGTGATGGAGCGGCTTTTGGTGATTGCGGCCATCGAACGTCGCGAATCCCTGGACGAACTGCTCCCCATTCCTATCGACACGGTGGTCATAGGGGCCATCAGCCGGCACCAGGATGCTGCGAAACAGCAAGGTGTTACGCTTGAGCTGCGGGGCGATCTTCAATGCCGGGTGCGATGTGAGCCGGTGCTTATGGAATTGGCGCTCGGGAATCTGATCCAGAATGCCATCGATCATTCACCCAGGGGGCGTCATGTCCTTGTCACATTGATTGATCAAGGAAAATCCATCGTCTTTCAGATTCGTGACCAGGGCCAAGGGATTCCTGATCATGCTGTCGGCCAGGTCTTTGACAAGTACTTCACGCTTCCCAAGGTCACAACCGGCAGAGCGGGAACCGGCATTGGCCTGAATGTGGTCCAGCATGTTGCAGACCTTCACTACGGGGAAATTACCCTGAAAAACCATCCAGAGGGTGGGGTACTTGCCGTTTTGAGCATCCCTTTCTGAGGGGGCAACTCACTGCAAAGCCCTCATCAGAGGGCCTTGCATCAAATGAGTCAGGAGTATCCCGCCTCAGTGAATGTGCATCTCGCGATTGCTGGCTTGATCGCTCCGTTCCATCAAGTAGGGCTTTTCGCTTCCCGGAAAGGGCCTTCCATCAGCATTAACATAAAGAAGCGCACCATCTTCCTTGATCTGAAGCTTTCTCATCGGGGCTTCCTTGTTTGGGGTCAGCACTACCATTCGATTGGCCTCATCCCACGTGTACTTTCCTTTTTCGAAGGACTCTCTGTTGAGGTGTTTGGCCGGTTGGATGACAAGCAGGTAATTATCCTTGGCATTCAGGGATAAAGTCATCTTGATGCCATTGCAATCAAGTTCGTTGCAGGGCAGATAGCCATAAAAGACCCCCCTGAACTTTCCTTTATCTGCCGGCAGACTGTGCTGCGAATGATCCATATCACCGCCCTGTCTGAACATCTCGCGCTGCTTGATGGCCTTCTCCGCGAGCTCTTTGTCAGATTCCGCATATACAGGACTCATAAGTCCCATCGATACAAACAGAACACCCCAAAAAAAACCGGCCTTGGCCGCTCGCGTCGAATCATTCATTCAGCAGTTCCTCCCAAAAGTCCCCATCACAGGGCAGGTTACAAACCTAAAATTTAAAGTTTTACATCACTTGGAAAGTAAAAAACCTTATTCCACTTTCCTCTGCGTAGGACCATGGAAGGGTCATGGGAGTTCCCTTGGGACGGTATCTCTCTCAATGATGGCTACTTGACGCGATACTTGCTGACATTGTTTCGGCTGAAATTCGAGACATAGAGATTCCCTTGCGCGTCAAAGTTAACCCCGGTGGGAAATCGAATACCTGATCGGACGACGCTCAGCGGTCTTCCATTTTGGTTGAATTCCACCACAGTGGATGTGTTGTAGTTGGCAACCCAAGGGTGGCCATTACGATCGATGGCCAATGCATGGGGCGCTGTATTTTTCGGGAGTTTGAAGCTGACGCCCAGAGATGGGCAATAAATGGCATTGCCCTGCGTATCGGCAACCCACAAGCGATCATCTGGCCCGATCGCGAGGGAGAACAGATTCATGCTGACCTTGAAATAGCGCAGAAATTTTCCGGTACTGGAATATTTACTGATGACTTGCGTCGTGCGATTGGCAATCAGGACGTTGTCTTTGCTGTCAACGGCAACGGATGTCGGGGTATTGATCAGTTGCAGGTTGGGGTCGCTGAGGACGTAATCAAAGGCGCCTGTGGTCGCATTGATTCGGATGACATTGTTGCCACCCAGATTCGCGACCCAGGCATTACCCTTGGAATCGACGGCAATCCCAGCGGGTGAAGCGAACCCGGTATGGGTTTTGGTGCCCTCTGGGGTCACCTGTATCACCGAGGCATTGGTCGTGCACCCCGAAAGCCCGAGTTGATAGCAGTCGCCCTGGTTGGTGATCCACACATCACCAGTCGAGGTCACGGCAACACCCGCAGGTCGAACGACCTGAGCACTTATGACATCAATTCGCTTTGCTGCAGCTTGGCTTTCATGGGTAAGGGCAACATTAAGCAAAAGAAGTCCGAGAAAACGCTTGATGTGGGCGGCAAGCCGGGTTGAGGATTCCATCGTATGACGCATGATTCAATCGGTTGGCACGTGAAGGGACAATGGTTCAGGGCGAGTCGTCGAATGCTTGGGGCCCAGTGCTGACGCCATGAGGTCAAGATCAATGATGAGAAATGCAAAAGACCAGATCAATCCATCATAAGCATTGAAATAGGCCTCATTCATCATCCAGGCCAAAATCACACCCGCCATTCCCAGCGCCAAACCGGCTGCGGCGGTCCGAAAGAGCCAGGGAGACGCCACCACCTGCTGCTTGAAACGGCTTTCGAGCTCAAACAAGACCACGACCAAAAGCCAGAGCAATGAATATACCCCATCAAGCCATGCACCCTCGAAAAGATAGGATGTCTCGGCAACCACCACCACGAGTACCGCAAGATTTCTGATCCACGGTAGTTTGGGATGCAGTTGATGCACTGCCAGCACTTTTCCTGATTGAATTTCATAGAGAAGCATCAGAACGATCCATGCCAGCGAATCAAAACTATCATTCCATTCCCCGCGAAATAAGAAAGTGAGGGCATTGACGAGCAGCAAAGCCAAAAGCAGGGATTTGAGATGAACTGACCGCATTATGGGGTGGAGTGTCCGGACTTGGGGCGCGTTTTATAAAAATGAATGGGTTCTGCCGGGATGGTTTTCAAAATATGTCGCTTGATTTTCCCAACGACATGCATCTCGCAGGGTTTGCAATCAAACCGGAGTGTTAACTTTTCCGTTCCATTAATTAGTTGTAAAGGCTCCGCCTTGACGGTCCCCTGAACACCCAAAACGCCCTTGGTCTGCTTGGGGCAAAGCGAGAGCGAAAAGCGAATGCAGTGCTTGGTGATCATCAGGCTGACCTCTCCGGTTTCCTCATGACTCTCATATGCAGCATCGACCACTTTGACCCCATGTGTCAGGTAAAAACGCTGCGCCTCCTGATTAAAGACATTGGCAAGATAGCTCAGCGTATCCTCAGGGTAAACCGGTGGTGGGGAGCTTTCAGGTTTCCGCACCAAGCGTTGAAATGCTGCTTGTCGTGCCTGATCCAGCGCATCGATTCCCTCTCGCCTCAAGCCATTCAAAAGAGATGCGGGCCAAAATCCGATCCGTTCCGGATCGAGGGTAACAATCTCGATCGATTGGGCCGTATAGGGTGTGGTTCCGAGTTTACCGAGTGCATTCCGGATGGCATCCAACTGTCTATCGCTTTCCCGCGATTCCTGCCATTCCGATTCGTGGTGCAGGACAACCTCATGGTGATCTTCGTCCAGCAGGTGAAGGGATAATCCTGTGTGGGTTTCGCACAATCGGATCGCGACCTTGATTTTTCGATCGGCGGTCCGATCGCTCTCCATGAGTCGCTCCCAGGCCATGTCCCTGCTGCGATGCAGTTCAACTTCCTTGCGAAGGTCCTTGAACCGCGCAACCGGCTCATTCGGATAGGCCCTAAAGCGCCTTGAACCCAAGGCTTCAGACACATTGACTCGAAATCCCTTGAGTTCCTTTTGCATATCGAAATAGGTCAAGGTGTCGCCATTATTAAGATCCGCTACGCCCTCGTTGAGCTCGATGTCGAGGTGATCTGCGCCCGTCCTAATGACCCAGCCGAGAGGCAGTCCCTGTGGTTTGGGGGTATCAAAAGCACCGATATCCTCTTTTCGCCCATGGACGAAATAGTCGGTGGATCCCCGATTGAAGCTGCGTTCGGGTTCCGGCGTGAAATGAAGCTGTGTTGTCCCACTGGATGAACGGCCAAGGTCGGTTCTATCTTCTAGGATCCCGTCCAGTAGTCGCCGGTAATGGCCGGTTGTATTTTTGACGTAGGCAAGGTCCTTATAGCGTCCCTCGATCTTGAAGCTCCTGACGCCCGCATCAATCAGCGCCTTGAGATTACTGCTCTGATCGTTGTCCTTGACCGAGAGAACGTGTTTTTGATGGGCGATGATGCGGCCCTGGTCATCAAGGACTTCGTAGGGAAGCCTGCATGCCTGGGAGCAATCGCCACGATTGGCACTACGGCCGGTTTGAGCATGGCTGATATAGCACTGCCCGCTATACGCGACACAAAGCGCACCGTGGATGAAGTATTCAAGGATGGCTGAATCCAGGACGGCAGCCATTGCGCCAAGTTCTGGGAGGGAGAGTTCGCGTGCCGCAACCACTTGAGAAAAACCGACATCCTGAAGAAAGCGCGCTTTCTCGGGGCTTCGGATGTCACATTGCGTGCTGGCATGAAGCTGGATCGGAGGAAGATCGAGCATCAATAAACCCATGTCCTGAATGATCAGGGCATCAACCCCGCAATCGTAGGCCGATTGAATCAACGATTGGGCCTTTGGCAACTCGTCGTCACGCAGGATCGTGTTGAGGGTCAGAAAGATTCTTGCGTTGAACCGGTGTGCATGAAGGACCAGTCGCTCGATGTCCCTTAGATCGTTCCCCGCATTGTGACGGGCCCCAAATGAGGGCCCGCCGATATAGACCGCGTCAGCCCCGTGGTTGATCGCTGCGATCCCGATCTCGGCCGTTTTTGCAGGAGAAAGGAGTTCAATACGGTGAGGTGAGACGGTCATTCGATGGGCTATTGGGGATCGAGCCGAGAAAGGACTCCCGGTTATGGTCGTATTTTAGCGATTTCCTGTCCCTTGGCTCGTGGTTTATTCTCAACGACGAAAAACACCGATCATCAACCCTGAGCGAGATTGTGTTGACCTTCAAAGCCTACGGAGCACTGGCTCCTCAGTCCAAACTGGCCCCACTGACGATCTCACGACGTTCCTTGAATACCGATGATGTTCAGATCCAGATTCTTTATTGTGGGGTGTGTCATTCGGATCTCCACACGGCACGCAATGAATGGCGCGGCACCCAATATCCCTGCGTGCCTGGCCATGAAATCGTCGGACGGGTGACTGCCGTGGGTTCTGGCGTTCAGGATCTGAAGCCGGGTGTTCTTGCAGCCGTGGGCTGTATGGTCGACAGTTGTGGTTGTTGCGCCTCGTGCGTTGAGGGCGAAGAGCAATATTGCGAGTCCGGGTTTACCGGGACCTACAATGGTCCGATCTATGGTGGGGAGAATACTTTTGGAGGCTACTCAGAATCGATCGTTGTCAAACGAGCCTTTGTCCTCAAGGTTCACCATGCTGAGTTAGATCTTCCCCGGGTTGCGCCACTTTTGTGTGCAGGAATCACGCTTTACTCGCCGCTGAAACACTTTGGCGCAGGGCCCTCCACAAAAGTCGGGATCGTCGGTTTGGGCGGGCTGGGTCACATGGGCGTTAAGCTGGCCCGCGCTATGGGCGCCGAAGTGACCCTGTTTACGACCTCCGAGGGCAAGATTGATGACGGACTGAGACTTGGAGCGCATCACGTCATTGTTTCTAAAGATCCCGAGGCCATGACGAAATTTACGGGTCAGCTGGATCTGATCATTGACACCGTAGCCGTCAGCCACGACCTTGATGCCTATCTGAATCTCCTCTCAAAAAATGGCCATCTCGTGCTTGTCGGCGCTCCGGAAGAACCGCACCCGGCATTCCAGCCCTTCACGCTGATCTTTAAAAGACGATCCATCGCAGGATCCCTGATTGGGGGTATCGCTGAAACGCAGGAAATGCTCGATTTTTGTGCCCGCCATCAAGTCCTTTCCGATATTGAATTGATCCCCATCTCGGCGATCAATGACGCCTATGAGCGAATGCTTCGCAGTGATGTCCGATATCGGTTTGTCATCGACATGTCGACGATTTAATTCGCGCATTGATCAAAGCCAATAGTGCTAACTTATTGATCTGATTTACCTTACGTATATCAGGGTTTATCTCAATATTTGGTTTTCTATTTGAAAAAATTAGGATTAGTATCGTCAAGAACTTGAAAAAGGTCTGATCCCTTCATTCGCCGGCCCTGAGTTGCTTGTGTTATTTCCCTGACGACACCCGTGTCTTCAGAATGCCACAACACTCGTCCAAACTAGAGATGATTGGGTGAGCAACCGACGCAAGACCCTCTTTCTGATTTGCGCGCATCTTCTTCTGGATATCGCGCTTTTAATTGCAAAACCAGGTCTTTCGATGCCCTGGTTTTTACGCCCCTATATGATGGGGTCCGGTTAACCTCGCTGAGTGAGAGGACGCATGCCACAGCCTGATGATCTTCCCGTTTGGAATACCCTTAAATCACATCAGAAAGTGATGGAACAATTGCACATGCGCGATCTGTTCCGTGAGGATCACACACGATTCCAGAAATATTCCATTCAATTCGGGGATATTCTTTTCGATTATTCCAAAAATCGCATCACCGATGAGACCCTGAAACTCCTGTTGTCTCTCGCCGAGGGGGCAAAGGTCGCTGAGAAGCGCGAAGCGATGTTTGAAGGGCGTCGGATTAACCTCACTGAAAATCGTGCGGTTCTCCATACCGCCCTTCGAAACCGCTCCAATCATCCGGTGCTCCTTGATGGCAAGGACGTGATGCCCGATATCAATCGTGTGCTCAGCAGCATGCGGGAATTCTCTGAAAAGGTCCGCTCGGGTGCATGGAAGGGTTGGACTGGAAAGGCCATCACCGATGTCGTCAATATCGGGATCGGTGGTTCTGATTTGGGACCTCGCATGGTCGTCAAGGCTTTGACGCCTTACCATCAGCCAGGGCTTGCCGTCCATTTCGTTTCCAATGTCGACGAAGCCGATCTTGTTGAAAATCTGAAAGGCCTTGATCCCGAGACGACCTTGTTCTTGGTGGCCTCAAAGACCTTTACAACGCTTGAGACCATGACCAATGCCAATTCTGCAAAGCATTGGTTGCTGGACAAGCTCAAGGACCCCAAGGCTATTGCCAAACATTTTGCAGCGATTTCGACCAATGCCGAGAAGGTTCAGGCCTTTGGGATTGATACGGCCAATATGTTTGAGTTCTGGGATTGGGTCGGTGGTCGATACTCGATCTGGTCATCGATTGGCCTGCCCATCGCGATTGCCGTTGGCATGGATCGATTTGAAAGTCTGCTCTTGGGTGCGCACAAGGCGGACCAGCATTTCAGAACAGCGCCCATGGACCAGAACATCCCGGTCATCATGGGGCTGCTTGGGGTCTGGTATGACAACTTCTTTTCTGCAGAAGCCTATGCGATTCTCCCGTACGATCAATATCTTGAATACCTGACGGCCTATCTCCAGCAAGGAGATATGGAGAGTAACGGAAAAAGCATTGACCTTGATGGCGATCCTGTGGATTACAGTACCGGCCCAATCATCTTTGGACAGCCAGGAACCAACGGTCAGCACGCTTTTTATCAGCTGATGCATCAGGGGACGACCTTGATCCCCTCTGATTTTCTTGCAGCGGTTGAAAGCCACAATGGCAATGATGCCCATCATGATCTTCTGATCTCTAATTTCATTGCACAAACAGAAGCGTTAATGGTGGGAAAGACGCCTGAAGCGGCTAAGGCAGAGCTCTTAGCTTCGGGCTGCACGCTGGAGGGCGAAGAACTGAAGGATCTGGCCGCGGCCAAGTCATTCAGTGGCAACCGTCCGTCCAATTCTCTCCTGTATCAAAAACTGACTCCGGAAACTTTGGGAAGCCTCATTGCACTCTACGAGCACAAAATCTTTGTTCAGGGTGTGATCTGGCATATCAATTCCTTTGACCAGATGGGTGTTGAGCTCGGCAAGCAACTCGCAAGCAAGGTTCAAAAGGAAATTGAAGCCAAGGTATCGGTTAATCATCATGATGTGTCTACCAATGGCCTCATCAATGCCTATATGAGCCGCAAGCCCAAACACTGATTCCTATTGGGCGTTATTGATTTGTTCAGTATCGGATAAGAAATCTGTACAGATTCCTCCGGAGTCCTACAGCCACTATAAATAGTCTGAGGTACGTATGAGCGGATGTGATATTGGACTGATCGGCCTTGCCGTCATGGGCGAGAATCTGGTACTCAACATGGAGTCCAAGGGCTTCCATGTCGCTGTCTATAATCGGACCACCGAAGTGACCGACAAGTTTGCTGAAGGCCGCGCCAAAGGCAAACGCATAACCCCTTGCAAAACACTGGAATCCTTTGTAGGCGCTCTGGCCAAGCCCCGAAAGATGCAGATCATGGTGAAGGCCGGGGGCCCCGTGGATGCCGTCATAGATCAGCTGATTCCCCTGCTTGAACCTGGCGATATCATCATTGACGGCGGAAATTCACTCTGGACGGATACCCAGCGTCGTGAGAAACGTCTCAAGGAGATGGGCATTCATTTCTTCGGTGTTGGGGTTTCCGGCGGCGAGGAGGGTGCGCTCAAGGGACCGTCCATCATGCCTGGGGGTTCTGCTGAAGGATGGAAGGCTATCGCGCCGATTTATACCAAGATTGCTGCGATTGCCGAAGGTGAGGCCTGCTGTCGCCATATGGGTACGGATGGTGCAGGACACTACGTCAAGATGGTCCATAACGGCATCGAATACGGTGATATGCAGCTGATCTGCGAAGCCTATGCCATTTTGAAGGCCGTTCTGAATCCAACAGCCGATGAATTTGCCCAGATCTTCAATGACTGGAACCAGGGGGACCTGGACTCCTTCCTGATCGACATTACGGCCAAAATCTTTACCCATAAAGATCCGGAAACGGGCCAGCCCCTGGTGGACATCATCGTCGACAAGGCAGGTCAAAAGGGCACCGGTAAGTGGACAGTTGGCCATGCGACCGAAATGGGCGTGCCCTTGTCCGTGATTGCGAGTGCGGTAGAAGGCCGAATCCTGAGCTCACTCCGAGCGGAGCGTCTTGAGGCATCCAAGGTCCTTCCGGGTCCTGTACCTGGTGCCTATACGGGCGATCGCCAAGCACTCATCACGGCTGTCCGTGATGCCCTTTATGCCAGCAAGATCATTAGTTATGCGCAGGGTTTCGTTCAGCTGGGCGCGGCTTCTGAGCTTTATGGCTGGAAGCTTAATTTTGGCGATATTTCGTCTATCTGGCGCGGTGGCTGCATCATCCGGGCACGGTTCCTCAATCGCATCACGGATGCATACCGAAAGGATCCCGGACTTAAGAATCTGATCCTTGATCCTTACTTCAGAGATATCATCGTCAACACGCAGTCAAACTGGCGCAAGGTGGCTCAGGTGGCCGTTGAATATGGGGTTGCAACTCCGGCTTTCTCATCGGCACTCTCCTACTACGATAGCTACCGAACAGCCCGCCTGCCGCAGAATCTCCTTCAGGCTCAGCGTGACTTTTTCGGAGCACACACCTTCGAACGACTAGACAAGCCCGAAGGACAGTTCTTCCACAACGACTGGTTCTGATCGATTGTGTTTAGAAGGGGAGGCAGCCTACAGGGTGTCTCCCTTCTGTTAAATCGGGTTTAATCGTCACGCCCCCAGCGAACACGGACTTCATAGGCCGCTGTTTGGTAGTCGATATCAAGATGCCCATCATAGGCACGCTTTAACTGGTCCCCCAGTTGGACGGCAAGATGGGGTTCTGTAAAGGTCAAAAGCCATGTGCCGTCTGGGTTCTTGACTCTGCCCATCAGGCGTTTGAGTGGATGCTCTTTTTTTTCCCGGTCCATGAGATTTGACATCATCTGATCGATCTCGAGGAGATGTTGCTCAATAAACGTCCCATGGATGGTGAGATAGCCTGCAGGATTTCCATCTTGGGTTCGCTGACATGCCGGGCAGCGGATTGCCTGTCCGGTCTCTTTGCCATCGGGCCAACACCAACGCCCTTTGCGATAGATGGCGTCACAGTCGGGACAGGCTGTGGGATCTGGCCACTTTCGATAATTCTGATAGGGATCATGGCGCCATTCCGTTAAAAATCGGATGGGGTGGCCAATGGCGTTGGTTTTTATGGGAGCCATGTTGCATCTCTTGCCGTAGACAGTGAGATGATTTTTTAAGCTTTCAATGCGCCGACGACCATACGAAAGTCTACAGACAAAGGCGCATAAAAAAGGCCGCTAGAGCGGCCTTCAAAGGATTGCGGGAATGTTAAGGTCAATCTTCAGGGTCTGAGCGATCATCACCTCACGGTGAAGACACTGCATGCCGCACTGACTGAAGGCTTGATGATGATTCCATGCACCCGCATGATACTTTTCCCCGCAAGGGGAATTATTTAACCTGAATTCGATGCAAAAGATCGCTCATTAGTAGCGACGATTGGCATCCGATCGCGAGCGTCCGGCGCCGAAGGAGTTGGAGCCTCCCTCTTCACGCGGCCGTGCTTCATTCACAATCATCGCGCGTCCATCAATTTCCTTCCCATTCAGCGCTGAGATTGCTGAATTGGCATCGGCATCCGAGGTCATTTCAACAAATCCAAAACCGCGTGAACGGCCGGTTTCGCGATCCATGATGACCTTGGCTGACTGGATGTCGCCATAGGTTTCAAAGATTTCTTGCAGTTGTTGGGTGTCTACGCCGTAGCTGAGATTGCTGACGTATAAATTCTTGGCCATTTTGTTTCCTAAATAAGTACTGGGGTTTTCGGGAGCGATCGCTTGACGTCTAATCGGCGCAAGCAGCGGTGGTTGTTATCGACGACCGCCACGACCGCTTCGGGCACGTTCTTCACCAACCCGCAGGCTGTTTCCCTTGACGGTCTTGCCATTCAGGGCGGCAATGGCTGCTCTGGCTTCATGGCCTTCCATGTCGACAAATCCAAAACCACGGCAACGGCCGGTGAAGATGTCACGGGTGAGTTCATAGTTGAACACGCGGCCAAATTCCGCGAACAGTTCATTGAATTCTTTTTCGTTCATATCGCTGGGCAGATTCCCAACACGTAGCCTGATCATTAGAGGGACCTCACGGGTAGCTTGGCCATGGACGGGTCTTTGCCGTACAGACCTTGAATGAGTGTGTGATGCAACATCGAACGGAGCCCCAATGAAGGACTCAACATTAGAAGCTTGACCCACGCCAATCGTGGTTCGTCAGAACACGAGGGAAGACGATTGATTGCTGATATCAGCGATTCCAGTACGACCGGTTCGACGAAAATCCGGGGTACCCTTGGCGTTCTCAGCCAATAGCTGATGGTTGTGATCGCGCGGGGAGGGAGAAGCTGTGATTACCTCTCGCGAAAAGGAATTTCCTTTTGGAGATTCCTCCATCATACCCTTGTGCTGCCCGTTACGCCATCGCTATTCCTGAAGTGCCTTTAAACGCTCTTTTTTCAGGTTCTTTCCCGTTTACGTCGGACCGAGGATTTTCGTTTCGGAAGTCCTTTTTTGGTATTTCCGATGACTTTATAAAGACGCCTCCGCTGGGGGGGTGTGCGATTGCGATATCTCAAAAGGCCTTTATAGATTTCGAACCATAGAACGGAGGCCGGTGCCCCTGCAATCGCCCACAATAGAGCCGTCTCTGAAGGAAGCTTGAAATGAAAAAGTTCCCCGGCAAAGGGGGCATAGAGCGAAATGCCCAAGGTGATCAAGGTACCCCCGAAAACCCACCACAAGGCCCCATTATTGACGCGAAGGGAGCGCAAGAGGCTGTCATTCCAGGAACGATTGACCAATAAAAGCGCAAGATTGCCCAAGACGAGGCTGACAAAAGTCAGCCCTCTGACCGCATCTTCCGACAGACCTGTCATTACGGCGTAACCATAGAGACAGGCCGTCGTAAGAAGCCCCACGGACCCTTGGGTCAGAGCAATTACAACGAGGCGCCGGTTAAATAACCGTGAGCCCGGAACCCGGGGTGCACGATCCATGATGCCTGTTTCATCAGGCTCGACTTCAAAGACCACAGAACAGGCAGGATCGATGATCAGCTCAAGGAATACGATATGAATCGGCATCAAGACGATGGGCCAAACCGTTTGCGTGATCGACTCAAGGACAATGGGAAGGAGAGTGATCCCGGCGATCGGGAGATGGACCGCGATGATATAGGCCATGGCTTTACGCAGGTTGTCGTAGATCCGACGCCCCATGCGGATGCCTTCAATGATGGAATCAAATGAATCATTGAGGAGGATCAGGTCTGATGATTCTCTCGCGACATCCGTACCGCGCCGACCCATGGCAATACCTATGTTGGCCGCTTTGAGGGCAGGTGCATCATTTACCCCATCGCCCGTCATGGCCACAATATCGCCTCTGATCTTAAACCCATGAATGATTCTGAGTTTCTGCTCTGGAACGACCCGGGCAAAAATACTAATTGAGGGCAGGGCGTCTGACAGCTCCTTATCGGTCATTCGATCCAGCATCTCGCCTGTAATGATCTTTCCTTCTTCAAGGCCGATCTGACGTCCGATATGTTGAGCGGTGACAGGGTAGTCTCCGGTGATCATCACAATCCTGATCCCCGCAGAACGGCATAACCTGATTGCTGCAGGGACTTTGGGGCGAATGGGATCCTTAAATCCAAGCAATCCGACAAATTCAAATGGGAACGCATGCTGGACTTCCGGAAGCTCTTGGGACACCGTGCGGGCGACGCCAAGTACACGAAGCCCTCTTTCTGCCATCCGATTGACATCGCCCCGAATAGCTTGGATACGGGATGTGGAGAGGTGGCAAAGATCCATGATGGCCTCGGGAGCACCCTTCGTTGCAACGACGTAGCCTTCCTCACCGGGGTTTGTCGCCCAGACACAGGTCATTGCCAGGAGTTCTTTTTTCAGTGGGTACTGTTTTTCGAGTATCCATGCATCATGAAGATGCTCTTTCACGTAGCTCTTCCCGATGGCAAGTAACTCGCGCTCCATGGGATCAAAAGGATCTCGCTGGCTGGCAAGGACGGCTGTTTCAATCAGAAGATGGTGCGATTCAGGAACGCCCTGGGCGAATTGTTCGCGCTCCCAAAGTTCACCGTTACTGCAAAGGCTTTGGAGTTGCATCCGGTTTTCGGTAAGGGTTCCGGTTTTGTCAGAGCAGATCACCGTCGCTGAACCCAGCGTTTCAATGGCGTGGTTGCGTCGCGTCAGGACCTGGACCTTTGAGAGTCGGTAGGCTCCCATGGCCAGAAAGATGGTTAAGACCACCGGGAATTCCTCCGGTAATACCGCCATAGCCAAAGTCAAACCCGAGAGAAGGCCGCCCAACCAATCCTGATGCATCACGCCCAGACTGACCGCTACTAAGAGGCAGAGAAGTCCCCCCAAAAGTGCCAGACGAACCACCCAAACCCCCGTTTCTTGCTCGAGTGCTGTGCGCGTTGTTGCAATCGATCCAAGGCTGACCCCGATCTTTCCTAATTCAGTTTTGCATCCCGTCGATGTGGCCCTGGCGGCCCCATGTCCAGCGACGACGAGGGTTCCGGAATAGAGATAAGGCTGATCGTCACCTCCCGGAGAGCGATGGATCGCATCAGGTTCCCAATCCACCTTTCTTACAGGAAGCGATTCCCCGGTGAGCAAGGATTCATCGACGGATAGGTGAGTGCTGTTGATCACGGTGGCATCAGCACAAATACGATCTCCTTCAGCAATCAGCAAAAGGTCACCCGGAACAATTTCACGGCTGTCGATGCGTGTTTTGATTCCATCCCGAATGACAAAAGATTGTGGACTTGAAAGGTCGCGAAGAGCCTCCAGCGCATGCTCGGTTTTCACTTCCTGGTAGAGCGTTATGAGTATGACCACGCCCACAAATCCCAGGAGAACCAGGGCCTCCTGAGGCTCACCCAGAAGAAAATAAATGCTGCCACAGGAGAGGAGCAGCAGCAGCATAGGCTCCCTAAGGACATTCAGGAGGATCGTCCAGAATCCGCGTGATTGGGATTCAGGTAAGGCATTGATCCCAAGGGATCGAAGCCGCATGCGTGCCTCCTGATGAGACAGACCCTCTAGGGATGAATCGAATGGCGGAGAACTTGTCGCCGGGTCTAGACTGGGCTTACGTTTCATCGTGGGAGAGTGCGGTCATGCATGATGTCAATCAACTCCGGCGCTTTGAGTTGGAATCCGCGCCTATCATTCCGCCCTCGGCTTCCATGCCTTAGTTGGCATGATCTTGGACGATTTTAGGCTCTCGGTTCGCGCTTCATCGGGCCCCTGACAGATCCTCGGAATT
>JBILGU010000020.1:0-49509 GCA_044350805.1 Methylococcaceae bacterium
GCGTGAAAACCGTCCTTTTTCGATACATCGAGCGTGATTCATGATCATTGAATCCATGTTTTTTCAAAAAATCAGGTTTTGGGACTCAGGCGTGAGTCATAACCTCATTAATCCGTGATTCCCTAGCCTAGTGCTACCCAAACCGAGAGACGTTGGAATGGACAGATGGGAGGCAGCAGAGCCCATAGTAGCCAGCTGACCGCATGGCGAAGGGCTAAACCTGCTAGGAGCGGATAGTTATCGATTTCTCCGGCGAGTTCGAACAGATGTCCCCAAGGGAAACTCGCGGCAAAGAGCGTTAAGAATAAGTAACTCTGAGGTTAGTCGCAGTCTAGATGAGCCATCGGGCGGGGATCGTTTTCGAAGCGCAAGCTCAATGCCAGTGATGGAAGGCAGGAGCCGCCGGATACCTGAACCGTATGCCCGGTGGCCTGTCAGGATGGCGGGGCAACCAGGCCTCGTCCCTGACTCCGGGTTAAAAGCAAATAGCCCCACTGTTGGTTTGTTTCAGAGGCTCCGAATGCCTTTTTTGCTTCGGAATGTGTTTTCACTCAATGGGCGGTTCCTCGCTGGACGTTTTTGTCATGCTTGGTTTTAAAAAGTCAATTAGCAGTTTTACCCTTGCCTTATCCGCACTTCTGTTGCCGTATCAAGCATTATCCGTCACCGTAACCAAGGCTCCAGATTCCTTGAGAACTGTGCGTGTTCCCAAAGTGCCAGGTCTCCTTTCCGGGGTGAATCCGATCGTCGTGGATCAAAAGGCCGCTATCGCCTTGGGGAAGGCGTTTTTTTGGGATATGAACGTTGGCAGTGACGGCATGGCTTGTGCGTCTTGCCATTTTGAGGCGGGAGTTGATGGCAGAATACAAAATCAGATCGGCCGAGCTGAATATCATGCCGAGCATAACTCATCGACAGGATACTCACTCATGGGATCAGGCCGTCTGGCGACCATTGACTACAGGGTATCGTCGCTTGATTTTCCTTTCACTCAATTTGTAGATCCCAGCAATAATGCATCTGGTTTGAAGTTTCGCTCAGATGTGGTGATGGGTTCAGCGGGATCTTTTTCAAGACAGTTCATCAGTACAGGTCTTGGTGGCGAGGCTGATTCATGCGCGCCGAATCTTCAAAGTTTCTTTCGGCGCGATGGACGTTTGACGCGGCAGGTGGGTCAGAGAAATGCGCCGAATGTGATTAACGCGGCATTCAACTATAGAAACTTCTGGGATGGCCGCGCCAATAATGCATTCAATGGTGAAACACCATGGGGTCCTCGCGATCCCAAGGCAGGCGTGTGGGTTCAAACGCCTGATCGGGGGGTCATAAAGGAGCGGATCGTCTTGCCCAACTCCTCGTTGGCTTCACAGGCGGTGGATCCCATCGTCAATTCGGAGGAAATGGCCTGTGAAGGGCGAACCCACCGCGATGTGGCACGGCGTATTCTGGGCGCCCGGCCACTATTCAAGCAGGTGATTGCTGAGACAGACAGTGTGCTAGGTCCTCTCAGGGCATCGGATGGGTTGGGTCTCACCGAGAATTACAGTTCCCTGATTCGTCGTGCTTTTGCCAAACGTTTTTGGGGTTCTGACGATATGGTGGAACCGGGCGTCGCCCAAATCGAGGCTAATTTCCCTTTTATTTTTGGACTTTCGATACAACTTTATGAGTCAACCTTAGTTTCGGACCAAGCGCCCTTTGATTCACCGAGAGATTCGCAAGGCTATCCCCGCGATTTAAGTCCTGCTCAGCGGCACGGCCAGGATCTTTTTATCAAAAACTTATGTATCGCTTGTCATGCCGGGCCAACCTTCTCTCTCGCGGCTTACCCTGAGGTGGTTAACAAGAAAAGAAATCCAAATGGTCCGCAGTTGGTGGATCGAATGGTGATTAATGGGGTGGTTCCTGGGGCAGAGGTAAGAAACAGCGTGACTTTTGCGGTCTTTGATCGCGGTTTTGCCAATACCAGTGTCGTACCGACTGAATTGGACTCAGGTCTTGGTGGGCTAGACCCCTTTGGTAACCCCTATTCATTTTCTCGACAATACCTCGATGTTCTTGAGGGCGTACGAAAGGACATGGTGGATCCCATTCGGGTCTTAGCCTGTGATTTTCTTGCGCCCTTTACTATGGATTATGCATCGGAAGAGTTAAAGGATGACCCACTGGTTCGTTCGCCGGCAAATTGCAGGAAGACTCGGAAATATTCTAAGGTGCCTTTTGCGTCGGTTTTGGTGGGGGAGGAGCAAAGACCAGGAAGGGGACGGGCTCTTTCCATGATCAACGGATCATTCAAGATTCCCTCGCTCAGGAATGTTGAACTTACGGGCCCCTACATGCATAACGGTGGCATGAAGTCTCTGAACGAAGTATTGGAGTTTTATAACCGGGCCGGGAATTTTAATAACCAGGAACATTTTGCCACTTTGGTAGTCGACCTAGGTTTGAGCGCAGAGGATATAGGTGATTTGATCGCCTTCCTTTCTTCACTCACCGATGAGAGGGTCCGCTGGGAGAAAGCCCCTTTTGATCATCCCTCCCTGGAGGTTCCTGAGGGGCGCTCGGATCAAGGTTTAAGTTTAGGTCAATCGATCGCACCCGATCGATTGATTCATGTTCCCGCGGTGGGGCGAGAGGGTCGATCCGGTGCTTTGGGCCCCCTTCAGCCCTTCGACCTTCGTTTAAAGAAAAACGTGCCCTAATGCCGGGGTTTTGGAGTTGCTGATGAAAACAAGATTCTTTTTTCTTGGTTTTTTCTTATGTCTAGCGGTGGGAATTAATGGATCAGTTTTCGCGCACGGAAAGCCTGCGCCAGGCCTGAACACAGTAAGGGTCCCCAAAGTAACCGGATTGGTGGCAGGTTCATCCCCGATCATCGTGAACCAAAAGTTTGCCCGAATACTGGGCAAAGCATTGTTCTGGGACACGGCCATTAGCAGTGATGGAACAGCTTGCGCAAGTTGCCACTACCATGCGGGTGCGGATGAGCGTTCCAAAAACCAATTGAATACTGGCGATTTGGATGATGATCGGATCCTGGGCTTGACCTTTCAGCCGACTAAATCTGGCAGTAACCCAAGCAGCCGGATCAATACGAATTACCAACTTAGGAAAAGCGATTTTCCAATGTGGGCCTTCGCTGACCCCGGCGATAAGAATTCAAAGCTACTTTTTTCAACGGACGATGTAGTGGGTTCGCAAGGAACCTTCATGGCCAACTTCGTGAGGGTCAATCCACCGGCTCAAGATGATGTCTGTAATTCCATTCCGGATAACGTTTACCACGATGTCGCATCAGGTCGAAACACCCGACAGACCACGAATCGAAATGCGCCAACGGTCATTAATGCCGCTTTTAATTTTCGAAATTTCTGGGATGGGCGAGCCAACAATGTTTTTAATGGTGAGTCCCCCTGGGGTGATCGAGATTCTGGGGCCGGCGTTTGGGTCACTCAGGGTCACCAGGTAAAAAAAGTTCGGCTGAATCTAACCGACTCATCACTGGCTTCACAGGCCGTTGCCCCCCCTGTAAACAGTGTAGAAATGTCGTGCGCTCAGCGACACTTTCATGATGTAGCAGCTAAAGTTTTGGGCCTTCCTGGGCTTTCGGGGCAGGATGTTGCAGTGGATGATAGTGTGCTTTCGGAAGTTCGAAGCCCATCTGGCCGAGGCTTGAGCATAACCTACAGAGACCTGATCACTAAGGCATTTGCAAAGAAATATTGGTCGAGTCAAATCCCTGTGAACGTTGAGGGGAAGTCTTACACGCAAATGGAGGCCAACTTTCCGATGTTTTTCGGTCTGGCCGTTCAAATGTACGAGTCAATACTGATTTCGGACAAAACGCCCTTCGATACACCCATGACCCCCTACCCGGACCAGTATGTGGTGGGTGGCAAGGTGCCAAGTGGACTTTCACCGGCACAAAAGCGGGGTCTGATTGTGTTTCTTGATAATCATTGCGCAATTTGTCACGCGGGTCCTACTTTTTCTGCGGCAGCAAACCCCTCTATTTTTAGGGTCCACAATGGAGATGGACCTGTATTGGTGAGCCGTGTGGCCTACGGTTTTACTCCAAAGCCTTCAGACATTGCCTATGCACTAGGTGATGTGGGTTTCGCAAATACGGGGGTCGTACCCGAGAGCTATGATCCCGGCCAGAATGCAAGTGATCCTTGGGGGAATCCGCTTTCCTTCACGGCTCAGTACCTGAATGCTCTCAAGCAAGGGCAGGTCAGCTTGATTGATCCGGTCACGGTATACGCGTGTGATATGGAATATCCCTTTATTGTTGATTGGGATGACAATACGCTCAGGGATGACCCAAATGGTTTCAAGCCAGGAAAATGCCGTGGTCGTCGGGGCGCTGCCAGGGTGCCGACGGTTGCGGGACTCAATCAGCAACTGGAACTTCCCGATCAGGGGGAGGCATTTGCGACCCTAAATACCTTTAAAATTCCCACGCTGAGAAACGTAGAACTTACTGGCCCCTACATGCACAATGGAAGCATGAAATCCCTGATCGAGGTGGCCCAGTTCTACAATCGTGGCGGTAATGTCAACAACAAGGATATTCTGCAACAGGCAATTTTTCCGTTTGGGATGCCCGATCAGGATGTGGCTGATCTGGTGGAGTTTCTCAAGAGTTTGACCGATGAGCGCGTTCGCTGGGAACGTGCGCCCTTCGATCATCCATCCCTTGCATTACCTGATGGATCTTCGAGTCAAGCCTCACCGATCAATGCCGGCTTTGCGGCTGATCAATTTGAGATGGTGCCCGCGGTTGGGAAGGATGGCCGATCAACAGTCCTAGGCCCCCTCAAAAGCTTTGAAGACTCGCTTCCTGAATAGCCAGAAAAGCGGGATTGACAACCGACCGGAACAATGGATCCCGGTCGTTTTGTTTTCATCACGCTATATTTAGCGGAGACAAATAAGTCAGTTTTGCCGAGCGGTAGATTGGTGTGATCCCTGAATCCAGACAATGTGGGCGACAAGGCTTTGAGGCGGTCTCATTGTTAAAATGGGTTTTCATTAGATTCTGAAAAGATCAACCGAGGAAATTCATGGATTCTGCTGGCCCTTGCCCATGTCAATCTGCATTCGATTATTTCAGCTGCTGTTTCCCCTATCATTCCGGTGCCAAGAGCCCCGAAACCTGTGAGTCGCTGATGGGTTCAAGGTTTAGTGCCTTCCAACTCAGAAATCCCGAGTATCTCCTTGAGACTTGGGACCTTTCAACGCGACCGTCTCACCTTAATTTTGATAAGGATGAGCGCCGTTGGTCGACGCTGGAAATTGTCGATACCCTGGGTGGCGGCCCTTCAGATGAGCGCGGCGTTGTCGAATTCAAGGCCACCTATGAGCTTGGGGATGACACCTACCTTTTTCACGAAATCAGTCGTTTTGTTCGTCATCGCGGGCACTGGGTCTATCTGGATGCGACGTTCCCTTACCATGGCAAGATCGCGCACCTTGGAAAAACACTCAAGAATGCGCCTTGCCCGTGCGGAAGCGGCAAGAAGTTCAAAAAGTGCTGCTCCGGCAAGACCTGATGTGTCCGGACGGTCTGCCTCGGGGTGGACTTGTTAGAATGACCGCATTCCTTCCCTCCAATCGATTCGTGCCCCATGTCTGATATTGAAATTGCCCGCGCTGCCCGCCTCAAGCCCGTGATGGAAATTGCCCGGGAGCAATTTGGTATTCCTGCCGAATCCATGGATCCCTATGGCCACTACAAGGCCAAACTGTCACTCGAGCATATTGAAAGTCTTGCCACCCAAGAGGATGGCAAGCTGATTTTGGTGACGGCCATCAGTCCGACGCCGGCGGGTGAGGGCAAGACGACGACGACCGTGGGCTTGGGGGATGCGCTCAATCGCATGGGCAAGAAAGCCCTGATTTGTCTCAGAGAGCCCTCACTGGGGCCCTGTTTTGGCGTCAAGGGGGGCGCTGCGGGGGGCGGCTATGCCCAAGTGGTTCCGATGGAGGACATCAATCTTCATTTCACCGGCGATTTTCACGCGATCGGGGTTGCGCACAATCTCCTCTCGGCGCTGATCGACAATCACATCAGCCACGGTAACAGCCTCGGCATTGATCCTCGCAGGATTCAATGGAAGCGGGTCGTGGACATGAATGACCGGGCCCTTCGCAAAATTGTGGTCGGGATGGGTGGCACCGCCAATGGCTATCTAAGGGAAGACGGTTACGACATCGTTGTGGCTTCTGAAGTCATGGCGATCCTCTGTCTTGCACAGAGCCTCAAGGATCTTAAAGAGCGTCTCGGTCGCATCATGATCGGCTATCACTTTGATGGCAAAACGCCCATTTATGCCCGTGATCTCAAGGCGCATGGGGCCATGACGGCCTTGTTAAAAGATGCGATCAAGCCCAATCTGGTCCAGACGCTGGAGAATAATCTGGCGCTGATCCATGGTGGACCCTTTGCCAATATTGCGCATGGCTGCAATACCGTCACGGCCACGCGAACCGCCTTAAAACTGGCCGATTATGTGGTGACCGAAGCAGGTTTTGGTGCAGACCTTGGCGCCGAAAAATTCATCGACATCAAATGCCGAATGGCCGGCCTGAACCCCTCGGCGGTTGTCCTTGTCGCGACCATTCGTGCCTTGAAATTCCATGGGGGCGTCGCGCGTGAGGCGCTGAACCAGGAAAACCTTGATGCGCTGGGAGAGGGATTCTCCAATCTCGAGCGGCATGTCGAAAACATTCAGACTCACTATGGTCTTCCTTGTATTGTCGCCATCAACCACTTCACCTTTGATACGGAGGCAGAAATTGCCTTGCTCAAGGCGAAGTGCGAGACGCTGGGCGTCCAGGTCGTCATCGCCCGGCATTGGGCCGAAGGGGGGAAAGGCGCGGAAGACCTCGCCCGGGTGGTCGCCGCACAGGTGGATCGGGCGCCCGGACAGCATCGTTTTGTTTATGGGGATGAACTGTCCCTTGTCGGAAAAATTGAGGCCATTGCCACCAAGATCTATGGTGCACGCAGCGTCACGATCGATCCGAAGGTTCGCCAACAGTTGGATGAATGGAGTCGGGATTATCCGGGCTACCCGGTCTGTATGGCCAAGACCCAAATGTCATTCTCAACGGATCCCGCCAAGCGTGGCGCGCCCTCCGGACACGAAGTCCATATCCGGGAGGCCCGTCTGGCCAACGGGGCAGGTTTTGTCGTTGCGATTGCCGGAGACATCATGACGATGCCGGGCCTTCCCAAGGTTCCTGCAGCCGAGTTAATTGATGTGGATGATCACGGGAACATTACGGGCCTCTTTTAGTCATAAACGAGGAATTTGTTTGTGCCTGGGCAAATTCCGTATCGGCACAATTTCGGATAAAGTACGCAGTGTGGGGGGAAACCTCGAATAAGCCCGCACGTTTTCCGATTTTGGCAGACGAAAACGGCGTGTCGTCGGGTCAGCATTGCGGTACAGGCCTTCATTGGCTCTCGTGCCCTGCCGACCGATCAATTAGAAGATCTATAGGATGGAGGATAACCAAATGACCATGTTCAAGACTCTGGCAACCGCTTCGTTGCTGGCTTCAGCGATGTCAGTAAATCCTGTTGCTGCCAGCGAAGACAAATATCCGGCTTATAACTTCCAGCCGTCTATCATCTTTTCCAATGCGGAATTGATTGAAAAGACGCACGGCGCCCTTGCAACCACTCCGAGTGCGGGTGGGGTTGCTGCACCTGCGGCTCTTGCCGCTGTGGCCCACGAAGCAGACCCGAAATACCCTGCTGCGTATTTCAACCCGACGATTCTCGTTCCCGCGAAGTAAGACATTCAATGCCACCTTCACGTGGCGTCTTCGGGGAGCTCAAAGCGGGCGTTTTTTAACCGCCCGCTTTTTTGACGGTCCAGCCACGTTTGGTGAGCTCGGTGAGGATCAGGTCCCGATGATCCCCTTGGATCTCGATATTGCCGTCCTTAACGGTGCCTCCGGTGCCGCAGCGCGCCTTGAGCTGCTTCCCCAGCGCCTGTAATTCAGGGTCATCCAAGGGAACCCCGGTGATCACCGTCACTCCCTTGCCATTTCGCCCTTTGGTTTCCCTTCGAATCCGAACAATGCCGTCACTGGCCGCTCGTTGCGTGGTCTGCGTTCGGCAAATGCAGGCTTCTGACGGCTTTCCGCATCCAGGACAAATCCGTCCAATCCCTGTGGTATAGACCACGCGACTTTGATTCTTTTCGGCCATGTGAAATGTGTTGAAGAATATCGAGACCCTCAAATTCTAGCGGATTGAAATCCTTCAGGGCCTGAATGGCAGGTTTGTGGCGTTTTAGAAAAATCCAAGTGAAAAAGACAAAAAAACCCGGCACACGTGCCGGGTTTTTTTAGGCGTGGACCCTTATTGACAGGTGGTCAAGGGGTCCTTGCAGTAGGCCACGTTTTCCCAAGAGAAGGGCATGACCGCATTTTTAGGATCGATCGTCAGGCGCAACCATTCAGCCGGTGCAAAGGTTGAACCTTGAACCGTGATGCGGGTTAGGTTGGTAACAGCGGGTGTCTTGTGGATCTTGCCTGTTAGGCTGTTCGGGTCAGCCAGCGGCTGGTCTGAACCATAAACGTGCGAATCCCCGTTGATGAGAAGAACGGGTTTGCCGAAAGCCAGCGCTTCGGTGGCCAGAGCCTGGACATAGTTGGTATAGCCGCTCAAACCATCGCCCCCTGGAGCAGCTGCTTCAGGATCCCACATGTCTGCCTGCTGACCAATCACAACCGCACGAGCATTCTTGCGCTTAGCGGTCGCAAAGGCCTGCTGCATCCAGCGAATATCAGCCGCCGTGCGCTGTTGGTTTTCCTGTGCCTGTGCGGTCGGATTTGAGAAAGGAGCGGCCCAGGGCAGCGTGTCGTTGTTCGACCCCGGCATATTCACGGTCATGAACACGATGTGGTGACTGGCCCACATGACGTTTTCAACGAACTGGGCATCGGTCGGGAACGCAGGATCAAAGTCAAAGCCCTGCGTTGAGACTTTTTCGGAGTTGTAGCCCAGCGTTTTTCCCGTCCGTGCGAAAAAGAGGGTCCGGACTGAATTGAGCTCGTTCAAGGGAGCGCCAGAGCTGAATTGCTTGGTCTTCTGGCAATCGGTCCACTCATTGTCACCCGGCGTGTAGACGACCGGGGCATTCATGGCCTGGAAGGCATGATAAACCTGAAGGCTCCAGCCCGGATCGGCCTTGGTGATGGTCGGCAGGATGCCGTAGCTGGTGCAGGGCATGCTACCTGCATGGATATCGCCGACGTGCATGACGCGGTTGACTTTGGGGCTTGAGCTATTGATCGAGTTGATCAGAAGCGGTGCGTTCTTCATCAGAAGGGTGTTGTAGGGCCAATCGCCCATGACAGCCAGGGTGATCGGCTTGTTGGAGCCCCAATTGTCGGCATAGGGATCTGCAGCGGTTGCCTGGCCTGCAGCCAGGGCCAATACCCCTGAAGCCAGGGTCAAAAAGATCTTGTTCATTGTAATTCCGTGAAGTGTGTCCGTTATGAATGTTTTTCCAATGCCTGCGCATCAAAGGCCGTTTGCAGACATGAAAATCATATGTCCGTAACATTTCCAAATATTGACCGGAATGAGAAGGAGTAATGACAAGCGGCAGCGAGATCCTTCAGAAAGATCAGGACACGTGCGCTTTGCACGGGAGAGTGAGCGATCCCCTCTGAACTCAGGGACGGGATGGATCCCCCAATATCCCATGCGCCAGGCAGGGCGCGTCATTATGGGTTGGCGCTGTGATGTGGTCTTCCGGCGGGCCGCAGGGGTGGCTAGCGGCGAAGCAGCGCCTGAATGCCCTTGAAGAGGGCTCTGGCGAGCCGATCCTGTTGCTTGGGGTCGGAGAGACGGCTTTCTTCATCCTGGCTTGAAATGAAGCCGGTCTCGATCAGGACGGAGGGGACATCCAGAGACTTCAGGACACGAAAGCCTGCTTTTTGGACGGTGGAACTGTGAATCTTGAAGTCGTGAGCCAGGGACAGCATCACGGATCGAGCCGCTTTCTCACTGGCCTCCCGATTGGCGTTCTTGGACAGATCCACCAGGACGGACGCGACCATGGCGTCTTCAGCCCCAAGATCCACGCCCCCCACTTCACCCGCATTTTCGCGGTCCGCCAGTGTGCGAGCCGCTTCACTGGATGCGCCATTTTCCGAGAGCACGAAAACCGTCGATCCTTTGACGGCGCCATCCTCGTAGGCATCCGCATGCAGCGAAATGAAAAGGTCAGCCTGGGCCTTTTGTGCAATTTCTGCCCTTTGTTTGAGGTCCACGAAATGGTCGTCGTTGCGCACCATGACAGCTTTCATCCCGGATTCAGCGCGAATGAAGTCCCTCAGGCGACGGGCAATGGCCAGCACAATGTCTTTTTCCTGGATTCCCGAAGGACCGATGGCACCACTGTCTTTTCCGCCGTGTCCCGCATCGATGACCACTACGAAAGATTTGGTGTGGACCTTATCGCTCGCTGCCTGAAGATCGAGCGAAATAAGGCAAAAGAGGCTAAAGAGGACCAGTCGGAGCATCATTCTTGGGGTGGATGGTTCGCTAGGGACGAAGAGCCCGTCATTTCGGCAAGACGGGAGACCCCATCATAAATCAGCGTGATCTCGAAATCCGCGGTCGGAAGAAACCCTGCACCCCGTTCGGGCCATTCGACAAACACGATGGTGTCTGCCAAAAAGTAGTCGCGGATGCCCATCCACTCCAACTCCTCCGGATCATGCAGGCGATAAAGGTCAAAGTGAAAGACCCGAAGGTGATGGAAGTGATACTCCTCGACCAAGGTAAAGGTGGGACTCTTCACCGCTCCGGTATGTCCCAAGGCATGGAGATAGCCTCGCACCAGGGTGGTTTTTCCCGCACCCAAATTGCCATGAAGGAAAATTACCTGGCCCGGTTGGATTGTTTCGGCCAGCCGCGCCCCAAGGGCAAGGGTGGCCGCTTCATCCACCAGCGCAATGGGCGGGTTCAGGAATGCAGAATCGGCCACTGGGGGGTCTCAAGCCGTGACGGAAAGTTCAAGAGTTGACGAATTTCTGGAGGTAGATCCAGTGCGAGGAGCCCGCGCTCCCCTCTGGCTTGGGCCAGCGCATCGCCGGCTGCTGCATGAAGGAGCGCCCCCAGTGTGGCTGCATCGAAGGCGTCAAGGCCCTGTGCCATCAGCGCCGCGATGACCCCGGTCAGGACATCGCCCATACCGCCTGAAGCCATTCCGGGGTTTCCTAGCGGAATCACTCGCGGCAGTCGTCCACGTGCCGCGACGATGCTGCCGGCGCCTTTAAGCACAATGCTGGCCTCAAAGCGTTCGGCCAGATCCGAAGCGGCCGTAAAACGGTCGTCTTGGACGCTTTTCGACGAGGATCCAAGCAGCCTTCCAGCCTCACCAGGATGGGGCGTGAGCACCCAGGGTGCCTGCCTTTGCGTTGGCGCGCTCAAGAGGTTGAGGGCATCGGCATCCACGACCAGGGGTAGATCGCTTGCAAGAACCCGATCCAGAAGGCCTTGGGCCCACGCCGCTTGCCCAAGTCCAGGCCCAATGGCGACGACGGTCGCTTTTTCCAGGAGCGCTTCAAGCTCCTGGGTGTTTTTGACCCCTCGGACCATGAGTTCCGGGCGCCCTTGATTCAGGTACGAAGCATGCTCTGGGTGAGTCGCTATGCTGACAAGGCCCGCTCCGCTTCTCAGTGCGGCTTCCCCCGCAAGGCGAGCTGCCCCGCTGTAACCTGGGGCCCCGCCGACCACCAGGACATGACCGAAAGACCCTTTGTGACCTTCTCGTGGCCTTGGCCGGGGGGCGGATCGAATCCATTCGGTCAATTCGGCACAGGGCTTTTCTTGGCGCAGAATGTCAGGGGCGATGCCCAGGAACGAAACATGAATTTCACCCGCACAGGTCGGACCCATGCCGGTGAACAGTCCCGGTTTTGGCTGCACGAAGGTGATGGTGAGATCGGCCCGGATGGCGGTTCCAAGGATACAGCCCCGGTCGGCATGAAGACCTGAAGGAACATCCAGTGCGATCAGTGAGCGTCGGTTGGTGGCATGCCCCAATCCGCGCTCCCGATAACGATTGGCTGCTGCAATGATGAGGGCATCGTGACCATCGATGTCTCGATCCAGTCCGGTTCCAAAAAGGCCATCGACCAGAACCTCAACCGCCTCGAAGTCCTCTGGAATGAAGTCCAGAATGGGGCCACCGGCAGCCAGATAACGATCTCTTGCGATGGCGGCATCACCCTGGGGTAATCGGGCGGGATTTGAAGGGTACAGCCTGACGTCCCAGCCGGCCTCTTGGGCCAGGCGGGCCACAATATAGGCATCCCCCCCATTGTTGCCCTGGCCGGCCATGGCCGAGAGGGTACGTGCTTTCGGGCGCAATTGCCGGATGCACTCGAAGGCTGCAGCACCCGCCCGCTCCATCAGCTCGATGCCTTTTCCATCCAGACGTTGAATGGCTTCGGCATCCATCACTCGAACGGCTTTCGAGTCATAGAGGGGAAGACCGGGCGCAGAGGGAAAATCCATGGAGAGGCGTCTATGATGGGTAGGGGATTGTGACATTCTACGATGGGATCGTTTTCTCTTAATAATCGAGTATGGATCTGAAGCAAATCCAGACAGACATCAAAGCGTGGGCGGCTGAGTTCGGTTTTGACCGTTTAGGTGTCGCGCGCCTTCAAACACAGGAGGCCCTGAAGTTCCTGGACGACTGGCTGGCCCGGGGTCGGCATGGTGAGATGGCCTATATGGCCCGCCATCGGGCGCTTCGGGCGGACCCATCGCAATGGGTTCCCGGAGCACTGTCTGTTCTGTCCGTGCGAATGGATTATCTTCCGATGCAGCTTGGGGATGCGATGGCTCGCCTGGATGATGGGGAGCAGGCCGCAGTCTCGGTATACGCTCTGGGTCGGGACTATCACAAACTCATGCGTCGGCGACTTCAGCGTCTTGCGTCCCGCATGGAGGCCGAAATTGGCCCCTTTGGATATCGCGTCTTTTCCGACAGCGCGCCCCTTTTTGAAAAGTCCTTTGCACAGGACGCGGGACTGGGCTGGATTGGGAAACACACCAACCTGATTGACCGAGACGCCGGTAGTTTTTTCTTCTTAGGGGAAATCGTCACGGATTTGCCTTTACCCGAAGATCGCCCGGTGAGCGCCCATTGCGGGAGCTGTTCGGCGTGCATCACGGCTTGCCCTACGGCGGCTATCCTTGCTCCCTATCAACTGGACGCTCGACGCTGTATTTCCTATCTTACGATTGAGTTGAAGGGGACCATCCCCCTCGAATTTCGTCAATCCATCGGCAATCGCATCTATGGATGTGACGATTGCCAGCTCGTCTGCCCCTGGAACCGTTACGCTCAGATCACCCGTGAAGCGGATTTTCTTCCCCGTCAGGGTCTCGATCGCATCGCCATGGTGGAGCTTTTTGCCTGGTCAGAAGATGAATTTCAGCAAAAGCTCGAAGGCTCCTCCATTCGCCGGATCGGTTACGAATCCTGGCTGAGGAACCTCGCGATCGGATTGGGTAATGGGCCCCCGACTTCGAGGGGGATCGCTGCGCTGAAGTCCCGATCCGATGATGTGTCTCCTGTGGTCAGAGAGCATGTGGCCTGGGCTTTGGGTGAATTGGCGGTTCGCGCAAAAGAATTAGGGAACTCTGATATTTAAAGGCGTACAATCTGTGTGGGATTATTCCCGGTAGCGGAATCAGCAGATCTCGCTGTCCGCGACGCTAAAAAAGAAAAGATCAGGAGCGCCAAAATGAACCACAATTTTCCGTCCTCCCGTCGACGTTTCATGCAACTGACCGGCCTTAGCGTAGCGGGTGCTGCGTCGTTTCCATCCTGGTTAGATGCCATGGAGATGAAAAGCCCAAAGGGTCGAGGTGCCGTCAAGGCTGATCCATCCTTCAAGGCAGATGTCGAGATCGAGCTCGTTGCCAAATCCAGTCAGGTTAAGATTCTTCCGGGCAAGCCCACCGGTGTTTTCAGTTACTCGGCCCAACTGATTTCAGGGTCCAAGGATGCGGTGATTGAAATTCCAGGCTCCTATCTGGGACCCTTGTTACAGTTGAGAACCGGTCAGAAGATCCGCATTCATTTCAAGAACGAACTTCCCGAAGAGTCGATCGTGCATTGGCATGGTCTTCATGTGCCATCAGAACAGGATGGCCACCCCTCGGACTCCATCCAGCCGGGAGAGATCCGCGTCTATGAATTTGAAATCAAAAATCGTGCGGGACTTCATATCTATCACCCCCATTCCCATGAGAAAACCGCAACGCAGGTCTACTACGGCCTGGCAGGCGGTCTTCTGATTCGGGATACGGAAGAAGAGAAGCTTGGCCTTCCTTCAGGAGAGCATGAACTCCCTCTGGTTATCCAGGACCGCCGTTTTGATGAGAACAATCAACTGGTCTATGGCAGGACCATGCACGATCGCACCCTGGGCTTTGCGGGAAACCGGGTTTTGGTCAACGGAAAGTCCGATCCTGTTTTCGATGTGGCTACCCGCGCTTATCGTCTCCGGGTGATGAATGGTTCCAATTCAAGAATCTACAAGCTCGCGTGGTCGGATGGAACGGCCGTTTCTGTGCTGGGTGTTGATGGCGGATTGCTTGAAAGCCCCGAGGTTCGCCCCTACGTGATGCTGGCACCGGGGGAGCGACTGGATCTTTGGATGGATTTCAGCGGACGTGGAATAGGGAGCGAGCTGATTCTGAAAAGTCTCGCATTCAAGGGCGCACTCCCGAAGATGCACGAGGCCATGATGGCCAAAATGGGGGGCATGGCGCATGGCGGGGGAAATGCTGGAGGAATGATGGGTGGCATGATGGGCCATCATGAATTGCCCATCGGTTCGGAGTATCCCATCGCGAGGTTCCGCATCACCCGGGTTGTCGCTGAAAGCTCGAGGATGCCCACGCAACTGAGCCGATATCGGACCTACCGTTTGAGTGAAACGGCCAATCCGGATCACGCAATCCCCATTGGGATTTCAGAAGGGCCTGGTTCCATGCTGCTCAATGGTCGTGCTTACGCTGATGACGACATTCAACCTTTTGAGCGCGTTCCTCTCAACACGCTTCAGCTCGTTGAGATATCCCACGCCCATGGCGGCCATGGCAACGCTCAAGGGCAGAAACACGATGGGGATTCCAAGGAAGCTCATTCCATGGGCGAAGGGAAAGGAGCGGCTCAGGATCATGAGGGTTCAGCCGGAACGGGCATGAAAGGAATGTCGCATGGTGGGGGAATGATGGGTGGCATGATGGGGATGCAGCACGGTCAGGCCAAAGCCGAGGGGTCTTCCAGGGACGGAATGGATCATGCCGGTGGAATGGGAATGGGGGACGGTATGTCCGGGATGGGAGGTGGGATGGGAATGATGATGTCCATGGCCCATCCCATCCATCTTCATGGCCAGCAATTTCAGGTTTTGAGTCGCTCAGTCAGTGGTGACGATACCAGCGATTATGAGACCGTGAAGGAGGGGCTGATCACCCGAGGATTGAAGGATACGGTTCTCTTGATGCCGGGGGAGAAGATTCGGCTGATTAAACCTTTCGAGGACTTTAAGGGTCGTTTCATGTACCACTGCCATAACCTCGAACATGAGGATCTGGGCATGATGCGAGAGTTTGAAATTTACTAGGTTGATCAGCGCCGTTTGGTCACAGGGCAAGACTCAGGCGGGTTACTTTGTGGTGCCACCCAAGTACTGGTTTGCCCTGAAATCTGCGTTATAGCCAAAGTACGGCACTTTGTTGATGTTGCCCGCCCAGGCTCCCTTGAGCAGGACATTCACAGGGTTCTGGGATGTAGAAATTGTGACGCCTTTCTCTTTGAATTCATAACTCGTCGGCATGGTGGCTGTGTGGGCATGGTAATGGTAACCAACCCCATCATGGTTATGGCCGCCAAACGTATCAAGCGCAGTGCTATAGCCATTCATGGATGTATCCGTCCCGACCCGATACACGCCGAACAGCGCAATCCCGTCATAACCAAATCCGATCAAGGGCGGATGGGTCTTGCCCACGTAATCACTGTCGTTGTAGAGGGTGACGATACTCTGTCCGGATTTAAATCCATCCGCATGGAAATGGGGCCCACCCCCGCCTTGCCCCACATGACCCCCATAAACGGAAAGTTCACCCTTCCATTGGGATGGCGTCAGCATGTTATTCAGCACAGGGAAGATGACGGATCCATCAATCAGGACACCCATGTCTGCTGTACTTGCATAGTTGTAATTGTCGTATGCAGGACAGGTGGCAAGGGGTGATCCGGATTGTCCGCAACCACTGCCCGTCACCAAGTTCACCCGCCAAAACTGACTTGAGGGAAGCATTGCATTGTCCGTGACATTGGCAACCTGCCCATAATCTTTCATGGGAATCCGAATCACGACATCGCCAAGACTGGAGTACCTTGTCACTGGGGCCGTCGGGCTGCCAGCCCCCTTATAAGGGGGGCCTGGAATATCCAGCAGGCCCGGGGGAGATCCTGGGTTGCTATAAGTCACAAGGTTCATGAATGGATGGTTGAGGCCTTGGGCATCCTGTTCGTTCGTAAAGTAAACGAAAGGCACCAGGTTTTGGCCCGGCACCCCATCCGTAATGCCATCGCTGGCTAGTTTCCCCGCGAGCGCTGCATCTCTGAAGGCCGTGTAAAGATCCGTTGAATAGCGAAGGCTGGCACCCTGCGATGCCAGTTTGGCCGGTATGGACGCCAAATAGCCATCCGCACTGACCTTGGTTTGTGCATTACTGCCTGCAGCAGCCACCTGGCTTTTGTAGGTGGCATTAATTTTGGAACTGAAGGTCGCCTCAACATTGGCAGGCGTCACTATGGCTGGAAACGCAGCGGGAGGATTCGTGCCATAAGCCGTACCGGCAGGATTGAATGAAGTCGGTATGCCATAGTTGTCTGCTGACGTGAAGAGGTAAAGCTTCGTTGCTGCGCCGCTCGTGGATACGAGCCTGTAGCCCCCTTGTGAGGCGCTCACATAGTAGCCCGTGGCACTAAAGCTGAGATCCTCGGTATAGGTGCCGCTATAGAACGTGCTCACCTGGCCGTTGGTATTGGTTTCGGTGCTCGATGCTAAGGAGTAGGTGTACCGCTTCATCGCACGCAAATAGTTCCCCACAGGGTCATAAGAGAAGACAACATACCCATAAGTGCGCGAAGTTTTGCCTCGGTTGTTTCTAAACTTCAGCTTAGATGAGTCATTGAGATCGACGTCGATGGATTCATTGGGGTTCAGGTGAGAATCAAGCCGATAATACCCAGAGGAGTCGGTTGAGTTGGCGACCGCCTGAATCAGGGCAGAGAAATAGCTTTTATAGGTCGCCGGTGAGGCGATAGAGCTGGCTGTGACGCTATATCCCGCTGTGGCACTGTAGTCGGCCCCGATCGAAAGGTAGTTGGAAGCGCTCGTCGCGGTAGCAGCATCTGATATGAGGTATCGGCCTCGATTGGTCGTGATGCCTGCACTCAAGGTCAGTTGAGGCGCGTATGCATTTGAGAGGATGCTGGCGTAGCTTGCAGGCCCATAGTACTGTCCACTCTGCCCCGAGGGCGTCGGCGTCGGCGTTGGTGAGGGCGAGGGATTCGGTGCAGGCGTCGTCGTATAGCTATAAAGCGTATTGGCCGAACTGGTGCCATTGGCGGTCGCCACAACGACGCTCGCAGTGCCCGCTGAGCTCGAAGGGGTCACGCAGGTTGCCGATGAGATCGAGATCACACCGAACGAAGCGCACGCCTTTCCGCCCACCAAAATACTCGTGGCCCCGGTCAGATTGTTTCCCGTGATCGTCAGGGAGGTGCCACCCGCCGTTGTCCCTGAGCTCGGTGAGACCGATGTCACTTGAGGAGCCAATGCGGCGTAAGTGAATCGCTGATTGGCCTTATTTGCCCCACCCGCTGTCCTCACGACCACACTGGCTTTGCCCGCCTTGCCTGGAGGCGTGATGCAGGTCGCGGATGTGGGTGTTTCGACACTAAAGCTGCTGCAGGGAATGCCTCGAACGGTAATTTTCTTGGCCCCTGTAAATCCTGATCCCTGAAGGGTGATCACAGTGCCACCCGCCGTGGTCCCAATGGATGGAGAGACCGCGGTCAGCTTGGGGGGCGCAGCATAAACCACGCCGATGGCCAGGTTCAGCGCCAGCAACATCATGATTTTCATGGGTGATGTCCCGAGAAACCCCTTGCTGTCCGGCGGTAAGAGATCGTCAACTCTCCCCTCAGGTCTGAACTTGTCATGATCGGCATAGACGTAGATTGACCCTGGAGGTGGATGGATGGATGGATAGATTCCGTTCCCAGATCCTATATGAAAAAACGAAAGGGCCAGAATTTTATTCAGGCTGCGAAATAGGTCGCGGCTCTCTCATAAAACCAGAATATCCCGGCAAATAAGAAAATCCAGTTGGCCCCGCGGTATGGCCGCCGTTGTGGATCAGCCGATACGAAACGATGGAAAACCTGGGCACAGAGTCCCCAAAGGAGGATAAATAAAATCTGGCCCATTTCGACACCGAGATTGAATCCCAAGAGGGTAGGGATCAATCGCGTCCCGCTCAGACCCGCAGTGTTCATCGAAGAGGCAAAGCCTAAGCCATGAATCAGCCCACAGGCAAAGACAAGACCGGTGAAGCCCACTGTCGACAAGGGGATGGCCGCAATGTTCTTCAGGGCGCTCAGAATAATGGTTCCGGCGATAGCAAGCTCGACCAAATCAGGATTGAAAGCAACGAGACCTCGTGCCGCCAGGAAAAAAGTGACCGAGTGCGCAACGGTAAAGGCCGTCATCAAGATCAATAGATGACGAAAACCTCGCCCTGAAACGATCAGGGTCGAAAGAAAGATTAAGTGATCCCACCCGATCAGGATGTGCTCGATACCCGTCCCTAGAAATCTGATCAGTGTGGACCCTGGCCCTTGAAAGAACGTGTAGGTATCCTGGAGAGGGCTCAGGACGGCGGTATCGACATCCTCTCCCTTTTGAGCCTTGATTGTGAGCTGCTGATCGGGGCCTGAATGTCCAAACAGGTTTGTTCTGATCCGGACGATCGAGGGTGTTGTTGCAAAGCGGTATTCGAGCATAGCAACGATCGCATCCTGATCCGAAGGTAACTTCCGGTCTCTGGGCGAAACCTGGGTCATGATCTGAATGAGCTCAGGCGTCTGATCCACGCTGTCAAAACTCAATGCCTGCTGAATGTGTGCCGTCAGGCGCTCTTCCACCCGATGATATTGGTCCATATCCAAAGAACCATCCGGCCCTTGCTCCAGTTCCGGAAAAGCGCTCGCAGGCAATGATAAAACCACAAATACATTCTGCTCGATGACGTTGAGAGTCCCACTCAAGACGGGCAACAGGTGCGCGCAAGCAGAAGAGACCTGGAGGTAAAGGCCGATGCCCCAAAAAATTGAACGGATCGTATTCACCTGAATCCCCAGCCTAAATCTCACTGTTGGCGTCCTAAAAATCGGCGGTTGCCGATATGACATTGTCTTTCAGCCAGAAACGATCCGTTTCGTGGGCAACGATTTCTAAAGGAAAAAGACGAGGGTCTGCTGTGATCTGGACGCGATCAATGGGGGACTGACTACACGCCTCTGCACGAAACTCAACAGGAAGTGAGTGTCCGAAGTTGTTTGCCCGAGCAAGGAGCAGAATCCTCTCCTCTTTGACCTTGTTTTTCCATGCCTTAGGATCAGGGGCTGAAAAAACCATCAGGGGCAAAGGCAGATTGTTGGAATCCAGAATCAGGGTTGATTGGATCAGGGTCGACTGAATGATCTCAACCTGCTTCTTGAAGTTGGATTCTTCGAGACTGCTGAAATGATTGAAGAATGAGGTCCAATCCTGGGTGGGGGCCAGAAAGGTGTGAAGCGAATCGATGGGACGCAGAAGAAAAGTCAAAGAAAGGCAATGGGATGCCTTTTTTGTGATCAGCAATTGGTTGTCGCGCTGATCATGGGCCGACGCAACGGGGGACAACGATGCAATCAACAACAAAAGGGCAGGGAATAGCCACGGAAATCTCATCGGATATCTCGCGAGAGACCCCGGCCTCCTTGGCGGGAAGCAGAAGCCGATCAGGGTCTTAGAGGATCGAGGAATAGAAAAGGGCCCCACCGCAACAAACTGGCCTTCAGAATTTGGATACAGTTCCAAGCTTCTTCGCAGTTCAACTGAGGTTGGACCCCCTGTGTCTTTGGCGGCGGTTCAGGAATGATGGTGGAAGGTTCGCTTCATCAGTTGGACCCGTCCTAGCGCCCGGTTGATGCGCAGCGTGAGATCGCTGAGCCACCTTTCGGCGACTGCATCAATCTTCGTTTCAGATTCATTGAGGTTTTCGCTACCCGTAATTCGGATGGCATAGTTGGAAGCGTTGTAGTCGATGGTGACGCGAAGGATCTCCTTGCCATCCACATAGCTTGCGGTGATCGCCTTGCCATCCGCCGTGTCAAAAACCCAGCGGTCTTCGTCGTCAGCCTCATCCAGACGGCTCACATGTCGGTCCCCGGCATTTCTGAGTGTGGCACTCACGTACTCAGGCCAGGTCGCAACGACGCCATTGTCGGGAGCAGACAGCCCCGTGGCCAAGAGTATGGCAAGTTCCACGTCACCCCGGTCGAGTCCTGCCGGAACATTGGATTGCAGTATTTGTTTTGGCTGAGTAATGCAACCGGTCAGTGACAGCATCAAAGCACCGATCATTAGAACAATTCGCATCCTAACCTCGTATTCATGGGGGAAAGGTCCATTGAAACCATTGAGAAGCCGTCTTGGCAAGTAGCAAGAAGGATTACTTACCGCTTGACGGGTCAGAATTGGGCGATGTCTGACTGGGATGATAAAACGAGTAGCCCCGGTCATTATCAAAATCAGTATTGTGATAGCTGGACGACATATGGGGGTCGTTTTCCATGATCTTGGCGCCGGGGGTATTCTGGTTATGACCCCAATCATCATTGGCGCCTTCTCCCCAGCCCCCCAGATTGGTGCCCAGTTCCATCCCGCCCGTGCCATAGGCTGTGCCCTGATAGCCAGCCCCCATGGCGCCGTAGCCCATTCCGTATCCACCCATCCCCATTCCCATGCCCATGGGGCCCATTCCCATCCCGCCCATGCCATAACCGCCCATTCCCCCAGTGGTTGCGTAACCACCACAACCGCTCACTGCTATGAGGGCACTGATCAGGATGAGGACTCTGGGAAGTAGGAGCATGCCAGCGAGATGGCTCATCAATGAGCGCTCGCCGTGCTGGGCGTTTCCTGGCTTTTTCCCGCCTGATTGATCGCATAAAGATCATAGGGAAGGGCGAAGGTATCTGTAACCAGTGAAAAGGGCACATCAGCCAGAAGGACCGGCCCCACAAGAGCTGAGGTCCACAATGGATCGACATGGCCTGTCAGTGTCCCGACCATATCAGTCCCATCCCGTTGAATACCGGGATAGACTGTCCAGTCTTGTGCAGAGGTGTCGTAACGGCTACGGATGCTACTGCATCCGGTCATCGTGATCGCGATAACGATCAACAGCGTACGTGCGGTGATGAGGTTGAGCATAGTATCCTCCCAGCAATGACCGCAGATTCAGGCGGCAGCGGTGATTGGAGCCAACGTTGTTGGCAGAACTGAACGCGTGGCTGAGGGTGGGTCCAAAGACGGCATCAGACGCATCCCCTCAAGCGAACATTTTGCGAAATGGACTCTTCTCCGATTTGCGCTTCGCGATCATAGACCACTTGAGTGACAATCAGACGAAAATGAATCATAAACCTCTTTTCGTCATGGCATTTTTTTTTCGTCGTTTTGAATGGCCCCCGAATGATCCATCTTAGACAATTTCTTGTTCTGTCCCTCCTTTTTGGCTACGGCCCCCTGAGTTTTGCACTCACCGTGGAGGCTCACGAGGACACATTAGTCATTGATGAAAATTTATCGCTCCGGGATGTCATCGACGCAACCTATCAGCACTATCCCCAGCAGGCCATCGTCAAGGCCTATGAAGATGAGGTCCAGGCACTGGAACAAAGAAGCACCAGCTGGATCGCCGGTTACCCAATGGTTTATTTGCAATACATCGACGATGCATTGATCTCCAATCAAGGGATCAGTGAAATTCAAAGCGGCTATCAGGTTCCCGTATGGATGTGGGGGCAAAAAGAGGCCAGTCAAAGAGTGACCGACCAGTCTTCTCTAGCGGCTGAGCGCTATGCTGTGGCGCTCAAGCACGAAATTGCGGGTCTGGTTCGAAATGCACTCTGGAACATTCGCATTACCGAAAACCGACGAGATCTGGCGCACAAGATTCTTGCGGTTGCAGACGAATTGCTGCGTGTGGTCAGGCGCCGGGTGGAGCTTGGAGACATGTCCAAGTCGGACATGCTCTTGGCGGAAAGCGATGCCTTGGAGAAAAAATCCCTTCTGATGCAGGCAGAGGCTGAAGTGATTCACGCCAACAAGGCCTACCAGAGTCTCACTCGAACCCGACTGATGCCGGGACGCTTTGAGGAAAAGGTGGCCTCCGATCGCTCGTTATCCGATAGCCATCCTGCTCTGGCTGCCGCAACCGCCTCGGTTGAGCGGGCTCAGGCTGAGGTTGATTTTGTTCGCCTCTCAAAGCAAGGCAACCAGCCATCGGTGATGATCGGGACGGACAGTACCGCTGTTCAACGATCGAGAGACTATGGGACTGGGACCAACCTGGTTTTCCAGATTCCGATCGGTGGGGATGACTGGCACGCACCGCAGGTGGCGCAGGCCAACGTCATTCTGAACGAGAAGCTGGCCCAAAGAGAGGCTTTGCATCGCCAGCTGGAAAAAGCCGCTCACGAGGCCGAGCACATCCTTGATTTGGATCAGAAGGCGTTGGTCGTGGCATCGCGCCGGAAGGAAATCGCCGAAGAACAGCTCAGGATGAGCAAGATTGCTCTCGAAAATGGCGAAATATCCATGATCGATTACCTCAAGATTCAGTCAACAGCGCAAACGGCGTTGAAAGATGCCGCTGAACGCAACATTCTGGTCCTCAAGGACATCTCAACCCTGCATCAGGCTGTCGGGATCAGCCCCTGATCAGCCGCCTCAAAATCTCCTCGACTCTTTGATGATTTCGCCGAAGGCGTGGGTTTTTTCGATCCACTGATAGATGATCGGTAGAACGATGAGGGTCATCGGTGTGGAAGTGAACAGTCCCCCGATGACGACGATCGCGAGGGGGCGTTGAACCTCAGAGCCTGGACCTGTGGCGAAGAGGAAAGGGATGAGGCTGAGCATGGCGATGGTTGCTGTCATCATGACCGGGCGAAACCGCTGGATACAGCCCAGTTTCAGGGCACTCTTGAAATCCCCACGACTGACGTGCTGGGCTCTGATGCTGGAGATCAGAACGACCCCGTTCAGAACCGCGATCCCCCAGAGGGTGATAAAGCCCACCGAGGCGGGGACGGAGAGGTACTCGCCAGAAATGAAGAGAGAGATGACACCACCCATGGAGGCAAAGGGCAGAATCAGGATGATGAGAATCGCCATTTTCAGCGAGTCGAACAGAATGAAGAGAACGACGAAGATGGCGAGAATGGTCAGGGGAATGATGATGGAGAGTCTCGCGCTGGCGCGTTCCATGTTTTCAAACTGGCCACCCCACTTGAGGTAATAACCTTCAGGCAAGGTGACCTCGTTGGCCACCCTTCGCTGCAGTTCACTGACAAAGCCCCCCAGATCGCGGTCTTTGACATTCGCCCCAATCACAAAGCGGCGCTTACCCATTTCCCGGCTGATTTGTGCAGGACCATCCACGACCTTGATGTCGGCAAGGTCGCCGAGACGAACGATCGCCCCATTGGGTGATTCAAGAAGAATGTCCTCGATGGTGGCAAGGCTGTCGCGAAAACGAAGCGGATAGCGGACTTGCAGGGGGAAGCGTCGTTCGCCCTCATAAACGTCCGTTGCCGTTCGGCCTCCGATGGCCATCTCGATCACGTCATTGACATCTGTCACGTTGATGCCATATCGGGCGATGGTGTTGCGGTTGATCTCAAGCGTCAGGTATTGCTGGCCGCTGAGTCGTTCCATGCGGATGTCGGAAGCCCCTTCGACCTCGCCTACGATCTTGAGCACCTGGCTTCCGAGTTCTCTTAGGGTTTCAATGTCATCTCCAAAGATCTTGATGGCAATGTCGGAGCGGACGCCAGTGACCATTTCGGCAACTTTCGCCGCAATGGGTTGGGACATGACAATCTGAACGCCCGGAAGCGTGGCGAGCTTTTCCCTGATTTTTTCAGCAATGCTGATTTGATCCCAGCCTTCGGGCATCCGATCCTTGGGAAGGAGGCTTGCAATCGGGCTCGATTCATTTTCAGGTTGCGGGTCGGTGGGGTTTTCGCTTCGCCCCAACTGAGAGACGACATGCGCGATCCCGGGAACCTCTTTGACGAGACGCATCGCCTCGGTCTCAAGCTTCAAGGATTCGGCGAGCGACATGTTGGGGGGGCGAATAATCCCGGTCACGAGACTGCCTTCCTTCATTTCGGGCATGAAGGTGCTCCCAAGAAACGGCAAGAGGCCAAGCGTTGCAACGATCGATAAACCTGCTGCCAGCATGATGGGCCGCGGCTCAGAAAGTGTCTTTTGAAGGGTATTCTCGTAGCCGATGCGAAGCTTTCTCAGGAGGGCATTTTCCTTTTCCTCGCGGCCATCCAGAATGAAACTGCAAAGGACCGGAGAGAGGATCAATGAAATGACGAGGGATGCAAAAAGGGCGATGGCGATGGTGTAGGCCAGAGGGGAAAACAGTTTGCCTTCAATCCCTTGCAGGGTCATCAAGGGCAGGAAGACCAAGCAGATGATGCCGACGCCAAAGACCACTGGGGTGGCGACCTCCTTGACTGCTCGAAAGATGGTATCCCCTCGCACACTGTTGGGCGCGCCCAGCTTTCCGCTCAATCGGGCAAAGACGTGTTCAACGACCACCACCGATCCATCTACCATCATGCCAATCGCGATGGCAAGACCGCCCAAAGACATGAGGTTTGCCGAAATGCCGAGCTGATTCATGGCAATAAAGGTCATCAGCGGCGTCAGGACCAAGGTTGCTATGACGGCGAGGCTGGATCTGAAGTCTCCTAAAAAGAAAAACAGGACCAAAATGACCAGAAGACTGCCTTCCATGAGCACCTTGGTCACGGTTCCGACAGCGGCATCCACGAGCTCAGAGCGATCATAAAAGGGAACGATTTTCAGTCCCCCCGGGATCAGTCCCTGCTGATTGATCTCCTCGACTCGGCGCTTGATCTCGGTGACGATCTTTTTGGCATTGCCCCCACGAAACATCATGACGATGCCACCCACCGATTCTGTGGTCCCGTCCTTGATAACGGCCCCCGACCGGACTGCGGTGCCGATCTGGACCCGGGCAATGTCATGGATATGGACCGGCGTTCCATCCAATTCCTTTAAGACGACACTCTCAATGTCATCCACATCCTTGAAAAGACCGACGCCACGAATTAGGTATTGCTCCTCGTAATGTGGCAACTTTCCCCCACCGCTATTGGCGTTATTGCGGGCCAGCGCCGTGTAGACCTCCGCAAGGCTGAGGTCGTAGTGCCTTAACCGGTCAGGGTCGGGTTCGACCTGATATTGTCGCTCATAGCCTCCGAGGGAATTAATCTCGGCTACCCCCGGGACACCTCGCAGCAGGGGTCTCACGACCCAATCCTGAAGTGTCCTGCGCTCGGTCAGCTCTTCGACTGGAAGCGCGTGCCCAGTTTCGTGGGGGCCTTCCAGTGTGTATTGAAAAACCTCGCCCAGCCCGGAGGAGACGGGCCCAAGGACCGGCGTCACCTGCGCGGGAAGCCTCGAACCTGCTTCGATCAGCCGTTCAATGACAAGTTGCCGGGCAAAATAAATATCGGTCTCATCGCTGAAGACCAGCGTGATCTGGCTCAGGGAGTCCCGGTTCGTTGATCGCATTTCCTGAAGGCCCGGAAGCCCCGTCATCGCGATCTCGAGAGGGACGGTAATAAAACGTTCGACTTCCTCGGGGGAGCGGCCTGGCGCTTCTGCCGCAATTTGGACCTGAATGTTGGTCACATCGGGGAAGGCATCAATATTAAGAACCGGAAGTTCGGTCAGGCCTTTGAGGGTAAGGGCCAGTGCGATCAGAAGCACAATGACCCTGCGGTTCAGTGCATAGCGGACCAGCGATTCAATCATGCGCTACTGTCCCTGCGACTGGATTCTGACGCTATTGAGTTGAAAGCTTCCTCGGGCCACGACCTTTTCGCCTGCAGCAAGCCCGGAGGTGACGCGTCGCCGGCCATCGATCTCATCATCGAGCGTCACGGCCCGAAGGCTATAGCGATGTGGGGCGACTTCAACGAAGACATAATCCTGATTCTGGTCGCGAATGACAGCACTTGCGGCAATGGTGAGGGCGGGAAGGGAGGGTTGCTGGATAAAGATGCTGGCCAGCATTTCCGGCTTCAGGCGAAATCCGGGATTTGGAAGGACGACGCGAATCTTGATGGTTCGGGAGTCGGGATCCACGGTGCTTGCAATGAAGCTCAAAGTCCCTTTCAGTCTTTGATGCGCGAGGGCAGGAATCTCGATGTCGGCGGTTGCATTCAGCTCCAGTGCAGTTGCGGATTTTTCAGGGACTTCGGCAACGACCCAAACCTCCGAAAGGTCAGCCACCACAAACAGCTCATCTGAGATTTCAACAATCTGTCCGACGGAAATATGACGATCGATCACGTTTCCGTTGATTGTTGCGGTGATCGGGTTATTGGAGTTGACGACTTTTTGTCGTGACAGTCTCTGAAGATCATCTGCATGCATGCCCATGACGGCTAACTGGTCAGCCAAGGCATTCATCTCGATTTCCTTTTCGGCCAGAACCGATTCTCTCTCCCTGAGATTCAACAGGCTGATAATGCCTTCCTCATAGAGTTTCCGTGAGCGTTCGACAAAAAGCCGCTTGAGCTCAACTTGTGATTTGGCCTTGAGAAAATTGGCCTGCGCATCACTGAGCTGAGTGCTGTGCATGATGGCAAGCACCTGGCCTCGCGTGACGCTCTGTCCGACACTGGCGCGGACCTCAATGACGCGCCCGCTGATGCTGGGTCCGATTTTAGCCAGATGGTTCTCATTGACCGATACCCGGCCGGAGGCTCGGAGCGTATCCTGAAGAACCGTTTCGTTGACGGCTTCCAAAACAATCTTGTTCTGAAGGACCGAAGGGGCATCCACCGTGATCTCTGCAGCCATGGACCGGGGAGAGAGCGCAAAGAGGAGAAGGAGACCGCAGCACACAGCGGTCGGTGAACAGGGCTGAAAACGATAAAAGTGCAAACGGACTCCTGACTCGGGTCTCACAGAGACCCTTCCGCAAGGTCGTGTCTCCGCATCTGAAGAAAAACGCTGATGGGTCTGATATTAACCTAATTCGTCGTCTGGGGGCGTTGACTGAAGAACCCGAGGGAAGGGCACAGCTATACTGAGACGCAGAGGGTCAGATTTTAGGATCTTGTCAGGGGTTTTTCCGGCGTGGAATCCAGATTGTTTTCGTGGATGGTTTCAAGGTTGTCGCTTGGCCTTTATGGCTGTGCACTGATGCTTTCGGGTTGTGGCGGACTTTTTCCGTCTGCACTTCCTGATGATCGGTATCGGCTGGCCTGTGGGCAACAGTGCCTGAAAAATGGCGAGGAGTGTAGCCATTTTTTCGCACTGAAAAACGAGGAAAGGCGCCTCAATTTCGAACAGGCCAAGACCAATTATTGGATCTGCATGCGGCGCTATGGGGATTCTCGAAATGCAAGTCAAAATCCCTGCATCGCCCCGGGGCCCTTGCCCGAAGCCTATGACCACTGCGGCAATGATCTTGAACAATGTCTTTCGTCCTGTCCCGTAACCCTCGACGAATTGCCAGGTCTCCATGGCAGAGGGGGGCCACAATCTGACTTGGGTAATGCGCCGGATCCCTCTTCTGGAAAATGAGGAACCCTCAAGCCTGAGGAAGGTCTACACTTCTTTATTTGAGGACATTTCGATGCAGAAAACGTCTTGGATTAAGCGCATGGCTCTTCTTCTGAGCTTCAGTGTACCGACGGCCAATGCGGTGAAGGCAGAGCCTGTGACGATTGGCCAGAAGGCCCCGGATTTTGAATTGAAGACCGAGGAGGGTAAGCCGTTTCGGCTCTCATCCCGGCAAGGTGTCTGGACGGTCCTTTATTTCTATCCCAAAGCCGATACGCCGGGTTGTACGAAGCAGGCCTGTGCCTATCGCGATGCCATCCAGAAGATTCGTGACGAAGATGCCGAAGTCTTTGGAATCAGCACCGATAACGTGGCCGCCATCGGAGCCTTTCACAAGAAGTATCACTTGAGTTTCACCTTGCTGGCCGATGATACGGGTACGGTGACGGAGTCCTATGGGGTGAAGATGCCGTTGGTGAATCTGGCCAAACGCTGGACGTTCATCGTGGATCCTCAGGGAGTGATCCGGGACATCAACAGTGATGTGGATCCGGCCTCTGATGCCGATACCGTGGCAAGCCGGATTCGAGCCCTCAAGCATTGATGACCCTCACAAAGAAAGCTTGATGGGATCTGTGGTCAGGTATCCCTCTCTTTAGAGAGGGCAGAAGCCGCTCAAAGTGCCTCGATGATGACATCCTCGAGATACGCAAGAATCTCATTTCGGTGAATTCTGGCAACATCTTGGCGGGCTGCATTGGCTGTGCCTGCAGCTGCTGCGAAGCGGACGCGTGACTCAATATCCCATCCCTGCATGACGCCATAGGCAAGTCCAGCAAGGTAACAATCACCGCAGCCCACCGGGTTGACCTGCTGAATCGCTGGGGGGGTAACCCTGAAAGCGGGAAACCCTGCGAGCACAATTTCTACCGGATTTTCTCCGTCCGTTATGTGGAGTTCGGGGACTTTTTTCCAGTCGCTGGATTCCTCATACTCCTCGCGGTTGGGTTTTGCGAGGACGGGGGGGGTGCTGCCGGCCAACCCTTGAACGAGTCCTTCGCCGTGGGCGTCTAGCCAGCAGGGAATGCCGTGTTGGACGGCCAGGGCCAGGAGCCTTGGGTAGAGGGGAGCGACCTCGGGTGTCGGCACCGAGCCACTGATGATCATGAGACCGATCTCTGGGGTCAGAAGTTGATCGACACGATCAAAAAGTTGCTGACACTCCTCGTTGGTTACATGGAAACCGCTCGGCAGAAGGGTTGTGGGATGCGCAAATTCACTGGGCGAGGCCATAAATCCAACCCGCATGGGGGCCAACGGCTCAACAAAGGCTTCGGTAATGCCTTCTTCCCGGACCAGATCCTTCAGCCAGGCACCACTGTGTCCTCCGGCAAATCCCGTCACCGTGACAGACTGTCCCAGTCGTGAGAGCACCCGAGCCACATTGACCCCCTTGCCCTCGGCATGCATCGTAAAGCCGGGAACCCTATTGATCACGCCGATTTCAATGGGGCCCTGATGCACTAGGTTCAATAGCGGGTTGGTGTTGATGACGAGAATTTTTTTGGACATGACGGTTGAATGACAAGATTTGGACGGGAGGATTTTAACCTGTGCCAGACTGACGTGGTCTCGGCACGGAGGGAGAACTTTATTTTTCCCAGGTTTGGATGCATGTAGGTGTTTCTTCGAATGGTTGAAACACAGGGTCTATCCCAGAATCGCAACAGAAAGTGCTAGTGTTGCCTCCACATCGTCGGAAAGGAGATTCACCCCATGAAGCCATTCATAAGTGAGCAGGGTGGGGCCCTTGGAGTCAAGTGTGCCGATGAGTCGAATTCCAATACAGATCGAGGGTAGCGGTATGTTTCTCAAGCAACGACATGAAGGTCATCTCGTTGAGATCGATGACCTGCAGGAATTGATTAATCCTCTCAGAAAAGCCGTGAAAGGCCGGCTTCATTTTGGGGAGGAGATGCAGGATGCCGAGACGTTTCAAAAAACGGATCTGGTTTTTCCCTCCGGAGAGTACCTGCCCCAATGCTGGACGACGCCACCGGGATCGGGCAGTTCAATCATCTGAGGGTAGATGAGGTTGTGGCTTTGACGTCTGACTAAAGAGAGGCATTGTGGTGGAAAAGCTGAAAAAAGCATTTATTGTCGATGATGATGAAGGGGTTTGCGAATCCTTGGTCGAGCTGCTTCAGATGAGCGGTATCGAGGCAACAGCCTTTACCTCCAGCCAGGCTTTCATGGATGCTGTTCCCCATGAGAAGGGTCCCTTTATTGCGATCTTGGATCTTCAGATGCCTGAGATTGATGGATTGGCGCTGATGGAAATGCTGAGAGAGCAGGTGCCCCAGTGCCCTGTGATTTTTCTCACTGGAAGGGGCGATGTGGAGTCGGCGACTCATGGGATGAAATTAGGTGCCATTGATTTCCTCCAAAAGCCGGTGGAACCTGAAAGGCTTCTTGAGGTTGTCGAATGGGCTTTTGGATTGGCTCAGACGCGTTGCCTCGAAAAAGATCGCAAAAACAGCATCGATGGACTCTTCCAGAAGCTGACCCCGCGCGAAAAAGAGATCTGTCTCTTCCTTTCAAAGGGCTATACCGCCAAGGAGATCGGGCGAAGTCTCAATATCAGTCCAAGAACGGCGGAAATTCATCGCAGTCGCATCATGGAAAAGCTCACTGTCGACAGTAACGCTGATCTGGTGTCCCTTGCCATCGCGCAGGGCATCCGGGATTAATTCCTGACTTGGCTTTTGCAGCATAGCCCGTTGTTTCTTGCGGAAACGGCCCCTTGTTCTTTTTCCAAAGGGTCGTCCGGACCGGTTTTCACTCTGCGTTGGTTATCCGTAATAGAACCTAGGGATATTTGCGGATAGAGAGTTACGGATTTTACTTTTAGTCTGATCACAGGAGGCGGCGGAAGGTTCTTGACCCTGATTGGAGTGATACCCCCCCAAGCCCTCCTTGGTTTTTGTGAATTTCCATCCAACCGAGGTCACCCCATGACAAACGAAACCATCCGGTCAGAAACGGCAACGCCTGCGCTCAAGGGCTGGACTCCTCAGAAATACCGTGATCTTTGCAATTCGGATGATGGGACATCCGGGTGGGTCAAACGCGTTCAACGCCAAGGTTTGTCTCCATCTGCTTTGGAAACCTACCTTGCGAGCGGCTGGACCGTTATAGCTATCGCCAATGATCGTCACCTTGATACAGCGGACGTTGTCAGAGCCATTGAACGATGGCTTTGAAAAAAGGTTCTTGTCTTGATCAGGGTATCTCCCATCGCTCGAGGGCATTCCGAACGCCGTCGACCTCAAGATTCATGATCTCTGCAATGGACTTCACGGGCCATCCGTTGCGGCGATAAGCATCCAGAATCTGAGGTGTCAGCCCCTGTGATAAGGCGCGAGCCAACCAATCGGGTATGCGGTGGGGTGGGCTACGAAGAGCAATTTGAAGCATAAGCTGCCTGAAAGATTGAGTTGGGCTTCTCCCCGTCTGAGTTCAAGGCCGGGGGCACCGGTCCATCATCAAACAATAATCAGCCCAAGGTTAGACAACGAGACCGGAGCCTCTCCTAAGGCACTCCGCCTGCAACGCCTATTTGATGCTCCGGGCCCCGCTTTTCAAAGTCGTACAGGTCCGTACGTGACTTTCTTAAAACCCGTCCATAGCATTCGTCAACCACGGCAATCTGCGGGAAAGGTATAGTTCCTCCTTCAAATCAATTGAACGGAGAAACCTTCCCATGCACGTCACGTTGGTTCATGTCCAGGTCAAGGCGGACTGCCTTGAAGCCTTCATAGAAGCCACTCGGATCAATCATGAGGGTTCGGTGAGCGAGCCTGGCAATCTTCGTTTTGACATCTTGCAAGACCCAGAAGACGACGGGCATTTCATTCTCTATGAAGCCTATCGAAGTGAAGCGGATGCGCTGGATCACAAGCAGACCGCGCATTACCTGACCTGGCGGGACACGGTCGCCGAGATGATGGCTGCGCCACGCAAGGGTGTCCCGATGCGGGGCCTCTTTCCCCAATGATCAGTCCCTTTGCAATCGGTTCGATTCCGAAGATTGTTTTTGGCGCCGGACGTATCAAGGAATTACCTGCGCTGGCAACGCCCTATGGAAAACGGATGGTGCTGGTAACGGGGCAGCGTTCCTTTAGGCATTCAGAGGCTGGAGCAGAACTTGATCGCGCCTTGTCCGCGCAGGGTTTTTCGGTTCAAAGAGTCACTATTTCAGGCGAGCCTAGCCCCGATGAGATAGACCTGATCGTTGAGGCGTTACGTCAAGGGGTCTGTGATGTCGTGGTCGGCATTGGGGGAGGTAGCGTTCTGGATGCCGCCAAGGCGATTGCTGGTCTCCTTCCGCGTGGCGATTCCGTCATGGAGTTCCTGGAGGGGGTAGGGCCTGAAAGGCCGTATCAGGGTCCTGCAATCCCCTTTATCGCGGTCCCGACGACTGCTGGAACGGGGTCGGAAGCAACGCGAAATGCGGTCCTCACGCGGCAAGGTGCCGATGGGTTTAAGAAATCCTTTCGTGATGATGCCTTGATGGCCCGGTATGCCTTGGTCGATCCGGATCTTCTGGCAGGCTGTCCCAAGCCATTAATTGCGGCCAATGGCATGGATGCGCTGACGCAGCTTTTAGAAGCCTATGTCTCTCTTCGCGCCAACCCCATGACCGATGCACTGGCTCTCAGTGGGATTACTGCGGTTTCTCGGGGGCTTTTGTACTGGTTCCATGGGGAAGATGAACCACAGGGACGAGGCGAAATGGCCTATGCGGCGCTTTTATCCGGGATATGCCTTGCACAGGCCGGCCTCGGGTCCGTCCATGGATTGGCACAACCCCTGGGCTCTTTTTTTCCAATAGGCCATGGGGTCGTGTGCGGAACCCTCTTGGCAGAAGCCACAGCGGTGAACCTTGAGGTGATGGCGTCAAGGGGCACCCATGCGCTGCAACGATCCAAATATGCGCAGGCAGCTCGCGTTTTCCTTGCGTGTCCGGATCTTGATGAGGCGAAGGCCCTCGAACGGCTCCTTGAGACCTTGCGGATGATGAGTCAGTCCTTGGCCCTTCCCAGACTAAGCCTTTTGGGGGTGACGTTAGATGACTTTGATAGGATCGTTGCTCACTCACGAGGATCGAGTATGCAGACCAACCCTGTCCGCCTAGAGGATTCCGAAATCCGATCCATTCTGGAGCGCTGCTACTGATGGGCATTTCGAATGTTAAAGCACAGCTTTTGAAACTCAAACTGCCCGTACTCTCAGGGATTCTGATCGGAACGAGCTACATTCCCTTTCCGCCGTGGGCTTCACTCTTCTGTTTTGTGCCCCTTTGGATTTTCTGGAGCCGGCAGTCTCGAATGAAGGACGTTCTCTGGGGAGGTTTTGCCTGTGCATTTGTGTTTACCCTGATCGGATTTAACTGGGTCACCTATACCCTGCATGAATTTGCACATCTGGATTGGTGGGTTTCGGTCATCGGGATGCTGCTGTTTGCCATTCTTGCACATCTATTTGTGCCGGTGGCAGGGGCAGTCTGGTTTTTCCTGAGTGGCCCAATCGACAGAAAAAGCTGGCACTCCCGTTGGGTGATGGCCCTGGTCACGGTGTTATCACAGGCCACGGTCCCGACCTTGTTTGACTGGAACTTTGGTTATGCCTGGTTCGCATCAAAGGTCCCGATTTTTCATTGTGCAGAGATCATCGGGTTTTCAGGCCTGAGCGCCTTGACCCTTTTGCTGGGACTGATGAGCTGGGCTTACTGGGATTCGCGACAAAGACCCAAGGGTCGTCGGATTCTGGTGGCAGGACTCACCCTCTTTTTAGCGCTGAACGGGACCGGGGTTTGGTTGGCTTCAAGTCTTCCAGCCCCGGACAGCGTGTTACGCGTCTTGATGGTCCAGGGGAACATCGGAAACTCTGAGAAGATGGCTGCAGAGCTGGGCAATGGGTATCAGGATGGCATCCTCAAGACCTATATGGATCTCACCGACAAGGGACTTCGGGAACAAGGTGGCGGATCCATCGACTTTGCCATCTGGCCAGAAACCGCTTTTCCCGACTTTCTTGGCAAGGACATCAAGACCAGTCCGCGCCGTGCCGAGCTTGAATCCTTCTTGAAGTCACGCCATCTGGCACTGGCAACAGGCGCCTACGGCTTTGATTTTGATTCTGGAAAGCTCACGAATTCGCTTTTTCTTCTCGACCGGGAAGGAAAACTGGTTCTTCCGCATTACAGCAAAACCATTTTGTTGGCTTTTGGCGAGTATCTTCCGGGGGAGGATTGGTTTCCGAGCATCAGAACGTGGCTGCCCCCGATAGGTCAGTTTGCCCGGGGCGAAGGGCCCACCCACCTGATCGAGTGGCAGGGCCACCGAATGGGGGTCCAGATTTGTTACGAGAGCCTGTTTCCAGACTTCACCCGAAAGTGGGCTGACCTTGGAGCTCAGTATCTGGTCAATGTGACCAATGACTCCTGGTATGGCACCTGGGAAGAACCCCGACAGCATTTGATGATGACCCTGGGGCGGGCTGTCGAAGTCCGGCGTCCGGTGCTACGAACGACCAACACAGGAATCTCAACGGTAGGGCTTGCATCGGGGCAGGTGATGACCGAATCGCCTCTTCATGAGGCCTGGTCGGGGATTTATGAGATCCCCTATCAAAAACACCCGGATCCGACCTTGTATCAGGAGACCTTTTGGTTAGTTCCTTTCCTGCTCTGGGCCGGTTTGGCGCAACTGACCTTCGCAGGGTGGCGAGGAAAGAGATCTGAGGGTTAAAGCAGAAGCGATCTAACGATTGGTGGGATACCGCCGTTCGAGATCATCAAGAAAGCGGTTGATCTGCTTCATGCTGCCTCGGAACATCGTGGGTGACTCACCGGACAACCATTGTCCGGCCTTTTTCTGGCTTGAGGGCCAGACCATGAGGCTCCCTAAGACCAGGAGGGGCGTGCCGATGACGCCCGGAAGGATAAGGCCCAATACCCCGGCGGTGATCAAAAGCCAGCCCACATCCTTGGGTAGCTTTCGAATACGATCGGCGGTCTCCTGATCAATCTGCATCACGGCCAGTTGTTTTTCCAGGCGTTCGGAAACCTCGGTCTCGTCAAGAACCTGCTCGACCTCTTCGTGAGAGCTTTCCTTGTCGGGCTCTGATGCCTTGCGTGCAATGCGGCCAAGCGGTTTGCGAATGGTCGGTTTGGTCATTTTCCTGGTGGTTCCGTAGTCTTTGGGTAGCGTGTTTAGGGCGCCGTCTGGATCAGACGGGGGCGGCGACGCGCTCGGGTCAGCTTCTTTTTGAGGCTACGATCCACATTGGCCACCGCGATGTTGGCGATAATGCCGGAAGTGATGCCGTTGAGGAGTCCGCCGAAGGCGCCCGCAACGCAGAGCAGGTTGGGAACCAGCGCCTCCCGCGTACTCTTTTCGATGTCAGGGACGTAGCTCCGTGAGAGTTCCACGAGGCCACCAAGGGCGGCGTATCGCCCGCCCTGCAGGACGATATCCGCTGCAATGCCAGCTTTCCCCAGGGTTTCAAGGGCGATCGTGACATGCGCGTGGGCGCCGAGGTCTGCCGCGGTTGGCGCGCCAGAGGCCAGAAGGCTTTTGACGCCTCGGCTCTTCAATCCATCGAGGAAGCGTTTCTTGGCATCAAGATCAAGTTCGCCACCAAAGAGGGTAATCCCCAGTTGTTTGGCTTTTTTCTCGACCTCTTTGTCCTTTCCGGAGGACATGAGGAACACATCAAACCCCTGAGCCTTAAGCGTCGAAAGGGTCTCCCTGGCTTCAGGATAGGGGGTTTCTTGAAAATGGAATTCGGCAATCGACTGACCATCAATCTCAACTCGAATGGGGCTGAGCGGATCATCGTTGGCGGCATTCAAAATCACCCGATGGTGTCCTTGTTCGATCTCAAGGAGCGCGGGCTCGAGGCGAATCAAGTCGGGTTGCCGGACGGCGAGACCTTGCTCTGCAGCAGCCTTTTGCAAGGCATTAGAGCGAGCATCTCCCAGGAACAGTGAAGCCCCGGCGACCGTCTGAAGCAGCGCGTCATGATGCTTGAGGGTCGAGCGAATGTCCTTAAGGACGAGACCTGGCGCGTAAAGCCTCTCATCATCGCCATCGAGAACGAGGAACTGAGCCTCGGAAAGACGCAGCAAGGCGCTGGGGTGCTGGGTGACTGCGCCCAAAGCCAAAGCCTCACGAATATGTTGAAGCGTAACCAAAGGAATCGCCAGATACGGTCCACTGACCCAATCCTGATGCAGGATTGCACCCACGGTGATCAGACTGCCGGCCATCCAGCCCACGCCTGCGGTTGCCAGCGTGGGGAGCGCGGTTTTGTCACCCAGAGCTTCCGCCTTTGCTGTGAGGCTTTTTTCCATCGGGATGAGGGTCGCTGTTCGACTGATTTCCCCGGCAATGCGCGCTGCGCGCGTATCGATGCCAGAACGTCTGACCCGAAATTCGATAGGGCCGATCAGAATTCGACTTCCTGCAAAAACCTCTTGAGGCGCAAATTTTCTGACAGGGTGAGGAACCCCAGTGATCAGGGACTCATCCACCAAGGCCGTCCCCAGAATGACTTCCCCATCTGCAGGGATGACTTCACCAGGCAGAACCCGGAGTCGGTCTCCAGGTCGTATGGCATCGGGACTTGTCAGCCGCTCAACCCCATTTTCGCCGATATTTCGGATCTGCATGAGCGAAGGCAGGGTTTCCTGCAGAGTCTCTTCCGTTTCAAGGGCCAGCTGATTTCGCCAGCGGCGTTGCCAGTAGCGTAACGACCAGTCCGTGAGTGCAAATGCCAGTACTTGTCCCGTCACGATTGAGCAGGTCAGCAGGGCGGTATGAAAAAGTGGAACACCGACCTTGCCACGGCCCAGTTGCGAGGCGGCATCCTTGACTATGTGAAAGTTAGTTGCGATCAGAACGCCGGCAGCGACGGGCGTGACCACAGGCAGAAGAAGTTCCCCGACGGTACTCAGCCCAACCGTGGTTGTTGAAACGGTCATTGGGACCGCAGAAGGGTCGGCAATGGTTGCAACTGCGCTCGGTTGAACCAAGGCGGCCACAATTTCGGCTTCGATCCGGGAGGATTTAAGCCTTCGCGGATTAAAGTGGATCAGGATCGATGAGGTATCCGGTTGGTGTCGAAGGGACCGAATACCGGACTTTTCACCTAATTTTCCGTGAATCTTGAGGGCAAGGGCAGCGGTGCCGCCAGAAAGCTCGGGATGGCAAAAAACCAAGGAGTCCTCAGAAGGGTAGCTCAAGTCCAGTTTCTGGATGTGATCCCCCACCCGAACCCAATAGGCGTTGGATTCATCCCATGCCCAGTTGATATTGGGATTCTCAAAGGCGGCTGATTTGCCTTCGATTGCTGTCAGGAATCGTTCAAGAAAACCCTTGCGACTCTCCGCTGCGCTCTCGAATCGAACCGTTGCAAGCCCCTTTTCAGGCTGAACAGCAACACTCAAGACCTCGGGAAGGCTGAGCGCGCGCTGGATGAAAAGGCGACCTTCGGGGCTAGATGCAGCACCAAAGAGCGCAGGATCCCGGAAGTCGATCGTATCTAATCTGACCTGAATGTGAGCACTCATCGGGTCGTTTCGTGGAATTCGAAATCTGGAACGTAGGTTTTAAGAGTCCCTTTTTTGAGCATCTCATCGAGATCTGCAACAACGGCCAGATCTTCATGATCGAGAACGTTGTAAAGTTCGCGCAATCTCTTTCTGCGCCGACGCAACTCGTACCCAATGGCGGCGATAAGAATGAGGCCGAACATGCTGGTGATGGCTTCGGAAACTTGATTCATTTGTGCGGGTTCTCCGGAATTTGCAGGGCTTAACAGGCTCAGTCCTTAGACCAGCGCCTCGCTGCCACCACGCAGGACTTCCACGGCACCCTGAAGGCCGTCACGGTGAAGCTTCTGCTTGATCAAGTGATCGATATTGGCATTTTTTCGATGGACGGCAAGGAAGTTGACAAAATTCTGCAGGACTTCCAATGCATCCTCGGGTTTTTGAATGATTCCAAGATTGAGATGGAATCCATGGTATTGCTTTCGACCATGGTATCTCGCTCCGTGAATATCACGGGCTAGGAGGATCGGGTCTTTACCGATCAAATGCGGATGACGTCTCAGGATTTCGCTCGATTGACTCCGCGTGAGCACATAAAAGGGATCGTGATTTTGCATTTGTGTCACCATCCGAAGGTTCTGCCGGATGACATTTGCTGCAGGGCCATCCCAGCCACTATCGATCAGAAAGAACTGAAAACGCGGGCCATCAGGATCAATCTTTTTTTCAGCAGCCGGTGACGAGTGCTCCGTCTCAAGGAGAGGTGCAGGTGCCTCATTGACCCGTGGCCGGGTCTTGAGAAGTCGCTCTCTTGGCTTCTTGGCTTCGGTCTTCGAAGGCGTCTTAGGAGTCACTTTCTCGGCCATGAACTAGTCCTCACGATCATTGGAGGGAGATACCCCTCAGGGACATTGAATCGATGATTAAGCCTGTCCCACCGCTTTTTTGGGGGATCGTGCTGCTGTCTTTCGCGTGCTGATCTTTCTCGGGGTCCTCGGCGGTTGAGCCTCAACGCCCATATCGGCCGGCTCACTGGTTGCCGCAACAACTTTCATCGCTTCAAGATCCGTTTCAGGCTCTGGATCGCAATTATGCGCAGCGAGCTCCATTTCGAGCATATGGCGACGTTCGGCTTCCAATTTGGCCACCTCACGCATGGGCAGGATCCCGTTGACGAGGGCGCCAAGCGCGGCGACGTTGTTGGTCAGGACAGAGAATCCAACACCCAGTCCCAAGCTAAAGACACCGACCACACAGGCAGCATTCGGAACCAGAATCATGCCCCAGCTTCTTCGGATGTTATGGTCGAGATTGCGGGCAATATCACGAAGCTCGCAAAGTTTTCCAAGTCCTTGCTCCAGGAAAACGATGTGGGCGGTGTCGGTTGCGATGGTGGTGGCTCCTCGCAGCGAAATCGAGACGTTGGCCTTTTTCAGCGCAATCGAGTCGTTGATGCCATCCCCGACGAAGCAGACCTTGCGGCCTTCGGCCTGAAGCCTTTCAACATAGTCGGCCTTGTCAGCCGGGAGAACCTGCGCAAAATAGCGGTCCATTCCGAGCTCCTCGGCCAATTTCTTGGTTGGCGCTTCATGGTCGCCTGAAATAATGGCCAGGTGCTTGATACCGCGTTCGCGTAGACCCTTGATGATGTCCTTGACCTCAGGGCGAAGGGCTGCTCGGAGTTCGAGAGCGCCCCCCAGTCGCTCGTCAATCGCGACCATTACCATCGTATCGCCATCTTCATGAACAGCTTCGAGCTTTTTCTCGATGGCATCAGGAATCACAATGCCTTCCATCTCCATGAAACGACGGCTGCCGACGCGGATGAGGTGGCCATTGACTCCGACGCTGATACCGTAACCGACCTTGTATTCGGTTTCATCGGTGGCAGGTAATTCGAGACCCAATTCTTCTGCCTTATGAAGAATGGCCAGTGCAATCGGGTGATGGAACTTTCGTTCTGCAGCTGCGGCAAAAAGCAGGACTTCTTCGGCGGTGTGTCCATAGGCTGTGACGATATCACCCACCTCTGGACGCTCGCGGGTGAGGGTCCCTGTCTTGTCGAAGAGTACCGTATCGATCTCATTCATGAGCTCAAGCGCACGGCCATCCTTGACGAGGATGCCTTTCTGCGCGCATAAAGAGAGTGACGAGAGCATGGCAAGGGGCGCCGCCATTCGAATCCCCGTGCCCAGATCACTATTCAGGACCGCGACCCCTGCAAATGGGCCAAGAGTGGAAAAGGCGACGCTGCTCACAAGGATGGTGGGGAGTACGGCCTGATCGGCCAGTCTTTCGCCCTTGTTTTGTGAGGTCAGCTTATATCCCGCGGTGTCGTTCAGAATCTGACTGATCTTGGCTGTAGCTGTCTCGCTCCCGGCTTGTTCAACCGAAACAAAGATTTTTCCGGCCACAAGAATAGTGGAGGCATAAACGCGATCACCCACTCCTTTTTCAGCCGGTGTCGATTCGCCGGTGAGAGCGTGCTGGTCGATCATGGCCATGCCCTCAATGATATGACCATCGACGGGGACGGCATCGCCGGTATGCACAGCGACGATGTCGCCTTGAGCAATTTTCTCCAGCGGAACCTCGATTTCGACGCCATCCTTCATGAGCCAGACGAAGCGCGGTTGCTTGCCAAAAGCATTGAGCAGCATTTTTTTCGAATTGTCCTCGGTCTTTTTGACGAGGAGTCGCCCGAAGGAGAGACACCAGGCCATCACGGCGCCTGGAAAAAGGTGAAGCGTGCCAAGACAGCCCAGAACAACCAGAGAGTCGAGGACGTCGACACCGAGTCTGCGCTCTTTGACCACAACGTCATACGCCCCTTTGAAACTCGGGATTGCCGTGTAAGCAAACACAGCGGCGGCGACCGGAATCAATGGCGGAAAGGCCAGCTGAGCGGCCGCCGCGAGGGGAAGAGACGCCGAGCAAATGGCGAGATCGAGATCCAGTTTATCCAGCACTTCCTGATGCTCTGCCGAAGCCAGCGCCGAATCGACAATCTCAAGGACATTGGTGCCAGAGAGTCTGCGAGGATCGAAATGGACCTGAACCGTGCAACGAAGGCTGTGGGTCTTGAATCGATCAACACCCAGAACGCTCATCAGTTCCCGTTCGATGGCTTCGCACAGGGACGCCTTGCGATAGAGCGCAGGGTTTTTGAGCCGAATGGTCCCGGTGGACTCGGAAAGAACTTCCCAGCCGGTGACGAGGTTCTGATGGCGATAATAGGCCACAGCGCCGGTGCGATTGCGTGCAATGGCAATCGGCGAAATCTGGGGTTCCACCACACCCGGGTCGCTTTCGGGCGGAAAATCCGCCTCCATGGAGGCCATGAGCTGGGCGAGGATTTCCTTGGGCGAAAACCGGCTGCCATCATAATGAAGGTCCGCGAAAGGCTGTCCTGGTTTGGGAATACTCAAACCGTGGATGCCTGAACTGCGAAACGCGCGTCGAACAAACGTGGAGAATGCTGGGGTGTCTGTTGCGTGAAACAGATCTGCATTCAGGATTCTGAGCGTGCCTGGGCGGGGGAACTGAATGCTAGGCTGTGCGGGTGTCGATATGCCAGTGTGGCTGGAAGGGGATTCCATAGGGTGTCTGCTCGTTACTTGGGCCGTTTTTTGGACACAATCAATTTAATCAACACAACGGTCTTTTGAGACCTGTGGCGGATCTTGATTGGCCCGCGTTCCGAAGGGAACGTCTGGTTGCCTTACTTTGACTTGGCTTCGTTCAGCGCTTCAATAGCCGCTCTGCCACCATCGATGAGTCCTTCAACGATGGGATTCTCCTGGGGAATGGATTTAGCAACGAAGACCGTTGCATAGACCACGCCGTAGGACAGCATGTAAGAACTGGTGTAGGTGAAACGGGAGATGGACTGCCCCATGCCTGAGCCGGCCTCGCGAATCTTTTCGCTGGCCTTGCTGGCATCTTCCGATGCATTGTTGATGGCTTCGCGCATGGCGTCCGAAATGGATCGGAGCGGGTCGCTTTCTGTCTGTCCAGCTGTTGCAGTCGTTGCCATGATATTCGTCCTCTTGAGTATTCCAAACGGTGTCTGATCACACAGGCGCTTTGCCCTTTTGCCGGGAGTAATCCGCGGTGGCCTGTCATTCCTGCAGCTTATGGTTGAAAGCTAACACAGGGGGGAAACAGCGTCTATTGAATTTCCATTTATTACAAGTTCGTTGTTTTTGAACTGAATTCAGGCGCCATCATCCCATGCTGAAATGAACATGGGATGACAGAGCGGCGAGTCATTTGGCTGAGTTGGCCTTGGCGGGAACGAGACCCTCGACAGCAGTTTCATCTTTTTGATCGACATGGACCATCTTGTCCAGCTTAAAGCCCATTCCAATCGCTTTGCGGATCAGATCCTGAATGATAGGGTCTTCCAGTGTTTTTTTACGGGAGAGTATCCAGAGATACCGTGTGCTGGGTCCTGTCGCCATTGCCCATGAGTAGTTCTTTTCATCCATCGCGATGATGTTGAAACTCCCGTAGAAGGGGCCGAAATAGGAGACTTTGAGCCGGCCGACGTTGGGATCCCCGATGAAAGCTCCCTTGCCCTCGGAGGTTTCCCAGCGGCCATTTTTACCGTCGAGAGATTTGTTGACCACCTCGAAGTCACCGCCGTCCTTCAACGTGTAGGTGAACGATACATGGCTCATGTTTTTTTCAAAACCATGGTCCAGACGAGCAATCTCGTACCAAGTACCTTCAAAGCGTTTCAAATCGAAGGGTGTCACGGCGGTTACGCCATCAGGAATGCCCTGCTTACCGAACATGAGGTAACCCAGGCTGACCAGGATCAGGATAAGAATGGCGGCGGATAGGATTTTCATGGCTTTTTGATCAATCGAAGGACAGGCAGAATCGCACGGTAAGGCTCGATTTTAACGGAAAAGGGCGGAAAGAGATTTTCCCGGATCCAAAAGAAAACCGGACCTCCTCGCGGAGTGTCCGGCTTCTTTTAGCAGACCGTCAAGGATCAGACGGAGGGCGCGGCATTGCCGATTGGCCCGACCGCTACCGCGTCACTCGCGGGGCTTCCACCAGCGCTGCTGTCTGCACCTGCGCTTGGGGGACTGACCCAGTCGCGGGGCGGGGCAGGCACTCGACCGGCCATGATGTCATCAATCTGGAAGCGATCGATGGTTTCGTACTTCATCAGGGCTTCGGCCATGAGGTGCATCTTGTCCAGATTTTCCCGCAGCAGACGCTCGGCACGGTCATAGTTCCGGTCAATCACGGAGCGGATTTCCTCATCGATCAAGTGCTGAGTTTCCTCAGAGATCGACTGGGTCTGGGTGACCGAGCGGCCCAGGAAGACTTCGCCTTGTTCCTCACCGTAGGCCAGGGGACCCAGCCGCTCTGAAAGACCCCAGCGGGTGACCATGTTACGAGCCATGGCAGTTGCCCGCTCGATATCGTTGGACGCACCCGTCGTGACCTTTTCGACCCCGAAGATGATTTCCTCGGCCAGACGACCACCGTAGAGACTTGAAATTTGGCTCTCAAGTTTCTGCTTGCTCGCACTGTATTGATCGCGTTCAGGCAGGAACATGGTGATTCCAAGTGCACGACCTCTCGGAATGATACTGACTTTGTAGACTGGATCATGTTCCGGAACCAATCGACCCACAATGGCATGTCCTGCTTCGTGGTATGCAGTGACCAGCTTTTCATCTTCGCTCATCACTGCAGACTTACGTTCAGCGCCCATCAGGATTTTGTCCTTGGCCTTTTCAAAATCATCCATCTCAACTTCTTTCTTGTTCTGGCGAGCAGCGAACAGAGCCGCTTCATTCACCAGGTTGGCAAGATCAGCACCTGAGAATCCGGGGGTTCCACGTGCCAGCCAATCAGGCTCGACGTTGGCAGCCACCGGGACACGTTTCATATGCACACCCAGAATCTGCTGGCGGCCGCGAACGTCGGGGAGACCCACCGTGATCTGGCGGTCAAATCGTCCAGGGCGGAGCAGGGCCTTATCCAGCACGTCAGCCCGGTTGGTTGCAGCGATGATGATGATGCCTTCATTGCCGCTAAACCCATCCATTTCGACCAGCAGCTGATTCAAGGTTTGTTCGCGCTCATCGTGACCGCCGCCGAGGCCTGCACCACGCTGGCGACCCACCGCATCAATTTCGTCGATGAAGATGATGCAGGGCGCTCTTTTCTTGGCTTCTTCGAACATGTTCCGTACACGGGAAGCGCCCACGCCGACGAACATTTCGACAAAGTCAGAGCCTGAAATCGAGAAGAACGGGACTTTGGCTTCGCCGGCAATGGCGCGAGCAAGCAACGTTTTACCCGTACCCGGCGGGCCTACCATCAGGGCGCCGCGAGGAATCATCCCGCCCAATTTTTGGAACTTGCTGGGATCTCTCAAGAAGTCGACCATTTCCTGAACATCTTCCTTGGCTTCATCGCAGCCAGCAACGTCAGCAAAAGTCACCTTCACCTTGTCTTCTTCAATCAGTTTGGCTTTGCTCTTGCCGAAGTTCATGGCGCCGCCACCGGCTCCGCCCTGCATTCTGCGCATGAAGTAAACCCAGACTCCGATCAGCAGGACCATTGGCAGACTGGCCATTAGGAGCTGCGAAAGGAAGGAAGGACGTTCGGTAGGAACCACCTTGATATCGACATGATTCTTCAGTAGATCGTCGATCAGGTGGGGATCGCCCGGGTTATAGGTTAAAAAGCGATCGCCGTCGGTCATCATGCCGGAGATGATTTCCCCATCCATGCTCACTTGTCGAATGGTGCCCTGATTGATGGCCGCAATGAAATTGGTATAGGTCATCGCGGTGTCAGGCTTGTTACGCGGCCCGAAGTAATTGAACATCGAGAGCAGCGCAAATGCGATGACCACCCACAGGAGGATGTTCTTGGTCATGTCTTTCATGTTGTCTTCCTCTTCTTTTGAAAATAGACGACCTGAGCGGTTCTTCAGGGAAAGGCCTACGTCAAATTCCCTGCAAGGTCCAAGCCATCTTGGGTCCATCCCTCAGGCAGATTTGTAATCCGGATGAGGCATAACAACTTTGTCACGGAAATCGGGATGAAGTTCCATGCCGATCTTCGAGTTTGTCCAAATCTGCACGGTCACCTAGCATTCAGTTTTTGTTTTTTTCGTTTTGGACAGAGAAATTAGCGTGGATTCCTTCATCTTTCTTGCGGGTAAGCTCCTTGGGGCCTTTGTCATGCCTCCCTTTCTCTTCGTTCTTGTGGGCTTGTTAGGCCTTACAAAGGTTAGATCTCACCCCTGGATGGCCATGGGCATAAGCTCAAGCGCTTTTTTGTTGATACTGGCAAGCTCTACCCCGCTGGTTGGAACAGCCCTGATACGCTCGGTTCAGGCTGCCTGTCCCCCCTTGGATACCCTGAGGGGAGAGGCTGATGCGATTGTCATCTTGGGCGGTGGCGTCCGCCCCCACGCACCCGAATATGGCGATCGCCCCAATTTGAACGCGGCGGAGTTGGAGCGGCTTCGACATGGCGCTAAGATCCACCGTGCCACCGGGCGCCCCATCCTAGTCAGTGGGGGGAGTCCTGAAGGCGCAGCACCTGAAGCGTTATTGATGCGCGAAGTCCTTCATGAGGATTTTGGTGTCGACGTTCGGTGGGCCGAAACTGACTCGCGGACGACGCGTGAGAATGCCAGAAATTCCGCCCGGATTCTTAAAGACGAAGGATTGAATCGAATTTATCTGGTCAGCCAGGGATGGCATCTCGCTAGAGCAATCCGAGCCTTTGAATCAGAGGGCCTGCAGGTGAAATCGGCGGGAACTGGCTGCAGGGGAAAGAGTGAGATTCGTTGGTTTCATTTTTTGCCCCATCCGGATGCTCTGGAGATGAGCTATTGGGCCATTCATGAGTGGGCCGGCATTTTATGGTACGACCTGATTGCCCGAGTCGAGGGTCGCCATGCACCTGCTTTGGTCAGGCAAACGTCAGGCTGATATCCACAAGAGACAAAAAGAAGGCTTCCTGTTCAAGATCTGCAACGGTCAAAGGGTGTTGATCAAGCCACCCCGCAGGAAAGCCGAGGCTGAGGGTTCCAGGTTGAATTCGAATTCGAATGCGGGGGGCAACGGTCAGAACCCTGGATCGATGCACCAGTACGGCGACCCTCAAGATCAAGGCCAACTGTTTTACGCCCTCCTCAAGCGAGGGCGGTAATTCCTTAAACAGTCGGACCTGAAACTTTCGACGATGCGAACGGACCAGAAGGGCAAGGACCTGTTGGTCTGATCTTGAAAATCCCGGAAGGTCGGCATTATCCAGAATATAGGCACCATGCTTATGGTAGCCACTGTGTGCGATATCGCGGCCGATGTCATGCAGAGTGGATGCCCAGTCCAACCATTGCGCTGCGACCTCCCTTTCCATTTCCGAGGGCAGGTTGATTTGGGCAAAAAGCTCCCGTGTCGTTCCCTGAATCAGTCGAGCATGCTCCATCTCAACGTGGTAGCGAAATGCCAGCGCATGGACCGTGCGGTCACGGACGTCTTCATGATTGATGCGGCCCAGAAGATCCTGAAGGAGGCCTTCGCGAAGGGCGCCATCAGACACGTCCATGTGTTCGATTTCGAGGATGTCGAAGGTGGCCTGGATAATCGATAGCCCTCCGACAAAGCTTGGATAACGTTCTGGATTCAGGTCAGGAAAATGCGTTGGACTCATCCGGCCGGCCGTGAGGACCTGTTCGACCAGTTTGTTCAGACCCTCGCGCGAAATGCCCCGCCGACACAATCCCCTGCTTTGCAGGAGTTTCTGCGTCGCCTTGAGTGTTCCAGAGGCGCCAATCGCCGAGCTCCATTGCTGGCTTCGGTAAAGGTGTTGAAAGGGCTCAAGCTCGCGCTCAGCGCAGAGCATGGCCTTTCTGAATCGTTTGGCTGTGATTTTTCCATCGGCAAAGTGCGCCATGGTCATTGAGACACATCCCATCCGAAGACTTTCTTTCTGGAGCGGGGTTCGATCAACACCAATGATGTATTCCGTGCTCCCGCCACCGATGTCCATCACCATGCGGCGTCGACCATCGGTAGGCAGCCCCAGAGAAACCCCCTGATAAATCAGTCGGGCTTCCTCGATACCTGAAATGATTTCGATGGGATGACCGAGGACCTCCATGGCCTTGACCAGCCAGGGGGCCGAATTCTTTGCGGCCCGGAGCGTATTAGTGCCCACCACGCGAACGTTGCTGTGGGGGAGGTGGCGCAGCCTTTGGCCGAAACGTTCCAGACATTCAAGAGCGCGCCGCTGGATGTCATCTGTCAACATGCCTTCTGCCGTAAGTCCCGATCCCAGACGAATCATTTCCCGAAGGCGATCCAGAACGACCAGTTCGTCGGCGCGAATCTCGGCAACAATCATGTGAAAACTGTTTGAACCAAGGTCAAGAGCGGCGATCTGTTTAAGAGGCAGGCGGCTATTCAAGGGGATGAGGCTCTCGGCAGGCGGGACGTTTGGAAAATCCGATACAATCTTTGAACTCAGGAATGCACCTTCGGCCACGCCGAAGTTCGATGCGATCCCGGCTATTTTTGCAAAATCTGCACTCAAAAACACATTCATTATGCTCGAAGCCTTGACGATCCGAGGTCTCAAGAAAACCTACGGTAATGGTCTTGAAGCCCTAAAGGGAATTGATTTGGATGTGATGCCAGGCGATTTCTTCGCCTTGTTGGGTCCGAACGGTGCGGGCAAATCAACGACGATCGGCATCATGAGTGCGTTGGTTAAAAAAAGCGCCGGTCGCATTCGCATCTTTGGTCATGACTTGGATCGATCGCCGGATGAAGCAAAACGACTTCTGGGTCTTGTTCCTCAGGAAATTAATTTCAATCAGTTCGAAACCGTCCTCAATGTGGTGGTCAATCAGGCGGGATACCACGGGATACCCCGTCGAGAGGGAATCACCAGAGCGGAGCAACGGCTTCGAGAGCTGAGTCTGTGGGATAAGCGGGATGTGATCACACGAACCCTCTCGGGGGGGATGAAGCGGCGACTCATGATTGCGCGCGCTCTGGTCCATGACCCCAAACTGCTGATTCTGGACGAGCCGACGGCCGGTGTAGACATCGAAAACCGTCGATCGATGTGGGAGCTGCTCCGAGACATCAATCGGTCCGGAACAACCATTATTTTGACCACACATTATCTTGAAGAGGCCGAAAACCTCTGTCGCAATATCGCGATCATCAACCATGGCCGGATTATCGAAAATAGCTCAATGGCAGAGCTTCTGGCCCGCATGCACACCAGTCGTTACATTCTGGAACTTGAAACGCCGATTGAAACGGCGCCTCGGGTGGATGGATACAGTCTAGAGGTCCTTGATGCTAAGACCTTGGCGGCGAATGTACCCACTTCCTTGGGGATTCATGCCCTTTTTGAGAAGCTTTCAGAGCAAGGCATCCGGGTACACGGGCTCCGCAACGCGGCCAACCGATTAGAGCAGCTGTTCTTGGATCTGGTTGAGGACGAGCCGCGTTGAAGGGGGATCCCCGGCTGTGTTTCCTTCTGGCGATGATGATCATCGTCACAGTGCCCTATCTCATCTGGCGTCTGGGCCGAACGGATCGATATGCTCCGTTGGTGGTTGTTCAGATTCTGACAGGAATTGTTCTGGGACCGGGCGTTTTGGGGGAATACTATCCCACGTACTATGCGACGGTTTTTTCAGCCCCAGTGATTCAGTTTCTAAACGGCATCGCTTGGTGGGCGGTGATGGTTTTCGTCATGATCGCGGGGATTGAGCTGGATCTCAAGTCTGCTTGGGTTCATCGCAAGGAAACCAGCCTCACGGCGGGCCTCGCATTGCTCGTGCCACTCCTTTTTGGCTCCACTGCGGCATTCATCTTGTGGCAGCAAGGTCAGTGGATTGGGGCGTCGGCGTCACCATGGCAGTTCATTTTGGGCATTGGCATGGCCTGTGCCGTGACCGCTTTGCCGATCCTGGTTTTATTCCTCGAAAAGCTGGGTATCCTCCGGAAGCCCCTGGGGCAGAGGGTCCTGCGTTATGCCAGCTTGGACGACCTTGCGATCTGGGCGATCCTCGCACTCATTCTTCTCGATTTCTCCCGCCTCGTTACGCAGGGGCTGTTCATTGTGAGTTTGGCCTTTTCCGGGCTCGTGATCCGTTGGCTGATGCCTAAGATCGCCCCGGGGGATCGTTGGTACGTCGCTTTGATCTGGCTCTGCGGCTGTGCATTTGCGGCTGACTATGCAGGTCTCCATTTCATGGTCGGATCGTTCCTTTCCGGAGTTCTCCTGGACTTGGCCTGGTTTGATCGGGATCGCCTGGATCAGTTACGGCATCATGTGCTCTTGATCCTGATGCCCATCTTTTTCCTGAGCACCGGTCTTCGAACGGACTTTAGTGTAGGTGGATTCGAGGTTTTAGGAGCAGCCCTTCTGCTCCTCGTCACTTCCGTCGGGGGAAAGCTTTTGGGCGTCTCCATTGCAGGAGCCTTATTGCACTGGAAAAAAGGCGAGGCACGTTTGATCGGCTGGTTGCTCCAGACCAAAGCGCTGATCATGATCATTTTTGCCAATATTCTCTTAGATCAGCAGATCATCAGACCAGAAACCTTTACGGCCTTGTTGATTATGGCGGTCGTCAGCACCATGCTGACCATTCCTAAGGTCACCCCGCTACTGAGCCGAATCAAGCGCTGATCGCCGCATAGAAGGAGTGCAAGGAAGCACGACGACCCCCGAGACGGAGAGCCATTGCGTCGCAGGGCGTTCGAGGGCATTTTCGGTATTGATCCGCGCCGTTTCATCCGCAATTTATTCTCTCGTGTGAGCGCCCAACCTATGGTTGG
>JBILGU010000021.1:0-48712 GCA_044350805.1 Methylococcaceae bacterium
TCATTTTCGCATCTCCAACCCAAATATTCGAAATCAACCGCCGATCCTGAAGTCATTCATGCCTGCATTATCGCCAATGCGACCGGTACAGAAACCAAAAAAATGAAAGCGATCAGCGACGTGAAAGAGCAAGACCTGGACCGGGTGAATAAAAACTATATCCGCTATCAAACCCTCGCTACAGCCAATGATGCCATCATGAATCATACGGCCAAGTTACCCATTTTTTCGGAGTACAACTTGTCTGATTATGGCGTCCACGCCAGTGTTGACGGTCAAAAATTCGCAACGAAATACCATACGATCAAATCACGGTATTCGAAGAAATATTTCGGCATGTTGCAAGGCGTTGTCTTATTCTCGCTAAATGCCAATCATCTGCCGCTTTGCCTTAAGGTCATCGGCGCCAATCAGCATGAAAGCCACTTCTTGTTGGATATTGTCGAAAGCAATACGTCGGATGTTGAAATTACGGCTGTTTCCGGCGATATGCACAGCATCAATCGCGTCAACTTCGCACTGATGTATATGTTCGGTTACCGGTTTATGCCGCGCTTTACTCAGTTGCGTGACAAATCCGAACATGACCTGGTGAGCTTCGATGAGATCGAGCACTATGCCAAACAAATTATCAAACCCAGCAAAAAGGTCAATAAAGCACTGATTATCAAGGAATGGGATAAAGTCTTGAGAATACTGGCTTCATTGGCCACTAAAAAAACGACACAAAGCCAGATTGTCAGTAAATTATCCGCTTACAAAAAGCTCAATCCGACCTTGAAAGCGCTGATCGCCTTCGATGAAATTATCAAAACCGATTATTTACTGGACTATATTGACAACAAGGAAGTACGCGAAGTGGTGCAATGCTCATTGAATCGAGGCGAATCCTATCACCAATTAAGCGCTACCATTGCCAAAGTCAGCGGCGGCAGGATGCTGAATGGAAAGACTGAAATTGAACTCGACATCAATGCCGAATCCATTCGGCTTATTGCCAATGCGGTGATTTTCTATAATGCGACCATTTTGTCGGCACTTCATCAGCATTATCGAGCCGTACACCCAGACAAGGCCAAAGAAATACTGCGTTTTTCGCCCGTTGCCTGGCAGCATATTAACTTCATTGGCAAGTATGAATTTTACAACCGGGGAAGTATTCTTAGTATTCAAGAAGTTATCAAAAAACTGATTGGCGATTTTGAAATCGATATTTCGGCTGCAAGCCAGTGATACCAAGGGCTCCAGATGGATGCCGGGACAAACCGTTCTTTTGGTTAATTAACCCCAAGATCGCATCAAAACCTCCAAGGCTGAATGCCTTTCTGTAATACAGTCGGGTATCCGGTTCAAGTTGGAGATCGGAAAACTTTTCGTTCATTACGTATCTCCTGGTTACATGAGTTTCAGAGGAATCCACTCTTCGAATGCATCTTTGGGCGTTTGATATTCCGGATGTAGCTCGGCCCATCGCGCACCGCCACACTCGGTCTGACTTAGGCTAAGCCATTGCATTTTTGGGAGCGTTTGATTCACCCAGACGAGAAAGGGCTCGAACATATGATCTACCCATAGGGATTTGCGGGTAGGGTAATGGCGAATGTATTCGGGTTTGCACCAACGACACACGTATCCGTCTTCCGTTTTGAGGGGACTGGCCTCAAAGAAAAGCAGGGCATCCCACCATTCACTGTTCTTCTTCGCATGAACACCGATTTCATCCGTCAACGTGACTTCGAGCGAGGGAGTAATGCCTTCAAAGCTAAACGTCATCACCCTTTCTGTTCTGGACCGAAGGATCAAGGGGTAAGCTAAACGTGCGTTATTAAGAGCTAGCCATTCGAAAAAATACCTTTGTAGCCTTGGGCGTACTTTCCGCCTGAAGAGCCACCACTCATTGGACATAAAGACGGCCTACTGAATCGACTGTATCCCAGTGGCTCACAATGCTTGCGAGAGCAGTTGCAATCTTTTCCCCCCCAATCGACGAAGGTTCGATCGGTGAAATGGCCGAGTAATCCGCGGGGTCTCGACAGAGATGCCTAAGGTCCAGAATCGTCAGTTGAGCCCTTGATGCTTCGGACAGAATGACTTCATTGAATAGGGAAAGGGCAGTTTTGAGGTTGTTCCCAAGTCCCGGGACCTGCTCATAAATTGTGCAAACGATGAGAGGCCTTTGAAGGCTCAAGAACTCATCAAGGACGCCTCGGTAAGAGATCCGAAAATCGTTTTGAATCTGTGCAAGGACATCCAGTGCATCCAAGACATTATTGCAGGGCGCTTTCAGCAGTGGGACGGATTGAAGGGCATCATTGCCGCCAATACTGAGGGCTAGGTGGGTGCAGCTCTTGGGGATCCTTTTGCGTTGTTGAAGGACATTCCGCGTGGTGTCTCCATCTACCGCAATCAGGGATACGTCCCACCCGGTAAGAAGCGGTTTAATGTGATCACCGACTGCTTCCCCTGAGTCCACGTAGGGCGCATTGTCAAAGATGGAGTCCCCGATCAGGGCGAGATGTTGGGTCATTTCAGTATCTCCATTGATGTAAACCTATCAAGGTGCAGCCTAGCGGACAGTGCGACGATCCATGTCGCTACAGGGGCTTCTTGAGTCAGGTGCCAACGAGGTTATAGAGAGTGAGGGGCATGCCTGTAATCACATGCTTTATCTCCATTCGATCGAGAAACCCTTTTGGGGTTTGGTTCACAAGCGCTTGTAGGCTGACTTCAAAATGAAGCACGTTGATCAAGGCGTAGAACCCTTCAATGCCAATACCTTCCAATGGCGTCAGTTCATCAAACCCCTTGGATTGAGCAAGTTGATTCATCCCTAACGCAATCGTTACGAGAAGCTCGTCATCAAGATCCGGGGCTGGCTGCCGAAAGTAATCACCTAATCGATATATCTCGGGGCCCAGGGCTTTATATCGGGATGCCTTATGTATGACATAGCCCGATCCCGATGATCCTTCGTCGCTGATGTGAATACGATTCATGACAACCCTCAAGTGGTATCGTTTTGGACTATGCTGAGGCGTTCTGCAGGCCCCCGGGCGTTTACCGGAGGCACGCGCTTAAGGAAGAGCCAGGAATGCCTTTAAGGATTTGAATTCCCATCCGAGTTTTTTCCCTGAGCGGATTTACGGCGAGTGAAAGACCTGTTTTCGCTGAGATCTTCATCCCAATGAGCCGATTCATCCCTTCCCGAGTATCGGGTCGACATCCGGTGAGCTGAGTAGCGAGACTCTTTGGAGAAACGCGCTTCATCCTTTGCTCGTGCCATCTCTTTCAAGGTTCTGACAACCGCATCCAGCCAGGGGTTATCTTCTGCGAGGCGTTGGACCTCATTCAGCATTTGATCGACTTCTTCCCACCTTCCCATTTGCGCTGCATGTCGAGCCTGTTCCTGGAGTCTCGCTGCTTCGACTTCAAGTACTCGACGACGAACCTCCTCATTCTGAATGAGCCCCAGATATTCCTCCGTAGCGACGGAGGGAAGTTCGAGGCGCAACAGAGGGAGTGGCAAGGGATTTCCTTCAAGATCTTTCGCGCTAAGGGTCAGGTCCCCCACATGCACCAATTCGTTTTTGCCCTCTCCGCTCCGTGAAGAAGGAACCAGAACGCGAACCAATGCCCAGACCTCTGCCTCGTAGGCGAGATCGGGAAGGATTTTTTCATCTGCACCAAGATACGCATTCAAGATCTCGATCTTGCAATCGGTTGCGGAGCTAGCCTTAAGACGCACCTTTCGGGCATAGATGGAGGAGAGCAGATCAAACTCCTGCTGAAAGGGTTCCATCAGGTCTTCTGCCGATTCCCCATAATAGGCTTGACCCTGACCATGTTTTGCCATGGACGTCATCAGGTCTTCGTTAAAGTGATGGCTCAGTCCATACGTGGATGTTGAGACGCCGTCGACCACCGCACGGGCACACTCATGGGAAACAGGGCCTGTTTCCGTCATGCCCTGATTGGCCTGGCCATCGCTCAAGAGCAGCACGCGTGAGATCGAAGCTTTAATGGGGTTTCCCTTCAAGGCTTGAACGCCCGTCGCCCATCCCTTATGAAGATTGGTAGACCCACCGGGACGGATGGCATCGATGGCTTCATAAAGCGCACCCCGGTTTCCGACCGGCTGACTCTCGAAAAGCGTTTGGACGCGATTGTCATAAGCGATCAGGCAGACATGATCTCCTGCGTGAAGTTGCGAAACGAACGTTCGCGCACAGCGCTTGGCTTCATGAAGTGGATGACCTGCCATGGATCCCGAGCGATCCAGAACGAGTGCCAGGTTCAGGGGAGGGCGAGATTTCTGAGAAAGAGGACGATCCGGCCCTTGGATCTTGATCAGAAAGTCGGCCGTTTGCTCGGCTCCGGCCCTGATACCCTGAACGAGGGGGATAACCTTGATGGTAGATGTGGGAGATGTCTCTTGCGCCATGATGAAGTTCCTCCTTTTGATCATGGAATCTCGGCTCCTCTTCAGGGGTGAGATTCAGTGAGGACATGATAAGAGGGAGATGCGACAGATTGTGTCGCTGCAGCTGAGAAGATGCGCCTGCCGGCATTGGATCATGAAAGATGGCGCGCAAAACTTAACGGACTTATTCTGACCTCGAAGCCATTGGTCCAATAGTGTCGCTGATTCAGGTGATCGATGAGATTGAGGCCATAAGCGTTCTCATTGTCTCGGGGAAGATAGGCTCCGCCATCAATGAAGAGGTGTGAGGCGACGCGTTTGAGCGACTTCACAATGCTATGCCCAACATATGTCAGGGAGAGACCTGAAAGTTCAGCAAGCGTCCCATAATGCCCAGAATTCTTGAATAATCGTCGGCTCCACGTGACATGTTGTGAGAACTCCCTAACCGTCATAGTCCCCTCGAAGAGCGTCAGATCTTCTGAAGGGTCTGTCTCGAAGGCATCGAGTTCCACGTCCGTCAGAACGGAAGTCCCTGCATAAAAATCCCCATGGACCACATGAAATCTCGAAATATCTTCTGTAGTTCCAATGGATCGAATCAATGGGATACCCTCAAGGGCCTCCGCAAGATCAGGCATTTGATTGAGTAGTGGCTTTAGATCTTCATGGATCCAATCCCCGCCGTTATGGAACAGAATCTCGAGAGCTTCATCGGCTTCTTTGGAATCCTTTCCTTCTCCAAGCCCTCTCAGAAACTGGAGCAGGCAGAGATCATGATTGCCGAGGACGGGAAAGAACCAGGGTTCTTTGAGAAGGAGAAGACACCCCGGGCTATCAGGGCCACGATCGGCCAGATCTCCCGTGGAGAAGACCCGATCCATGGAGGGATCAAACTGAGCCTTGTCGAGGACGCGCTCCAGGTGGAAAAGACACCCGTGAAGGTCCCCAACAATGAAGTCTCGTCCTCTTTCGTTAAGGTTATGGCGACAGATGAGTTTCATGAAGATGGGGGCGTGAAATATTCTCGATTAGTCATATGCAGCCGCATTTTCATAACGGTTAGGAAGGCTTGCTAGGTCGTCTTCAAATCCATGAATTCTGTATCCCGTTTCGATATGGTCAAGATATTCGTCTTGCGGCAGGAGATCTGCCGACAGGCGGGTTGGATTCGTAACATAGAGATAGCCGAGTGCCTGGCGCTCATCCAGGCCCAGGGGAAAGGGAAAAGCGATACGGCGATAGCAGTGTGGAACCCCTTCATGAATATCCAGAAGGCGAAGTTGATCAAGCCCTTCGGGGAATCGGTAGGCCACAAAGGGGACCTGATGCCACGGAGCGCTTTGAAGATTGGCGCAACCACTCCCATCTTCATTGGTCTTGTTGAAGACTAGCCTGAAACCATCAAGATAACCTTTTGGGCCCACCTCAACGTCTCCCACCCGTCTTTTGAGTCGTTCTGGATTCAAGTTGGAGCCATAGGCAATGTAGTAGGTCTCATCATTCAGGAAGATTTCAACGTGTTGTCGGTAATCACCACTCGAGATCCTGGAGAACGGCGTGGGATCTTGGTTGTAGAAATAGACAAAAGCCTTCTGATTTTTTCCATCATCCAGCGATCTAACATCCAGTGTCGCTCGAAGATATAGCGATCCGCTTTCATCCTCTGCGTCATACCCTTCGATCTGATCGAGTTCCCACAGAGTCTCGTCATCAATTTCGTAGAGCTCCCCAGTCACACGCCCTGAACCCTTCAGGAGCCCTGGGTAATGGATCAGGTTTAACAGAACACCTTCGACTTCCCCCAACCCCTGAAAGCGGGCATGACGAAGCACCGGAAATCGCCGCATTCCACGAAGGAGTGTGCCGTAAACAAATACCGTAGCCATAGAAAATGCCCTCGTCATTGAAGCGTGAGTGCGCGTTGATAAAACTAGGACTTTTTTGACCGGATGGTCCAAAAGTTATTGGGTATGCGGATCATTGATCGGGTTCATCAGCCCATGCGTCAAATCTCACTTCGGCGTCGGGGGTCATACCATTTCATAGGCATAGGCGGCAACGCGATGGGAAAGTCGACGCTCTTCATCATCAGTTCACCGGCAATTTCTTCTGGCGTGGTGTGATAGCAAGCGATCATGGAGACTCGAAGATAGCTCAAGGAATCCAGGGCATAAGCGTCTGGATTCACCGTACAGACCGCCTCCCAATCGGCGTCACGATCTGCATCGCTACTGCAGGCAATGATGTCAGCGGCATAACTCGAACAGTAGCTATTTTCTGGGTTATTCCGGCGATATTGGACTCGCGCAAAGTGGGTCTGAAGGTCTACCTGTTCAAACCATTCTCCGGTCGTTTTGGGCTCGTAGATGGATCGATCCCAGAAAAGAGGCTTCCAATGTCCATCGACCTTACCGAGTGTGATGTCTTCAAGGCGAATGACTTTTTTGCCGTGCTGGATGTGGAGTGTGACCGTTTCATCATTCCATGTGATGCCTCGGAAGGGTTCCTTGAGATGCAGGACGCATTGATCACAGGGGATGACTTCTTTGGTTTCAAAGAGCATTTCACTTCCTTCATAAATGCGGAATAGGGTGGTTCCGAAGGTGTCCTTGAAACGAATGGCGTCGGCACACAACTCATCCGTGGATGCTTTTCCTAGCACTCGACTCGCCTTGGATGGAAGGAGGCCACAGCCTGCTTCTAAGGGACCTGCATGTGCAATGAATGAACCTGCCAGCCAGAGGAATGCGCAGAGTCCTAAGGTTTTTAGAGTGACGTTGAATGAAGACCTCCTGGGGTTCCTGGTTGAGACGGTGAAGCGCATCTTCTCATTGGCAGCGACAAATAATGTCGCAATGCTCGGCTCTATCTGAATCTGATGTCACTTCGAGTCGGGAAACGGATGGTCCGTCGGGGAGGCTTTATTTTGTCTGCGGCTTAACGAGAGCGCGACATGGAATGACGCAGAATGGTTGATACTGGATTCGTTGGAATGATTGAAAGAGGGCCCGTAGAACGTTTGATGAAAAGAAACACGTTACGAGTCAAGCGATGGATCGCTGCACTTTGGGTCGCCGACCCGGTGGATTTGAGACGAAGCGGGTGGCCCGGTTCTACCTCCAGCGAAAGTGCTTGAGATCGTGAAGGCCCTCCAGACACCCCGTCCCGGTTTTCTGGGTTTAACCGGTACTATTAAAAATACAAAGGTAAAGGAGAATGGATGCGTTATATCCACCGCAAATCACTTTTAAAAGTAATTCTGGCCCAGTTCGAATGCCATCCTCGTGGGCTACATGGAGTAACCCACTGGGCGCGGGTTCGATTGCATGCCTTGGAGATTTCGAAACTGAATGGTGCGGATCTCTTGGTGGTCGAACTTTTTGCCTTCTTACACGATAGCCGCCGGCAGGATGAATACCAAGATCCAGATCATGGAAAGCGAGCCGCATCCTATGCGGAGACCCTTCGTGGAACACATTTCGATCTTGAAGACGAGGCTTTTCTAAAACTTAAAGAGGCGCTTGAGGGCCATAGCGGCGGTGGTGTTCATCCAGACGACACCATCCAGACCTGTTGGGATGCCGATCGTTTGGACTTGGTGAGACTGAGGATCGATCCACATCCCGATTACCTATCGGTATTTGCAGAAACCCGAATAGATCGGGCCTGGGAGCTGCTTGCTCGCAAACGTCGGATTCGAGCAAGGGCTCGCAATTAAACGAATTCCATGGTCATTATTTGTGCCCATCGATCGGGGAGTCGGGATCTTCATCATAAGCCGGAGCCCACTCAACACCCGTCCAGCGTGGGTGATGAGGATCAAAGGGGGTGTTCTCTGGATCAAGGCGTGGACGCCTGACGTTATAGGTCCAACAAAGGCCACCTATGGCTCTGATACGATCAATAAGTTGAAGGGCATCATGTGTTGTGAGCCGATAGGGCTTTGTGAGAAACGCATGTCCATCGACAGGAGAGTCTTGATGGAAGACCCACCAGTCATATTTCCAGTAGCGAGGATTGGGGTGAAGACCGGTTCCGGAACAACGCCAGGCACCTGTTCGCCCTTCGGCGGCTTCGCTTTTGATCACATCGAAGTCGGGAATTCGCATCTGTTTTCTATACAGTTAAATGGCTTGTGCATTACCCACCCATACTGCGGGCATTTCTGGTTGGGTTAAGGACAGGATCGCTGTTGGAGCATCAGTCCCTAAGACAATTTTGTGTTTATCAAACGAGAGGTCACTGATGAGCGTCTGGAAGGTGAGCACCTACTACCGAAAATCCTGTGAGCAACATAGTTATTTCACCCACTCAGACCACTCTAGCCCTCTGATTATAAAAGAGGGGTTTAGGAGTTGTTCTTACGTGATCGAGACGGAGGATGACCAACGGCCACAGTTCCTCTATCAGGAAGTGCCGGGCGGTGATGGGAGGAGGGATAGCATCGATCTAAATAATTGTTGCACCAACAACATCGTTGAATCTGAGCTTGATGAAATGCTGGATGGGTGGTTTGGTGATTACGTTTTTCCTGAAGCCATGGCTGAGGAGGAACAGCATCGTCTCGCGAGCATTCTTGAAGAGGAGGGCCATTTTGGCCTGGAGTCGGAGGGATGGGATTTATCCGATGTTGAATGCTGGGTTTGGGGGCCACTCCTTATTGAGTCAGAAAGTGGCGAACTCCGATCGATCGTCATTGCCGACGAAGAGGGGAAGATGATCGATTTCAGAGACCCAGAGAGTGAAACGACCGTCTAGGTCTTCTCTTTCAACATCAACATTCGCGAAGACATGGACGCCGAAAGATTGGCTTCCGTTGAAATGTCCCCTGCGATCTGAGCCCCAAGCTTCCTGAGCCCCTCGAGCGATTTCGATAGGTCCTCGACTCTATCCGTCTTAAATCGAAGCCGAATGGCGGTTCCCGGGTAATCAATCTCCTGCTCCAGGAATTGTTCAGCTTTCATTTCAAGCAAGGCATTGCCACTGGCAATAACGAAGGAGCTCCCGCGCTGACAAAGCTGGCTGGTCATGAAAAGGCCGTAGCCTGAGTTGGCCCAAGCGTCATTGCGTTTTTGACGAGCGCCCTTAAAGGCAACCCCTGAAATCCCCGGAAGAATGGCCAATTTGAGGCCATCAAGGTCCGAGGCAATGGAGAGGTGGGGATTTCGAGCAAGGGAAGTTGCAATCCCATCGCCTTCGTCAAAGATCGCGAGTTCAACCAGCTTTAAACCGGGCCAGCACTGTGCCGCATACCAGATGGCATCCGCGTTGCTGTGCTCAAGGACGTTCCGGAAGATCTCGCGAAGCGCGTAGGTGAGGGTTTCGTGAAGGTCCCCATGGTCCGATCGTGCGAGTACCTCGGCGAGTTTCCCAGAATGTCGCTCAATCGTTTCCCTTGGGTCCTCGTATTGATCGGAAGCCTCTGCCTCGAGGTCACTGATCGCAAGGCGCGTCAGCGGCAAATAATCAGGGGATCCGGCTGCTTGACCCGGATCCTTGCCATATTCAATCCCGCAGGCCTTGAAAAAGCCCATGTGAGCAAGATACCCCAACCGCTCGTAATGACTGAAGCTAACAGAGACTTCGGGCCGATCCTGGATGAGCCTTCGGATCAGACTGCTGAGATACAGCATGCTGAAGGGCTGGGTAAACGTCACCGCAGAGAAATCAACGTCGTAAGAAGCAGCGGAAGAGGTTGAAGCAAATTGGCGCGCGAGGGTCAGCGCCGCAGCCATGTCGAACCGTGGTGGAAGCTTTACGGTGTGTGAAGTCATAGGTTGAGTTGCCTGCTGTGCTGGGCTAAACGTTAAATGGCGATGCGCTCGACATCCGTCAGCTCTTCGCCAAAACTTCGAATCCAGCGATCGAGCATGCCGCTATCGGTTACTTTCGCGCTGATCCGGTAGTGCGTTTCACCTAGTTCCTCGACCACCTGATCCTTCGCGAGAGGGCATTCAATGATCTCCAGCCCCGCTTCACGGGTGATCGTGAACGTTAACTGGACCTTGTGACCCTCTCCATATCCGAAACGGCCATCATCATCGTAGCGAGCGAGATTGAAGTCTTTGGGTCGTTCAAAACGCAGTGAAGATATGCGGGCCGCCTTGATTCGATGGATAGCAAGACTTCGCTCGTTATCAAACCCCTTGTAACGACAAACGAGGTAAAGACGGGGTCCCTGCTGCGCAAGGCCCAACGGCATGACCTCGATCTCTGCTCTTCGGCCCCCTCGATTTTGGTAATCGAGCGTTAGCCAGTGATTGCCGTAGAGCGCCTCACTCACCGCCTCAAAGATCCCCTCGGTCACGCGTGGGGGGAGAAGAGGTTGCGTAGTTGAGACCACGCGGACCTTATTCGGCCACTCTTTCTCCAGCTTCGTGTTCGAGCCAAACGTGAGGTTCTGCTTCGCTTGCTGAAAGAAGCCATCCATCGATTTCATGAGCCGCGAAGGAAGAATGTTCCGCAGATGCTCCTCCGCTAACCGCAGCAACAACGATTCCTGAGGAGATAAGTTTGGAACGGAGAGTCCTTTTGAAAATTCGAGCCAACGATATCCATAGGGCTTACTTCGATCATCTCGCTCAATTTCGAAATGCTCGCTCAGCATTTCAAGCTGCCTTTGGATAGTGCGTATATCCCGATCGAAACCGATCCCCTTGAGCTGATCGTGGAGTTCCGTCGCGGTGACTTTTCTACCCCGAGGAATTCTTCGGAGAATTTCGAGAGCTAGCTGAACGGTTTCAAGGCTATGCGCGCGCTGATTCATCGTTGAGAGGAGGGTAGGGCGGGGAGGTGAATCCGTTGAAACTAAACGAGGTCATCATACCCTTCAACATTTGATTCCGTGTCAGATGATTGCGCCAACTCCTGCAAGAGGCCCATCAAAACTTCAAGCATCGCAACGGAACGGGCGGTCATCTGGGAGAGCCTCTTTTCCGAAACCCATTCAAGGCAAAGCATAGAGGAATAGCCCACGCGCACCGCTCCGGTTTTGAAATCAAGCTCCTGACGAATAGGTGTCTCTGAAAAACTCTCGCGGGTCAAAATGGAAAGAAACCAATCTCGTCGATGTTCTGGAACGAGAATAGGGGCCGTGGCAAATACGGAGAAAAAATCCGCGAAGGGTTTAGCTTGAATTTCGACTTGAATGTCTCCTGCGAGATGCGGGACGTTGTATTTGAAAATAGATCGACTCTTGTATCGTTCCATTGTGAAGAGTTGCTGGCGACTAGCTAGAAATTCCGTGATCCGTTCAGCATATTCGTCGCCCTGTTTAATGAGATCTTCGTTCATCCTCTCTTCCTCCTTAATGCAGAAAACCGATAGCCTTTTGCTGGCTGTTCCAATTCTTAGCCCGAACTTCTTGCTCCAAGGTTGTCAACAGTTCCAATGGATCGGGCGTTTTGTTAAGCATCTGGAATTGGCGTTGGGCGACGGCAAAATCACCGGGAGTTACCCCCTCAAGGCGATCAAGCTTCAGTCTGATGTGGGCTGCTTCCGGGAAGTTATTCTCTGAGCGCCCGGTGATTTCCAAAAGGAACATCCAGCGTTGCTTAGGCGTCATGGCATGGAATCGCACTTTGAGACTAAAACGCCGGAGAGCCGCAGGATCGAGATCTTCAAATCGATTTGTAGTGCAAATAAAGATCCCGTTAAACCCCTCCATCTGCTGAAGAAGCTCATTCACCTGACTGACCTGCCAGGCTTGAGAGGCCTGCTCACGATTACGGAGCATGGAATCTGCCTCATCCAGAAGCAGAATGGCTTGCTCTTCCTTTGCTTCCCTAAACATCGCGGCCAGTTGGGCCTCGGTCCCCCCGACCCATTTACTGAGAAGGTCAGAGCCTCGCTTTGCCAGAAGGGGTTTATCCAATTGGTCTGCAAGATATCTGGCCAATTCTGTTTTTCCTGCACCCGGGGGTCCTGCCAGACAAATCGTCAAGGGATGTCCATTCCTTGCCACTTCGCCCCATCGTTCGATAGGAATTGGGCTTTCAACATTCAGATAGTCCAAGCGATAGCTTGAGGCGGTCCGAGCTTCATCAACAAACTCTTGCCCCATAACTGCCATGCTCGCCTTGATGGAGCGCAGCACGGCAGTTTCCGTTTCCCTCTGATCCGTAAGCTTGAGCAACCGCGTCGAGCGGAGAGCCATTTCAATCTGAGCTGCGCTGATCCACTGTGCCGAAAGCCGGTCTTTGAAGTCTTCGCTGAGATTGCTTTCACCCAGATATCGGTCAATTGCGCGGCGTCGAACACGCCGGGGCGGAATCTTGAACTCAAGGCAATAAATGAAACGCCGCAGAAAGGCGGGATCAAACCGGTCAATTTCGTTAGCGATCCAGATGGTGGGGACGACGCTGTTATTGTCTAAAGTCTGATTGATCCATGCTTTGTTTTCATTCCGTGCATGTCCCTTATCGCCCAAAAGGCGAGAAAGGGATCCCATGCCATCATTTTCCCCCTCAAAGACGGCTTCGACTTCATCAAACAACAAAAAGGAATTGGCTTGGTGCTTTAGAAAGTTCTGGCCCAATTCCAGTCCCATCAGCCGCTCTGTTGCGGTCGCAGGCTCACGTTGATCGTCACTCCAGCGAACCTCATAGAGAGAGCATCCAATGGACTGCGCAATCAGTCTCGAAAGTTGAGTTTTTCCAGTCCCCGGCGGGCCGTAGAAAAGGACGTTGACCCCTTTTTCCCGTTTTTCCAGTGCTGTTCTTATGATCGTCGAAAGATCTTCCAATGCATCTTGGAGATGAGAGAAATCATTCGCCGTAAGTTCAGTTCCATTTGATCTTTCAAGGAAAAGTCCTACCAAGGATTCCGCATTTGCATGATCCATACTCAGGACGTCATGGACTTTGGGGTCGTTGGGGATCAGGTCATCCAGATCTGAGACATGATATTGCCCCCTGAACATCCCTAGACCATGCAATTTACTCCCAGGACTCAAAGCGCGCTGCATTTCAGCGCTCTCTTGACCCAAAATCCAGCCAAATTGTGTTGCAGCTTTTCGTATCCCCTTGAAAGGGATTGCGTTGAAGATGGCCTTCATTTCGGCGCTTTCCCGAACGTAGAGGGATAGGAGCAGGAATGCGGATTCCGCTTCATTCAGTCCAACCAAGTCAGACAACCACTCTGTATTTCTGGCGAGCTCCATTTCGCGATAGCAGGCCATAGCTTGAACTTTTGCTTCGGCTGCTTCGATGAGCTTGCCGACTTTATTCTTCCGGTGCCTGTAATACTCCTGGAAGGGTTTTGACAAGATGCTGCAGTCGATCATCTTGAGCTGTTCACGGATTTGAAGGGACATCGTCGCTGCATCCGGAGCATGCCTTTCCATCACGCTCAGATCAAGATCCTGTTCATTTCGAAGATGTGACGCAAAATCCTGTAGAAGCGATTCGGGCCAATGAACCCAGGGGGCGATAATCGAGAGGGTCGTCGCAGCAGCGGAGCGGCACTCTTCACGATCAAGTATCTCTGGGATATACGCTGCAATTCGCATCGTCCAGAGGAGGAGCATCCAGTCCTTATGAGTTTTAGGAGTGATAATCTCATTGTCACTGCATACAGAGCTCACGTCATGTACGGTCATATTTACCTCTCTTAAACTTGTCCAGAGAAATGTAAATTCAACATGCGTCATAACGTGTCGCATCTCGCATTAATCTACACCGTCTAGATTGAACGCTTATCACTACCCCTTATGATCGAAGATTGGTTTTGTCCACGAGGAAATCCGCATGCCGCCTATTAATCTCAGACGTATCGACCTGAATCTTCTGACTATATTCGAAGCAGTTTACGAAGAAGGGAGTCAACAAAAAGCGGCAGAGCGATTGTTCCTGAGTCAGCCGGCAATCAGCTCTGCCATCAGCAAATTTCGGCATATTGCTAACGATAAGTTGTTCGTTGGCACAAAAGTCATGCGCCCCACCTTAAAAGCCGATGAGATCTATGGGCAGGTCAAGGTCGCTTTGGACATTATTCGACAGGAGCTTTTTGAGAAGCAGGGCTTTGATCCGATGACCTCTCGGCGGATATTCACGGTAGCGATTGCCTATGGCGGTGGCTTTCTCCTAGGCGAGCCCATCTATCAGCGCCTTAAGGCGGAGGCCCCCAATGCCAAGCTTGTCATCCGCAGCGTGGATCCCGAGAGCGAAATACCGGGATTGCTTCGGCAGCAGGATGTTGATTTAGCCATTTCCTCACAGACATTCACAGATGCGATGTTGGGCTCTGAATTCTGCATGGAGTATGAGATTGCTGTATCGGTAAGACCGGGCCACCCCCGAATCAAGGGATCCCCGTCATTGCAGGAAGTGTTGTCGGAGCGGTTCGTATGGGTGAACGGGTGGGGACAAGCGCCGGAACTCCAGGACTTTATTCGCGCGAGTGAGCAACGGGTCGAGATCGAGGTTCCCAATGTCCTTGTGATCCCTCCCATCCTTCTGAAGACCGACTTGGTGGCTCTGATTCCTTGGCATTTTGGGCCACAGTTTGAGGAAATGTATGGCATCAAGACCTACAAGCTTCCGCTCGACAAAATATCGGACCGAATTAAATTCCTCTGGCACCGTTCCTATGAGAATGACCCCGAAGTGAAGTGGTTTAGGGAGCTCTGTATCAAAACCATGGCAGATCTCAGTCAGAAGCTCTTCGATTAGGGTTTAAGTACTCCAGGAAGCATGACGTACAGAAGATTGAATTCATAACAAAAGGAATATATGCACGAAATCAATTGTCCCCACTGCAAAAAGGCATTCACCATCGACGAAGCCGGATATGCCGAGATCCTAAAACAAGTTCGAGATGAGGCGTTCGAGAAGCAGCTACACGAGCGGCTAGATATCGCCAAGCGAGAAGAGGCGGCAGCTGTTGCGCTCGCGGTTGCCAAGGTGACGCAGGAATTGCAGCAGGGCGGGGCCGATAAAGATAAAGAGATCCTGACACTGAAGTCGCAGCTTGAGTTTGAGGTTCATAAATCAGCAGCGATGAAAGACGCCGAGATTCAGGCTCTCAAGGCGCAGCTGGATGCGATTGGTGTCAGCCATCAGCTCGCGCTCAATGAAGCCGTCAGGGATGTCGAAAAAGAGCGGGATGAGCTGAAAAAAGGAATCGAGCTTGCAGCCCTTGAGAAGGAACTATCAGCCCAGACTCTCAAGGCCGCTCACGAACTGCAAATCAAGGATAGGGAGGCCGAAATTGAGAGGCTCCGGGATATGAAAGCCCGCCTGTCTACCAAAATGGTCGGTGAGACGTTGGAACAGCACTGTGAAATTGAATTCAACAAGATTCGGCCCACGGCTTTCCCAAAAGCGTATTTCGAGAAAGATAACGATGCGCGGGGTGGCAGCAAGGGGGATTTTATTTTCCGTGATACGGACGAGGCGGGTACCGAGATCGTCTCGATCATGTTCGAGATGAAAAACGAGAGTGATGAGACCGCGACCAAGAAGAAAAACGTAGATTTCCTGAGCGAGCTCCATAAGGATCGTGAGGAGAAGAATTGCGAATACGCGGTCCTCGTTTCTCTGCTTGAGCCGGAGAATGAGCTCTACAACTCCGGGATTGTGGATGTCTCTTACCGTCACCCTAAGATGTACGTGATTCGGCCGCAGTTCTTCATTCCGATGATTACACTGCTTCGAAATGCCGCTATGAACTCCCTGCAGTACAAAACGGAGCTTGCACTCGTCAAGCAACAGAACATCGACATCACAAACTTTGAAGGGAAGCTTGAGACGTTCAAGGCAGGGTTCAGCAGGAATTACAGTTTGGCCCAAGGGCACTTTGAAAAAACGATCGCGGAGATCGATAAAGCCATCAAAGCACTGGAAAAGGCGAAATCGGAACTTCAAGGCACAGGCACTAATCTGCGGCTCGCGAATGACAAGCTTCAGGACGTCACCATTAAGAAGCTAACCCGCGGAAATCCGACCATGGCAGCAAAGTTCGCGGCACTTGAGCAAGAAGGAGAGCCGGCTGAAGATGACTCATGACAAAGTAGGGTGTCTCTCCAAGAGCGACTTCAACGACGACGAAGTGGTCTATCGATTCTACCTTCGAGCACTGCCGCTGCTTAGACAAGCAGACCAGGATCGTCTGGATCGAATCAAAAGGCAAGGGGAGGGGACCGTAACTGGAAGCTCAACGACTCAACACGCTGAAGGCCGACAGCCTGACGAGGACTCACCATAGATGGGTGCAGACCTGCTTTAGAACCTCGATTGCCCGATGCCACTCTGATGTGAACCTGTGGCCGCCCGATTCCGTGACAACGAGGGTGCTACATCCTTCAAACGCCCTCATTGCGGGACCGCAAGGTAATACATCGTCGTCCTTCGCCACAAGAAGATGAACCCGTTTAGGGTCGTAGATGGCCTCTAATTCTCGCTCTAGATCACGATAACGAGCCAGTGCATGCGGTGTAACGGAGACCTTCTCGCCCGTCACGTAGTTCGGGTAATCGCCACAACGATCTTTGAATGTATCACTCGGATGAATGCAAGGGTTAACGATGACACAAGGATTTCCCGTCGTTTGTGCGAAGTAGTGCGCCCAAAAGCCTCCAAGAGAGGTACCCACGAAGATCACCGGGCCTTTAGGCAAAGTGGCAAGCAGATCTGAAATGATTCTGAGATTATCATCAGGATCAAATGTGAGATCCGGAGAGAGATGAGCCTGATCCGGAATCGCTGCTTTCAATGTGGCTGCTTTCTCACTATTCCCAACGCTCAGGAATCCGTGCAGGTAAATGATAGTTCCAGCCATGCTGATCCTCCAGGGTTAAGCCTTTGCCGAGCAATAGATCCAAAGGATAGCGCCTGGTACGACGCTTCATGTCGCTATCCCGTGCGATTATTTCGATTCGAGGGGGTTATCCCGCCCTTATCAATTCTGAATTAGACGATTAGGTTCTGATGACGGAGAATCATTCAACATTGCCGATCTTCCAAGCATCGATTTTAAAGTGAGAGGGATGTCATGATTCAGCGAATCGAAGTAGATAGCTTCTTTGAAGTGCCCCTGGCGTGCCCTTTCTGTTCTCAGACTGTGATAAAGGCGGTGAGCGAGGATGATGCAGAGTTCACCCCATGCCCACATACGTTGTTTATCGCGTCAGATCACGGTTTTGAGTATCGCTCTGCTGCTTTTGATCAGCTAGGCATTGACGAGATGGAGTCTGATTTCGATGAGCTTGATGATGACCTCTGTGGCATTGATGGCATCACTGACAGGGTGGATATTCCTGGGGCTGTGAAATATGTCTATTATGAGGCTGCGCCTTCATTTATGGGAGGGTATTGTGGGTTTGCGCCGGATGAAGGCTGAGTTATGAAAGAGTTCTTAACGAATCATCGCAATCTTATCGATGAGCTCACCATATCTTCCCTAAAGATACTCCGCGCGCTGATGGAATGGCCGCTCTAAATAAGATAATATACACCGATCATAATAATCTTTCGCCCTTCAGAACATGAAGATCTTGAGTGGAAACTACTAATTATTACTATGGCCTCTATCCATCCTCTTTATAAGACAATAGACCAGCTACTAAAGAAGCCATTCTCTATTGATGAGTATCAGCGAGAGTACAAATGGAGCATTAGCAATATAGATGACTTGCTGGACGATCTTCTGGGGAAGTTTCAAAGCTGCTATCGGGCTGGCGATGCAACAGATAAAGTAAGAGGTTATGAGGATTACTTTCTTGGATCTGTCATTGTGACGACCCGAAACGACAGAAGTTTCCTGATAGATGGTCAGCAACGTGTAACATCACTTACTTTACTATTAATATATCTACATCGCGTAACTATACGGCTTCAACGTGCGATGATAGAGAACCATCGTGACGCAGAACAGGAGGTTTATTCCACCCTAAATCGTGAGATTGCACCACTTATCTACGGAAACGATCTTGGAACTCTCAAATTTAATCTTGATATACCAGAACGGCATACAGTATTAAAAGCGCTTTTTGATGGGGCGGCCTTTACGCCAGATGGTAAGGATGAATCAATCCAAAACATGTATGAGCGTTATCAACAAATTGAGTCCCGCGCTCTTGATGAAGAGCTTGGTGACGCCCTCCCGCATTTCATCTACTGGCTCCTTACGAAGGTTGGGCTAATAGAAATTGCCACGAGCAACGATAATTACGCTTACGCAATCTTCGAAACCATGAATGATCGGGGCAAGCCGCTAAGCCCCATTGATATGTTCAAGGCGTATCTACTTGCACCAGTTGAAGATCCCAATCACCGGCGTAATGCAAATCAGGTTTGGAAGCAGCAAGTCCGCGCCCTAATTTCTGCTAGTGGCGAATCAGAAAAGGACAGGGACGCGAATTGCATTAAGGCATGGTTAAGGGCGCAATACGCCGAGAGCATCCGCGATCGACAGGCGGATTCTTCCGATAAAGACTGGGAGCTTATCGGCAAGTTCCATCGCTGGTCACGAGATAACCACGCTAGACTCAATCTTGGAAATGAATCAAGCAATCTACGGTTCATTCATGACGACTTTCCATTCTTTGCGAAAGCCTATAATCTCATTCTAAATGCGAGTGAAGTATATACGAAGGGATTAGAGTCAGTTTTCTATGTGGCCAACAACGAGTTCACCTGGCAAAATACGGTACTGCTTTCCCCCCTATGCGCATCGGACGATGCAGATACGGTCAGAAAAAAGATTCAAGTTACAGCAACGTATATCGATATTTGGCTGATTCGCCGTGTTGTTAATTATGTTCGAATAGGCTATTCCAGCACATCATACGCAATGTTCAAGCTTTGCGTCGATATCCGTCGGAAATCGTTGGAGGATCTCGTATCAACTCTATCAGAAAGACTGAAGATAGATGATATTACCTTCGAAGGGTATAAATCAAGACAGCGACTTGGTCTTGATGACTTTGGACTTAATCAGTTCTCAAGAAGATATATTGCGCATATCCTGGCACGAATCACCTCCTACGTTGAGACTGAATCTGGTCAACCTGATCTATTTCCCAGCTATGTGGATAGACAGCTACAGAATTCGTTCGACATCGAGCATATATGGCCCAATGATTATCAGAGGTATCAAGCTGACTTCTCTGATCAGGCTGACTTTCAACGGATTAGAGGACATATTGCCAGTTTATTATTGCTTCCAGCGGACGTGAACCGCAGTCTCCAGGACAAGTCTTTTGAACAAAAGGTATCAAAGTACGGAAGTCAAAACCTCTTCGCAGCGAGCCTCTACGAAGCGACTTATCGTAACCAACCTCAGTTCCTCAACTTCAAGCAGCGCAACTCTCTTGCATTTGAGCCGACAGCAACGTTTGGAAAAAAAGAACAAAATCAAAGGCGCGAACTAGTCACTCAACTGGTCAATTTGATTTGGTCGCCAGAAAGGTTGAGAGCGGCTGCAGAATAAGAATTCAAGAGATCGAGGCTGAAACATGTGACTTCCATCGCCACGGGTAAATATTTGGGTTCTTTCAGATCAATATTCGTTCTACCTCATCCAGCGAGACCTGATCATCTCTTCGATCATAAAGCCCAGTAGTGCGAGCCGATTCATGATTAGCCATCTGCTGGGCAATTTCGAGCTTTCCGCCATTCTTGAGATATTCCGTAATACCGGTAGCGCGGAATGAGTGATTGCCGACCTGGGTCCAGATTCCAGCCTGTGCAGCCCGCCGCCGAATCATTCGATAGGCATCAGGTTGCGACATGGGGCGTTCCGTTAGCTGCCCACCTCGCTTGGTCGCTGTTCTGAAGAGAACATCCTTAGGCCCTCCAACAAGTCCGGCACCCTCTAGATACTCTTGAAGATAGGTTTCCAAACTGTGGTGACAGGGCATTTCATGTCGCTTTCCACCTTTTTCGTGGAGACGCACCCACGTTCGTTTCCCTTGGATGTATACATCCTCTACCCGCATTTTTAGTGCGGCACCGACGCGAGCAAAGGTGTAGACCATCAGTGCGATGAGGGCTCGATCGCGGAGAGCCATCGGTGAGTCAGGAATGATGGAATCAAGTAAAGCCCGCGCTTCCTCAGCGGTTAGGACCGGGGTTTTCCCCTTTTTGACGGAATGCTTTGGCCCCCGAACAGGACTAGCGGGGTTAACCGCCAGAACCTGACCCACGACCAGCCAGTTGAATAGCATCCGAATCGCTGCAAGATGCTGCTTGACTGAAGGCGCAGCGAGACGATCCTGAAGGGTTTCGATGTAGGCCGCGATATGGACGGGTTCGATGTCGCGAAGTTCTGTAAATCCGTTGAGCTCGCACCAAGTCCCAAACTCCTGTGCGGCATGTGCGTATGCCTTTCGCGTATTGGGATTACGAATATGCGCTGTAAAAAACTCGATGAAGCGCTTTGCCGCAGTCTGATCCGGAACGAACAGCTTAGGTAGGTTCTCTAGCCCAATGATCTGTAATGCTTTTCCAGTCATGCGCCCTACTCTTTACGGATACTCAATGTATGATAACGTCCTTTATCATGCACTGGAAGTCCACATTTCAAACGCCCAAATCAACCAATCAGATTCTCCAGGCCACCTTTAAGGGCATTATGAACCCCGGACTTTGTCAGATTGCAGACCGCTAGGCAGGCTCTTCAGCCACGAAGTGCCCCATCCCGACCAATCGCCCAATCCGATGACAATGCCTCGGCCTGTTGCAAAACTGTTTGAACTGCTGTGTTTTGGAGGTCGGGGGGATAACCGTACTTCCGCAGGATGCGTTTGACCAAAACACGCATGCGGGCCCGGGCAGATTCTCGGTGTGCCCAGTCAACCGACACGTTCTCGCGCAGGCTCATTAGCAATTCGTGGGCGATCAGCTTGAGCATGCCGTCGCCCATCATCTGCACCGCGCTTTCGTTTTCGGCCAGTGCATCGTAGAAGGCGATCTCTTCGTCTGAAAGCCCGGATTCCTCTCCACGCTGGCGCGCCGCACGGATGTCCTTGGCCAGTTGAATCAGTTCCTGCAGTACTTCGGCAGTGTTGATGGCGTTGGCGTGATAACGTGCGACCGCGTTCTCCAATCGCTCCGAGAAGGCCTTGGTCTGAACCACGTTGGCTTTGCTGCGCGAGCAAATGCCGTCATTTATCAGCTTGCGCAAGGCCTCCAGCGCAAGGTTCTTTTTCTCCATCTGCTGCACTTCTGCGAGGAATTCGTCCGAGAGGATAGAAATGTCCGGGCTCTTGATGCCCGCAGCGGCCAGGATGTCCATGATTTCTGTAGAGACCACCGCACGGCTGACGATTTGCTGGATGGCCAACTCGCGCTCTTGCTGGGTCACTCCGGAGCCAGTACTGCTCTTGACCAGCGCAGCACGGATCGCCTGGAAGAAACCTACTTCCTCCCGGATTTCGCGGGCTTCGTCGGAAGCAGATGCCAACGCGAACGCCTTTGACAAGAGCAGCACGGCGTCCTGGTATCGGCGGTGTGCATTCTTCTTACCTTCTTTCGTCTTCTCTTTCGCTGCCAGCTTCTGTTGCAGGTCGAGAATCCACTCGATGGCTCCGGCCATCATCGCCAGGCGCTCCTGCGGCGTGCCGCTCATCGCGGAGACGTAGTCGAAGCCGTGGTAAATGTCCCGCACTACCTCGTACTTCTCCATCATTATCGCGATGGCCTGTGCTTCGTCGACGCCAGTGTTTTCCTGGTCGTTCTTGGAGTACTTCTGCAGCGCCGACTTCAGGTTTTGCGCGATACCGATATAGTCCACGATCAGTCCTGCAGGTTTGTCGCGGAACACGCGGTTTACTCGCGCAATTGCCTGCATCAGTCCGTGACCCTGCATTGGCTTGTCAACGTACATCGTGTGCATACACGGCGCGTCAAAGCCGGTAAGCCACATATCCCTCACGATCACCAACTTAAGTGGGTCTTTGGGATCGCGGGCACGCTTAGCCAGCAGATCACGCCGCGCCTTATTGCCGATGTGCTGCTGCCATTCTTGCGGGTCGCTTGCTGCGCCCGTCATCACGATCTTGACCGCTCCCGCGTTGTCATCGGTGCTTTGCCAGTTCGGGCGAAGCTTGACGATCTCATCGTAGAGCCTGACGCAGATGCGGCGGCTCATACACACCACCATCGCCTTGCCATCGAGGGCTGCCACGCGGTCCTCGAAGTGGGCGACCATGTCCTGGGCCACCAGGGCGAGGCGTTTGTCGCTGCCCACCAGGGCTTCGACCGTTGACCATTTCTTCTTGAAACGCTCCTGGTCAGCCTCTGAGTCCTCCTCGGTCAGATCATCGACCTCGGCGTCGATCTTCGGCTTTTCTTCCTCGTCGAGATCGATGCGCGCCAGTCGCGACTCGTAGTAAATCGGAACGGTCGCGCCATCCTCGACAGCACGGCTGATGTCGTAGACATCGATGTAGTTGCCGAACACCGTCAGGGTATTGACGTCGTCCGCCTCGATGGGAGTGCCGGTAAAGCCGATGAAGGATGCGTTCGGTAGGGCGTCGCGCATGTATTTGGCAAAGCCGTAGGAGATTTCCCCGGTCTTTGTGTCCACCTTGGCCTTGAAGCCGTATTGGCTGCGGTGCGCTTCATCCGCGATGACGACCACGTTGCGGCGAGTAGTGAACGGCTCCGCAATCTCGCCAAACTTCTGCAAGGTCGTGAAAATTACGCCGCCCGATGCCCGGCTCAAGACCTTCTGAAGATCTTCGCGGCTCTCGGCCTGCACCGGCGTCTGTCGTATGAGGTCGCGGCACATCGAGAAGGTCGAGAAGAGCTGGTCGTCGAGGTCGTTGCGGTCAGTCAGCACCACCAGCGTCGGGTTGGCCATCGCCGGGTGTTTGACCAGTTGACCGGCGTAGAACGCCATGAGTAGGCTCTTTCCGGAGCCCTGGGTATGCCAGATGACCCCGACTCGTTGATTACCGTCAGGGGAGGACGCAGTCACCGTGCTGTTGACCGCGTGTTGCACAGCGTGGAACTGGTGGTAGCCCGCGATAATCTTGGCCAGCCCGGAACCAGTTTCGCCGAATACCGTGAAGTGACAGAGCAGATCGAGCAGTCGGCGATGCTCGAACACGCCTTCAATCAACGTCGAGAGTTCCGGGGCACCTTTTGGGGCAATGTCCGTGCCGTCGGTGGTGCGCCACGGCATGAAGCGCTCAAGGTCTGCCGAAAGTGAACCCACCCGGGCTGCAATACCGTCCGAGGTGACCAGCAGCCCGTTGGTGTTGAACAACGCCGGAATTTGCTTCTTGTAGGTCTGCAGCTGGTTGAACGCGCCCAGCAGATGTGCACCGGCGCTGCCCGGCGCTTTTAGCTCGATCACCCCCAGCGGCAAGCCGTTCACGAACACCACCACATCGGGCCGCCGGTTGTTCTGGCCGTTGATCACTACGAATTGGTTTACCGCCAACCAGTCGTTCTGTTCAGGGTTTTCGAAATCGATGAGTGTAACTTTGCCTGCCGTCAGCGTGCCGTCAGCGGCGTGATAATCGACGTCCACGCCTTCCGTCATCAGCTTGTGGAGACGGCGATTTTCTTCGATCAGCGATGGCAGTTCGGACTGCATCACCTTTAGAATTGCAACTTGCCGTGCCTCCAATGGAAGGCCAGGGTTAAGGCGCGCAACGGTATCCTCGAACCTCTTCTTGAGCACGACCTCATCGTGACTTTCGCGCTCCGCCCGGGGCCCATCGGGGCCGATGTCCTCCTCACTTTCGATGCTGTAGTCAAGAGCGCGTAGCTGATCCAGCAGCGCTTGCTCCACGGCAGCCTCCGACAAGAATGCCATTTCAGTGCCCTCTGAATTCGTCCAAAAAATCGGTTAGGGCTGACTGATCCTCCGCACTCAAGTGATCCTCAACAATTCGAATCCACACAGCACCCGCGGGCGATCTAATGATCTCGAGACTTTGTGAGATCCAACCAAACGTTGCAATCGCACCCGTCTCATCGAGAACTCCAACTTTGCTTCCTCCGGCGATAAGTTCCAAGAGGGAGTAGCATTTTCGTTGCCCCAGCTTGGTATTGCAGATTGCGTGCCCCCACGCAACGTTTTGGGGAATGTGTTCAATGTCGGAGTACGTCAGCGGAACCATATGGAAGAGGTTTACCACCGTTGATCTCGTTGCATTTTCAACTTGTTCAGAGGCGTTTAGGAGTGATGCCTCGTCTGCAAATGACACTTGATCGTGCAACTCCGAATACTTGATATGCTTCATGCAAAGTGGGCATGAGGTATGGCCACTACGCAGCAAGCCCATCGCCTCCCACTTTCGGGGATTAAATAGCCCCGCGTCATGAATAATTTCCTCAAGGTGCCGCGCTTGTGCCGCAACGTAAGGACTATCGACCGTATGCGCCGTTAACCAGGCCAGCATGCACTTGGCTAGATAGTTGGTGTTTTCCGTTGCGTACTCAGGCGCGAATATCCCTTGCGGCGGGCCTTCGGTTCTCGCCGCGTTAGTGCCATGTGTCGCTATTCTCAGTACGTAATCTCCAACATCCATTGCTCCAGCCACGCGTTCTGTGACCGGTTGGCCATTCAGTAGCAGTGACCGAATGCGCCATCCAGCGAGGGGCGGGAAGTTGGCAAGCTGGCTGTGCGTCCGATACAAAACGAAAGCGTTTGCGCCAACCTGGGGCGCATCAGGTTGGCTGAATTCTGCCTTTACTTGGCCAGGGCCGTCGAAATACTGATCTGGAAAAAGACGGAAAACGTAACCATCCTGATAACTGGCAAGGGGTGCTTGCGCACGGCGTTCATAGGGCACGATTACTTTGTTGCTGCGAAGCACATGATTTTGATATGCGCCCTTTGCTCCACCACGAGGTGTAGCGAAACCCGCCTTGGATAGTTTGTCCTTATCCTTTGTCCCCATAAACGCCCAAGGATCGTGAGGATATGGATTGTGTAGGCCACGATGGCCTGATGATTTCCGGCACCCATCTTGTAGGCATAAGATCATGCGCCGCCTCCAGCGAACCGTCCCGAGAGAATTATTGGGAGCAGCGCCGAATAAAAGTGGTCGATTCGATCACGTAGCTTCTGAAGCTTCAGGACATCTGCAACTTCAATCGCAGAGTGGGACGTGGCATCCAGGCATAGTGCCAGTTGCTTTGCAGCGGAAATGGTGCGAAGTATCTCTTTCTGCCGCTCAACCGAAGGCACGGCAATTTGGAACTCAAATAGATCACCTTTGTAGAGCTCAGGATAGGTAGATCCGTTGGCTACAGCATCAAGATACTTCTTGTTGGCGACAAGCCAGTAAGCCAGATACGTCGGTAAGAGTTTGTCACCGCAGATGAAGTTGAGAAACCCTTGATTCGTACACATCGGAACTGTCGAAATTGCAACGGCACCAACTGGGGCTCTTTTTGTAAGCATTACCGTTCCAATTGGCATCAACTTAGCTGCGCTTGATTGAACTCCCAATTGGGTAATATTGCGCTCGGTGCTGGAAACGTAGAGGGCACCATTACCTCTCGTTATCTCCTTGGGTGTCAACCAAGGAACATCACCGTCCCAATACTCATCCACGGTTGTGCTGGGGGTCCCACCGCTTTCGACTCTTTCAATGAAGCTGGAGCCGCTCTTAGGTTCGAGCGTGATAATTTTCCACCCAGAAGGGTGGTCCAGGAATGCTTCAGCCATGAAAGAGCTCCTCAAAGATCGTAATTGACTGTTCAACCTCGCTTGGCAAGTTTATAAGCGCAGATTTTAACTCTGAAAAGTCACCTTTTAGCCTGTCTATAGCCGTTGTCGAAAGTTCACTTCTATCAAAGCCAACGTAGCGTCCTGGCACAAGTGCCCAGCGGTGCGACCCAATAGTGTTGATGTCGATGGTTCGACAGAATCCGGGGATGTCCTCATATGAATCGCCATCGGCGACTCCCTTCCAGCGTTTAAATGCGCAGGCGATTTGCGATATCTCGTCGTCTGAAAACTCGCGTCTTGTCCGATCGACCAGTGAGCCAAGGGCCCGAGCATCAATAAACAGCACCTGTCCTCGTCGGTCTGTCCCATGTAAGAAATTCTTATTTCGGGCCAAGATCCAAACACTCGCGGAAATCTGAGTCGAGTAAAAGAGTTGGACAGGGAGTGTCAAAACGCAGGCCACAACGTCACCTGCAATCATGGCTTTTCGGATTTCACCTTCGGTGGTTTGATTCGATGTCAGCGAGCCGTTTGCAAGTATGACGCCCGCTGTTCCGTTAGGAGCAAGGTGATGAATGATATGCTGCAACCATCCGTAATTTGCGTTACCGGTGGGTGGAACCCCGTACTTCCAGCGCACATCCTCACGCAGACGGTCGCCGCCCCAGTCGGAAATGTTGAAGGGTGGATTCGCAAGGATGTAGTCGGCCTTTAGGTCGCGCAGCTCATCTTTGTGAAAACTGCCCTCGTTGTTCCAGCGAATGTCGGAGTCGATGCCCCGCACAGCCAAGTTCATTTTGGCCAGACGCCATGTGGTGTAGTTCGACTCCTGTCCGTAAATCGCAATGTCGCCAATACGGCCGCCGTGCTCCTGCACAAACTTTTCCGACTGCACGAACATCCCGCCCGAGCCGCAGCACGGGTCGTACACACGGCCTGAGTAGGGCTCCAGCATTTCAACTAGCACGCGCACCACGGAGCGTGGCGTGTAGAACTCACCGCCTCGTTTGCCTTCAGCTCCGGCGAACTGTCCCAGGAAATACTCGTACACGCGCCCTAGGATGTCCTTTGATCGGTCGCCTTCCTCATTAAGCGCAATTCCGGAGATCAGGTCGATCAGCTCGCCCAGCATCACTTTGTTGAGAGCGGGTCGAGCGTAGTCCTTGGGCAGCACGCCCTTAAGCGAATCGTTGTCCTTCTCGATTGCACGCATCGCGTCATCGATCAATGTGCCGATCGTAGGCTGTTTGGCGTTGGATTGCAGATGCGACCAGCGTGCCTCCTTCGGCACCCAGAACACGTTGTCAGCGAGGTACTCGTCTTTGTCCTCGGCGGCCTGCGCATCTTCGGCCAGCAGAGTCTTGTAGCGAGCCTCAAAGGCATCGGAGATGTACTTCAGAAAAATAAGCCCGAGCGCGACGTGCTTGTAGTCGCTGGGCTCCATGTTTCCGCGCAGCTTGTCGGCGGTCTTGAAAAGATCAGCCTCGAAGCCGAGGTTGCCCCCGTTGCCGTTCTTACTCTGGTCGTTCATTGCCATATCGTTTTTTCCATTGCAGCGATGCCATTAGCGAGCTATTGGGTCGTTAGATCTCGCGAATTTATTCCTGATGACTGCCAAAGGCCTTAGTAGCCACCGACTGCTGGTTGATCCAGATATTGATGTCTGCACGCGAAAATCGCCACACACCTCCTACCTTGAAGGCAGGAATCTTCTTAGCTCCAGCCAACCGGTAAATGGTCCGCTCAGTGACCTTCAAATATGCAGCCACTTCGGCCAGGGTCAGGACGCCTTCGCTGGACGTGTTTTGAGTCATTTTGGAGTTCTCTTGGTCAATTCTTTCTAATCTAGTGCAAAGTTTTCAGGCCTACAACGACCCTTTGGCCAGGTTTCACGCTGTTAAGATCCGCGCTAGAGGCAGTTGCCTTGGCTTTTTGTCCATTAAGATCAATGTCTTGTTTTCGCATCTGTGCATTTGCAGCCCGAAAAGCATCCCAGCCCTTAGATTTAAGTTAGCAGCTGGCAGGTGCTATCGCGCACGAAGAGTGCTTTCACGCCACGCCGGCTTGGCGTGAACTTCTACCGACCCAAGACTGCATCTCCACCAGGCAACGTGGCCTGTCTTGGGAATCTGCGATGCACGTGCCTCGCTTACCCATAATCCCGTCCCAACTGCTCAAGCAATATCATGTCAAGGATGTCGGAGACACCCGCTTCCGCGCCTGCGCACGACTGCCGCAGTTGATGTGGCGGGAAGATCAGCAAACTAACGAGTAAGACCGCTGCCCCGGTAGCCGCATTGATAGATCATCGGGAACATTAGTGCGTAGCTTCCTTACGACTAGGATCGCCAGGCTGGCTAAGTACGAGACGGTCTATCGTGAGTAGGGTGCCATGATCGAGGAAGAGCGTCTCTGGCATAAACTGCTCTCTAGCCAGCCAATGTGCTTCAACCTGTTCGGGGACATGAAAATGGATCTCTCTATGGCTACCCGGTTCTGGTCCGGCCTGTTACCTAAATCCCGTTCTCCCGCTCGAATTGCCCCCTTGCGTGTGAACCAGACATTTGCGCCGAAATGATGTTCGTGCGCGACATAATTGTGCTGACAATTGACGACCTCTGTGTCACCTCAAAGGGCGGCAAATGCCGTCTGAGCGCAGCGAGAACTAGATCGAGCATGCACTGCCGATTCGCTTACGCATATTCCTGTGCCCAGTGAACCGCCTCTACATAATCATCAAAGTGACTCGTGCCTTCCGGAAGGTATGCAAGATCGCGGTCCGGGAGCTGAATCATCCATTGCTCCATGTCCTTACGGGCCAGCTCAATGAAATAGTCCGCAATAGCATTTCCAATACCGCGGCTTCCGGAGTGGAGCATGATCCAAACCTGATTGCTTTCATCGAGACAAACCTCGATGAAGTGATTGCCGCCCCCCAGCGTTCCCATTTGATTCATCCATTTGGAGAACTTGCCGAAGGATTTAAGTAAAGCAGGGTGCCGGTCGGTGATGGCGGTAAGACCCGGTTCAAAAGGACGCACCGCATCGACAAGAACACGGTCATCATTATGTTGTCCCCGTCCGACCGGGACGTCTCGCGTGATCTGATTGAAGACATTTTTCAATGACTTCTCATCCACCTCATTCCCCGAAATCGACAACCGGGCAGCCAGCATGCCACACCCGATATCCAATCCCACGGCGGCTGGAATGATGGCTTTCTTGGTAGCAATGACAGATCCAATCGTTGCGCCCATCCCCAGATGAACATCCGGCATGGCCGCAACGTGATGGTGGATAAAGGGAAGACTGGCGATATTGGAGAGTTGCTGGATCGATCGCTCGTCAACGTCCTGGGTCCAGACCTTTACGGGAACTCTCTGATCCTCAATGAGCTTTTGAATAGGCATAAATATCCTTCTTCGAGTAGAACTCTGGTCTGCTATGAGGAAAGCTCACTGATCCGACCGTAAACCCGATCGAACTCATCCTCGAGAGCGGCATTCACCCCACGGAGACCATCGACAACCGACTTGGCCCACCGGAAATAATCTTCCTTCCGGGTGAGGGTCCATCCCGCAGGAGGGGAATCGAGAATGTCACGGAGATTGCAGATTTTGTCGGCGAGCTTTACGAGCTTCGCCTCCCTTGAAGCAAAAGGGGCACCCTGCACTTGAAGAAACTTCCGAGCAATCTTGGGAAGCCTCTTGTCATCGCTGACCTCCATGACAATCCGGGTAATCGTCTGACCAAAGGCCGTCTGAAGCTCTTTCGGTGTGGTGTCCGTATCTTCAAGCACATCGTGCAAGAAACCGGCCGCTAGGACATCCACGTCACAGACCCCGCCGGTTTCTCTTAATAAATGGACAAGAGCCCTTGGGTGTTCGATATAGGGTGTGCGGGCCGCATCTTTCCGGGTTTGCCCCTGATGGCGTCTTGCGGCGAAGCGCTCAGCCTCGAGAAGAATGAATTTTTGTGCGTTCAAGGAATACCCTCCAGCGATTGAAGTTCTGAACGGCAATCCCCTCAGCTCGGGTGAGCCTGATGGGGCGTTTCTGGGATGAGCGCATCCTCTCAGATCATGAGCTCATAGGATGAGCCTATAAAAAGAAATGCTTCAACGCCCTGCATAGAGCAGTCAAAGGCGAGCTCACTTCATGAGCTCTACAGTTGATACCTTTTAACTTCGTCCAATAAATCACCCACTTCATGATGAACCGATCAATTCGGCTGATCAGTGGCCAGATTAGCGGTATGAATTCATGGCTTATGGATTCTGCATTGGACGATCAGAGCCAAAAAGAGAAAGATGACGAGTCGAAATGGAGCAATAGTCTCAGATCTCTCAGGGAGGATGTTGTTATGCGGCGGATGATCAATGCTTTAATTTCTTTGTTACCTCTCTTATCTCACGCAGCGGGTACAGCAGATCTAACGCCCCGTATCACGGTTGAATCAACACCGCTCAGTGATATTCCAGGTCTGGGGCTTTTTAAATTCCCACAAGGTTATGGAAATGGGACTTCCGGGGATTTCAATGGGGATGGTTATCAAGATGTGGTCTTTTATACAGACCAGTCTAATCTGGGGACATCGCCCGATATCGTTGCCCCCCTGGCCATGTATTACTTCAATCCAACGAAGAAGGCCTATGACAGAGCCAATCCATCCATCATCGGCGGAGATCTAAACTCTGGATTCATCCGCCAAATGTTCGCAGAGGACGTGAACGGAGATGGGATTACTGATTTCTGGGCTGTCAATGCGAATGAATACAATGAATTCGGCAGATCTGGGACGCCTTTTTATGGTGGCAATCAGTACTTTTACATCTCAAATGGGCCTGGATCATTCATAAAAACCGATATGGGTGTAGGTCATCGCTGCGCGCATGGGGTTGCCCTCCTCTCAAACACGAATGGCGTAAAGAGATACGCCTTGAGCACTAGCTTTTCAACGCAGGCGTACGGAGATCCCTATCTTTTCGTTTCAACGTATCAGGCCCAAACCCAGACCTTTAGCAGCAGGGCCTACACGGGGAATGATCCATTTTTCATCGAGCCCCTAGGCCCGTACAGCATGGCCTCGCAGCGGAGGCCCGGATACTTCTATCTGGCCGGACTAGACGTCAACAGCGATGGAAATACGGACATCGTAGGACTTTCATCCATATCCGGTGAGAACTCGGTCTACATCAGCGATGGAAATGGTGATTACCGCTTCGCGACAAAGTTTGATACGGGTCTTCCGCCAACCGTTGATGTTGTCGGCGTTGCTGTAGGTGATTTCAATGGCGACAAGATTGAAGACATGTTGTTGTTTGCCAACGATTATCGACAACCGGTTGTTTCGAGAAACCCATCCGGTGGAAATCCTATCCACTTCTACAGAGTGATGATAGGCAACGGACTGGGTGGGTTCACGGACCAAACAAATGCTTGGTTGCAACCAAACGACCGGACATACACCACGACCTACAATCAATTTTTTGCTTCTGACCTCAATGGGGATGGTTACTCAGATATTGTTCGAATCAGAGCCATCAATGAAGATCCTGGATATCCTTATGTTTTGGATGTGCTGACAAGCAATGGATCGGCCTTCACCGTAACGACCTTTAGCGCGGCCGACCTTGCCGTGGACAAAAATAGGGCCTGGATGGCCAATCTCATGATCCCGGTTGGAAAGAATAAATTCCTTTATTCATCCGGACGCGACACCTACAACGCGACCTTCACGGTGAGCTACGGCACACCCGACGCTGCACAAAATCCGGTTCCTTCAACGCCCCAACCTGCCCCGTTTCAAGCATGGCCCGAGTACCCTGCCCCAAATTCTTCGGTCACTATCAGCGTAAAGGGGCAATCGGGATCCGTGGCGAGCGAACCCATTGGCATTGAGTGTGGTTCGAGATGTTCTTATCAATTCACTAAGGGATCAACAATCACACTGACCGCTGTTCCCGATTCAGGGCATCGAATCAAAAACTGGGGCGGAGCCTGCGGAGGAAATAAACCAACCTGCCGCCTGAAACTGAACTCGTTCAACAAGAAGGTGACGCTGACATTCAAGTAGATACTGGCTGCCATGATTGACTGACCCCAGGAAATGCTGAATGGGCCAAAGCTCATAGGGACTCTATTATCGAGCTCACTCCATGAGCCTACTGAAGGCTACCTTCTCACTTCCTATGCCAAACCACCATGTGACTGAGAGGTCGCCATGAAAGCCATACTGACCGAAATCTTGCTGTTATTAACGATAGCGCCGGGCCTATTCCTAGGTGAGGCGAAAGCTGACATCACCAACTGGGACAACAATCCCATGAACTATGAAAATAGTGAGATGAACTTCGAGAATTCGCCCATGAATTACAACAACAGTCCAATGAACTTCCAGAACAGTCCGATGAACTACAACTCGGATCGCATCATTCGGGACAATTCAGGCCATGCGATGGGCTACGAAGTCCCAAAGCCTGATGGTGGAGTGAACTACTTTGACATGCAAGGGCATCGTCGCGGCTATCAAGGACCCAATAGCCGCTAACAAGAGTCCGGACTCAGCAGGTTTTTATGCATTACGACCCTCATGAAGCATTGCGATTGACCTCTGCGGGTGAATCCCATCTGACGTCAAATGATTTGACCGAGGATGAGCAGAATTTAATCGATCGGTGGGTTGAGTCGACGCTGGATGATAAGCCACTTAGCCCCGTTGAGGTCGACCAATTCGATGCGTTCCTTAGAGAAATAGCGGCTCGTGATGGTGATTTGTGGAACTCTACATGGCCTGGATTTCATGCCCGAGAAACGATTCCCAGCCATGCGTCACTGGAAGAATGCATTGATGTTGCTTTTGATGCGGGTGGCATTCCCGGTACTACCGATTTCGAAATGCAGGATGCAATCAGCGAATTCCGGGCACACCTTGATAGCTGTTGGGAACGACAACCAGGCATTGGACTGATTGAAATTCGTGATCGGAAAGCCCAATCAGCTTGGGTCGGGATCCGACTAGGCGACTGGGGGGAGATAGAGAATTTATGGCTTTCCCCATCACCCGTGGAGCTCGAAGCCGCATACAGAAAGATGGGGTATGTATTTCCAAATCGAGACTCCATTCCACCATCCGGTGTGGTGGATGAATTCACAGACGATCAAATCCTGAATTTGATGACGATAGCTGCACCTCAAAAGCTGAAAGAGCATGAAGAACGTGAGCAGAAACATCAGGCAGCGCAGGAGAAGAAACGGCTGCGCCGAGAGGCAGCAAGTGCCCGAAGAAAGGCCAAAAAAAGCTAGGCATAGGGCTACTTGGGTCCGTGGGTAGGACTTACACACTCTAAAGCTCTGTACTAGAGCTCCTGATACAGACGTAGGACATCTCGGAGTTGCTCCTGGACCCTCTCTACCAGGGCTTTAGGTTTCAGAACCTTGCAATCGGGCCCGTACCTCAAGATATCCATGATGATCTCCCGGTCATCGGCATAAGGCACCTTGAGCTCATAGTGGCCATCTTTAAGGTATCGCCCTTCCTGAGCTGGATGCCACTTTTCGCTAGCGACCCACCGGCTCCGCTCAGGACTAAATCGGAGCACGGCCCACTGCACTTCACTTCCAGAGAAGATGCCATACCCCGCTCCTAAGCGTTGATCGAGCTGATCATCGTCTTCACTTCTTGCGGGCGCATCCAGAAGTTCGGCACCTTCAATCGCATCCACTGCAAAATTACGAAGATCATTTCGAAGATGACACCAGGCATCCAAGTACCAATTGTCCCGGTAATAGACGAGGCGCTGAGGGGAAATCTCGCGCTCCGTGACTTCATCAGTCCCCCGAGCGTGATAACGAATGATGAGACGCTTACGGCGAAGGAGCGCTGATCCGATGACCTGAAAATGATCGAGATGGAAATGGCGCGACCCCACGGTTGCGATCCGGATTCTCTTTCTGACTTCGTCGACCGAATCCGAAGCCGTTCCTAAAAGACCCAACAACTTGGAAAGAAGGGGCTCGATGTGAGGCCCTAAAAGCCCCCCGCTGTCGAGCTTTGACAGAAGATGCTGCATGGTCAGAAGCGCATGAATTTCTTCTGCAGAAAACCAAAGCCCTGGAAGTTCATATTGAGGGCCAAGCCGCTTTTCTTCGGTATCGAATCGGTACCCGCCCAACTCGCGGTCATAAACAATGGGGGCGTTAAAGTCATCTCGCATCAACGTCAGATCCCGCTTGAGCGTTGCCCACGAGATCTCCAGCCGATCCAGAAGCTCCGCTTTGGTGACAAAGCGCCGATTTTCCATCATTTGGTGGATCTGGTAGATCCGTTGTGTCATGCCCATTCAGAATCTCGTTGATTAGCTAATTTCAAAGATATGTTGGGCAGCGAAAATCTTTTCAGCTGATTCATTGTTTTCAAGCCACCAAAAAAACTCCAATCCATCATCAAAAAATAAGGTGAAGATACAAACAATGAATTGGATCTAGGCAGATTTGAGGCAGACAATGGCCGGCATAGTATTTTGCACCCACTCAACAAGATCCAGCAACGCTCTACAGGATAGGTAAGGGGTGCAAAGCATCGAAGAAGAAGCTTTCAGTCGGGCGTGCTTACACAACGAGGGGGATTCCAGGCGGATCCACATGATAACGCGATAGAAAGGGAGCTCACACAGCTGTATATCGAAAAAGGCTAACCTCTCCCAGATATGAGCTTGAAAGAACAAGGCCAAAGAATATAGGCTTCTGCATCTTAGGGCTTGGATCCCGTAACCACATACTCAACGGTTATTATTAATCTAATACCATATTGGTACCAAAATAAATATGGCGCTGAATGATTTCCAGTTTAATGTATTTAAGGAGTGTTATGCCAATGATATCCAGCCTTCTTGGATCTCTGGGCATGACCCAAAAAAATGGGGGAAATGGATTTGTGATAATGGAGGGAACCTGAATGAGTGCGCTCTAGAAGCCATTCCGGAAGGAAAGCTAATGCGAGATAACTTATTAAGATTCATCCACACAAAGGACCACTCTACTGAAGCATGCGCTCTTAGTATTCTTGCCTGGGGAGGAATGAACAGAAAACATGGAAAGAGCTTATTTGAAACGAAAGATTCGTGGCTTAGGCTATGCGAGGATATAAGGGCCGGCAACCTTACTAGAGCTGAGGCATACAGAGGGTTCAAGGAGCTTAGAGAAGCTAATAAATTACAAGGGATGGGGCCGGCTTATTTCACCAAGCTCATATTCTTCCTAGATCCAAAACACGATGGGTACATCATGGATAAATGGACTGCCACTTCGGTGAATCTGTTATGGAATCCATGGCTAATAAAACTCAGCGCAGAATATTATGTAACGGATAGGAACACAGAAATAGAATACGAGAAGTTCTGTCAGGTAATAGAGAGGATAGCAACGGAGCTAAACTTAAGCCCAGTAATCGTCGAGGAGAGACTATTCTCATCAGGGGGAAGGAAATCGCACCCGTGGAGACGCCACGTAAAAGATTACAGAGCCACGCTACGCCACTAAAACCCAAGTCCGAATAGATCCTCAGAGAGGGTGCGATCTAATCCCATCACCCTCCAGCAAACACTGTTGGCTTTCACTGATGCAGGATCACCAACAAGCATAAGGCGCTCCATGTGCGACACAGATTGTCGCATAGGCACGGATCATTAGCATTCATGAACAAACCGCTCGTCCGGAGTGCTGATATGAAAACATCCAAATATATTCGCTCAACTTGCTTCAGTCAGGCATTAACCATCGCCGCACTTCTCGGCAGCCAAAGCACCTATGCAATGGGTCCTTGGTGGGGGCCTGGCTACCCTATGGTTGGCTTTCCAGCTTATTACGGATATTACGGTGGCTTTTATGGAGCCCCTATGGGAGGGTGGCTTCCATCCCCATCTTTCAACTACAGCACGACGATCATTAATGCCCCATCCACGGGGCTGCGCGGAGGCTATACAGGTGAAGAGCCCCGTACCTTAACGTGCCAAAGGCGTGCCACACCATCCACTTACGAATGCAACTATCCCTGATTATTTAGGAGTACTTCATGAAAACTTATCTGGTAGCAGCCCTGTTCCTGGTGTGCTTTCAAGTCAAAGCCGAATCACCCTTCAACCCCTATAACCGCCAGTTCACTAATAATCAGAACTATCAGGTAGGATCAACCAACTGGTATAGCTCCGCGCTTGGGCCCGGCGTCGCACAGGCAGGCATCCTGCTGGTCGGCGGTCTGGTTAATGCAATGTCTCGACCCGATCCAGTGGTCGTTACACAGCAACCTCTAACGCAGGCAACCAATTACCCAAATCAAAATCCACCCCTTAGCAGTAGCGGAGGAAGAAATGTCGGTGCCGCGTGTTCTAACCAGACCTTGTATGACCAGCAAGGTAACCCAGTTTCGGTAAGAGTTTGTCCATAGACTCACGTTAAAGGATCATGGCCTGCCGGAATGAGAATCCCTAAGACTGCGTGATACGCACCGATCGTTATCCGCAGGTCTGTGTTGTGACAATCGGCATGAGACCTCTTACATCAGAACATTAATGCTTTTCTAACAAGGCCAATCTGGCTGGAGAGTTGTGAAATGACGAACATTGAAGATACATCATCAAGGTTCACAGCGATAATTCGCTGGGGAACGAGTAACGACAATACGGATAATTCCGATACGCTACCAGAGGCCTTTTCAAAGGCGAAACTTGCTTTCGACAGGGGAGATCAAGAAGAGGCCTCCCGCCTTCTGTCTCCCTATATCCGATGTCAATTTATAGCCTCCAATCTTTTTGCAGACACAAGCGAGTTACTTGGAGTCGAAGAAGACGAAGAGGTCGACGCGGAAGCTGTCTTTATAACCGCAGTCAACTTTTCCGAGGGCTGTATACCGAGTGTAAAGGCCTCAGCTAAATTCCAGTTTAGAACAGAAAGAGAGCTCGATGAGGCAGAGGTAACCGCCTGGGAAGAAGAGAATGAGAGCCTCGATAACGCAATTTCTTTTTCCTGGGCTATAGATAATCTGGACGATTCATTAGACCAGACCATATCCGAACATGAAGGCTTATCCTTTCATGTGGATACGGCTAGCCACTAGAAGCACACGCCCGGACTCCAGCGATATCTAGGGGTATTCCGCTGATGGATCCACCGGATATGCTAACTGCAATATAAGGGCTCCCGTGTGATCGGACGGCGTGAAAACGGCCGATCACACGGGAGCCTATCTGCATCAATAGGCCTTTTAGGTAGGCCTTGAATGGAATGACCATGACCGACTCCCAAGACCACGATTTCCCGCCCGGCATCGCGATGGTTCATTCCAATCGGATGGAGGACCTACGAAAGCTCCTTCTCGACGTGGTGAAAGGCAATCCGCTCCCACCCTTTGAGAAGGAAACCGTCCTCCTTCAAAGCAATGGCATCAGGCAGTGGCTCAAACTCGGTTTTGCTGAAACCGACGTCTTGGGGATCAGTGCGGACACGGACTACCTCCTCCCAAGCCCTTTCATCTGGGAGTGCTACCGAACGATCCTCCCAGATCTCAAGATCCAAAAGAAATCAGCACTCGATCGAGGCCCTCTCACCTGGCGGCTCTATGAGTTGATGGATGAAACGTTTTCATCCAACCCAACGCTCTATGAACCGTTAATTCGTTTCTTAAAAGATAAGCCTCACCCCATCAAGCGCTATCAATTAGCGACCCAACTCGCAGATCTCTTGGATCAGTATCAGGTCCACCGCGCCGATTGGCTCTTGGATTGGTCAAATCCATATTCAGACTGCCATAACCGGATTCGTCTGAAAGCCGGTGAGTCCTCATCGATGGAGATTCCAGCAGAACTCCAATGGCAACCCGCCCTGTGGAGAAGGCTCATTGAAGATCTCGGCGCTGAGGATTGGTCGTCAAACAGCCGGGCAACGCTTCATGAAGCCCTTCTCGATCGGATCGATGAAATTGCTAGCGGTGAACGCGAGAGACCCCCTGCCCTTCCCCGTCGCATCATTGTGTTTGGGATTTCATCCTTACCCCGCCAAACCCTCGAGACCCTCGGAAAACTCGGCACAATCAGCCAGGTCCTCTTCTTCGTTCACAACCCCTGCCAGTTCTATTGGGGGAACATCATTGAAGGCTTAGATCTCTTCAAACAAGAACAAAAACGGGAGCGTGAAAGGTTCCAATTCAAAACAGCGGCGCAGGAAACTGCGAAAGCCGAGGATCTTCATCTCTTTGGAAATCCCCTCCTGGCCGCTTGGGGAAAGCAGGGGCGTGACTTTATCCAGCTCCTCGATCAGTGGGACAATTTGCCCTATTCGGATGAGGTCTTCAAAACTGACATTCCTCACTTCCCTGACACCAAAAAAGGGGCCGATACTCTCCTCAAAAAAGTGCAATGGGGCATCGTCAATCTGGATCCTGCCCCGAAAGAGTCATCGCCCATCACGCCCGATGACTCCCTGACGTTCCACATCGCCCACAGCCCCCAGCGGGAAGTGGAGATCCTTCACGACCAGCTCCTCAAGATTTTCGACACAAAAAACGGCGCGCCATCCACCATCACGCCACGTGATGTCATCGTGATGCTTCCGGATGTCGATAAATACGCCCCTCACATCGAGGCCGTCTTTGGAAGGCAGGAGCCCGGCAGGGATGCCCCTCCCCTCATTCCCTACAGCATCGCTGATCGCAAGAATCGCGGTCATAACCCGATCTATAAAGCTCTCGAGACCCTACTCTCCCTCCCGGAATCACGGTTTACCGCCAGTGAAATACTGGATCTTCTCGATGTGGAGGCCCTTCAGCGGAAATTTGGGTTAAAGACCCAAGACATTCCGATTCTTCAACGCTGGATCCGAGAATCCGGCATCCGCTGGGGACTGGATCTCGCGCATCGTCTTGAAGGCAAACACCTCCCAAAACTAAAAAACGACGCCGATGTGAGGCAAAACACCTGGGAGTTCGGGTTGGACCGTCTCTTTATGGGCTATGCCCTTGGCGCAAGTGACCCCCTTGAAGACATAGCCCCATACCAAGAAATTGGCGGGATTGAGAGTCGCCTCTTGGGATCGCTTCAGGCCTTGATCAAGGCCCTGAAACAAACCGCATACGACCTAGGGACGGATGCGATCCCATCCCTCTGGAAAACACGGTTTAGTGGGCTTTTGGACACCTATTTCGATGCAGATAACCCAACTGACGAACGTTCTATCGCCCAAATCAGGCAGTCTCTTGAAGCTTGGTTAGAAGACTGTCATCCAGAATCCTTTACGACCGAGCTGCCCTTGATCGTAGCCCGAGAGGCGTGGTCTGCCTATTTCGATCAACCGCGTCTGACGCAACAGTTTTTAAGCGGAAATGTGCATTTCTGCACCCTGATGCCGATGCGTTCGATTCCCTTCAAAGTGGTCTGCTTGATGGGAATGAATGCGGGTGATTATCCAAGGCAGCAGCCTCCGAGAGCCTTCGACTTATTACAACGAAAAGGCGCTTACCGCCCCGGAGATCGCTCTCGGCGTGATGATGATCGCTACATGCTTCTCGAAGCGCTGCTTTCCGCCCGCGAGAAGTTGTTGGTCTCCTGGGTAGGTCGCAGTATTCGCGATAACGAGAAACTAGAGGCTTCTGTTCTGGTCAATCAGCTTCGCGATCACCTCACAGCCAACTGGCATCTCGAGAGTGCGCCTCCGAAAGAGGACCACAAGGCAGGGGAGAAATTGCTGAAGGCCCTCACAACAGAGTACCCCTTACAGCCTTTCAGCAAGGCATACCTTGAGCTTCAAACGCCAGAGGCGGGCGGCATCTTCACCTATGCCCGGCAGTGGTTCGAATCGGAAAAGACGGACTCTCTGAATTCCATTGTCCCAAATCAGTCACTTCCTTTCCCAGAAGAATTAGAAGCCCTCTCATTGCGCGGATTGGGCCGCTTCCTGAAGAACCCCGCTGAGCATTTCTTTAACCGCCGTTTGAATGTTTATTTCGAACGCGGAGAAGATCAAATCGAGGACGATGAAAACTTTGCGCTCAACGCCCTTGAAAGCTACCTCATCAAAGACGCCGCACTCAAGGTCGATACAACGGGCCATGTGGAATCTAATATCGAGGAGGCGCTCGCGCGCCAACGCCTGACGGGGTGTCTCCCCCTCGCCGCATCCGGCGAGATTCTCTCGGAGGAAATCCAAAAAACCGCTGTTGACGTCATTGCACAGGAAAAGAATGCGCGCGAAGGCTGGAAAAGCGATCAGTGCGACCCCACGGACCTTGGATCACTCACCTTTACCGTATCAGGCCAAACACTGATCCTCGAAGACTGGCTCACTGAACTCCACCCTCACAAAACAGACCTTCAACGATTCGCCGCCTTCCATCGCGTTCCATCTGAGATCCAAAAAAAGGGTACCCCCCGGCTGGACAAGGCCCTCGACCTCTGGGTCCAACAGCTGGCTGCGAATGCGGCCGGCATTCAGTTGGAATCCTATTTGATCGGATCCGATGCCGTGATCCATATCCCCTGCTTCAGCGACCCCGAAAGGGCTCATGCACTTTTATCGAAGATCGTCGAAGGCTGGCTAGAAGGCCTGAGAGCGCCACTCCCCGTCGCACCTAAAACGGCTTTTGCCTTCCTTCGGGCAAAAGAGGGTGCTGAAGAGAAAGACGCAAAAAGCGAGTATGAAAGCGGCTTTAATCGAACAGGGGAATGTGAGCGATCCCCTTACCTTCAGCGAAGCTTTCCAACGTTCGAGGACCTCAAAGCAAGCACCGTGGCAGAGAAACGCTTCAAGGAATGGCTGATGGAGCTCTACGCCCCACTCGCAGCAGAAATCAAACCGATGGGAGATGAGGCATGAGTGCGTCACAGACTCGGGTAACCGACTTTCCGCTAAAAGGAATTCAGCTCTTAGAAGCGAGCGCCGGCACCGGAAAAACCTGGAATATTTCATCGCTCTATGTGCGCCTGATTCTCGGGCACGGTCGCAATGAAAAGGGCCTAATGCCCAATGAAATTCTGGTCGTCACTTTTACTAAGGCCGCGACCCAGGAACTCCAGGATCGGATTCGCAAGCGGCTTAATCAAACTGCGTTGTTCTTGAGGGCTCTTGAAAAAGAAGGGGTCGATCAGACCAGTGATTCCATCCTAAAAGAGGCTCGCAATGACGCGCTTCTCGAGGGTCTTCGGGCGTATTACGAAGAACATCCCCAGAAACGATCCCCCCATGCCTACCGCTTAAGTCTTGCGGCGGATTCAATGGATGATGCCGCCATTTTCACGATCCACGGGTGGTGTCAGCGGATGCTGAAACAGCACGCCTTTGATAGTGGCTCCTTGTTTGACCTTACGGTTGAAACCGATGAGGCCGAGATTTTGCGCGAATGCGCAAGGGATTATTGGCGAACTGTCGTTTATCCCCTCGATAAAACGGATCTCAAAAGAATTCATGATTTTTCCAAAATCAAAGATCCTGAATCCCTTTTCGGTCAGATCAAGGATCTGGTGAAGCTCCCCCCAGATGCCCTAGAGAGCCTTAAAGATCAGTATGCGGGCACTCTTGAGGGACTCGCCGCCGCCCTTCACGCCTCTCATGATTGGGAAACAGCCCTCGCCCAAGCACTCAGCGAAGTAAAAACGATTTGGGCCACTGCGTTTGAGGACATACTGGCGGTTATTCAAAGCGCGCTCGACGAGCGCCTCATCGATCGCACCCGCTATGCGAAGGACGCGCCCCCAAGGCTCAACAAGATCCACGAGTGGGCCAAGAGCCAGGAGACTCACCCTAAGGGTCTGAAGCTCGAACATTTTGCAACCGGCCGATTCAAGCTCGCCAAAGGCGCATCTGAAGAGCCTAAACATCGAGCATTTGAAGCCATCGCTGCCTATCTGGCACTCAGCGAGAACGAAGATAAACCCAAGGCGATTGCGGACGCCGTGAAGTACGCACTGATCAGCGGCGCCACACACTGGGTTCGAGAAACGTTTGAGCGCGTCAAAAATGATCGTGCTGTGATCGATCAGAACGACCTGATCTTAAAGCTCCATGAGGCCATCACCTCTGATTCGGGTTCAAAGCTGGCAGGAATCATCAGAACGCAATACCCGGTGGCCTTGATTGATGAGTTTCAGGACACGGACCCACTCCAGTACGGCATCTTCAAGGCCGTTTACGCAAAAGGCACCCCCGATAATGCCTGGCTGATGGTCGGCGACCCCAAACAGGCCATTTATAGTTTTCGCGGCGCTGATATTTATTCCTATCTCGATGCCAAAAACCAACCTGGCGTGGAACGCCATACGCTCGGTACGAATTTCCGCTCCACGAAAGAAATGGTCGATGCCGTCAATCAGGTCTTTGGCTATGCCGAAAAACTAGATCTCGGTGCATTCGATTTTGGAAAAGGTCCCGATGGCTCACGCCTCATTCCCTTTGAACCGGTCCTGGCAGACGATCAGGCTGAACGGCTGCATCAAAAGAATTCGGACGAAGTCATCACCGGCCTAAAATTCTGGTATCTGAAGAATGGTGAGTCTGCGATCGGTTCAGGCGCCTTTCGGACCCAGATGGCAGATATTGCCGCCAACACGATCGTTGAGCTTTTGATGAAGTCACTCAACCGCGAGACACCGGCAACCAACGAGGTGTACTTTGCGGAAAATGGCGAGATCAATCCGCGCTGTCTCGTCCCTTCCGATATCGCCATTCTGGTTTCAAACCGGACCGAAGCCAAAACCATACAGGATGCTTTGAGGCTTCGAAACCTCCAAAGCGTCTATCTCTCTGATCGGGATTCCATTCTGAAAACCGATGAAGCGAAAGATCTCGCCATCTGGCTTGAAGCCTTCATTTCTCCGCGAGATGGGCGACGGATTCGTTCTGCAATGGCCACGCGAACCCTGAAGCTTGACTACCCCACTCTCGATCGAATCAACATCGATGAGGCCTATTTCAACAGCGTCATTGAACGATTCGTCGGCTACGGAGCCCTTTGGCGGGAAAAAGGCATTCTGCCGGCGCTTCACCAGTTCATCTTGGACCAAGAGCTTTCGCTCGACCTGGTCGGTCAGCCGGGCGGCGAGCGGACGCTCACCAACCTCCTCCATCTCGCTGAACTTCTTCAGCGGGAGGCTACACACCTCGATGGTCAACAAGGTGTTCTTCGATTCCTAAGGGAATCCATCGAAGATGCCGGCACTGACGAAGAAAATATTCTGCGGCTCGAAAGCGATAGCGCTCTGATCCGCATCATTACTATTCATAAATCCAAGGGTCTCGAATTTCCCCTCGTGTTCCTTCCCTTTGTGGCACTTCCCAAACCGCTCGATTCCTCTGAAGACTTCTATAAGTTTCATGACGATGCACACCACCTAAAAATCAGCCTGGATGGGAAAGAGACTGGGGAAACGTCTCCCCGTGCTCTTGCAGATCGTGAGCGTCTTCAGGAATCACTTCGGTTGCTATATGTCGCTCTCACTCGGGCCCGTCATGCGTGTTGGGTTGGAATCGGGCCGCATAAAGAGCGCGCCAAAGAGAGCGCGGATGGAAAAGGACAGGAAGTCGAAACGAGCCTCCACCAAGGTGGCCTGGGTTATCTCCTCAAGGGTGGCAACCCCATTAAGGTCGGAGAGTTAGGACCCCTACTGAAAGCGATCAGCGTACAGGGACATCACATCGAGATCCTCGAGGTTCAGGAAGAACCCATGCTCCGATATGAAGAGTTCAATGAAAGCACTGGCAAGCCTAAGCATGACTTGAGATTCCAGGGTTCAAAAACATTTGAGACCTGGCGGATTGATAGCTACAGCCGTCTCTTGGGTTACATGAGCCATGGGGCTGAGCCGTGGGGCGGAAGTAACGAGAATAAAAATGAATCGGGATTGCGCGATAAAGTGTCTTCAAACCTTCCAGGACTCCATGGATTTCCAGCGGGCCCATCACACGGCGACTTTCTGCACAAGCTTCTTCAAAAAGTGGGTGAGTCCGGATTTGATAGGGTAGCGCAGGATTCCAAACTGCGGCAAAGCATCGTTAAAGAATCTCTGAGCTTTCACAATTACCCAGAAGCGTGGGAAGAAAAGCTCGACATCTGGCTGAAGCACTTTATTACGACCGACCTACTTGATCCGCCAAACAGGCTGAATCTGTCGGATCTGCGAGTTCAAGATTGTCGGATGGAAATGGAGTTCTGGTTTGAGATCAAACATGCGAATCTCAAAGCCATCGATCGCGTTGTGACTGAGCATATCTTGAAAGATAAAGAGGGCCGTCCCATGAGCCGCCCCCCTCTACAAGAGGAACACCTCAACGGCATGTTGAAAGGGTTTATCGATCTCATCTTCCGCTTCAACAATCAGTTTTATGTGGCGGATTACAAGTCGAACCAGATTGGAAAAACCGATGCCACCTTCACCGAGGTGGCTCAGGACATGGAAGTTCTGAAACACCGCTACGATCTTCAGTATTCCCTCTATACCCTCGCACTTCATCGCTATCTCCGAAGTCGACTCGGAGAGGCTTATGATTATGACCGATCGGTCGGAGGCGTGGCCTATTTCTTCTTAAGGGGCATTAATAATGAACGGACAAAAGGCGTTCATTTTGTAAAACCCCCGCGGGAAATGATTGAGGCCCTGGATGCAATTTTCAGTGGCCAGGGCCATGAGGTGAATCATGCCGCCTAACCCCATTCTGAATCAGCTTTCATCGTGGGAAGCGCAGAAAATCATCACAGCGACGGATCTTGGATTCGCTGAGTTCATGGATCGTCTTTACCCCGGGGAAGCTCCTGAGGTGCTCTTAGCTTCGGCCTTAACCAGTCGCCAATATGGGCTCGGACATACCTGCTTCGACCCCCAGAATTTCTTAGCAGATCCGGAGAGTTTCCTAGGCTTACAAATCCCCGAAGACGCTTCACCGGAATTACAACAAGCGGCCGATGGAATCAAAGAACTTGTCGCCAATTTAACGCTCGCAACCTGGTTGGATCGCCTCCATCAAGCTAAGGCTGTGAGTCAATCAGGTGTAGGACGTCCCCTGATCCTGGACGGCGATCAGCTTTATCTCGCCCGAAACTGGCGAAATGAGCAACAGGTCGCCCGCGCGATTCGATCGCGACTGAGCGATATCAATCCGGCCCCGTTCGAGGACCAGACATTCCTCGGAACGCTCTTCGGCACGCCGAAGAAAAAGCGACCAGGGCCCAACATGCAGAAGATAGCCTGCGCTCTTTCAACCCGGGCGAAACTTCTCATCCTCACAGGCGGTCCTGGCACAGGTAAAACCTATACGGTCGTTCGTATTCTTAGCCTCCTCCTCCATCGACAGGAGAAGCTACGGATCCTACTCGCGGCCCCCACAGGAAAAGCCGCCGCTCGCCTCACCGAATCCATCAGGGATTCTCTGAACTCCGATGAGATCAAGGCGCTGCCAGAGTCGCTCCGTGCCGCAATTCCGAGTAAAGCCACAACGCTTCATCAAATGCTTCGCTCCAAGAAAAATAGCCGAAGCTTTCATCATGATGAGGCGAATCCGCTTCATGCGGATGTGGTGATTGTGGATGAAGCCTCCATGATCGATTTGGAGATGATGGCAAACTTGATGAAGGCCGTTCCGCCTCAGGTGCTTCTGATTCTTGTCGGTGACAAGGATCAGCTGTCCTCGGTCGAAGCCGGTTACGTCATGGGCGATCTCTGTATCGATTCAGATCAGCGAGGCTATGGAACGGAAACGATGGAATGGATCACCAAGGCCACCGGAGAAGCGATCCAGTATGACCACCCCATAAGCGCCGATCGCCTTGCTCAGCAGACCGTCATGCTCAAACACTCTGAGCGCTTCGCTGCAGATTCTGGGATTGGAAAGCTCGCTGAGGCTGTCAATCAAAACCAAGTTGAACAGGCAATTGAAATCCTGAATGGCAATCCGAAGTTCGACGACATCCACTGGATCGGAAAGAATCGTCCGGATAAAAAGCTGATTGATGCGCTTTGTGCGGGCGGGGAACCCGATAAAGACATTCCCGAATTTGAAGGCTATTCCGAATACCTGAAGAAGCTGAAGCCCTCGAAAGAGGTTCCCACAGATCCCGAAGGTCAAAACCAGTATTTCAAAGAGGTTTTGGATGCCTTTGGCACATTCCAGGTGCTTTGTGCGGTCAGGCAAGGCCCTTGGGGTGTCGAAAGCCTGAACAAAATCATTTTGGCTCAGCTCCAAAAGAAACGGTTGATCACAACGTATGGTCTTGCTGACCCTGAGTGGTACAAGGGAAGACCTGTGATGGCCACACGTAACGATTATGAGCTAGGGATCATGAACGGCGACGTGGGAATCACCCTATCCTTTCGAGATGAGAAAACGGGACAATCGACGCTCCGTGTTGTTTTCAAGGATCCCGAGGGAACCAAGAATCCTTACAAGGTCGTACTTCCGAGCCGTCTCACTGATGTTGAGACGGTTTTTGCGATGACGGTCCACAAATCCCAGGGGTCTGAGTTTGGACACGTCGCTTTGATGTTGCCCAATCCAGAAAAGGCGATTGTTCTCTCGAAGGAGCTTCTGTACACCGGCATTACTCGGGCCAAAAAGAAACTCACAATGATTGGCGGGGACCCCGAGCAATTCAGGGAGATTATCGGCCGTAAAACCCAGCGATCGGGACGCTTGGGATTACTTCTGACCTGAGAAGGAGAATTGAAGCTTCGAAAGATGTGCGATAGGCAGGTCCTGGGAAAATAGGACGTTGATTCCATCAAGAGGGGAAGCGATCCGCTAGGTCAGGATACTGGAGGCTCTCTGGTGTGATGATCAATCACAGCCCCTGATGGGATTTGCTGACCGGGCCCTCATCGACCTAACGCACTCTAAGTGCTCGAATATAATCGGGGTGTTCCGTGTCACGGTCCTACCTGTCTGCCTCCATACCATCCACTGACGCTGTCGTTCCGGTGCTTAGGTCCGAAGTGTAGAGTCCGGCTCAAAACGAGGTTGGTTAACGTATTTTTGATGTGTTTTTTGTTTTTTACGAACCAGTTTAAATTATATTTAGTATAGGAATAAAAATGAGCCAGTTACATATTGTAGTGGATTTAAAGTGGGGGTTAGCAACTGACGATGTCGATGACATTAGTCTTCTGCCACCAGACTTCGCTAAAGCAAGAGAATTATGGGCGACTGGAGATATTGATGGAGCAGGAAGATTATTAGAGCCATATCTCTCCTGTCTTTTTATATCATCAAACATGGATGAGGACATCTCTGATATTATAAATGTGGATGATGATGAACAATCAGCTACGAACATTAGTATAACTGGCGTTGACTTCTCTAAGCATAATATTCCGGTTATACGAGCATCTGCCCATTTCAGATTTGAGGCTCTGCAAGACATGTCACTGGAAGATTTCAAAACTTGGCAGAAAGATAATGAATACTTAGATCATGGAATCTCCTTCGCGTGGGCCATTGAAGTTGATGATGATGATCTAAGTTTTGAGATTACTACTTATAAAGAACTGGCCGTCTCTCTAGCCACACCAGACATCAAACCCACTCCTTGAGCTCGAGCCCCACTAATCTGTCCTCTTCTGACAAACCGTGGGAATCACCCTATCCTTTCGAGATGAGAAAACGGGACAATCGACGCTCCGTGTTGTTTTCAAGGATCCCGAGGGAGCCAAGAATCCTTACAAGTTCGTACTTCCGAGCCGTCTCACTGATGTTGAGACGGTTTTTGCGATGACGGTCCACAAATCCCAGGGGTCCGAGTTTGGACACGTCGCTTTGATGTTGCCCAATCCGGAGAAGGCCATCGTTCTCTCCAAGGAGCTCCTTTACACCGGTATTACGCGGGCAAAAAAGAAACTCACCCTGATTGGCGGGGACCCAGAGCAATTCCGAGAGATCATTAGCCGTAAGACCCAGCGATCGGGTCGATTAGGAAGTCTTCTACAAAATGAGTGATCGCATGCTCGAAGAACATCTCCGGGTCCCTATCGACTGAGACATCTTCTCCCGCGCTCTAAGAAAACACCTGCAATCGCTCCAGCGAGAGCGCTTCCAACGAACACAAGATTCCAAGGTGAGACTCCTCTATCAATCAAGAGGTCGGTCATTTGGAATGATGCGATCAAGAAACTGAGTACGATCAGCGCACCCCCAACCAGCCAGTTTCTATTCGGAGCAACAACAACGCCGACGAAAGTGAAGGTCGCGTGGGATATCGCCGGGAATAGGACGTACCAGATCAGAGATCCGAGTATCGTGGTTACCTCCACACCCGTGCCAAAGTAATGAATCAGCCTGAGCAATTGGATCGCAACCAAGAACGCGAGGAATGAAGCCGGGAGCATCCCGAGCCATCTAATCCATCTATTCACTGCTCACACCTCACCTTGTTTCCTTTATCGGCGCGATGAATTTGCCCTCCTCTTTCGAAGGTTAGGAACCCCTATCCGACCAGACAGCCCAAGAAATAGAGCGGTTGAGCCCAGGTTCCGCAGTTAATTTCGTAAGCCTATGATTTTGCAGGTGGAGACCTGCAAAAAATGACACAACAACGGACTTTTAGGGCCTCGGCACCTCAAGTGCCGCAAATAAATCGAGCTGCTCAGGTGTCGTTTTGCTAATTCCGGTGTAGGCGCGATCGCCCACCGTT
>JBILGU010000037.1:0-15943 GCA_044350805.1 Methylococcaceae bacterium
CGAAGGGAGCAATTCCGAGGATCTGTCAGGGGCCCGATGAAGCGCGAACCGAGAGCCTAAAATCGTCCAAGATCATGCCAACTAAGGCATGGAAGCCGAGGGCGGAATGATAGGCGCGGATTCCAAATCTTTTGTATTTCTTACCACTACCACACGGGCAGGGATCGTTACGACCGACCCTGACCTTCGATGCGCTGCCGACTGGCGCTGACCCCGAGGGAGTTGGGTTGGATTGCCAATACGCCCAAAGCAAATGAACCGAACGCGGAATCATCTCGACCATCTGTTTTCGCCGTGCATGCGTGATCTCCTCATCAACCACCGCTCGAATGGTTCCCGTATTCAGCAGCATGATCGGCGTCAGACAGTCGGATAGAGATTCCTCATCGAAAAGCGAATCCCATTCGGACTGGGACAAGGTCATTCCTAGAATGAATCCATCAGCCCAATCGTAACCACAGAGAGAATCAAGGGCATCGTCCTCGTAAAATCGATCCTGAGGGTCAATGAGAGGGACATACGCACCAGAGCCACCCGAGAGAGGATTGACCTTAACGCTTCCGACCGTCAGGTTCCAACGGCGCATCAGGAGATCGATGATCGTATTGGCTTGTGATTCATCCTTGAAATTTGCTTCTCCCATAACCATGGGGATCCAGGTCGAGGGCATGACCAGCTCAGGCCCAATGGCCAGCGCACAGAGAAGCCCGTCAAGCGACTCAAGACTGAGGCCACCCTCCGGAACACAAGTCTCTTCCAAAAACTGTTCGAGTCTTTTGAGATCTCGATCCGAGAGCGGCGCTTTCAAGGGTCGTTGCATGGGGGCTTTATCCATCGGGCAAAATAAAAAACAAGACTCGTCGAGGATGAACCCAAGGGCTCACTCGGCGAGGTTTGCTCAGTCCATAATGTCAGTATGACTCACTCCGATTCTGATTTCGATCTGACCCCTGGCCTTGCCATGATCCACTCCGATCGGATGGAGGATCTTCGAAGCGCCCTGATGGGCTGGATCAAGGCGAATCCCCTGCCCCCTTTCGAAAATGAAATCATCCTTGTTCAGAGCAATGGGATTCGTCAGTGGCTCCGAATGGGATTTGCCAGCAATGAAGTTCTTGGGATCAGCGCCGATACCGATTTTCTCCTCCCCAGCCCCTTCATCTGGCAGTGCTACCGGGCGGTTCTCGATGCGGAGCGCGTTCCCCGCTCCTCCCCCTTTGATCGGGCACCCCTGATCTGGCGGATCTATCGCCAGATTCCGGATCGGATCGCAAAGGATCCTGAGCGCTATGCCACTCTGAAGCGCTTCCTTGAAAGAAATCCTCACCCCATCAAGCCCTATCAGCTCGCGCTGCAGCTCGCGGACCTTTTTGATCAGTATCAGGTGCACCGTTCCGACTGGCTTCTCGACTGGGCCGAGGGGAAGGACATCCTTAAAAAGCGGGAAGAGGGCACCGCCTCTCTCGATATCCCTCCCGATCAACGCTGGCAGCCTGATTTCTGGCGCGCCCTGATTGAGGATCTTGGAGAACACTGGGAAATAAACAGCCGTTCGCGGCTGCATACCAAGTTCATTTCAAGACTGCATGAAATCGCAGATCAGGGCGAACCCATTCCCCCAGGACTATCTCGCCGGATCATCATTTTCGGGATCTCATCCCTTCCAAGGCAGGTTCTTGAGACCCTGGCCGCCCTCTCCAGGGTCTGTCAGGTCCTCTATTTTGTGCATAACCCTTGCCGCTATTACTGGGCTGACATCATCGAAGGCAAGGAGCTCCTTTCGGAATCCAGCCGCCGGTTTGCCAAAAAAGAAGGCTTCCCGAGCGTGCTTGAAGATCAGGATCTCCACCGTTTCGGAAATCCTCTCCTGGCCTCCTGGGGAAAACAGGGGCGGGACTATGTAAAGCTCCTGGATGAATGGGATGACCTTGCGACCTCCCAGAAGATTTTCAAGAACGACATCAACCTTTTCTCGGAAGACTTGCCTGACGCTTCGTCATTGCTTCAGCAGGTCAAGAACGGCATCTTGGAATTGCTGCCCCTGCCCTCTGAAGCGGAGAGAACGAGACCGATCGGCAAGGACGATGACTCCATCACCTTCCATATCGCCCATAGTCCTCAACGGGAAATCGAGATCCTTCACGATCAGTTGCTTCGGATCTTTGATCAAAAAGAGGATTCCCCGTCCTCGATCCAGCCCCGCGATGTGATTGTCATGCTGCCGGACATTGACCGTTATGCACCGCACATCGAGGCAGTCTTCGGCCAGCAACCGGATCCCTCGATTGAAAATCCGCCCCCGGCGATTCCTTACAGTATTGCGGACCGCAAGACCCGGGGTCACGATCCCATCTGCAAGGCCATGGAGGCTTTGCTGGATCTCCCCGCCTCCCGGTTTGCCGCTAGCGAAATTCTGGATCTATTGGAAGTCGAAGCCCTGCAACGACGATTCGGGCTGAAGGTGCCTGATGTCTCCCTCCTTCAACGCTGGATCCGCGATGCCGGCATTCGCTGGGGCATCGATGTCGAGCACCGGAGCGAGGGCGAATTCCATGCCCCCATTGACCCCACGCTATCACTCAACCAGAACACCTGGGATTTTGGATTCAAGCGGCTTTTTTTGGGGTACGCGATGGGTCATGGGGACGCCTTTGAAGGCATCACGCCTTATCCCGAAATCGGCGGGATGGAAGGACCCATCCTTGGGGCCCTCCGTGATCTATTGAATTCACTGCAATCGTTGAGAGATCGACTCAAGGCTGAAGCCATTCCAGAAGCTTGGGTGGCCCTTTTCAAGGAGCTGATCGATGCCTTCTTTCAGCCCCAGGGCTCTGAAGAAGAACGCTCGGTGGCCCTGCTTCGGGAAACACTGGATCAATGGTATCGGCAGGTCGCGGAAGCCGGTCTCACGACCTCGCTGCCCTTGGCCATCGTCAAGGAAGCATGGATTTCAAAGCTTGATGAACCCAGGCTCACGCAGCGGTTCCTGGGAGGAAGCGTCAATTTCTGCACCCTGATGCCGATGCGTTCGATTCCCTTCAAGGTTGTCTGTCTTTTGGGGATGAATGCGGCTGATTTCCCCCGCCTTCAGCCCCAGCGAACCTTCGATCTTCTTCAGACCCCCAACACCTATCGACCCGGGGATCGTTCTCGCCGTGATGATGATCGCTACATGTTCCTCGAGGCGCTTCTCTCGGCGAGTGAGCGGCTCCTCATTTCGTGGGTCGGGAGAAACATTCGGGACCACTCAGAACGACAGGCCTCGGTCCTCGTTAACCAGCTTCGCGATCACCTTGCCGGGGGCTGGCACCTTGAAGGCGATGAAGCCCCTGAAAAAAGAATTCCCGCAGGGAAAAGGCTGCTTCATCACCTCACGACGGAATACCCGCTGCAGCCCTTCAGCGCGCGTTATTTCGACTCAGCCGATGAACGGCTCTTCACCTATTCGAACGAATGGGCGAGAACCCATGGCGAGGCTCAATCGCATCAGGACGAAACCGCACCCCTCCCCCCTCCCGACATCGAATCTACACTGGATCTTAAGGCCCTAGCCCGGTTCCTCAAGAACCCTTCCCAGCATTTCCTGAACCAGCGCCTCAATGTGTATTTCGAGCGTGGAGAATCCGTGGGCGACGATGATGAAAGCTTCGTATTCACCAACCTCAATGTCTACACGATCGGTGAAAAGGTCTTTGAATCCCTCGACGCCTTGAAGGACGATTCAGAGGACGGGATCTTCAAGAAGGTGCTGTCCAAGGTTCGTCAGGAAGGCCAGTTCCCTCTCGGAGCCTCTGGGGATCTCGTTCAGGATCATCTGGAGATCACCCTCCAGACGATTCTTGATGAGGAAGCCCGCCTCAAGGCGGAATGGCCCGAGGTGCTGGATCAACCCCTCGAACTTCCCCCCCTTCACTTCAAGACCGAATCGGGACTGGAACGCACACTCGAAGACTGGCTGTTTCACCTACGCCGCCATGCCTCGGGCGAGGATCGCTATGCCCTCATCGAACGAACCCCCTCGAAGATCTACCAAAAATCAAAGCCCCGTCTCGAGAAGCTGCTTTCCCTCTGGGTGCGCCATCTTGCGGCCCACGCCGGGGGGCTTTCGTTGAGTTCCTATTTGATCGGGGTGGATGGTCTGATCGCCCTACCCGCACTCACCTCGAGAGAGAAAGCGCTTGCGCACCTCACGGCGATTGTTCAGGCCTTCGACGTCGGTCTTTCAGCGCCTCTCCCCATCGCGCCACAGTCGGCCTTCGCCGCCCTTGAAAAGAGTGAAAGCGCATCCGAAGCGCGCTTGAATGCGATACGAGGGGCCTACGAAGGGAACATCCTCTTTGATGGTGAAGTTGGCCGATCCCCCTATCTTCGACGGACCTATCCCTCCCTTGAAGCGCTCCTTGAAGCGAGCGTCCACGATCTTGGATTCATCGACTGGGCCGACCGACTCTATCGGCCGTTGCATGAGGCCTTCCATGCAAACGGAGATCCGGCATGAGGACGCCCCCCCTGGATGTCCTGACCCTGCCCTTGCGCGGGATTCAGCTCATTGAAGCGAGTGCCGGCACCGGGAAAACCTGGAGTATTGCCTCCCTCTATGTGCGCCTAATCCTCGGGCACGAGTCGCTTTCAAAGACCGAACCCAAAGCCCTGATGCCCAAGGACATTCTGGTCGTGACCTTCACAAAAGCGGCGACGCAGGAACTTCAGGACCGGATCCGCAACCGACTCAATGAAACCGCGCAATACCTTCGCCATCCCGATGAGACGACCTCCGATGGCTTCCTCAAGGGCATTGGCGACATCATCACCGATCCCCATCAGCGCCTGGCTGCGGCCTATCGATTAAATCTTGCAGCTGAATCCATGGACGATGCCGCGATCTTCACTATCCACGGCTGGTGTCAAAGAATGCTGCGCCAGCATGCCTTTGACAGCGGCTCACTGTTTGAGGTGGAGGTCGTTAATGACCCCATGGATCTTCTTCTGGAATGCGCGCGCGATTGCTGGCGAACCGTCTTTTATCCCCTGAAGAAAAATGAGATCCATCAGGTTTTATCGTGGGTCGCTGAAACCCCTGAAGCCCTTCTAAAACGGGTCCATGATCTTCTGGATGTCGGGTCTCGAGCGTTTGAAGCCCTTGAGGCCAGCCAAGTCCAGGATCTCCGTCAGGCCTTTGCATCCCTTGAGTCCAGCCAAGCACAACGCCTTGAAACCGAAATCCGGGCGCGAACCCTCTGGCACACCCACGTCCGCGACATTGAAGAATTGATCCGAAAGGCTCTGGCAGACAAGATCCTGGATGGCCGCAACTACACCAAGATGGATGAGCGGTTGGAGAAGATTGCGGCATGGGCAGCGCTTGGGGGGCATCTCGATGAGAAGATCAAGATTGAACGCTTTACTCCATGCCGATTCGTTCTCAAGGACCCGATCGGCGGAAAAGAGCCCTCGCATGAGGCCTTTGATGCGCTCAAGGGTTATCTAGAGGCCAAAGATTCAACACGCGCTGAAGATGCATTCCGCAAGGTGATTTTGATTCATGCTGCTCGCTGGATCCGGCATCAGTTCGAGAAGATCAAACACACCCGGGCCATCGTCGATCAGGACGATCTCATCGCGAAACTCCATCAATCGCTCACTCAAACCGGTGACGAGTCGCTTGCGGCCGTCATCAGGGCCCAGTACCCGGTGGCCCTCATCGATGAATTCCAGGATACCGACCCCCTTCAGTACGAGATCTTCAAACGCATTTATGGAAAGGCCAAGGATCAGGAAGCCTGGCTCATGGTCGGGGATCCCAAGCAGTCGATCTATGGATTTCGAGGCGCCGACATCTATGCTTATCTCGATGCCCGGGGCCAGGAAGGAGTGGCACGCCATACGCTCGACACCAACTATCGATCCACACCGGCCCTGGTTGATGCCGTCAACCGGATCTTCCTCCATGGGGAGTCCCATCCTCAAGGCGCCTTCAACTTCAAAAGCCCTCAGGGAAAAGATCACGCAATCCCCTTTGATCCCGTCAAGGCCAGGGGCCGATCCGACCGATTGATTTGTAACGATCAACCCATCACAAGCCTCACCATCTGGTACCACCCCAATGGGGGTAACATCATGGCGCTGGAGCCTTACCGAAAGGTCATGGCCGAGATCGCAGCCAATGAAATTGCAACGCTCCTCAATGCCGCCGGAACAGGGGCTGATACCGAAGGCGCCTCGGTCTTTTTCGAGGATGAGAGCACGGGTGAACGAAGGCCGCTCAAGCCTTCGGACATCGCCATCCTAGTTCAGGACCGACACGATGCCAGGGCTATCCGCGAAGCCCTATTCCTTCGAAACCTTCGAAGTGTCTATCTCTCCGACAGCGAGTCGGTCCTAAGGACACAGGAAGCCCGCGACATCGTCCTCTGGCTTGAGGCGTTCCTCTCCCCCCGCGATGGACGACGCATCCGATCGGCGATGGCCACCCCGACGCTTTCATTAAGCTTCAAGACTCTGGAGGCTCTGAACCTCGATGCTTTGATTCTGGACGAGACCATCACGCGATTCGTCGGCTACGCAAGGATCTGGCACGAGAAAGGGATCCTTCCGGCCATCCGCCAGTTCATCCTCGATCAGGAACTCCCGGCCCGTCTCATCCAAAGTGCAGAGGGCGAACGATCCCTCACCAATCTCCTCCATCTGGCTGAATTTCTCCAGACCGAATCGACTCAGGTCGATGGGGAAAATGGACTCCTTCGTTACTTCAAGGAATCCATTGAAGAAAGCGGGACCGAAGATGAAAACATTCTCCGGCTTGAAAGCGATAGTGCCCTGATTCGGGTCATCACCATTCATAAATCCAAGGGCCTTCAGTACCCCCTCGTCTTCCTGCCCTTCATCGCTAGTGCAAGATCGATGGCTCCTGATCGCTCGCTCTATGCCTACCATGATGAAAACCTCGCGCTAAAGCTCAGCCTGGAACCCGGGGATCCCGCCCAATCTGATTCCCCGATTCAACGCTGCGACCAGGAACGTCTTCAAGAAGCCCTCCGCCTCTTCTACGTGGCCATGACCCGGGCCGAACACGCCTGCTGGCTCGGTGTCGCACCGTTCCGGCACGGCAAGGACAAGGGTCCCGAGGGAGAAACCAGGGACGATCCCAAAAAGACGGGGTTACATCGCGGGGCTCTGGGGTATCTCATGGCGGGAGGAACCCCCATCGCGCCTGAGGATGTCCTTCCCAATATCGAGCGCATGGTAGGCGAACACCCCGACACCGAGATTCTCGTGGTGCAAACGCCCGAATACATCGGCTTCAAGGGATCGTCTTCAGAGGCCCTGACTGCACCCCACCTTGAAACCTTTTCTGGCGCTCACTTCGAGGCCTGGTCCATTGATAGCTACAGCCATCTCGTAAGGCAACTGGAAGAGATGAAACGCTCGTTCCGGCGAACGCCGGGTCCCATCGAGAGCGGTGCCGATGACCGGGAGGATGAACAGGATGAGGGCGAAAACCCAAAACCTTCCACAATACCGATTCTGGACTTCCATGACTTTCCGGCCGGAAAGGTTCACGGGGATTATCTACACAAGCTTCTGGAGGCGATCGGCGATCAGGGGTTTGATCGGGTTGCGAGCGACCCTGAGCTTCGAAGGGAGATCCTCGTGGCATCGCTTAAAACCCAAAGCTATGGGGAAGCCTGGGTTAATCCCCTCGACACCTGGTTGCAGCTATTCCTCCATACCGAATTCAACCTGGGGTCGACGCCCTTTACATTCGATGCGCTGTCCCTTGAAGACACTCGGATGGAAATGGAATTCTGGTTAGAAGTGAACCATGCGAACCTCAAATCCATTGATGCCGTGGTCACCCAGGAGATTCTTGAAGGTCAAAAGCGCCCGGCGCTCAAATCCGGGATGCTCAACGGCATGCTCAAGGGCTTTATGGATCTCACCTTCCGGATCGGTGACCGCTATTACGTCGCAGACTACAAATCCAATCGCCTGGGATCAACGGATACGCACTACTCCCAGGAAGCCATCGAGTCTGCCGTCCTCGAGCACCGGTATGACCTCCAGTACGCCCTTTACCTTCTGGCCTTGCACCGTTATCTCAAAAGCAGGTTGGGGGATCACTACGACTATGACGAAAGGATCGGAGGAGTGGCGTATTTCTTCCTCCGAGGGATCAGAAGCCCTACCCAGGGCCTTCACTTCATCAAACCCAGTCGGGCGATGATTGAAGCACTCGATCGTCTTTTTGAAGGAGACCCTTCGAAGGAGGCCATGCATGTCACATGAGATCCTAAGCCTTCTCGATCGCTGGGTCGAAGCTCACGTGATTCGCCCGATAGACCGCGGCTTTGCAGCGTTCCTCCTCCAACAGGATCCCACGGGAGATTTAAAAGTCATACTCGCAGGGGCCCTCACCAGTTGGCGCCTGGGATTGGGTCACGTCTGCCTCGATCCTCTGGAGTTCCTAAGCGACCCGGTTGGATTCCTCCAGTTCGGCATGTCAGAAGACTCTCAGGAGGCAATGGATCCGGTTCGATCAGAGGTCTCCGGTTTTAAGGATCCGTCGAAACTTTCCGAATGGGTCCAAGCCTTTCAGGCCTCGAAGCTGATTAGCCAGGGGACCGACGGCTGTCCTCTGGTCTTTGATGGCGGCTGTCTTTACCTGGCCCGCAACTGGCGTCACGAACAAGTCGTGGCCCAAGGGATTCTGGAACGGATTCAAGAGACCGATCCCTCGCCCTTTTCCGAGAAAGCAGAGCTCGAGCGTTTATTTCCACCGCGAAATCCCCCTATCCCAGGACCCAATCACCAGAAAATCGCGACCGCCCTTGCGACACGGGGAAAATTCCTGATCCTGACCGGGGGACCTGGGACCGGCAAGACCTTCACGGTCGTAAGGATGCTGGCTTTGTTGCTTTCAAAGTCATCGAATCTTCGGATTCTTCTGGGCGCTCCAACCGGCAAGGCCGCCGCACGCCTTACCGAATCAATCATGGGATCTCTGAAGACGCTACCTGAAGCCATTCGGGAGAAGATTCCAACGAAGGCCTCCACCATTCACCAGATGCTGGGTTCCCGAAAAAACACCCGACAATTTCATCATCACGCGAGAAACCCCCTCCACGCGGATGTAGTAGTAATCGATGAAGCCTCCATGATTGATCTTGAGCGCATGGCCGCCCTCATGGATGCCGTACCTCCGAGTGCCCGGCTGATCCTGGTGGGTGACAAGGATCAGCTCTCCTCGGTTGAAGCCGGTTCCGTCATGGGAGATCTTTGCCGCGATCTTGAAATGCGGGGATATTCGGCTGAGACCACCGAATGGATTCAAGCCGCTACGGGAGAAAACATGAAGGCTGCGACCGGCCAGCGTGTTGATGCGCTAGCGCAGCAGACCGTCATGCTTCGCCATTCCGAACGGTTTGCGGGTCACTCAGGCATTGGGCAACTGGCGGAAGCCGTCAACTTTGGAGATATCCCCCGTGCGCGAGCGATCCTGACCGGGGATGCGCCCTACCCGGACGTTCGCTGGATTCAAACACCGGGGCCTGGGGATCGACTCCTTGATGCGCTGTGCCATGGGAGCGGATACCCAGCCGAGGAATCGGATACGAGGGGATACCGTCAGTATCTCGAGATGATTCCGGACGTTATCAAGACCGAAGACTTCACCCCGGAAGCACTGACTATCTTTTTCAACGAATTGCTGGAGGCCTTGGGAGGCTTTCAGGTGCTCTCTGCGGTTCATGAGGGTCCATGGGGTGTCGAATCACTCAATCTCCGTATTGAGCGCCGGCTTGAAAAACAAGGTCTGATCCAAACCGCCATGGATCCAGTCTCAGGCTGGTATGCGGGACGCCCCGTGATGGTGACTAGAAATGACTATGAACTCGGACTCATGAATGGTGATGTCGGGATGACCCTTCCCTTCCTCGATGAGAGAGAAGGCAAGATTTCGCTTCGGGTCGTCTTCAAGCACCCCGAGAACACGGACACACCTTTCAGAATCGTTCTGCCTGGACGCCTCACCGAGGTCGAAACGGTTTTTGCGATGACGGTGCATAAATCGCAAGGCTCGGAGTTTGGCCATGTCGCCCTCATGCTGCCCAATCCCTCTCATGCGCCCGTCCTCTCGCGTGAACTCGTCTACACCGGAATTACCCGCGCGAGACATCATCTGACGGTTATTGGCGAAAACGTCGATGAAATCAGTTCGATCATCAACCGAAAAACACGACGGTCGGGAAGGCTGGGCGATCTTCTCCAGGGCTGGACGAGGATGAAGCCAGAGGAATAACTACCCGACAGATGGATGCCGGTCCATTGCCAGTACTGAAAACAACAGTAACCTTGCTTGCAGATATGCAGGTGCAGATCGCGATGCGTTGAAAAACCGAGTCTGGATTTCTCATTATTTCCATCAGTGAGGACGCCAGAGTATGATCGGCTTGCTTTCCCACCATGCGATGGGTCCTGGGGCTTCAAAGCCTGTCTCTTACAACAACATAAGAATAATGGAGCAACAATGAGCCTACTTCAAAGAACCTCTGCGGAATTCCTGGGTACCTTCTGGTTGGTTTTCGGTGGCTGTGGCAGCGCCGTCCTCTCAGCCGCTTTCCCTTCCGTCGGAATTGGTTTGTTGGGAGTCTCTCTGGCGTTCGGCCTGACTGTACTCACCATGGCGTATGCCATTGGGCATATTTCCGGCTGTCATCTGAATCCAGCAGTCTCCATCGGATTGTGGTCGGGCGGGCGCTTCCCTGCGAAGGACCTGATACCGTACATTGTGGCTCAGGTAGGTGGGGCCATTCTGGGTGCTGGAGTTCTTTACCTGATTGCTTCAGGAAAGGCGGGCTTTGATGTGAACGCCGGATTTGCCGCCAATGGCTTTGGTGAGCACTCACCCGGGCAGTATGGATTAGTGTCAGCATTGACAGCGGAAGTTGTCCTGACCTTCATGTTCTTGATGATCATTCTGGGTGCCACTGATTCGCGCGCTCCGGCAGGATTTGCCCCGATCGCGATTGGTCTGGGCCTCACCTTAATCCATTTGATTGGTATTCCCGTCACCAACCTCTCGGTCAATCCAGCCCGGAGTACCGGACCCGCTTTGTATGTCGGCGGCTGGGCATTGGCACAACTCTGGTTGTTCTGGCTTGCACCCATTGTCGGCGCGTGGATTGCCGGAAAGACCTACCGCTCTCTTGCAGGAAAAAAGTAATTGTTAACCAGGCACAAGGAGGTGCCCTTTGGATGAGCTTCCTCATCTGAACGCCCTCTAAGTCACGAGGACGAACCTGAGGCAACAAGTCTCCTGAATATCGGGCCATCAACAGCCTCGACGGGTGATCCTGCTAGGATTCTCTTTCGTGGTGGATCAACATCACTTGGCTTTACCCTCTTCAAGAGGCATGAGACCCCTTTTTGTTGATAGCCTCTAATCAACTGATTGATCCGGGCACGGCCCAGGTGTTCCATGATTCGTTCAATTCACGCAATCGGGCTGGTACTGATTCTGTCAACACCATCGCTCGTGGCCGGCAATAAGACAACTGCCACGAAGCCAACACCTCCTGGCATGATCCATATCCCCGGCGGGGAGTTCCTCATGGGTAGCGAAGAGAAAGCGGCCAGAACCGATGAGCGCCCACAACACAAGGTCAAGGTCAGTCCCTTCTGGCTTGATGCCACCGAGGTCACCAATGCCGAGTTTCAACAATTTGTTGAGGCGACCCATTACGTGACGACGGCAGAAAAGACGCCGACGCAGGAAGAAATTCTCGCTCAGCTTCCCCCCGGAACGTCCCCTCCTCCTGCCGAAACGCTGGTTCCCGGGGCGCTGGTTTTCGACACCCCCAAGCAGCCTGGGCAATATTGGTGGAAATGGGTGGCAGGTGCTAATTGGCGACACCCGGAAGGACCCAGCTCAACCATCGTCGGCAAGGAAAGCTACCCTGTCGTTCAGGTCTCCTGGTTCGATGCCGTGGCATATGCCCAATGGGCTGGAAAGAGACTTCCGACGGAGGCTGAATGGGAGTTTGCAGCCCGCGGCGGGCTCAAGGGTAAAACCTACGCCTGGGGGAACGAAAATCCTTATCAGGGCAAATCCAAAGCCAATATCTGGCAAGGAGAATTTCCGACCGAGAATACCGACAAGGATGGCTATCGCCGGGCAAGTCCGGTCAAAAGCTTTGCCCCCAACGGGTATGGCCTTTTTGACATGACCGGAAATGTCTGGGAATGGGTTTCTGACTGGTACCGATCCGATGCGTACCAGGCCTTTGCCCATGTCTCTCTAGCAGAAAATCCTGAGGGCCCCCCGGACAGCTGGGACCCGGAAGAACCCTACGCCAAGAAAAGAACCCAGCGGGGGGGCTCATTCCTCTGCGACAAGAGTTTCTGTCAAAGCTATCGCGTGTCGGCCCGTATGAAGTCAAGCCCGGATACCGGCCTTCTTCATACCGGATTCCGTTGCGCCAAGAGTGACACTCCCTGACCGCGACGGCCCATTGCTTGCGCCGCGCCCACAGCGATCTTTTTTACTCATCAAAAAACAAGTCATTGAAATAATCGATTAACTTTTCAGTCGTTTTACTCCATCATGCCGCGTCGGCAACTGTATTCACCGTTCACGAGGCGCCCCCATGATCAAGCCACTCGCTTAGCGCTCCTGGATTCTGCTTTTTGCTCTCTCCCTGCAACATCCTTCTGATCATCACGGATGACACCGGGATCGACCTTTATCCCGCATTTGGCTATGGCGGAACTGCCGAAGAGAAGCCCAAGACTCCCAACCTCAATGCTCTGGCAGATGCCGGCATCCGGTTCAGCAATGCCTGGTCTCATCCCAGTTGCGGCCCGACGCGCGCCTCGATCATGGTCGGACGATATACGCCCCGCTTCAACATGCTGTCGGCGCCCGCTCCACCCGACCTTCCACTCGCAAACGTCTCCCTTTGAATACACGATCCCCAAGCTCCTTCAAAAGAGGAATTATCTGAGTGCGATCATCGGCAAGATGCATCAGTCGACCGATGCGCGGGATCCGAATAACCTCCCCTTCCTTAATGAAACCATGCGCCAGCTCGGCGCCAATTATTTCGAGGGTTATCTCGAAGGCGGACCCGCCCCGATCGATACTACCGCCGGCGGCATCGGTGGGAGCAACGGGAACGGCAAGGTCTATGGTTGCGGTTTCGTCCCTTCAAAGGCCGACAACAAGGATCTCGGATCAGACAAAGGCGCCTGCTACACCGCAGAGCCCAATCCGACCTGTACGCTTCTTTCGACGGCGACGGAAAAAACCCCAGGCCTTGCATGTCTTGAAAAAGGAGGAATTTTCGTCCCTGAAGCCACCGTCTGTGAAGCAACCCGTCCGGCCAATCTGAACTTCAATATCCAAAACGGGCATTACACCGGCAACTGGGTCATCAACCTGCCCAACGGTACGACGGAAACCCAGAAGGTTGCCGATTCACGCGGACGTGGCTTCAAAACTCAGCAGGAAGTCACCCGCGCCATCCGCTGGATCAACCAGCAGAGCGCCGACCGTCCCTGGATGGTCAGTGTCGGGCTATCCGCAATTCATGAACCCGTGCAGCAATCTCCGCGAAGACTCCTGCCCTCAGATGCGGCCTACACCGCAGGGTATAGCTGTAAGGACGATACCCAGAACAATGAACTGGCAACTCAGATGGTCGAAGCCATTGACCACGAAGTGGGACGCCTGCTGGTCGAATCCAAGCTGGCTTCATTTGATGCCAATGGCAACCTGGTCTATGACCCAAAGAAAACCAATACCTACGTGATCTTCACCTCGGACAACGGCACTTGGACCACCAGTGTCCGGACCCCGTTTGATCCGACCCGCGCCAAAGGAACGCCTTATCAGACCGGTGTCAGCGTGCCTCTGATCATTGCAGGGCCTGCCGTCAAGGCCCCGGGGCGCAACGTCGATCACATGGTCAACCTGGCCGATCTTTATGCCTTCTTTGGGGAGGTCGCCAACATTGACGTACGCAAAGTCGTCCCCAAATCGCGACCGATCGACTCGGAAAAGATGATGGCCTACCTGACCAACCCCAAGCAGGGGGCTATCCGGGAAACCAACTACACAGTGCAGGGCAATAACATTCGTGCCAGTAGCACCGTTTCTTACCCCTGTCTGATCGAGGGCTTGAGCCAGTGCACCTATAGCCTCCCCTCAAAGGGCGTCTGTCTGGATCAGGGGGGTAAGTGGTATGGGCCCGAAGGGGAAGTCAAGACCGCTCCGGGTTATTTCACCTCCTGCTGCCAGGTTAATCAGGCGACAGGTCTGGATTACCTCTCTCCCCTGACGTCGACGGGCTTCCGAAACACGCACTACAAGCTGGTCCGACAGGTTGGCGAAAACTGCGTGAACGGGGCGGCTGTGGAGCCACCCAAAATCTTTGATGAGTTTTATCAGGTCAACCAAGATTCGCCAGAACCCAAGCTCGACACCGCAGCACTCGAACTTCTCAAAGGCAATGCAGCCAACCTGACGGCAAATCAGAGACGGAATTACGAGACGTTGAAAGCCCGTCTGAAGCGATTGGAAGGAAGCTTCGCGGACTGTCCCGGTGATGGCAACATGGACAAGGCGGTCAACCAAAAAGATCTCGATGACTGGGCCATCTTTGCCTCCACCGCAGCCGGTACCGCTACGCCCAACGGGGGCGGCAAAGGAAGCTGGTATGACCTTGGGGGGCCTTCGGATCATACGCGACCTGATGGGCTCACCAACGAAACCGATCGTGAGATCATCCTTGAGAACTTCGGCAAGAAGTGCAAGTAGCGATATGGAAATCGTGGGCTCCGGGATTTTCAGGATCCCCGAGCCCATCCTTTAAAGGATCCTAGCGCATGAACCTCTCGCATCTGTTCGGGGTGTTATTTTTCACCTTGGCATTTGGGTCCGAATCACAGGCCGTCACCATCAGCGATCTGCTTCGGATTCAAAATGTGTGGGGAGTCAAAGCCAAAATCAGCCTCTCAGTAGAGAGTATTCCAGGCACGTTGCACGACAGCGCTTTTCTCAAATGCGCCCTCGAAGCCATCGATAACAATGATGGAAGTCTGGTCTGTGAGGACCTTGAAGGCAATCCGATCTTCACCGCAACCGTCACGCTACCGCCAAACGGCAAGAAGATCACCTTTAAACCCGATGCTTCAGGCATCGAAACGCTCCAAAGCTCCATCACGGGTGCGGTCAGTAACTGGGCCTATGAGCGGGGTTACAACTTTGACGAGTCCAGTGCCAGCTATCAGATCACCTCGATCACAGAAGCGTCGATCCCCATTGTGGGAAGTCTTGGCACACCCCTACTTAAAAGCGGTTCCTTCAAGATGAAAGGAAAAATGAGCGGGGCCATTGATCTCACTGGAAGAGACAACTACCAGACTATCACCAAGAACTTCACCTTTTTGATGACCGCTGTCTTTGGCCCGCCCGTTACCCCCTAAGCTGCCCTGCTGGAGGAGGGCCTGGCCCAAACCCGGACGGGGTGAGCGTACGAATCCTCCTGATTTAATCCGAGATTGGGGCGATGAATCAGAATTCCACTTACCCTGTCGGAATCGTCAGGAGCGGCGCCTGGGCCTTATCCGGCGATTCCACTAGCGTGAAGAGGAACATCAGAAACGACAGCATGCGTTTCGACGTGATGTCCTTGTCTTCGATCCAGAACCAGTTCTTGTGATATGGGACGCTGATGAAGGCATCCTCCGGCTTTTGCAGTCCGCAATGGATTCGGATCAGGGGAGGCATCGGCATTCCCTGATGGCGGTCAGCCGGCATCGAAGGAGTGCACGGAAGCACGACGACCCCCGAGACGGAGAGCCATTGCGTCGCAGGGCGTTCGAGGGCATTTTCGGTATTGATCCGCGCCGTTTCATCCGCAATTTATTCTCTCGTGTGAGCGCC
>JBILGU010000038.1:0-15885 GCA_044350805.1 Methylococcaceae bacterium
AGGTCTCGATTTCGTCCCAGGGCATCTGCCGCGCCAGGACGACCAGTGGGTCCTTGGGGTTGACCATCTCGCCCAGTCGGGCGCGGAAGAAATCAGGGGTCATGCCAGCCTCAATCCGTGGGTTTTGAGTTTGTTTCCGGGATAAAGGCCGGATTTAAAGCGCTCATTACACCACTATCCTACTGATTTATATGCATGGGCGACCCATTAGTTCATTGATCATTAAGCGGTTCTATTCTTAAACTTACTAAGCCTATCCCCAGCTTACGCTGATCGGCACTCATCCCAATATCAGCGGGGGAGGTTGGTTTGGGCGGATAAAGCTCAACGAATCCCGCCTCACTTTGTGTCTCAATTGACTTGCGCACTAAGCCTGAATTGATAGGCAATTTGACGTTAAAGTTTTGTTCCCCCACTTTAATCGCCATGTCACGACCAGCATTGGGACCAAATGTAATCATATCAATAAATAAAATAAAACGTTTGGGCAAGGGGTCTTTGAAATCGAAACGTACTTTTGATGCAACCCCCGCATCTGACCACCTCCCCCAAGGCTCTTGCCCAGACAATCCAACAGCCTCACGCAAGAAAACGGGCATACCCTCCCTACTGAAGTCGATACCTTCCTTGAGTGTTGACGGATAACGTCTCCCCAAATGATCGGCATAATAACTAGCCTCCTTCATGATCCATGAAGCATCAAGCCCATCAGGTAGCACTGGACCTGCGCCATCAATTGCGAAGAAAACCATCCTCCCGTCAACATGCTCAATTGAAGGACCATGCCCCATCAAGGAACTAAACTGTGCTATCAGGGCAACTCCGTTATCGACATAACCGCGGCGATCGATGTAAATGCCTGAAAACCCTAGCCGCTTTATCACATTGATCTGCTGCTCAATCGGTTCCTGCGCCAGGCCACGAAAGAAAAGATCGCCTGGACGCCCCTTCATTCCCCCATAACTCCAGCGAAGATTTTGAGAATGCACAAAGCCAACCGTCAAATCATAATCCTGAAGATTATGCAGAGGCGGCGTTTCGGGAAAAGGAAAATAGGGGAGTTGATACACCGCCGCACCCGGAGGCAATTGCTTCTCAATGGCTTGAATAAATGCATGGTCATGATCGAATTCTTTTTTGACCTGCTCCCTACAGGCGATACATGCTGGCATAGTCTGATCGTAAATTGCCAACAACATAAGCAGAATGGCCAATAATGGCAGCGCCCATTTGCGTTTCTCGGGTGAAAGGTATTGTTCAACCATCAACTGCATCATCAGCAATAAGCCGGCGATCGCGCCGAAGCCGATGAATACGCTGATTCTGTTCCATCCCCGCATTGATGGCGACACCAAATTTGCAAATAATGACCCGAATCCGCCAATAGTACCGAACATAAATAAGACCAGCACAAGAAGAGCCAGCATGGAAAGTCGAACATCAACCTTGCGACCCGCCATGCGAAATACCAACACAACGAACAGAGCAAAAAGACCAAATGAGCCAATGATGCCAAGTGCAGATGTGGCATTCTCATTCACAAGGGGGTGTGTTTGGTTGTATGAGTTAGCAATGGCGGAAAGCCGCTTGCTACGATGTTTCGGCTGCGGAAGGAGCAGCTGCGTCAATCTCAACCCATAAATTTCAGACTCAACTGGGGATCGCTTTGCAACCTCAGGGTTTGCGCCATGTGTAGCGCGATGAGCAATATTGGGCGAAATATTCAGGAACACTCCGAAGGAGATCACTCCTGCAAAAAAAGCAGCACACAACACTGGCCACTTGCTTTTATATGCGATGGATCCGAACACTCCAGAAATGGACAGGATGATTACACCAAATAAAGCGTAATACACCCCAAAAGAAGCCAAAAAGATAAGCCCCAGAACGAAAAAAAAGATCTTCCTGGGTGTAAGGCGCCTAACTGTCCAAAGCTTTGCAGACTCAAAACAGGTCAATCCTAACCAAAAGAAGATAGGAACAACAAAATACCAGGTATAATAAAGGTGTCCTAATCGAAGGAAATGGAAAGGCAGGTAATCGAATACAAATGCCCCGGCCATAGATAAGGCTATCGAAATCCCAAAAAATCTAAGTCCGAGATAGGCAAAAATAAAGTTAAAAGAAAAGCCCAACAGGAAATACAGGTTTAACGCAGCCTCAGAGCTCGCACCAATCCAGCCTAAAAACTTAATAAAAAAATTATTTCCAAAATCAGAGCCGGGGTAATCAAGGAAGTTTGAGCCAAACGGATAACCACTGCGAGGATTATCAAATAGCCATCCTTCAATAAGACGCTGAGCCCCCCACAACGTGAACAGACCATCGCCCTTATAGCCATATGGAACATCCAGATCTGGCAACAGACGAACCCCTCCGCCAGACATCAGAGTGTTAGCTGTAATAAAAACAAACAAAGCCCCAGACAGCCAGTAAAAGCATTCACGACACACAAGTCTAGCCAAAGTTATCTCCAGTTGCTTTGTAATCACCAGTATATTTGAAAAATCCCCAAGTATAACCAAGCAGAGATCGCCGCACATTCTGCCCAGCGATTACACACCTCAACATCAGGCCGCAATGACACACGTAGCGAAAAACAAACTACCCTTATATTCTAAAGGTAAACCGCCGATGCCCTATAAAGCTGATCAACACATTGAAGCCCATCAGCGCGGCGCCAGCGATGTAGGGGGCTTTAACAGGGTCTTGTGTCAGCCAAGTTATCGCGGCGACAGTGGGCGGCAAAAGAACGAGGCCGATGGCAATCGAACCGCTATAAACCATTAACGCCTTCAGCCACTCGCGCAGATAATTGCCTTGGGTTTTAAAGACCCACCACTTGTACCCCAAAAAAGACACCGTAATGTTAACAAGGCTGCTCAACAGGCTCGCTACCATGTAACTTGCGGGTATCAGCGGGGTCAGCCAGTACGTCAGCAGTGCAAATGAGGCATAACCGAATACCGTGTTCCAGATACCCACCACAAGATAACGAAGTAATTGACGCGAAGGAAAATGGGCGGTCAGTGACCGGAATATCGAGGCTCGGCGCGGCCGATTGAAATGCTTTGCATAGGCATGCTGCTCTACAAGCAGATCTTTTGGGGTATCGACGTGCCACGCCCATTGACCCGGCCGAGGTGAGCCAGATTGGTATTGCTCAGATTCGGCCAAACACCCCGCAAGACGACAGCGGTACAGTAAGGAAATGTGATGGCTACGATCAGATTTATCAGGATCAAACAGTTGAAGAACCTGCACCGGCTCCGCCACAAACGTCACCGTAGTGGCGAGCTCTGACTGTGCCACGGCCTGAATACGTGCCCCCGCGGATTCACCCAGTCGAATAATACCCCCGGGTATATGCCAACCCGGCCCAAACCAAGCATCATCTCGCCATGTCAGCAGCGTCCGGCCTTGGCGATCCTGAATCAACAAATCTACATTGACCAACGGGGTTAGCCGACTGGCCAAGAGGAACATCTCCTCAGAGAGATCAGCACCTTCCGGAGACTTGACTACATCCGCTGTAACAATCTCCGACTGCTCGGTCACCGTTCCCTGGACATTAATCAAAGTTGATTCTCTCGCGTTCGGTAACCAAGGGGCGTCGCAAGACTTGGGTATGGATAGCACCCACGTATTCGCCGACAATCCCAAGAAAGAATAACTGTACCGCCCCGATAAAGAACAGCCCGATCACCAACGGCGCCGTGCCGACTTGAAAGCTATCCCAAAAGAGAAGCTTATAGACCAGGTAGGCCACACCGATGAAAAAGCTGAGCGCACCAACCCCCATACCGATAAAGGTCGCCAGTCGCAGAGGGACCTTAGAATGGTTGGTGAAACCCAACATCGCCAAATCCCAAAGAGTGTAGAAATTATTCTTGGAGATGCCACGCTTGCGAATAGGCTGCACAAAAGGGATCAGAGCCTGAGGGTAGCCTAAATCACAAATCAGCCCACGAAAATAGGGGTAGGGGTCATTAATGCGCCTTAGATCTTCAATGACACACTGGTCGTACAAACCAAAACCGGTCACATTTTTCGGCAGATGAACATCTGAGAGACGATCTAGTAGTTTGTAATAGGTCTTTCTGATAAGAAAGAAGAGTGGCGATTCTTCGGACTGGTTTTTTTGCGCAAGCACCACCTTGGTACCCTGCTGCCAGCGCCTAACGAATTCAGGAATCAATTCTGGGGGGTCCTGCAAATCAGAACACATCGCAATGACGCCATCACCCTGAGCTTGAAGAATTGCATGGTAACCAGAACGCACGAACCCGTAATTGCGATTATTAACGATGATCTTTAACCGAGGGTCATTCTTTGCCAAAAGGCGAAGTTTTTCGACTGTGTGATCTGTTGATGCATTATCGATCACGATGATTTCATAATCATAATCGGACAGCTGATTCGACATGATTGACTTCACACGTCGGTAGAACTCATCGACATTCTCTTCTTCGTTGTATGTTCCTGTTGCTATGCTAATTTTCAAGCCAATCACCTTTAAACCTATTCATAACCAATCCAGTTGCCCCTGCAGCAGACTTCTTACATTGCAATGCAGATACATAGATAATATAATATGCTCTGCTACTCAGCTGTTAGCCCCCCCTCGATATACCCCCACCCCACCATCTCATAAGAAATGTTATTGGCAACTGCAGCCGCTCGGTCTTCGTTTCGGTCCCCAATATAAGTCGTTTCAGACAGGATAAGGTTATTCTCACGGATAATATATCCAAGCAGTTCGGCTTTGGTTTTTAGGGGCGGCTCATAGCTATCGAGCGCATAGAGCTTGACAAAGTAATTATCCCAACCAAGATAATCAATTATCTTTTTCGTCGGAATTATTCTTTTGTTGGTTGCCAGGTAAAGAGAGGCACGACGCCTCATAAGACTTATGAGGCTTTCAGTTACCCCCGGGAACGCCTTGGTGTCTCGATACCCAGCGTCATCATAATACGTTTTGAAAGCCTCCGCGAGAGGATTCAATACCGATGGGTCATGGGTACCAGCCAACAGAGCCAAGGTTTTCATAAGTGGCGGGCCGATCAAGGACGGGCTCAGGGGCACTGCCGGTGTGCAGCCGCATACCGAAAAAGCTTTAGCAAAGCTGTAGAGGATTGCCGGCGCTGAGTCAATGAGGGTGCCATCGAGATCGAAGATGACATGTTTGGCGGTAATCTGGTCCACCGGGATCATGCTTGCACCGCCTCGGCGGTAGCGCGAATAGCCTCTGTTAAAGGAATTGTCACATTCAGCCCCAATTCCTGTTTTGCCCGGCTGATATCCGGCACATAACGCGACCGTACCCCATTGCCCTCCGCTTTCCCCAAAATGCGAACCGGCTTGTTGGGCGCGATTAGGTCGCGGACCTGATAGGCCAAGTCGGCGATGGTAATGGCTTGATCAGAACCTACGTTGTAGGCGCGCCCCCCCTGACCTTTCTCCATCAGAGTCGTTAACCATACCGCCAAATCCCGCTGATCAAGATAGGTACGCACGGCAGTACCATCGCCCGCCACAGTGATTTCATCACGAAACAAGGCGTCGCGAATAAAGTTGCCGATGGCGAAATGCACATCCAGCGGCAAATCGCGACCGACAAACGCAAAACAGCGTGCTACCACCGTCTGCAGACCGTGGCGATCCTGGTACAAGGCGCAGAGATGTTCGGCGCAACGCTTGGCAATGCTGTAGGCATTGTGCGCATGTAGCGGGTCGGGCATGCCGTTGTAGTCCTCCGGCATCTGCTCCATGCCCTGGGGTTGGGGTCCATAGACGCCGCCGGAACTGGTCAACAAAAACCGTGGGATGTTGTGGGTCACGGCAAAATCTAGCAGGTGGCGGGTACCGTCGACGATCTGGCAGTAACGTTGAAGCGGGGTGAGCTTTGGTCCCAGCGTCGAGTCCGCAGCAGCGTGTATGACATGGCTAAATCTTCCGGTTTGGGGCAATGATTTTGGGAGAAGAATATCCCCAGCATGTAAATCCAACCACGGCAAGTTATTAAATTCAGGGTATCGATTAGTAAACTCTTCAGGTGAGCGGGTCAATATGGTTACCCTAGCTGTAGGGCAACAGTCTGATACCCAATCATGCAGTAATCGAAGTAAGGAGCGCCCAAAAAAACCGGTTCCGCCTGTCAACAGTAGGTTCATCCGCTTTCACTTACTAACTTAGCACCATAACGAACTAACCCAGAGGAAATAATCTCATTTAAGGCATGATCGCTAAGCCGAGAAGGATGTTCCTTGGTCAACAAAACCTGATCTTTAAGAACCATGGTCCGTATGGCTTGTAGATTAACTATCTGGCCTGACAAAACCTCACTCAGCTGATTTTCAAGACCGAAGGAAACCCATACGCCATTCCAGAAGTTAATGATCTTTTCAAGATTATCAAAGCCTGCTGGCAGCCTAGGGCAAAGTTCTTTAAAATCAAATTCGATGTTTTCTTTGTACTGAATCAAACAACCCTCAAAAAAAACTTTTAAAGTCTGAGGATGTGATAACTCAATCTCGGATGATAAGGCCTCCCCAGCCGTATGTAGGAATCCGGTTCTTGTGTTTGATAAACAAATCCCACCCTCGGTAGCAGCAAATTGGAGTGAGGCACGTATATCATTCGTTACAGGTAGACCCGATTTTAATTTGGCTACCGAATACAATACCCTATTCATTACATCAGCACCGATCAAACGGACAAAGTCTGATGTTTCATATTTGCAAAAGTAGGTTTCCCATGCATGAATAAATGCATCAAATGCTGACAGAATTAGTTGAGGCAAAGGCATTGACTCCAGCATACTTTGATCCAGGAGCGCATAGTCTGGGCATATTTCCCATGCCCTAGAAACTATTTTTTGCCTAGTCCTAGAATCTTTTATCAAAAAATACCTACTTACCTCACTGCCCGAGGCTGGTGATGTGGGAATAGCAATAAATAAAACTTCTTTTTTCATGTTCTGATCAGCATAATATCGAGCTGAGCCATAACCCAACCCTTTCCAGACACCATATACCTGCTGAGCGAGAATTGCCTTAGCAAGATCTATCGAACTACCTCCACCTAACGCAACAATGCTGAAGTTCACATACGGTATGCGAGAGAGCGCTTCACTAAGCATTTTCTCGGTTGGCTCAGATGAGACCCTGATGGTTATTACATCATCAAAATAGTTTTCAGTCTTTATAAACTGGTCATGCACAACTACCACAGGCCATGTGTCACCAAGCATTTCCCGCAGCAATTGTTTTGTGACGGCACACTGGATTATCGTGGTCGGCAAATGAATTCTTTTTTGCTCAAGAGTATTGAAGAAATTATTTCTACTAAACACTTTACAAGTCTCTGATTTTTAGATATCAAATACCACAGTAATATTCAATCTCATGGATACAACGATCATGATGACCGGCGTATATCTTGTAATCTTTGTTAAGGGATCTAACCGCATCAGGAATGAGCCAAAGATGATCAAGGACATGGTAGGCAGCAGCCATAATTTTGGGGGCGCACTTCTGTATTGACTTACCCCCCCCTTTAATAACTTGCAAATCTGCACCCTCGACGTCAATTTTCAGCAAATCAAACTCAATAGCGTTTTCATAAAATAAAGCATCAAGCGTAGCAATATCTACTTTCTCGATAATTTTGGCCTTACCATCATCAATAATGAATGATGAGCGAGGATCTTCCGCCTCATCCTCAAAAAAAACCTCAATCGTTCCTCGCTGATCTCCCAAGAACTTTTTAATAGGAATTACATTTTTTACCCCATTCGAACTTATCCAATTCTGCAACTTATCATAGTTTCGAGACATACCCTCTACTGCATATACAGTTATATCGTCAGCCCGACCCAGAAACTCCATAGCTGTATCACCGGTATATGCACCACAATCTACAACAACATCTCCAGATCTTAAGCTTACCGTGCTAATATCATAATCATAAAATCCCTTTTGCCGTAGATTCCTGCTCAGGTAGGATGGGTCAAGGTCTCGCCGATATTTCACCAAGCCTTCTAAATACTTAACGGACTCAGAATCTTCCATAAGCGATACCAACCGATCAAAATTCTGCATCGTTTTCTCATATGCAGAACTACCATACTGTGAAACAAACATCTGCGTCATATATGGAAATATACAACTTGAGTCAATGCCAGACAAAACCAATTGATTGTAGATATCTTTTTGATAAGAGCTAGCTATTACAACCCCAGTTTTTTTGCCAATAATGCTTTTTATGGAATCAGGCGAGACAACCGCAACACCATCCCTATATTCACCAACAATAGCCTCATTATTATCCGACAACTTTTCAACATTCTTTCCAATGCCTTTTAAGTACGAAATAACAGGCTTCCTGGCATCACCAGCCCCAAATACAATGAAACTATCTAAATCAAAAAATTTATCTAACTTGTTTATTACCATATTAGTTTTATCGTCTTTTATTTATTGATTAACTTCTCACTGAATATGATTCGTCTAATAAGTTCACAATCATTTCCGACCTAAGAATATCAAGGGGGAGCAACGGGGTCATGTCCTCCAGCGGCATCGAAACGATCGATCCATCCTCGCGCGGTATTGCAGCACACTTGGGTTGTAGGCTTTCATCAGCAACCAGAAAAACTTCGACGATGCAGGGGCGCGGCAAGGATTGGGCGGTGCTCAACACATCACTCAGGCTAATACAGTCGTCAACCCGCATATACGAGAGACCATAAACTTCCGCCAGCTTTTCAAAGCTGGGCATGTGCAGCCCCGAAGCCGGACCACTGGCCAAATAGCGTCCTTCAAAATAATTACGCTGTGTATTGCGTATAGAGGCATACCCACCGTTGTTCATGATGAACAGACAAATGGGCAGTTTTTGGCTGCTGAGAGTGGCAAGCTCCTGTAGATTGAGTTGCAGGCTTCCGTCCGATTCCACGGCCAGCATGGGCCGTCTGCCATTGCCCAAACACGCCCCAATGGCGGCCGGCAAACCGTAGCCCATGGAACCCAGACCAGAGGTTAGAAATGTTCTCTGTCCCTGCTTATTACGAAATCCGGCATAGAAGAATTCCACCGCAAGGCCAGAACTGCCGGTGGCAATCAGCGTATTCTCAGGCGCCGCCTCGGAGAGAGCTTCGACGAAATGGGCATGACTGATAGGGCCGCTACGTGGAAAGATGCGTCCTTCGTTTTGTGTATAACGCGCTTTCCAATCAGCGCAACGTGCTCGCCACTCTGCGGCATGGGGAGCACTCGCCACATTCAGCAAGGCATGGATGAAGGACCCTGCATCCATCGCCAAAGCCTGATCAATACCCATATTTGATTTATTGGCCAGCTCGTTAGCATCCACATCGACCACCACCTTGCGTGCGGCACGCGCAAAACCCTTGGGGTTATAGGCTGTGACAATGTTGTCCAGACGAGCGCCGATGGAGATCAGCAAGTCGCAGTTCTGTACCGCAAAGTTCGCGGCGCGGGTGGCGACCACACCCGGACGACCGGTATTGAGCGGATGCGAATAGGGCAACAGATCCAGGGCATTCCAGGTCAACACAGCCGGTACCTGCAATCGTTCGATAAGCTGGCAAAAGCCTTGCGCAGCACCGGAAAGCCTCACACCATGCCCGCCAACGATGAGTGGACGCTTAGCCGCGGCTAGCATATCAGCGATTTGGGAAAGATCAGGTGGCTGATCAACATCTCCAGCGGGTGGTATCCAGCCAGGCAAGGTGTCCGGATTCACAGGCGCGGCTTGAACGTCCAAGGGTACATCAATCCATACGGGACCGGGTCGGCCCGCACGCATCAGGTAGAGAGCTTTATCGAGGTGCATTTTGACGGTTTTCGGATCGTCCACTGTCACCGCATATTTCGTAATGGACTTAACCATAGGGACGATATCCACTTCCTGGACACCCCCTTGACGAATCGGACGGTCATTAAGTCGATCAGGGCGTTTGACCTGCCCTGAAATGATCAACATTGGGACGGAATCAATCCATGCACCCGCTACTGGAGTGATGATATTGGTTGCCCCGGGGCCCGTTGTCACCATGGCCACCCCAAATCCGGGATTTCCAATATATCCCGTTCTTCCATAAGCCTCCGCGGCAATTCCGCAGGCTTGTTCATGGTGACAAGGTATATCCTCTATTCGCTGTTCGCAGGCAAGCGCGTCGTTTAGGTGCATGGCGCCGCCTCCCGGTAAGACGAAGATGTGGCCGATACCTTCATCTGCAAGACGGTGCAGGATCCAGTCCGCCACTCGCATAGTATTTGAAGAGTTATCACTCATTCTTATTTAATCCATCCAGTAAGTTAGCCATGTCTTTCGGTTATCGATTTGATTGATCGATTCATCCGTATAAAACGAATCGTTCTTATGGTGCGTTGTGGATATTTCTTCCATAATTGCGCCAGTTGGACTCATCCAGGAATGACGCACACCAGGCTCGACATGTATCACATCTCCTTGCTTGTGATTTGTTGTTATGCCATTCAAAGTAATTTCCACTTCGCCATGAACAATGTGAAAGGTTTCGTCCTTTTGATTATGGTACTGCTCGGGATGAATTTGTCCGGGTAGAGACACGAGAAGCTTTTTGCAATACCCTCTATTCACCACGGTAATCAGGGTCAGCCCCACCTCGTTAAAACGCTGCAAGCCATAATGATGAGATATTTCAAGATCAGCGCCTCCCGGAATCGTTATGTTGCTTTCGGCCAGAATAGCTTTGACTTTTTGTGCCGCTTCCCAAGCCAAAGCGCGAACATCGGTTCGCTGGCTATTAGCCTCAGTCACGGCTCCGTCCTTTCGGATATCGGCAGTAGCGGTAAAATTTGTATATTTTGACCAGTCGTTTGCGGTAAATTGCCCATCCTCGGGAGGGAAAGCAAAATACACATCTTCACGCTTGAGCGTTCCGCCTGCATGAATATCATGATTAACAAATATACCGCGCCGCAAGGAGCGAAGGCTTGCCAGTTCATTCTTGTTATCCGGGAGGCGCTCGCTGCCCACGCCGCACAGGATAGTTGCATAACGGGCTGCATCCAACCATGCCCTGATCTGTTGGGGGTTTGCTGAGTAGGCATTCAAAGGGTATTGATCTGTCGCGACACCTACGTGTTTCTCAAAAACCTGTGCACCCTTGGCGATTGCAAGTTTTATGATGTCTGTATTAGCGGGATTCTCGTGGGTAGAGAAACCAATTCGCACCCCAGGATATCTTTCTTTAAGAAAATCAATCTGACTGACATGAATTTTTTCATCGGCTGTAGGATATTCTCCTACACAGTGGAGAATGGCGAAATCCTTGTTACGGTGCTGAAAAAAACTGACAACTCGGTCTATATCCTCAACGGTTGCACCTGCCGTCGATGCAATAACAGGCCTATCGGTTGCGGCTACCCGCTCTAACAAAGGCCAATCGGTGAAAGAACAACTTGCTATCTTAATGATGTCAAGGTTCTGATCTTCAATGATGCCAACCGAGTCTTCATCAAATGGAGTGGACATCACAAGAAATCCGTTGTTCCTCATCTCGGCGATGAGACAATCAAAATCCGAATGCGCTAAGCGGGTTTCCTGAAACCGCTTGATATATTTTATATCCTCCCGCCCCTGCAGCGCAGGATGGATGAAGGTATCTAAATTTCTATATTGCAACTTGAAGGCAAAGTTGAATTCCGGAAATTGCCGGCATACGTTACCGAACTGGCGAATAACTTCCAACCCATGGGCTATATCGCCCATGTGATTATTGGCCATTTCCAGCACAAATAGTTGATCTGGGATTTTTTTGCTCATACAAAACTGATAGTCAAAGTTTTAGAGAATTATCAATTACAAAGAAAGTAGGACAAAGCCGCTCACCGTGCACATAACGCATAGTACTCGATTGATTTGGTTTGCTGGAGAAAATCACCCGCTTCTGCCAGTTTGATAAATCGCGTAATTGATCTTAAGTTTGCCGCAAGAGTGCCTCAATCTGCCCTGCAGCATACTCCAGCATCTCTTCCGTCAAGGCCGGCTGCACTCCAATCCAGAAGGTGTGGTTCATGACGATGTCTGTCTGCGTGAGATCGCCGCTGACACGGTAGTGCTGGCCCTGCATGTATGGCTGGCGGGTGAGGTTACCAGCGAACAAAAGACGGGTGCCGATTTTGTGAGCATCGAGGTGACGCAGCAGGTCGACACGCTGGATGCCGCTCTCGGGGCGGATGGTAATGGGGAAGCCGAACCAGGATGGGTCGGATTGGGGGGTGGCTTCGGGGAGGATGAGCCACTCCTCGCAGCTTTTCAGGCGCTGTTTGAGCCAGGCAAAGTTGTGCTTGCGGGCAGCAATGAAGCCTTCGAGGCGATCCATCTGGGCCAGGCCGCAGGCAGCTTGCATGTCACTGATCTTGAGGTTGTAGCCGACGTGCGAGTAAGTGTACTTGTGATCGTAGCCTTCCGGCAGATCGCCCAATTTCCAGCAAAAGCGCTTGCCGCAACTGTTGTCCTCTCCGGGGGCGCAATAGCAGTCGCGGCCCCAGTCGCGGAAGGATTCGATGAGGGGCTTGAGCTTACCGCTGTCGGTATAGACGGCCCCGCCCTCGCCCATAGTAATGTGGTGGGCCGGGTAAAAACTGAGGGTGCCGATGTCGCCAAAGGTGCCGACCAGACGCGGAACACCGGCGGGGATGACCTCACGTCGGCCCTTGGGATGTTCGATATTCGGCGTGTAAGTGGTACCCAGCGCATCACAGGTGTCCTCAATGACCCAAAGATCATATTGGCGGGCTAGGCGCATGACGGTATCCAGGTCAAACGGGTTGCCGAGGGTATGGGCCAGCATGATGGCGCGGGTTTTGCCGGTGATGGCCGCTTCGATCTTGGTCGGGTCGATGTTGTAGGTGGGAATATGGACATCGACGAAGACGGGGACGAGGCCGTATTGCAGTAGCGGATTGAGCGTGGTGGGGAAGCCGGCGGCGACGCTGATGACTTCATCGCCCGGCTTCAGGGCCTTATCGCCGAGCTTGGGCGAGGTGAGCGCGGCCAGGGCCAAGAGGTTGGCTGAGGAGCCGGAGTTGGTGGTGAGGCAGTGCTTGACTCCAAGGAACCCCGCCAGGCGCTGTTCGAAAGCGGCGTTGAAGCGGCCGGTGGTCAGCCAGCCATCCAGCGATGCGTCCACCATGTGCTGGATTTCCGGCGTGCCAATCAGCTTGCCGGAGGGTGGGACGGGAGTGGCTCCGGGGTTGAAGGGTTGGGACGGATGCCCAAAGCGCTGAAAGCCCTGGACGTCATCGGCGATCACATGACGGTAGATCCGGGCCATAGCGGCCACCGTGAGTTCGGCCCAGGGCTTGATGACCAGCGACTCGTTCAGAAGGTAGGCCTTTTCCAGCCGGAGATAGCTGTTTAGCGGTAATGGGTCACCGGCGTAATCTTCCAGAACCAGGTGTTTGGCGTGTTCCCTTTCTGCCGGAGGCGTGGTGGTGATGAAAAGAAATCGGGCATCACCCAAGGCATCCCCATCAGTCAGCGCCAGTGCCGGCCGTTTTTTGCTCTCGGATAGATCCGTGAACGGAAATGGCATCTGGTAGATGACGCCCGCACGGATTTTAGAGGTCATTCCAGGCGTCCTCGGCGGGTGAGTTCAAGACCTTCAGGGCGAACCCGGTTTGACTCTGCAGGCGAGCCAGCATGACCCTCTCTGTCCCTGGCTCAGCGGGCATGTCGACGGCTTCAATAATCACCCGCACCTGGGTGCCGGGCGGGTGGTCGAGGCGAAGGTGCAGGTAACCCTGGTCGTCCAGGGTAGCAATGCGCTCGGTGGCTGGCATGGGGGTTCTCCTAAAAGTGGGGTGAGGGCCCGGAGTGCTGAGGTAGCGTTCCCATTCGGCATCCTCTGCAGGGTCATCTTCGGTCACAGCGGCATAAGCGGCAATATTAAAATCTTCGTCCTGCCCGGGCAGAATATTGGTGGGCAAGGAGATTTTTGGCGCTCTTCCATTTCGAGTGGAACTGGGTCTAGGCTGATGCCCCTGAGTCACGCTTATTGAGGTCACGTTCTGATGGATTCCACGTTGTTGTTCACGTCAGCCTTGGGTCTCAAGGCTCCTTGGCATGTGTCTGATATCCGCTTTGAGCCGGAGCAGGGGGAGATTCACTTTGATCTGGCCTGTGATTCAAAACGGCTGGACTGTCCGGCTTGTTCCGGTTCGGATCAACCGATCCATGATCGGGCGCAGAAGACTTGGCAACATCTGCATTTCTTTCAGTACAAGGCTTTTCTGCATGCCGCTGTGCCGCGGGTGAAGTGTGGACATTGCGGCAAGGTCACTCAGGTGGACGTGCCCTGGGCGCGTCCGGGTAGTGGCTTCACGCTGCTGATGGATGCCCTGGTCCTGACCTTGGCCAAGAAGTTGCCGGTGTCGGCCATTGCTCAGCTGTTCGGGGTGTCGGAGAACCGCATCTGGCGAGCGATCAATGTTCATGTCGAAGCGGCCCGTGCCCAAGCCTCTTATGCCGACGTGAAAGCTTTGGGCGTCGATGAGAAATTTGTCGGTCGTCGTCTGGGCTATCTGACGATCTTTCATGACCCACTGGATCCCAAAACCATCGGCACGGTGGAGGGACGCAAGGCTGACACCTTCGAGGATTTCAAGGAGGACTTCATCGCTCATGAAGGACAGCCCGACCTCATCGAATTCATCACCATGGACATGTCCCGATCGTTTCAAGCCGGAGCACGGCAGCAGTTCCCGAACGCCCAGATCTGTTTCGATGCCTTCCATGTGTCCAAACTGGTTCATGACGCACTGGATGAAGTCCGCCGCAGCGAGGTCAAGCAAGACGCCTCGCTCAAGGGCAGCCGCTGGGCGCTGCTCAAGTCCGCCAAGGACTGGTCCTTCCAGCAGATCACCGACATGCACTGGCTCCAACGCTCAGGCCTGAAGACCGCCCGGGCCTGGCGCATGAAGGAGCGCTATAAGGAGATGCATCAGCAATGCCGGGCCGGCGAAGATCCAGAGCCCTTGTTTCGCTCCTGGATCTCCTGGGCCCGACGCAGTCGGCTGGAACCCTTCAAACGCTTGGGCAACACCCTGAAGGCTCACCTGCCTGGCATCCTGGCCGCTTATCGTCTCGGTGCCAGCAATGCCGTGGCTGAAAACATCAACAGCCAGATTCAGGCCGCCATCGTCAGAGCCCGAGGCTTTCAGTCCCTCAGAAGTCTCACCAACATCATCTTCCTGACCACAGGAAAGCTGCAGAACCTGCCGGCGAATCCTCTCACTCACGCCGTCACCCTATGAGACCTTCCACTCGAAACGGAAGAGAGCCCGTAAATCATTGATTTATATTTGGTCGGATTTCCAGAAATTGAATTGTTCAGAGGCTCCCTAAGGACTTTATGGGCTTTTTGGAATGCATCGCTTTCCGCCAAAAATTGAAGGTAAACATGGGCGCCCTGTGATGCCAAGCTACCGTTGAGCTTTTGTGAGGTTTTTAGCGAAGAGTGTGGTAAAAAATGCTCGCCAAGAGGAATTGTGGGGCATCGGGGCATGGCTGCACGTACGAAAAAACTGACAGGGGGACCCTCAAGAAAACGGCTTTAGCAAGCGGGTCTGGGCGCTTCCTCAGAGGAGGAAAGATTAGTCTTTCGAAGTTTCCATCTCAAATCCTCTTGATGGTTCAAATGCTTGTGCAGCCATCCTTGCGGCTTCATCCACCGGATCATTTCCTAGGGAACCTCTGAACAACTCCCTGCGGTAGGATAGCCCTCACCGTTTGCTGCCCCTCGGATGCCCCCATGAAACAGACCACCTTTGCCTCCCTCAGTTATGACGCCAAGAAGAAGCAAACCCGTCG
>JBILGU010000039.1:0-15752 GCA_044350805.1 Methylococcaceae bacterium
GGTCTACTCGCACGAATTGACTTGTGCGCCCACACCATTGCTTGATCTGTTTGTTAAAGAGCTAACGACAAAAACTCCGTCGTTAAGAGCGGGTATTCTACCGAACTTCCCAGTCCCGTCAACCCCCACCGGCTCCCTGCCGGCGTCCCCCACAGCCACTTTGGCCGTGAGAAGCCGCTCATTATGAACAGGTTTTAAGGGAGCGTCAACTCACGCCGTCAACTTCCTGCAATCGACTGAACTAGCGGTGATTTATGTGAGGTCAAACTTTGCAAACTTACGCTTACCGACCTGAATCACCCCCTTTGCCCCCTTTTTAAGACTGATTTTTCCGTCCTCAATCTTTTCACCATCGATCTTGACCCCACCCTGCTTGATCATGCGGATCGATTCCGAGGTGGAGGCCGTCAAGTTCAGATCCTTGAGAAGATTCGCTATCGGATAGCCATCCACGGGGGTATCCAGCGCCGTCTCAACCAGGTCATCGGGAACCAGTCCCTGCTTGAACCGTGCCTCAAAGTTTTCAAGCGCCCTATCGGCTGACGTCCGATCATGGAACCGCGCAATCATTTCCTGAGCGAACTTCACTTTGTAGTCTCGGGGGTTGGCCCCTTCTTGGCAGGCCTTTCGCCAGTCGCTTATGGTCATCATGGATTCAGCACTGAGGAGCTCCATGTATCGCCACATCAGCTCATCAGAGACGGACATCAACTTGCCGAACATCTCATCCGGCGCATCGGTGATTCCGACATAGTTACCCAGCGACTTCGACATCTTTTGGACGCCGTCCAACCCCTCAAGGATCGGCATGGTCAGCACCACCTGAGGGGGCTGGCCATAGGCTTCCTGCAACTGCCGCCCCACCAAGAGATTGAATTTCTGGTCTGTCCCACCCAACTCCACATCCGCTCGCATTGCGACCGAATCGTAACCCTGGATCAAGGGGTAGAGAAACTCATGAATGGCAATTGGCTGACCCGTTCTGTAACGGTTATTAAAATCCTCGCGCTCCAGCATGCGCGCCACCGTATGCTTGGCAGCCAGCGCAATCAGCTCACTCGGCGCCATGGCGTTCATCCATTCACTATTGAACAGAACGTCGGTTTTCGCAGGGTCCAGAATCTTGAAGATCTGCTCTTGGTAGGACTTGGCGTTTTCAAGAACCTCCTCACGCGTCAATGGCTTTCGCGTTACGCTCTTACCTGTCGGATCGCCGATCATGCCGGTGAAATCTCCGATCAGAAACAGCGCCCGGTGACCCAAATCCTGAAACTGCTTCAGTTTATTGAGCAAAACCGTGTGCCCCAGGTGCAAATCGGGAGCTGTCGGGTCGAACCCGGCCTTCACCCGCAGAGGTCGCTCCTCACCCAATCGCTTCAGGAGGACATCCTCCGGAATGACCTCAGCCGCCCCTCTTTTGATCAGCTCCATCGCCTCTTTGGTCGATGCACCCATGTATTACACCTTTCGTCTTAAATGTTTGCGTGAGGGGGGAATTCTATCCATGGGATCCCGGCGAGGGGAGTGCCTTCCTCATCTTCATTGAATTTTGTGCACCAGAAAAGCAAAGGCCCGGTCAAACCGGGCCTTGCTCTTTATTCTTTGGAATCGTCTAGACCGAGAAGGATGAACCGCACCCACAGGTCGTTTGCGCGTTCGGGTTACGAATCACAAACTGCGATCCGGACAGCCCATCGCTGTAGTCGATCTCCGCCCCAGTCAAATACTGAACGCTCATCGCATCGACTAGAACGGTTACCCCATTCTTCTCAATTTGGGTGTCATCATCGTTGACATCCTCATCAAAGGTGAACCCGTACTGAAAACCTGAGCAGCCGCCACCCGTCACATAGACCCGGAGCTTCAGATTAGGGTTATTCTCCTCCGCGATCAGCTCACCAACCTTCTCTGCTGCACTGTCCGTAAAACGGATTTCTTCTTCACTCATTCTCAGATCCTCAAAATTCGACAACTTACACCCGATTATCAATTTCCCTAGCGTTTTGGTCAAGAATTCTTGACCCACCGCTCATTCGCTATCCGGGATAAGGCTAAAGACGGCCTGCCCCTCCGCTCCAAGTGCTTGAATAAGATTTCGCGCATATCCATTAAAGGTCTTGAAGCTAAGGGCCGAACTGATCTGCTGCCCGATGGTTGAAAACTTTCGATAGCGGATAGGAAAAGCCCCCTCGGGAGAGCACGCTTCATCCGACCGGACCTCCCAGGACTTTGACCGATAAAGGACGCGCAGACCCTTCGCATTTCGCAATGCGAGGGTCGATGGCTCGTCGGACAAAAGCCCAACATCAATCCAATGCTGGGTCAGATCTATTTCCCTTCCATAAGACCATATCTCCCGACGCGCAGATTCCCCCTCGAACATGAACCGCCAACCGGATTCAAATGAAAAGGCAAATGCACAGTACTCTGTGAAGGCCTCGACCTCCCAAAGATCCATAGCGTGCAAATATTGCAAGGTGCGCCTTGAAACCGTCCTCGGTTCGGCAAGCTCAAGCGCCAGCAACCGCCCCCAAACAGCTCGCTCCATCTCGCTGGCCGCATCACCTGAAAACCTCAGGAAAGCGTGAATCCAACCCCCATCCGGCCGATCTTTGGGTGATGCTGCAGGCGCTTCCTGTTGGGCAGCAATCCGGAGCACCGCCTCTCTATTTTCGATCTGACGCGCGCAGAAGGCAGGCTCAATTTCTGCTGAAACGTCAAATCCGTTTTCCTGTGCGTTGGTTCGAATGACGTCGGCTTCCAGAACCAGCGCATCCCCCAAAACAGAGCCCAACAGATTCCCCATGGGATTTTCCGGGAGTCGCAGCGCGGCATCCGCTGTCGCAGGGTCGGATGGAAAAAAGAAATTCACGCAAGCCGCTCCAACCCACCCATATAAGATCTCAGCGCTTCCGGAACAATGACGCTGCCATCTGCTTCCTGATAATTCTCCAGAATGGCAATCAGGGTTCTACCCACAGCCAGGCCTGAACCGTTCAGGGTGTGAACCAATTCGGGCTTGCCCGTTTCAAGATTACGCCAGCGCGCCTGGAGGCGCCGAGCCTGAAAATCCCGGAAATTACTGCAGGAGGAGATTTCGCGATACGCATCCTGCCCGGGAAGCCACACTTCAAGATCGTAGGTCTTCGCAGATGAAAATCCGGTATCCCCTGCACACAAGAGCATCCGCCTAAAAGGAAGCCCCAGTCGTTTCAAGATCTCCTCTGCATGCCCTGTGAGCGCTTCGTGGGCCTCAGCCGAGTCTTCGGGGCGAACAATTTGGACCAACTCGACCTTTTCGAATTGATGCTGACGAATCATGCCACGCGTGTCTTTTCCATAGGAACCTGCCTCACTCCGAAAACAAGGGGTATGGCAAACGAAACGCATCGGCAAAGCCGCCGCCTCAACAATCTCATTCCTCACCAGATTCGTGACAGGTACTTCGGCCGTAGGGATCAGGTAGTAGGGCGGATCAGTTTCGAGCTTAAAAAGATCCGCCTCGAATTTGGGAAGCTGTCCGGTTCCTCTGAGGCTGTCCGCATTCACCATCAACGGCACATAGGTCTCAAGATACCCATGCTGCTCCGAATGCACATCCAACATGAACTGAGTCAAGGCCCGCTGAAGTCGAGAAATCTGCCCCTTCAACGTGACAAAACGAGCACCAGCGATCTTAGTGGCCGATTCAAAGTCCATTCCTCCAAGCGCGGCACCAAGGGTGATGTGGTCCTTGATCTCAAAGTCGAAAACCCTTGGGGTTCCCCAGCGATGTATCTCGACGTTCTGGCTTTCGTCGCGTCCCTCTGGGACCTCCGCATCCAGAATGTTTGGAACACCCAAAAGGATTTCCTCAAGCGCGGTCTGGATTTCCTCAAGCTCAACTTCCATCTTTTTGAGCTCATCACCGAAGGAGTCCACTTCCGCGAGGAGAGGGGCAATATCCTCGCCACGGGCCTTGGCCTGGCCAATCATCTTAGAGCGCGTATTTCGCTCGCTCTGAAGCGTCTGTGTTCGGGCCTGAACCTCACGACGCTTCGACTCAAGCTCTGCGAAAGCCGCCTTATTCAATTCAAAGCCGCGGCGAGCCAACTGGCTGGCGACCTCATCTAATTCGCTTCTAACAACTCTAGGGTCTAACATCCGAATTCCTTAAATACTTGATTACTTGATGAGCTCAGGGCTTAGGCGCCCTCTCAGGCTATGAGACGTTGCATGGATTCAGCTGAGGGATTCTCAACGACCCCACGCTCAGTGACGATGACATCAATCAAACTCGATGGCGTCACGTCAAAAACAGGATTCCAAGCTGTAATGACGCTCTCTGCCTGTCTGAAACTTTCGGTCAGTAACTCCGAAGAATCCCTCTCTTCAATCTCGATCCCAGCCCCATCCGCCGTCTCCCAATCAACCGTTGATGTCGGAGCGACCACCATGACCCGAAGGCCATGGTGCTTGGCCGCTACCGCAAGCGCATAGGTTCCGACCTTGTTTGCGGTATCGCCATTGGCAGCAATTCGATCCGCACCCACGATCACCCACCCGACACGTCCTGTTTTCATCAGAAATGCCGCAGCGGAATCAGCGATCAAAGTCGCCGGAATGCGGTCTTGATTGAGCTCCCAAATGGTCAAACGCGCGCCCTGTGACCAAGGACGCGTTTCCGTTGCAAAAACATCGAGGCGGTTTTGGGCATAGGCACTTCGAATAACCCCGAGAGCTGTTCCGTAGCCACCCGTTGCAAGTGATCCGGTATTGCAATGGGTCAGGACGCCCTTGGAACCCTTGAGATATTGAGCTCCCATCTCGCCCATAGCCAGATTAGCGGCAACATCTTCCTCAAAAATGCGATTGGCAGCAGCAACCAGCACGGGAAAAGGATCATCGCCCGGCGAAATTTCTCGCATCAGGCCGCCCATGCGATCCAATGCCCAGAACAAATTAACCGCCGTAGGCCTTGAGGCCGCCAACTCCTCTAAATCCTTTTGTGCCAAGCTCTTCCATGCTGTGGGCGACTCCGAAAAACGGGCCCTGGCCGAGAGAACCACTCCATAAGCCGCTGCAATCCCAATGGCGGGTGCCCCACGAACCTGCATGGTACGAATCGCCTCGGAGACATCGTGCGAACTGGTATAGGAGTTAAAAATAATACTTGCGGGAAGAAGCCGCTGGTCAAGCACGTCCAAACCGACGCCAGTCCATTTCAGGGCTCTTACGGTATCCTGCGTTTGTTTCACTGAAAATGTTCCTGCTATCTTGCGAAAGAGGGGCTTCCTGCTAGGGAACAGCCCTGAGTCGACTACAGAGGGAGCATTCTAATGAGCCCCGGCTCAGGAGGAAATCGATGCCTTGGGGAAGGCTGATCGCCGAATGCTATTTTCGCGCCTGGATGACCCTTCATCCAAAGCACTTGGTCAAACTCTTTGTCCGTCTTATCGTTGCGGGGATTTTGGTCCTCACCCCACTGATTGCCATGAATTGGCATCTTGCAGATCGGGGCATGTAAAACCCCGTTCAGGGCATCTACAGATGACAAAAGCAAGAAATCGTCGTTTTATTTTGCTTTTCGCTGACGAACGGCCTCAAAGAGCAAAACACCAGTGGCTACAGAAACGTTCAGACTTCCGACCGTTCCAAACATCGGGATCTTGACCAGAAAATCGCAGTTTTCCCGAGTCAATCGTCTGAGCCCCTTTCCTTCAGCCCCCATGACGATCGCTAATCCGCCCGTGAGATCCGCCTGATGGTAGGAAAGCTCCGCCTCACCCGCTGCGCCAACCACCCATACGCCCCGATCCTTCAATGCCTTTAGTGTTCGAGCGAGGTTCGTGACCCGGTAGTAGGGCATCGTATCTGCCGCGCCACTGGCGACCTTTGAAACCACAGGCGTAATCCCCACCGATTGGTCGCGCGTACTGATCACGCCATCAACCCCTGCTGCATCCGCACTTCGAAGGCAGGCCCCCAAGTTATGGGGATCCTGTACATGGTCAAGAACCAACAGCAGTGGTGGCCGATCTAAGCGCTCCAGTGCATCATCGAGATCATCTTCGCTCAATTCATCCGGAGCAAGATATTCAATGACCACACCCTGATGCGCCTGCCGATCCGCCATGACATCCAATCGATGTTTCGGTGTTTCCTGAACCCGAATACCCGCATCGGTGAAGCGCTCAAGAAGACGAGACAGCCGGCCATCAGCGCGGGATGCGTCAACCCAAACCTGAACGATCCGTTCAGGCCCGACCTCCAGCACAGACTCTACGGCATGGAGACCAACAACTTTCCTCCGCGATTTCACGAAGGGCGCCGGCGCTTTCGCTTTTTCGGAGCTCGGGAGGTCTCTTCTTCAACGGCGGGCTCCACCTTCTTGACCAACTCAAGGTCAATCTTGCGGTCATCGAGATTAACGCGAGCAACAATCACTTGCACAACGTCACCCATCCGATAGCTCACGCCGGTTCGCTCCCCCTTGAGGCTGAGGCCCGCGGGATCATAATGGAAGAAGTCCTTGTCCAGGTTGGATACATGGACCAAGCCTTCGATGAAGATATCCTTGAGCTCGACGAAAAAGCCGAAAGCCGTCACAGCACTGATGACACCAGGGAACTCCTCACCCAGCTTGTCCTGCATGTACTCGCACTTGAGCCAAGCCACCACATTGCGGGTCGCCTCATCAGCACGACGCTCCGTGAACGAACAGTGCTCGCCCAACTGCGCCATATCGTTGGCGCTATAAAAATAGCGGCCTTTTTCTTTACGTTCGATCGCATAACGGATGGCCCTGTGGACCAATAGATCAGGATAACGTCGAATCGGCGAGGTGAAATGGGTATATCGCTCAAGCGCAAGCCCAAAATGTCCCTTTTGTTCTGGGCTGTAGACGGCTTGTGACATGGACCGGAGGAGAACGGTCTGAATCAGGTGTTCATCCGGTCGACCGTGAATCTCCTCGATAAGCCGAGAATAATCCTGCGGTGAAGGCTTTTCGTCCCCGCCCAGACTCAAGCCAAGGCGTCCTAGCAAGGTTCGAAGGTCAGATAACTTCTCAGGTCCAGGCCCCTCATGGACCCGAACCAGATGCGGCAGTTTGTGCTTTTCAAGGAATTTTGCGGCCGCTGTATTGGCCGCCAGCATGCATTCCTCGATCAGTTTGTGTGCATCATTTCGAACGACAGGAATAATGCGCTCGATCTTCTTCCCTTCCCCGAAAACAATACGGGATTCCTGGGTTTCAAAATCAATCGCGGAGCGATCCTCGCGTGCACGTCGGAACGCTCTGTAGAGCGCATGCAATTCTTCAACATGGGGCAGGAGGGCTTTATTCTTGCTTCGAAGGCCCCGGTCACCGGCCAGAATTGCCGCCACCTCGGTATAGGTGAAACGGGCGTGGGAGTTCATCAGGCCAGAAAAGAAGGTCGATTTGACGATCTCGCCCTCTGGGCTAATCGACATTTCGCAGACCATACAGAGACGGTCCTCATGCGGATTCAAAGAGCAAAGCCCATTGGAGAGAATTTCCGGGAGCATAGGGATAACCCTATCCGGGAAATACACCGAGGTTCCGCGCTTCTGTGCCTCTGCATCTAGGGCAGTACCCGGCACCACGTAGGCTGAAACGTCCGCAATCGCCACCAGCAAACGCCAGCCTTTCGATGTTCTTTCACAGTAAACCGCGTCATCGAAATCCCGGGCATCCTCGCCGTCAATCGTGACCAAAGGCAAATGGCGGATGTCCTGTCGTCCCTCTCGGGCCTCATCAGGAATCTGTCTTCCCCAACGTTGGATTTCCTTTTCAACGCTTTCAGGCCACTTATCGGGTAAATCAAAACTCCGAATGGCAACCTCGATTTCCATCCCGGGCGCCAAATGCTCACCCAAGACTTCAGCGACTCGACCGATCGGATCTCGACTCCGACTGGGATGCTCAAGAATTTCGACCACCACGATCTGCCCGGGCTCAGCATCACCAAGATGTTCTTTCGGGATCAGAAAATCATGCGTCAGGTACTTGTTGTCGGGGACAACATAATAAATACCCTGCTCCTCATTGAGTCGCCCAACAACCCTCCGAGTCTTTCGCTCCAGCACCTGGAGCACACTTCCCTCTCGCCGTCCCCGACGATCAACTCCACGGACGCAGACCAATGCGCGGTCATCGTGCATGAGTGAGCGCATTTCCCGGGAAGAAAGATAAAGATCCTCCCCCCCATCGTCGGGGCGAAGAAATCCGAACCCATCCGGGTGAGCAATAATCCGTCCTGCGATGAGATCGGTCTGATTTACAACACAGTAGCGGTCCTTGCGATTGCGGAGCAGCTGCCCATCACGTTCCATCGCATTGAGGCGGCGGCGAAGAGATTCAAGATCCTCCTCCTCCTTGACGCCTACAAGCTCAGAAATTTCCTCGCCCGTCAGGGGAACGCCTTGTTCCCGCATGACATCAAGAATCAACTCTCGACTGGCTATCGGACGTTCGTATTTTTCCGCCTCGCGGGCGGCAAAGGGATCTTTAACCTTGCTCTTCTTGCTTTTGGTGGAGCTCAACGTGTTATCTCAGAATGGAATGACTCGCGCGTAAGCGCGCAGATGGGCGGAAATCGTACCAGACACCTCCCGCGAAGGATTAAATCGGCAATGCTCTCATTCTTAACTATTGACAAGCGAAAGTCGAATACTCAGAATGCCGGGCTCTGACTCGGTTGAGTCACCCCTCATGCCGAGGTGGTGAAATTGGTAGACACGCATGTTTCAGGTACATGTGAGGCGACTCGTGGAGGTTCAAGTCCTCTCCTCGGCACCATCTCAAGATGTTCTTCTTGAGGTTCAATAAGATACAGAATTTGGTGCCAAGGACTATAGAGGTTCGTACAAAGGTACGATACTTTGCCTTCACGCACACCCGCATACCTCTCTAGAAACCGACTCGGCATCTACACCTTTCAGTATCGTTTTCCGAAACGACTGAAGATCGTTTGCCCTGATCTCAAACCCCTTTTTCGCAAGTCCCTTCACACCCGTTCTCGTCGTGATGCAGAATCACAGGCAAAACGATGGTGGTTCATCATGGACGAACTCGAAAAACGATTCTTCAATTCACCCGAAATCTACGGGAAGGCAATTGAACTCTTGTCTCGATATAAGAATGTCGAGCATCTGCCGTGGGATCGAGTCGAAGAATTACTGATTACCCTCGAAGATGACGAGGCAGTCCTTCTAGAAAAGGCAATTGAGTTCAAGAAGGTTCAACAACACGAACTGCATCGACTGACCGCTGAAGTCGAATTCCTGAAACAGACCGTCAAATCCCTTTCGTCACAACCAAGTACAACTGTTTCAACTGTACCAGAACCAGTGATGGCGCAGGAATCATCATCAGATCGAGAAGATGATCTGCCCATCGATCAAATCGCCGAGAAGTTCTTACAGTACAAAAAAGGAAATGTCGCTGTTGGCAGTTTCACTTCATACGAAAACAAGATTCGACAGTTCATACAGATCGTCACTGAGTTCAACAAGAACAAGACGCCAACAGTCTCCAAACTCTCTCCTACGATCATTCGTAACTATCGTGATGTGTTGCTGAAGATTCCCAAGAACCGAAATGGGATCTCAAACAAAATCACAAATGCAGAAATGATCAAAATGGGATTGCCTTCGATCTCTCAGAAGACCGCCAAAGACACCTGCAACTTAGTAGGTGAATTTCTGAACTACTGTGAAATCGAACAGTACCCGATCACCCCTGCCCTCAAGACCGTTCTTTCGACCGTCAAGAAACCCAAATCGAAAGACACCCAACACCGCATCCCCTACTCTGCCGAACAATTGAAGTTACTCTTCGAGTCCATCGATTACACCCAAGGCAAATTTAAGAAACCATCAGAATTCTGGACGCCATTAATTGCATTGTTCACTGGCGCACGACTCGGTGAAATTCTTCAACTGCACATCGGTGACATTCGAGAGGCAGAAGGCGTTTGGGTCATTGATCTCAACGATGACGGCGACAAACAACTCAAAAGTGAGACCAGTACCCGCATTGTGCCCATTCACTCGCAACTGATTGAACTCGGCATTCTCGACTTCGTGGAATACCGCAAAAAGTTGAAGAAAGATGCCCGCCTCTTCCCCGAAGAACCCAGAAAGGCAGACGGTAAGTTCGACAACTACTCAAAACGGTTCAGAACCTATCGAAATCGAGTAGGCATCACGAAAGATGATGATGAAATGCTCGATTTCCATTCATTCCGACATACGATCCGAACAAAACTAGTCGAGGCATCAGTTCAGGAATCATTGATCGATGACATTATTGGTCATTCAAGTGCTGGCGCATCAATCGGCAAGAAGGTCTACACGCACTCTCAGTTGATTCCACAGAAGAAAGAGGCAATCGAGAAGATCGTCTACGAAATCGACTTCACGAAGATCAGACCTTGGAACAAGTCCAAGATGATGCAATTGTTACGGTGAGAAGAAACGCCCATGGACAAGACACAAGAAGAGACCTTCCTACATTTGAAAGGGTTCATCACCCAACAGATGAGCATGGCGCATATCTATCAACCGGTTATGCTAATCGAGTTGTTAAAGAACCGCGGTCAGGCATCGACCACAGAAATTGCACAAGCGATTCTAAACCGTGATCCCAGTCAAGTTGAATACTACTCCCAGATCGTCACAAAGATGCCCGGTAAGGTGCTATCAAAGAATCGTGGCATCACCAACAAAGTCGGCAAGAACTATATCCTCCCTGGCGCAGACACACTCACTGAAATCCAACTCGCTGAATTGATCCGTTTGTGCGAGGAATCAATCTCTGAGTACGAGACAAAAAGGAATGGTGGGCATTGGAAACACAGGAGACGCAACAGGAACGCCATTTCTGGTTCTATCCGCTACGAAGTCCTCAAGCACGCAAAATTCAGATGTGAATTATGCGGTGTGCCCGCTGACGAAAAGGCACTTGAGGTAGATCACATCCATCCCAAAAGTCTTGGTGGAATCGATTCACTCGTAAACTATCAGGCACTCTGCTATACCTGTAATTCGCAAAAACGAAATACCGATGACGAGGACTTTAGATCCTTCAAAGACCTGTACGATCATCGAGAGAGTGAGTGCCTTTTCTGTAATGTCCCGAGCATTGAGTCCCATCGAATTATTTCAGATAACGAACTGGCGTATGCCATACGCGATGGTTTTGCCGTGACCGAGGGTCATACCCTGTTCATTCCAAAAAGACACGCCATTGACTATTTTGGACTGACTCAACCCGAACTCAATGCGGTCAATCAACTTCTATCGTCGGAGAAGAAGAACCTTGAAAAGACCGATCCATCAATCGCCGGATTCAATATCGGAATGAATTGTGGAGAGGCATCAGGTCAAACAATATTTCACTGCCATATCCACCTCATTCCACGACGAGTCGGTGATGTAGAGAATCCGCGTGGAGGGGTTCGCCATGTGATTCCGGGCAAAGGTCATTACAAGTAGTAGGAGTTACTCGGTCTCAACAAACTGCACTCGAAACCAACCATCCTCATCCTCCCGAACCACCACATCACTCATTCCCAACCAGTTCACAAAGTCGATGAACTGATCCCTCGTGATGATCGCGTCCTCTTTTGACACCGATCGTCCCTGCCCCTCCGAATACTGCCTAAATGTCTGCATCGTGATCTCCTGTGATTGATTCAGATATTTATCTACACAGAGACCACACGATCCATACATCTGATCTACACAATCCTCATCCCACCTATACATTTCTCAGAATCGAACACCAGGGAATTTTCCAAGACCCACATTCGCTACCATGGCATCTGCCGCTTTGATGTATCGCTTTACCGAATTAGCAAGGACGATCTTCTTATTTGCGGCACTCAAATCCTTCTGCCCTTCCTTGATGTAATTTTCACGACTTCCGACCCGTGCCTCCTGACACAACTGCCATAGTTTCAAATCAGGACGCTCTTTCCTGAGATCGAAGACAGTCAAACACTTGCTCAAGTTGGTCATATCGAAATGACCGACAACCGGATACAAGGCGGTCGACTCCTTGTTCGTCCTGACGCCCCGCTCACCCTTATGATGCTTATCCAAGAGTTTCTTGAGTTCTGCCTCCAAGAACTTCCTTGGTAGTTCCAGAGGCAACGACACAGTCAACATACGATCTGAAACCTCAAGATCATCTGCCTCCTTGATCTGGCGCACTGACGGTAACGGTGCCTCAGCAAACAATCGCGCACCCCTGTCGTTCTCCTGCCACCAACTCTTGAAGTCCATTTCAAAGACATCACCGAAGTCTGCATAAAGATCTGCCATCGCTCCCAAACCACCCTGCCGACAACATTCTTTGTAGTTCTCATTCCGTTTTAAAAATTCATACCAGAAGTAATAAACAGAGTTTTTAAAGGGTTTTGTTTTCTTTTGTGATGAAGACCTTCCAAATACTGGATGCTGAAATGCGAAATGCTTCTTTTTGAATGCCATAAATTTTTAAACACCTTAATAGCGCCATTATCTGGCGGAATGTTTATAAGGGGTGTATTTGATAGAATAGATCCATAAGTTGAGTGAACGACTGAATCAATTCCTGAAACGGGTCCACCACTTAAAGGAGATTATATTATGTTTAATATCGTAAAAGACCTTAACCACGAAACCCTTCTTCTTCGCAATATTGAAGGGATACTTATCAACAACGGAATCATCTGCGAAGAATGTTTGCCAAGTTTCAGAGAAGACACCTCCGATTTCTTATTAAACCTTATTAATGCATACATTGAAGACAAAAACAAAAAGTCAATGACAAGGATGCAGGGTTATTACATCAACGACTCAATACACTTCAGGACTATTAGTTGCGATAACGAAAGAACCTGTAATCATAACCACTGATAACTAAAAGGATAAGAAATGAACGATTACGATTACTTTGCTAAAGAAATTCTTGAACTCTATCTTCCAAAAAGACATAAAACCATCCTGCTCAGACTGATTGAGGAATATCTGGTTAAAGATGGTTATCTTAACGAGAATGACATAAATATATTCAGGAAAACCACTCTTTCAGAGATATCCTCTGCAATTACCTACTATCACTGGGGACCAAGTTTTTGGGATCCATTCGCACTTTACGCAGAATACTTTCGAGTTTTCATGAAAAATAGAATTAAATAAATATAAATAAAAAATCACGAGTAGAAGTTCACCGTGAAAATGAAAAACAAAACCAACGAATGGTTCTAAGTTGCCACCTCCACCGAGGTGGCAATAGTTAGAAATATTCCAAATATCCACTAAACAATTCCAATCATCTCCAAATTATATTATGAATACCAAACCAATCCAGACTAATCCTGAATTCATCCAATCCATTAACCAGTCCGCAACAAGTCCACGAGAACTGTCCAGTACCGACCAGATGCGTTATGGGTTCCTCCAGATGATGCTAGATCACCAAGAGTCCGGAAGATCCCTATTCTTCCTGACCCTGACCTATAAACCATTCCAAAACAAGGTTTATTCATCTCAAGATGTAGACCAGTTCTTCAGTACCTTTTATCGCCATCATTTCTTACCAGAATTGCTCCAGACCAGAAATTACCACCGCCCCAAGTTCAGACCAATCCAACCCATCACCGTTGCCTTTATTGATGAACATAAACCAGTTGCAACGCAGTCCAGAACCAATCCTGACCTTCTAGAACTGTCCTCCAAACTACATCACCATGCCGTTCTTGCTGTTCATCCAGACACACTGGAACGCATCCAGACCCTTGTTGGTGAAAACACAATGCAGACAGGGTTCTCTTCAAAGATCATGACGACCGATCTGAGACCGTGTGATGCCTCTGCTGTCGGGTATGCGTCAAAGATGCTCCATAGATACCCCGAGTACCGGATCTTCTCTGGAATCAAGACGAAATAAGACTCACGGACCCCTCAGCATCCGTTACAGATAAATAACTGCGAACCCCCGCAACCACCTCGCCAGAGGTGGTGTCCGTGGGAGTCTTAGTCTCTTCCTGCCATCCAGTCCGTGAAGAGTCCGTCCAAACCCTTATCCAGAGTGCAGTCCGATGAAACCAGACCTAGAGAAATTGAAGAAACAGGCACTACAGTCCGTGGAATTGTCCTCAAGAGACAAAGACTCCGTGGTGAATGCTGATCTTCAGAGAATGACCACGACCATCAAGACCCTTGCCAAGAAAAAGGATCTGGTGGTGATGGTTTTTGAGAAGTGATTTTTGTAATTACAAATTGCCTGCCATGGCAACCAGCAGTAGAAAAGAATTTCTGTGGTGGCGAAACTGTTGTTTCAGTTCCTGAGTCCGAGGATTTTTTCCGCGGATAGGACTCGCGTCAGGATGCGATCAGAGGAATGATGATGCAGACAAAACCCACGAACAGTAGCATCTGCGCCACTGCCCCTGCTACCTTCCAAATCAATTCAAAAATGCCTCCTATCATCCTGATGACCAACATCAGAATGAAGATGCCACCGAAGAGAAGACCGATGATGGTCATAATCAATCCTGATCAATGAACAGTCGGTTAAAGTGCCCTATACACTGATGCCTTGCTCATTCCATACCGTGCCATCAGTTCATCAATTTCGACACCAGATGCACGAAGACCCTTCATCTCTTCGATCTGGTCATCAGTGAGTGATCTTTTACGACCGAACTGAATCCCCTTTGACTTTGCCACTGCGATCCCGTCCATCTGTCGCTCACGGCGAAGATCATTTTCAAATTCAGCAATCGCACCCAACATAGAGAACATCAGTTTTCCAGTCGGCGTCCCTGTATCGATGTTCTGATCCAACACCCTCAACTGAACACCCTTCTCATCTAGAAGGTTGACTATATTCCAGAGGTGGCGCGTTGACCGTGAGATCCGATCTAACTTGGTGATTACAAGAACATCGCCAGATTGCAGAGAATTGAGGCAGAGGGTCAACTGTTCACGGTTATCAATCTTTCCACTCTTCTTCTCCTTGAAGATCGTGTCACAGAAATTCAATTTCTGAAGTTGAACATCAAGTGATTGACCAACTGATGAAACTCTTGCGTATCCGATGGTGTTCATTTCGTTTTCCTATTCTCAAAAGGTTGTTAACAATTTGAGAATGGATGGTCCATGAAAAAGGGAGAATGGCAACCACCCTCCCTTCAAAATATTTTCAGTCTCAGAAAGTACACTTCTTGAGACCAACAACACCCAATCAGGTCCTATGGTGCTGTTGGTAATATTTCGATTTATGCATTTCTAGAATAAATAAAACCAAGACAGATCAATTCTTGAGGTAGATATTTGCCGACCCAACCTGACCATCATCAAGCACCATATTCAGTTTCACGCATACGTTTGGAGTTTTTGGAGTGCGCCATGAGAACTCTAGTCTCTTCCTGGAATTATTCCACTTTACTGGAGATAAACTCATGGTTCCTAGACTGCCATTAGATACGTTCGAGTAAGTATTACAATCGATTACATAATACGATCTGGATATTATTACAGATGGCGAGTTAACGACTAGACCTGATGTGTATGCAACATTGAATGAAAACTTAACAATAGACCCTCTCCTAAAGGTACTGATAACCGAGTTATTGACCGGCGCATAGAATCCACTGAAGTTATATTTCTTCGCGACGGGTGTTGGTGTTGGTGTTGGTGTTGGTGTTGGCGTTGGCGTTGGCGTTGGTGTTGGGGTTGGTGTTGGTGTTGGTGTT
>JBILGU010000022.1:0-47333 GCA_044350805.1 Methylococcaceae bacterium
CGAAGGGAGCAATTCCGAGGATCTGTCAGGGGCCCGATGAAGCGCGAACCGAGAGCCTAAAATCGTCCAAGATCATGCCAACTAAGGCATGGAAGCCGAGGGCGGAATGATAGGCGCGGATTCCAATTACCTTCATCGTGGCAAGCCTCATGGTGCTCTCGAGTCTCGGCAAGGAATACTGGCTTTACCATCTCCCTCCAGTTTCATGGCTTTTTTCTTTTGCTTTTTATGACCGGAGCGCAATTTCCCTCCGAACGCAGTTATCGTCTGGTCGTCACCGGATCGGCGCTCATCCTGAGGATCTATATCGGCATGCTATTCCTGAATCTTCACTAGCAAAAGGACGCTAAGGCGCCTTGGCACGCCTCAGCATCCTGATCCAAGCCCTCAGGCGTCGGCACCCTCGAAAGCAAGGTGTCTTGCCTCATAGGCCGTCTCAAGCGCCTCTACGGCCTCTCGGTCCTCGACCAGAACCTCACACAGATAATCGAGATACTGCTCATGATGGCGCTTGAGCTGGGAATCCGTGGGTTCTGCATGAACCGCTTCGAGCATCATGCGAAGATGCGCGACATAGTGGCGGCGGAGAACAACATCACTCGGAACGTGTGACCCGGGCTCTTCATCCTGAGAGTCAAACTCAACCATCGTCATGGGATCAAAGATGGCAATATCCTCTTCATCCAGAGTGGTCAGACCTTCCGGCTCGTGGGCCACTTCCCAGGTCTCGGTCGTTGAAACCAGTTCCGGTTCACTCACTTCGGCCTGAGTGGATGTTTTGACATGGGTCGTCGAAGTGGCCGCCACAGAGGAATTGCCCGACTCGGAGGCATCATGGACCTCGACAACACGGGAGATGGCGAACACGGCAACTGCATAACCCACGAGAGCCAGCGGAAAATCGACGAAAACATATTCAAGCATGACAGCTCCTCAACAGAATCGGCAGGTCACTGCCCAAAGGCGGGTCCTGCATATGGTTTTTGGGATCTCACGGACCCCTTGGCTTACAAAACAGGAACGCTCCAGATCGCCATCTCCCGCTTCGATCCCGACATCAGAGCACAGCCGGTATAAAAGAACCAATGGTCATTTTCTAATGGAAGGATTGACCGGATGAATCAATTTAAAAAAAACGCTGTAACTCAAAGGATTCAGTGAACTAATCCCGACCTTTTCTGTCCGAGAAATGAATCATTTACTAAAGACGATCATACCGTCGAAATAACAATAACCCCTTGCCGAGGGCAATTTGGTCTGAGGCAGTGAAGGAGGATCGCCCATGTATTCACTTGAACCGGTTTTCAACCGATTGACCTTGGGGTTTTCTATTCTGGGATTCGTAGCCTGCGCCGCGGGCGTTCTGTCCGGAGAGGGCTACCCCAACCTTCTGTTGGACGTTGGATTTGGCGCTATCTTGGCTGCCTGGATGTCCTGGGGAATGTCCGAGGTCCTCGGTCGAGTGGCGCGGATCGAGATCCGGATTCGCAGGAACCGCTATCAGGGCGACTGGGACTGACCTTCTCCCCTCCAAGCAGGAAGGGATTTCTCGCGAGACATCTGATGAAAGCTATTCATACCCTGGCAATCTTCATTGCACTCGTTCTGGGGGGATATTTTGGAGTCGACATCTGGCAGGAGAACGTACAGATATACGCCTCCAGCTGTGAAACGCCTTCAGGCTTCCAGCTTCCCACCTGGGTGTGCCGTGAAATTGTCAACTACCGCTATCTCAAAGACAACTGGTAATCGAAACCGCTCTTTGAATTGGCCCTGACCGGAGGGCTCAGGGTCAGTTATGATGTGCGAAATGACCCTCAGGACGTTCCCATGAAACCAAGACCCGTCTTCCTTCGATTTCTGCCCTTCCTTGCCGCCTCTCTTTCTGTATCAAGCTTTTCGGCCCTTGGCATGAACGACGGTCCAGATGGCCCCTGGGGTGGATTTCCTCGGACCCAGCCACAAAGCCGCTACGAGAGCGACCCGGCAGCAGACGCCCATCATGTCTTTGGTGTCACCAAGGCCTTTTCCCCTTACAAGGATCCCGACCCCAAGGAAGCGGCTGATCTCCCTAACCCTCTCGATGACCCCGATTTTTCGAGCTACAACCTCATTGTCGTCATCAGCAAGGCAGATGATGACTTCTGGGGACGTCAGCAGACGCTTCGTGTCTATCAACGGGGCGCCGGACTGATCTATTACTGGCTGGTTTCCACCGGCATGCAAGGCCATGACACGTTGTCCGGTTATTTTAATCCCAAAGCCTTTTCCTCCAGCCATTGGTCACGTGAGTACGATGCGCCCATGCTCTGGTCCGTGTTCTTCCACGGGGGGGAAGCGCTGCATTCATCCCTGGACCGCAACTCGATTGCTGATATGGGCAAGGCGGCTGAATCCCATGGGTGTGTCCATGAAGAGGATTACCGCGCAGAAGAAATGTTCCATCTGGTCGGGCACAGTGGCTATGGCGCTGTGGATCAGATCAACGAGAAGACCGGTCGCAAGACCGGTGCGACCGTCACAGCATACCGGACCCTGATCATCATTGGGCCGGGCCCTCGCTGGGATCGCGTCAATGCGCCTTCGGCTCCCGGTGCAAGTTCTGACGGTCCGTTGTCACAGCCGATTGTTGACGATGGCACCACACCCGCCCCCTCGCAGCTCAAGACCATCACCGAGAGCGAATTCGAGCAGATGCAAAATGCACAGGGGGGAACTCGCTATAACCTGCAATCTGACAACTACGGGGCCTCGAGCGTCGATTCGACGAGCACCCGCTGAGGGATCTTTCGTGGCGAACCCGGGGGCACAATCGCTGCGCCGCCTTTTGGAGCGTCCAGAGCTTCTGGTGATGCCCTGTTGTTACGACGGACTCTCGGCACGGCTTATTGAACGTGCGGGGTTTCCCTTAAGCTTCATGAGTGGTTTCTCGGTCGCGGCCGCCCGTCTTGGGCTTCCGGACACCGGTCTCATCTCCTATGGCGAAATGCTCGACCAGGGTCGCGCGATCCTGGAATCGGTTTCGATACCGGTGATCGGTGATGGAGATACCGGTTACGGTAATGCTGCCAATGTGGAACGGACGGTTGAAGGCTATGCCCGTGCCGGGTTTGCAGCCATCATGATCGAAGATCAGGTGGCTCCCAAACGTTGCGGACACACCCAGGGCAAGGACGTGATCGCGCGAGATGACGCCATTGCGCGCCTCAAGGCGGCCCTTCGGGCCCGAGACTCAGGCGCTGATATTCTGATTCTGGCTCGAACCGATGCCCGAGCCACCTTGGGGCTTGAGGAGGCCTTGTGGCGGATGGAGGCGTTCGAAGCCCTGGGGGCCGACATCCTCTTCCTCGAAGCCCCGAACACCCGTGCAGAGATGGAAGCCTTCAACCGTCGCGTCACAGCACCGACCATGGCCAACCTGATTCATGGTGGTCGTACCCCCGTGCTGACCGCAACCGAACTGGAGGCCCTGGGATACCGGATAGCGGCCTACCCCCTGGCCCTGATCGGTGCGGCGGTCGCAGCGATGGAACAGGCACTCGAGGCCCTAAAGCAGGGGACCATGCCGGAGGCTCAGGCGGGATTTGGCCACCTTTTGGATATCGTCGGCTTTGATGCCTATAACCAGCGCCTGAATAAGGACTGAATACCTACTGATAGATATCGGGGACGATCCCGCCTGGTGGAACCCCTTCGGCCTTGCCGCGGTCATCGAAAGTCACCGTGACCCGTTTGGAGCGTGAACCAAAGGAGATGGGATCAGAGATGGTGAAGATCCAGGTCAGCCGCCAATCGTTGGTTCCCTCAACGGTACTGGGGGGCGTCCCCATAACGGCAATCACCTCTTCACGCGTCATGCCCTTTCGGATCTTGAGCGAATTGTTCTCCTCAAAATCTGTGCCCAGTGTCGAGCAGGCGGATAGCCCTGCCATCCCCAGGATCAGACCCAAACGAATCCAGGCGAACGATCTCACTCGATCACCCCATTCTGGCGAGTACCTTCCACCGCTTCGACATCCCCGGCATCGAGTCGCCCGAGCGCCTGCGCCAACTGAGCCTTACCAATCCGCCAGTTGTAATGCGCCTGAACATAACTGTAACGGGCGTTGGCAAGATTATTTTCAGCGTTGGTAACTTCAACAATATTCCCCACACCCTCCCGATATCGCCCAAGGGCCACCCGCTCGGCATCCGTTGCACTGTCTAGCAGCTCCTGGGTATTCTGGAGATTGTCCTTGGTCGCAGCCAGCGTGTAATACGCTTGCCAGACCGATTGGGTGATGGCCTGCTCGAGTTGGTCGCGCGAAGCCGCCTGCGCTTCGACCTGCTCTTCTGCTGCACGCACCTGATAGGAATTGTTAAAGCCGGTAAAAAGGGGAACCGAGACCTGGACACCGACAGCCCAGCTCGAAACGGCGCTGTTATTCAGGCTGTCAAGGTAGGAATAGTTGCCCACCAGGGAAAGCTGCGGCATTCCCTGCGAGCGCATGGAAAGGACATTGGCCTGCCCGGCCTTGACCTGAGCCTCGGCCGCTGCCAGGTCTGGACGCGCATCCCTGGCAATATCCAGCAGGCTCTCGACATCCTTTTCTCGTTCAGGATCGGGGGCTGTAAGATTAGGGGGCTCGAATTCAAGACTGTGGTGCGGATTGAGGCCCATGGCATTGGCAATGGCGCCCAATGCCGCCTTGGCGTTGCCCTCGGCAGTTCTTCGGTTCACCTTGGCTTGCGCCAGCGTGGTCTGGGCTTGAAGCTTGTCCCCAAGCGCTGTCGAGCCGATCTGGAACCTGTAAGCCGCCGAGTCAAAGGCAACCTGCATGGATTTCACCGTCTGCTCGGCCGCTTCGAGGGACGCCCTTGCCGCAAAGAGCTGATAGTAGGCCTGAAGTGCTGAATAAAGCACCGTCTGGATCGTTGCCGCATGCTGCCAGTTGGCCGCTTCCAATGCCTGACGTGCATTCTCGACCCGGGCGGCTCGACCCCCGAAATCAAACAGCAGGTAGTTCACGCTGAGCTGGGGAACAATACGGGTGAACTGATTATCCTTGGTCCCACCGCCGCCGTTGACGGGAACCCCGTTGGTGATCCCCCCACCCGCGGTATTCTGGCTTCGAGAAATCGGCATGTTGAAGGTCAACGAGGGCAGATAGGCAGATTCCGCGGAACCAAAGACGGAAGCCTGCTGTTTGGCATTGGCCCAGGCCTGACGCGTCTGGGGGTTATGGCACAGGGCCTGATCAATCACGTCAACCAGTGTCCAACGCTCACCGCGCGCCCCCTTGGGGGTACAAGGATCATTCCCCACCTGCGTCGCCGATCGCCCGGGGGTTGTTGAAACATCCTCATGGGTCCCAAAGGGATCTTCGGGATACATCGGGAACCCCTCACCTGCCAGCGCAGCCTCAAAGACCCCGAGCAGCGCGAAAAGAAGAAGGAAGGCGGGTTTCATGTCGGGCGATTCAGAATGAACTCAATGGGGCTCGGCGATGACCGGATTGCTCAACATCCCGATGCCTTCGATCTCAATCGCAATCGTATCGCCCTCCTGTAACCAGACTCTGGGGTCACGGGCCATCCCGACCCCTTGAGGCGTTCCGGTCAGGATGACCGTACCCGGCGTCAATGTGCAGCTTGCACTCAGAAACTCGATCAGCGAAGGGACATCAAAAATCATGTCGCTGGTATGGGAGTCCTGCATCACTGTCCCATTGAGATAAGTTCGAATCGCCAGCGCGTTGGGATCGGGTATCTCATTGGGCGTGACTAGCACCGGACCCAAAGGACAAAAGGTATCGAAGGTCTTGCCGCGACACCATTGCCCGCCTCCGCCACTTTTTTGCCAGTCGCGAGCCGAGACATCGTTCCCGCAGGTGTAGCCCAGAACATGGTCAAGCGCATGGGCCTTGGACACATTGCGAGCGGTCTTGCCAATGACCACCGCAAGTTCACATTCGTAATCCACCCGATCACTGCGCAGGGTTCGAGGGAGCTCGATGGGATCGCCCGGATTTTGCACCGAGGCCGGATGCTTCATGAAAAGAATGGGGTGCTCGGGAAGCGTCGAGCGCGTTTCCTCGGCATGGGCGCGATAGTTGAGACCAATGCAGAGGATCGCTTCGGGCTTCAGGGGAGCCAGCGTCTTTCGAACGTCTATGACTTCGTCGGTGACTTCGAATGCGCCAAAGAGGTCGCCACGGATCGCGTGGGCCCTGCCATCATCCAGGGGGACGGCATGTCGAATAGAACCGGTCTGGTCAAGGCATCGAATGATCCGCATGGAGCCTCCTTATGTAACACTGATGAGACCATTGTATCGGCTCCGAGCGCCCCTGAAAGGGATGACAACGGCCGCGGAAGCCCAAAGGCGCTTGCGTCAGTCAGCTGAACAAGGACTCGGCAGCGCGATTGGCTTCGAGATTGGTTCTGAAGTGGCGGAGGGTATCAGCGCGGTACCAGGTCTTGCCCGCACGATGAACGCTGTGGAGGCCGTAGGTCCGGTGGTGAGTGTGATGGGCGAGTTCGGATCGGGTCAGGCCGGTGATGCGGGCGGCATCTTCCGGTGTCAGCAAGTCTTCCTGCATGCGATCAACCACTCGTCACCCCTTTGGCGCGGGCTTCGAGAAAGTTTCTAAGATCGCTCACGATAAACTGGCGTTTCCATTTGATGGCCTTGCTTTTAAGGCCAAACGCCTTGGACGCTGCAAGGTATTCAAGATAGGAAGGTTCAAGACCAAGAATTTCAGCCGCTTCATTGAGCTGGAGGACGTCTGTGTCTTTGAGAGCTGCAAGCCTTTGAGGCATCGTCATATCGTCGTTTCGTAGTTCAGGTTGGAGGATTGGTGCAGCGAGGCGCAGACAACCCGTCAGGCATAGAGTTGGCGATAAGGAAATCCGCGTGTGAACCCCGCAAGGGGGCAAGGACAGGCGGAATGCACGAGGGGCTGAGGATACCAAACAGACTCAGAGTGGGCCATGCGGCATCTACGATCCCCTTTACCCCGGGTACCCTGTTATTTTAACCCACGGAAGGCCTTTGCGTGAAAAAAACGTCAATTTTTGAAATGAATCCTTAAAAAGAAAGCCAAGCGGCTAAAATCAGGAAGCGAGTCGCCCCGCGCCTGACCCTCTTTCCCGCAAGAAAGCAGCGTGCTTCCGCATGGCAATGCTCTGCCATTTTTTGCAATCATCGCCCGACAACACCCTTGAGGCCTTGCCATGAAACGCATTGATTCAGCCATTGCCAACGCGCCTTGTCGACTCTTGGCATTGTTCCTTCTCACCGCCCTTTTGAGTGCCTGTGCCTCAAAGTCCTCAAAACCTCCTGCAAACCTGACCCCCGAACATTACGCCAAAACCACAACCGTCACGCCAAGACCGGATCAGGATGCCATCCATCTCAATACCGAAAAAGGCTTTGAGGAGCCCTACGAGGACAATCGCCATTATCGGGGAACCTATCTTCTGGCCGCCGTTGATCGAAAGACCGGCAAGGCGGCGATTGGTGTGGACTTCATGCAGATGACGGATACGCCTCGCAACAAGGTCGTAGTGACCTATGATGCCCCGGAGGGCATGATGCGACAGACGATCTATGTAAAAAGTGGTCGCCGCCAGTGCCGCGAAAATGATTGCCGGGTGCTGGAGTCGATCAGCATTCCGCTCAAGGAATCCCTGGTTCGCCATTACGCCAAACTTTACAGTCCTAACCTCACAAGTCACTGGACCTATCGGATTGGTGAGGAATATACCGGCGAAATTTCCTATGCCGAGATGGCCGGCCTTATCGAGAGCATCGACCGCGCCCGAAAATCGCTACCCGGTGCGGTCCGCTCCCCGCAATAAGTCGGTTAGCGGCACATCTCGCAGGTATCCGGAATGCCTCGCAGGCGCTCGCTCTGGGATTGACACCCGACCGATGTGAGGCCCAGCATGAAGACCAGGAGCGGCAAGAGGGCCGCCCAGCTCCTGCTAGCGATTTTCATAGCGGTTCAAGTCAAAGACCGCCGCTTCTACCGGCATGATGCGGGAGGCTTCCTTGCGAATCATGTCGCTGTGAGCCCAAAAGCCAGGATCCGTCCGCCTAACGGCAAACCGGCTCGCAATCGCCGCATAGTCCTTCTCCGACGTCATCCCTGCAATCATGCGGGTGAAATCAGCCAGTTCCGTCTCCTTCACCTTGTAGAAGACATTGGGATAAGCCCCGATAAAGCCACTGGCAAGGAAAAGGGTGTCCTCCTCCGGCAATCGTCGCTGGGTTTCATTGAACAGCTCTGCAATGTTGCTGTGCGCACTGTTCCTCAGGAGCGTGAAGTGCTGTCGACCCCCTCGGCTGCGCTCAATCATCAGGAAAGAGGATTCCGGAAGATAGCTCAAGGCACGGCCCTTGATCGCCGAGAGTTCGGTCAGTGACTGAGCGAGGGAGGGGCCGAGCTGCCTTGGATTCAGGTCATAGCGGTGACTCTGGACCGCTTTCGTTCGTGTCTTCCAGAGTTCGTAAAACTCATTCAGGGGATCTTTGGTCGTATAGACGATGCCGGTCTCCTGATCAAAGGCATTTCGAGACCCCTGAAGATAGGCCCGCACGTCCTCCGTTGCGCCACGGTACCAATGGTCGCGCACAGCCACTCGGGCATTTTTCGGCAGTGCAATCAGGACATTGTGCTCGGCCTCCATCCTAAGAAAATCCATGTACATCCGGGCCTCCAACTGATGACCCACATTGCCGAAGACGTCAAAGCCTGCAACCAGAAGATAGTGGACTCGCTCAAGCACCTCGTAACCGATGATCAGCGCCTTCTGGGGGTGTTCACCCAAAAGCCCCTTTTCCACCGACGCGCTGTCAAAGTGACGAAATACCGTCAGCGTCGCGTTGGGATTGGTGCCATCCCCGTTCCAGATATCGTCCATGGTGACTTGCGTCTTCCCTTTGAACATCTGATCAAAGTAGGCCGCTTTACGAAGAAGGTATGTATTTTGTTCCTCCGCGTAGCTGAGCCAACGCCCTAAAAGCGCGGTACTGCGATCACGCGTCGGAAGATTCATGTGCGTTAGCACTTCCGAAAGGAAGTTCGATGAATCCCTGAGCGCAGGAAGATCCGGATTAACGAAACCGATCCAGAAATGATCATCGATCACATCGAGTGCCGTCTGACCCCGGCAGGAGGGGCCCTTGATGAAGCCCATGACCGTGAACTGCGCCTCTTCCAACATCAGCCGGTAACGGACATTAGGCGGTATCGCCTTGAAGGTCACGAACGGGTTGGAAGATGCATCCGGATCGTATCCCGGAAGCTGATCCACCCGGTATGGCGTATCAAGAAACCAACCCCTGATTTTCGTCAGCTTGGCATTGTTCAAGGCATAGGGCATGTGGGTCTTTGAGACCAGCGTTGCCTCGATCGGGCGCATCCGATAATAGACCCGATCCACCTTCGGATCGTCGTAGGGACGGCGGGTCGCGATGAGCTGTATAGGCTGCCCTGGTGGGGTTGCCGAACGAACCAGCTCAAAGAAGGTGCCCGGCGGAAGATCATCAAAATAAAGATGGGCCAGGAACCAGTGCTCGTAGATATATCGGGCCATCAAGCGGGATTTGAGATCGTCGGCATTGAGAAAGCTTTCCCAGGTCGCGATCCTTTGCGCAGACGATGACGGCAAGGCCTTTTTGGCGCTGCCGGGGGCGCCGGCCTCAAGCCAGCGAATCAGCGTCCTCGACTCCTCGGGTTTGAGCGCCGGAAAACCGAACGGCATTCCCCAATCAGGATGCTGGTGCATCAGCTCGGAAATCGATTCAAGTCCTGAGCAGACCTGCGGACGGTCGAGCGAAAAATCAAAGGTGCCCTCGGGCAAGGTCCCCTCGGTCGGCCCCGGATGATCCTCTTTAAGTGTGACCATCTTGGCCAGAATCCCGGCCTTGATATTCGTCTCAGGATCCGGATCACGTTCGTTGAGGACGGGAAAGAATCCCATCTTGCGCCAGGCTTGATTGCTGTCGGCATCAAAGAAAAGACGCGTCGTTGGGACCTCGATCAAACGCGCCGTATCGTAAATCTTTCGGGGATTAGCGCCCCGGGTCACCCCTTCATAACTCCCCAGCTGAAGCTGGCAAGGGGCGTCATAGCAGGCATGACAGACCACGCAACGGCCATCCAGAATGGGTTTAACATCGGCACTAAAATCAGGCGCTCCGGCCACCTTTCCGGTGGGGCTATCAAACCGGTCAGGATGTTCCGGGCCATACAACTGGTCCAGTGCTCTAAGGCCCACGGTAGCGCAGCCCACCACGAGAAGGGATAGAAAAATCGAAAAGGTGATTCGCTTCATACCGGACCCAATTCCAGAAAAACAGATGAAGGGCCGAGATGATGAGTCCCCCCTACCAGGCGGCGGGGGATTCTTTTTTTGCTGCAACGGGCTGCCATCGCATTTTCTCCACAGGCAGCAACCCGAAGCCCTCGGGGCTGATCCAGAGGTTTGGAGGGTGATCGAAAGCTCTGGTTCTTCAAACTATAGCGCCATCCCCAACCACCGTAAACTTCGGGGTGGGCCGCACAGCACTCTGGCTTGGCTTGCGTTTAGAATCGAATCCAACCTGAGATATCGATCCACACACCCATGTTTCATCGCTTTTCGCTCGCCTTTCTCTTGCTGATCGTGAACGGCTGTTCACACGAGCCTTCTCGCCCTCCTCCCGATGAGATTCAGGCTGAACTTGATCGTTTTGGTGCCGGCGCCACCTATCAGCCGAACGGATTAACGAAAGGCCAGGAAATCAAAGAACAGTGGAAGAACGGCGCCCGTACTCTCGATATCCTTTTCGTGGCACCGGAAGAACCCGGAACCTATCCTCTGGTAGTCTATCTTCCCGGTCTAGGTCAGGATGCAGGATCGGCCCCTCTCTGGCGTGAGGCCTGGGTCAAGGGCGGCTTCGCAGTTCTTGTAATTCAAAACACCCGCGATGCCATTGCCCTCAGTCATCTGAATGCGGCCGACCGCCATGATCTCAAATCGATTGGCCACGAACATTTCAATCTCAAGTCTCTGGAGGGGCGGATCTCGGATGTGACGTCGGCCCTGCAAAGACTTGATGAGCGCAGGCGCGAGGGCAAGATCCCTTTCACCCAGGCGCGAGCCGATCAGACGGCCATGGCCGGATTTGATCTTGGGGCCCAGACCCTTCAGGTGATCCTTGGGGAGGACATCAAGGGGTTGTCGCATCGAGAACCCCTGCCAAAGATTCAGGCTGCCCTTCTTCTGAGCCCCCATGTCGATATGGCCAAGGGGGGAATCCAGCATCGATTTGACACCCTCGACACGCCCCTTCTGGTGGTGACAGGATCCGATGACCATGACCCCTGGGGCATGACGTCGCCGTCGGTTCGCTCCGCGCCTTGGCAGCAGGCCCAGCCGGGACAAAAGATCCTGTTGAATCTGAGCAACGGCACCCATCGCCAGTTGGCCGGAATCGATCCACAAAGCGAAAAAACCGAGGATCAGGAGGAGGACCCCGATGAGGTTCGCCATGCGGAAGAGGAAGGCATGCTGTTTGGAAGGCGAAGTCGAGGGGGCCCTGATGGACGGGCCACTCAATTTGCTGATGCGCGGCGTGGGTTCGGTCCTGGCTACAACCCAAGACACTACGGACGTCAACTCGCGGCCATCCAGAAAATCAGCACCGCATTCTTGAGTTCCACTCTCCGGAAAGACAAAAGCGCAGAAGACTGGCTCCGGAATGACGCCCCGCGATGGCTCGGATCTGCAGGTCAGCTTAAATTTCGTTAAGGGTAAATACTCAGCGTATCGGAAAACGCGCAGTCGTCATCATCACGACAGGCAATGACATACGTTACATGCTTGCCACAACCCTCCACAAAGGTCCGGTACTCGGTAAAAAGGGGCTCCCCCCAATCGGACATTCGGACACTCCGAACCGGCCTTCCAGCCCTGGCCGATGCGCACGCAAAGTCCTTTTGTGCCCGCGCCTCGCCCAGCGAACGCACCTTGGCGGTATCGTCACGATGAACCGCAGGGGAATCGGTGACACAGCCGCAAAGCCAAAGACTCAAAAACAAAAAAACCAATTTTTTCACGATGGTATTCCGATTAAAGACCAATCGTTGATTGTAATGGGACTCACAATCCCAATGGGCAATAGATCCCTGCACCAGGATGTGGCGAAAGTTTTTCTCTGCAACGGCACGATCTAGATCCATTGGGCATAAGCCCCGCACTTTGGGGCATATCCACCATGAAGCCACGATTGACTGTTCCGTTATCGAAATAATCGCTGTAAAAACAGTCGCATTGTCGACAACGAGTGCTCGGCATGGGTTATGCACGGTATGCCTGTATCCTGCTCACCACAAAGCACAAAGCCCATGACGAAAAGCCAACGAGCCCTGCCAAAAACCGGCATTGATGGACTCATTGAGAACTGGCGATCCGATCTCCCTTCGGGTTTTCTCGTATTCCTGATCGCCCTGCCCCTCTGCATTGGCATTGCGATTGCGTCCGGATTCCCGCCCATGTCCGGCATCATCACGGCCGTCATAGGCGGATTGGTCGTCTCCCGGATCAGCGGTTCATACGTCACGATCAATGGACCCGCCGCAGGACTGATCGTTGTGATCCTGACAGCGGTCCAAAGCCTTGGAAATGGCGATACCATGGCAGGGTATCGCTATACGTTGGCTGCCATCGTCGTGGCAAGCGTCCTTCAGATCCTCATGGGACTCTTGAAGGCTGGAAAGCTCAATGCTTATTTCCCCGCCTCAGTGGTTCATGGCATGCTCGCCGCGATCGGGGTGATCATCATGGCGAAGCAGATCCACGTGCTTTTGGGGGTCAAGGCGGAAAGCAAGGAAATCATCGACACCATCCTTGAAATCCCGCACAGCATCGCCAACATGAATCCCGAAATTGCCCTGATCGGCTTCGTCGGGCTCCTGATCCTCATTCTCTGGAACCACACTCAGAACCGCTTCATCAAAATGATTCCGGGTCCCCTCGTGGTCGTGATCGCCGGCATTGGGCTTGGGCAGTATTTTGAATTGGCCAAGGAGCATACCTATTCTTTAGGTCGCATTAAGTGGGTGTTTCACGATGCGGAATATGTGATCGGGCAAAAGTACCTGGTCAGTGTCTCTGATCACATCAGTTCAATTTTTTATACCCCGGATTTTGGCAAATTCTGGACCTTAGAATTCCTTGCTGCCGTGGTGTCTATCTGGCTGGTGGGGAGCCTCGAAACCCTCTTGAGTGCAACTGCGGTCGACAAGCTTGACCCCTACAAGCGCGAATCCAACCTTAACCGTGATCTGACCGCTGTGGGCATCGGTAACCTTCTGGCAGGGGCGGTAGGCGGACTTCCGATGATTGCCGAAATCGTTCGCTCCTCTGCAAACGTCAACAATGGCGCCCGAACCGGGTGGTCCAATTTCTTCCATGGCTTGTTTCTTGCGGTCTTTGTCATCCTCTTTCCATGGCTGATCCACCAGATTCCGACGGCATCTCTTGCCTCACTGCTGGTTTTCACCGGCTACCGATTGGCTTCACCTAAAGAATTTGCGAAAACCATGCAGATTGGCAAGGAGCAACTCTTTGTCTTTACCTGCACGATCATCGCCATCCTCATGACGGACCTTTTGATTGGCGTTCTCATTGCCATCCTGATCAAGATAGGCATTCAGCTCAGCCGCGGCGTTCCCCTTTCAAACCTCATTCGCATTAATTTCAGCATCGAGAATACGAACGCCGAAGAGTTCATCGTCAGAATCGAAGGCTCGGCAGTCTTTGCGAACTTTGTAGGTCTCAAGAGTGATCTTGCCGATCTTCCCGCCGGCAAATCCATCGTATTTGATGTGACCGACGCGTCCTACATTGACCATACCGTGATGGAATTCATCGAACAGTTTGAGGACGACTACATCGGACGAGGCGGTCAATGCGTGGTCAAGGGACTCGATGAGATGGTCGGATACTCCAATCACCCGCTTGCGGCTCGAAAGCGCGCCTGATCTAGCGCCTCACCCAAAAAACGCGGGCTCCGGCCTGCGTTTTTTTTTTAGAATGGAAGGATGCATTACACACCCTTCGCATCAGGGAGCTTGCGGGCCGTTGCTCTTTTTGAGGCCGCCAAGGGCGTCTTGACGCTGCTTGCAGGCTTCGGGTTACTTACCCTCCTCCATCGGAATGTCGAAGCCGTCGCAGCGACCATCATTCGCGCGCTCCATCTTCACCCTGAGGGGCATTACCCGGCACTTTTTCTGACCTATGCCGAGGGTGTCACCGATGCCCGGGTCTGGGGTATTTTTCTTTTAGGCATCGCGTACTCGCTGGTGCGATTCACCGAAGCTTACGGGCTATGGCACGAACGTCCCTGGGCGGAGTGGTTTGGTACGCTCGCCGGCAGTATCTACATTCCCTTCGAACTCTATGAACTCTCGCTGGGGTTCAACCTCATCAAAATAACCGTGTTGTTGATCAACATCCTGGTGATTTGGGTAATCGCTTTGAATATTCAAAGACGACTTCGTCAGAACTCAACGAGGAATCAACTCCCAAAAAACGCTGCGAACGCCACGCATAACCGACTTTCAGATCGACACAAAAGGCATGAGTAATCAGATACATACACGAAATCGCAAACCTCTGAGTCTTGCTGCCCTTCTGCTCACGCCAAACCTTCTCCAGGCTGCAACGCCCTGTGAGTCCCTCGAACATGCGGCAAAAGACAGTCAAAACGCCCTCCACTCGGTGGCTTCACCAAACGCCTCAGCCAAGGCCGAGGGTGACTGCCAGATGAATCAAGCGGGGCAAAAAACAACATCCATCACCCCAGGACCTCTGGAGCATCCCGTACTCGAAAAAAACTATAGACCCCACATCACGTATCTCGGTCCCTCAGCTAGCTTCAGGGTCGATGAATTAACAAAAAAGGCCCAATGGGAAGAGGGTCACCGCTGGAGCATCAAGCGGACATGGGATCTTCCGGAATGGATGTCGCTCACCTTCGAGGAACGGGTGCGCTATGAGAGCTATGCGACGCCCTGGATCAAGGATACGACACAGGGACAGTACGGCATTCCAATCCAATCCGTCGTCTGGTTCAAGGCGCAACCCACCGAGGATTTTCGTTTGGAAATCCAGTTCTGGGACGCACGCCAGTATGGTTCTCCTGACCCCAACAAGATCAACACCACCATGGTGAATGTGTTGAATCTCGAGCAGGTGTTCGCTGGCTGGATTGATCACAACCTGTGGGGGATGGGAATTGATTCTGAGTCCAAGCTCGGCCAAATGCAGATGGCGGTGGGTAGCAACCGACTCATCGGTATCGTTCCCTTCAAGAGCACTCAGTTCCAATACGTCGGCTTCCAAAACCGGCTTCGAAGTGAAACCGACGGGTGGGAACTTCTGACCTTTGCAAACTCACCCGTGGAAATGCTGCCCTCAAAGGCCAGTGCCCTCGCCCAGAATGCCTGGTCTTGGAACCGGCCGATTACCGATGCCGTTTTTGCCGGCGCCTTTCTCGACAAGACACTCTCGCCAACGGATCACCTCGAGCTCTACTTCTACTATCTTCATGAGGGAATGGCGGCAAACCTCAGTCCGACGCTCTATACCCCGGGTTTCCGCTTCTTTCGTCAACCCAGAAAGGGAGAGTTCGACTTCGAGATTGAAACCATCGGGCAAACGGGACAAAAACGAGTCAATTCGCAGGCGCCGATCCTGAGTGTCGGCTCGATCATGCAACATCTTCAGGCGGGCTATACCTTCGAAGCCCCCTGGACGCCGCGATTTCTGCTTCAGTGGGACTACGCTTCCTCCCACTTTGACTCCCTCTTTCCCTCCACCGTCTCGGAATATGGACCCGATGGCATCCTCGCGCTGTTTGCACGGAACAACATCAACACCCCAGGATACCGACTGTTCCTGAATCCCACGCCAAACATCACAATCTATGCCGCCAATCGTTTCTGGTGGCTTGCCGATGGAAACTCAACCGAAGGGTGGTCCGGAGCCAGCCTTGTGGATACCTTAGGCAGTGCCGGAAATTATGTGGGGCAAAGCTGGGAATTGAATGGTCGCTGGGATGCCCACGACAATCTGGCGTTTCAGGTGGGCTGGCAGGTCTTGATGAAAGGAAACTTTGCAAACTACGCACCCGGAGCCCCCACCGATCATGGGAACGTCAATTATTGGTACGTTGAGAGTCTCGTCCGCTTTTAAGGGCGGATGAACATCACTGCGATACCGCACCAGAGATGCGGTATCGACAGAGGCCGGTTTCAGTGGGCTGTGACTTCGTGGCCGTTCGCCGGTGGTGTATGCCCTTCTCCCTCATGACCTGGTGCGGGGCCCGAAGGACCGTCATTGCCATGACTCAGACGCATCATCACCGCGAAGAACATGGGGATGAACATGACCGCAACGCAGGTCGACCCCAACATGCCCCCGATGATGCCCGCACCGACTGAATGCTGTGCGTTCGCGCCGGCGCCATTACAGGTCACCAGGGGAACCGCACCAAGAATGAAGGCGATGGACGTCATCACGATGGGCCTGAAGCGGAGCTTGGCCGCATGGAGCGCCGCATCCCGATAGTTCATTCCTTCCTTCTTCACCGCATCAATGGCGAACTCCACGATCAGGATGGCGTTCTTCGCCGATAGCCCAATCAGGGTCAGGAGACTGACCTGGAAATAGGTATCGTTCGGCATTTTGAACATCAATACCACGGATGCAGCCGCGAACAATGAGAATGGCAAGCCCATGACGACCACAATCGGGAGTGTCCACATCTCAAAGAGTGCCGCAAGGATCAGGAAGACCATGATCAAGCCCAGCGAGAGAGCCACAGCCGACTGGTTACCGGCAATCAGCTGCTGATAGCACAATCCGAACCATTTGACGGCATAGCGGTTACCCAAGACCTTGGGAACCTCGCTTTCCACAATGTCCATGATTTCACCGGTGGTATGACCATCGGCTTCATTGGGGTCCACGACAATCTGGCTGGCCAGGAAGTCGTTGAGACGTGTCACCACCTCGGCACCCGTGGTTTCCGTCACGGTCATGATGTTGCCGGCCGGAACCATTTCGCCATCGGTGTTCTTGATGAACACCGTATTCAGAAGCTCTGGATTTTTGCGGTAGTCATACTGACCGGTGATTTCCACCCAGAAGATATCCGCCCACTTGGTAAAGAAGTTGATGTAGTAAAGGCCAAAGACACCCTGCAGGGAGTTGTAGGCATCCTCAAAACCGACCTTGTAGTAATAGGCCTTGACGGGATCCACATCGACCCTGAGTTCAGGTGTATCGACTTCATAGAACTGTGTGGCCTTTCTGACTGCCTTGAAGTTTTTTTCAAGGTGTTCGGTAATCTTCACTGAATCGTCGTGAAGATCCTGTACTGTCAGAGGCTGCGTTGCCTGAAGGTAAAAGGTCGCACCACCACCGGGACTCAACCCGCGGACCGGCGGCTGATTGAACGCATAGGCCGTAATATTCTTATTCTCATCATTAATACGGCGTGTTTCATCTAGCGCGGTATTGATGGTCTGATGCGCCATATCCCGGTCTTCCTCATCGGCCAGACAGCCCATGATGGTCGACGTATTCGTCTTGAATGTCCCATTATCGATGATGTCCTGAGATCCCATGACGACCAGACGATCAAGATACGGAATTCGTTCCATCATCTTGTCCGCGATCTTGTTGGACTCTTCCACGCTATAGCGCAGTGCACCGCCTGGATTCACATGCGTGACGTTATAAAAGTAGCCCATATCCTCAAGGGGCATGACCGAGGTCGGGATCTTGAGGAACATGCCAATGGTCAGGCCGAAGATGACTGCCCAGAACGTAAGGCAGGCCTTGCTGTGATCAATGATCCAGGTGACGAGGAACATGTAGCCGGCCTGCAGCTTGGCAAACCATTGATCGAATACCCGGAAGAAGAGCACTTTTTGCTGGCCTTCGACGTGTTTGACGTTTCGAAGGAAAATCACGCAGAGCGCGGGAGTCAACGTCAGCGCCACAAAGCCTGAAATGATGACCGAAATGGCAATGGTGACCGCGAACTGCTGCATCATGATGCCCTGGAAACCTCCGAGGAAGGCGACCGGCACAAAGACCGCGTTCAAAACCATCACAATCGCAATGACAGGCGCCTGGACCTCGCGCATCGCCTTGACCGTCGCGTCAAAGGAGTTGAGGTGGTCCTCGGTCATGATGCGCTCGACGTTCTCCAGAACGACGATCGCGTCATCGACCACGATGCCGATGGCGAGAACCAGTCCGAACAGGGACAGGGTATTGATGTTGAAGCCACTGGCATAAATCCCCGCAAAGGCCCCAATGACGGCAACGGGAATGGCCAAAATCGGAATAATGGTTCCGCGAAGGTCCTGGATGAAGAGGAAAACAACACAAAAGACCAATAAGAAGGCGACCAGGAGTGTCTCGACCACACCCGAGATAGCCTGATAGACAAAGATCGAGGAATCGTAGTGATAGAAGTATTTCATTCCCTTCGGAAGGAAGGCTTCAATCTTGGCCATCGCCTCAGCGACTTCTGCTTTGGCCTTGAGCTGGTTTGCCCCCGGCACCAGGTAGAGCTGAAGGGACACGGCCTCAAATTTATCGACCTTACCGGTCTCATGATTCCGCTTGTGGACGAAGAAATAGTTGTTGTAGCTATTGGCGTCCAGAATCACCTCAGCCACATCCTTGAGCCTCACGATCTGGCTTTGGCCATTCAGGGTCAAATCATTAGGCTGGGTTTTTTCCTGATTTTTAAGATCCACGACATCCTTGCCGTCCATATTGGCCCGAATGACCACATCTTCAAACTGCTTGACGTCCGTGTAGTAGCCGGTCGTGGTGATCATGAAATTAGACTTTTCAGGACCATACGTCGGTGGCATGGCATTCTGGCCAATGGCGTACTGGCTGCTCTGGTCGCGGACCTTGGCAATGATTTCGGGAATGCTGATCTTGTAGAAGGCGAGTTTCTTGGGATCAACATTGATACGAACAGCGTAGGAGCGCTGGCCCAGAATATTGACGAAGCCAATGCCGTGGAGCTGTTCGATCACCGGATAGATGAAGCGCTGAACGTAGTTGGCGATGTAGAGCGGATCCGGTGAGCCTGTTTCAGAATAAAACGGGATCACCTGAAAAAGATCCGGAATCATCTTACGGATACGAATCCCTTGTGCGCGGGCTTGATCAGGAATAAACGAATTGGAGGCCGTCAGGGAGCGATTCAGTGTGTCGGCTTCCACGACACCCAACTCGGTGCCGACGTTGAAGTAGACATTGATCGAAACGCTGTTGCTCCCATTCTGGCTCGCCGACTGCATGTAGATCATGTCTTCGGTGCCGGCAATCTGATCCTCGATCGGTGCCGTCACCGCATTCGCGATCGCTTCCGAGCTGGCTCCAGGGAAGGTCGCATTGATATTCAGTACCGGTGGAATGATCAGGGGATACTGGTCGATCGGGGCGTAAATCGCGGCCATGACGCCACCAATCACGATCATGACGGAGCAGACAATCGAGAGAACCGGTCGTGAGATGAACTTCTCGGAAAACATCAGGCGGTGCTCCTTAAGAATCCGAGTCGTGGGTCATGGGTGTTAGGTCCTCGCCAGGCTGAGGCGCCAACTCCTTCTGCGTCGTGTCATCATGCTTGAGCTCATCCAAGACCACTTGCTGCCCGGACTCAATGCGGACACCGCCGTTGGTGACCACCTTCATTCCGGCCGTCAGACCTGCATCAACCAGCTGGGTCCCGTCCAGAAGATACTTCCCGGGGATCACCTTCTGCTTTTTGATTTTGTCCCCATCTAAAACATAGACAAAATTTGAGTCTCGATCCCTGAAAATGGCCTCTTGAGGGAGGACGAAGGAATCAAGCACCACCAAGTCACGCAGAAAAACATGAACGAACTGTCCGGGAAGCAACTTGTTCTTCGGAAGCGCGTTATTGTCGATCGAGGCACGAAGCTGCCAGACACCGTCGGAGAAAGAGACCCGGATATCACGGAACTCCACCTTTCCGGCTGAAGGTACCTTGGTCCCATCAGCCAAGGTCAGATCCACCGTAAACCGATACTCCTTGGGAACCTGATACCGACCATCGAGGCCACCATTTTCAATGGCAAGCCGATCAAGCTCCGGCATTGAAAACGCAACATACATGCTGTCACGTGAGTTAATGACGTTCAGCTGAGTCTGGAAGGCTGTGACCATCATGCCTTCGGAAATCATACGTTCAGAGATATAGCCCGAAGCTGGAGCTCGAACCGTACAGTACTCAAGATTTAGCTTGGCATTGTTCACATTGGCCATGGCGGTTTTGAGGTTACCGGCTGCGCCTTGATAGTTGATTAATGCCGTATTGACGTCCTGAACCGAAGTCACATCTTTGTTGGTCAGGCTCTGATAGCGATCATAAATGATGCGGTAGTTATCATTGGCTGCCTGATCCTTTTGCAGCTGCCCCTCGGCATTTTGAAGAGCGAACAGGTAAGGCCGACGGTCAATCTCATAGAGTGGCTGATCCTTCTTGACCAGCGTCCCTTCCTTATAGAGCTGTTTGAAGATGGCGCCGCTGACACGGGGAATGACTGGATAGTCAATGACCCCTTGGACCACGCCCGGATAGCTGAAGACGTATTCGACGTTATGCGGTTCAACCTCCACGGCATTGACGTGCTGTAAAGGCGGAGGGGGTGGCGCCTCCTTGTGGCAACCGCCAAGAATAAGAGTCAAAGCGAGGGCAAAAAGGTACGGGGGATATCGCATGACCTAACGTCCTAGAAAAGATCGCCAAAACGATGCCCATCGCCAAGGTCATGAGCATCTTCGTTGTTATTAACCTGATAACCACCACCCAGATCCTGATAGAGACGCACAATGCTCATCAGCTGGTTGTATTTGGTCTGGGCCGCTTGAATCCCAGCATCGTTCTTCGTCACCTGAAGGTTGAGAACGCTCGGATAGGAGACCAGTCCTTCAAGATGTCGCTGCTGTTCATTTTCAAACCGCTGGCGGGTGTTCTCGTAGAACAACTGCATCTGCTCAAGACTTTCTGTGTATTTCTGGTGAGATGAAAGATCACTATCTACAGAGGCAAAGGCGTTGCGGATCGTCTGCTGGTAGTTGTAATAGTCCGTGTAGTACTGGGCCTTGGCACCCTTGATCGCGCCAAACTGCCCCAAATTCACGATTGGAACCTGAAAACCGCCCTGGTATTGCCAGTAACTGGTCGGATTACTAAAGAGATTGGAAAGGGATCCTGAACTCTGCCCCACCGGTCCCGTCAGCGAAATGGTCGGGAAGAAGAACGTGGTCTGAACACCAATATTCGCATTGGATTGGCGCACAGTCTCCTCGGCGGCAAGGACATCCGGGCGATTCTTGAGCACCGTCGATGGCAGGTTCGCCGTGATGATTCCCGTTGAGGGGATATCCATGAACGAGCGCTGCGAGTCCTTAATCGTGCCCGGATTCTCATTGAGAAGGGCGTGAATCGTGTTTGAGAAACGGACAATGTTGTACTCAATGACCGGGATTTCGGCCTTGGCATTTGCCAGTTGCAGGGTGTACTCCCGCAACACGAACTGGGAAATCAGACCTTCCTTGTGGGCCAGGGTATTCTTCTCGAGAATGCCGGTCAGGGCCTCCACCATATTTTTCTGAAGCTCAAGACGATACTGCTCAAGGCGAAGTCCAAAATAACTTCCGACCACCTGGCTGATCACTGCGAGCCGGACGGCATTTTTCCCCGCAACGGTCACCTCGACATTCGCTTCAGCCTGCTCAAGGCTGCGCAACTGCTGAAGGATATTTAACTCATAGTTGGGGATGAAGCCTGCCGTAAAACCTGAATAGGGCAGTGAACTGACCGTGATCGGCTGAATCTCATTAGGTGTAGATATAAAGCCGGCGCCGCCGTCGACCTTGGGTATCCAGCGCATCTGAATTTGCTGAAGGATCGCACGGGCCTTGAAGACGCTTCCGATAGCGGCCTGGATACTGTTGTTTTGGTTTAAAGATCGCGCGACGAGATCGTCGAGTACCGGATCTTTCATTTTCTGCCACCAGGCCATTTCAGGCAGGGGCTTACCGTCTAAGGTCGCATAGCGATCCTTCGATTTCCAGGCTTCGGGGGTTTCCACCTGGGGCTTCTCATAATCTGGACCCCAAAGCGCACACCCGGACAGGTTGCAAAGCAAGGCCAAAAAGAGCCAGAACAGGATTCTGCGGGGTCGCTTCACGTGGGCCTCAAACATTCCCTTTGATGTGTGTCCAGATCCAGACCGATGATGAATATCAGATCGGCGCCATCGGCGTCTGACTTGGTATTAACGCTCATTGTACCTGTAAGCGCTCGACTTGCACGGTTTTAAAGGCCTTCTCCCTCACGAATCAGGACAAGACCTGATTGATCCTTCTTTTCGTAAATCCCGAATGCCGAGATTCGCCTCAATTCGAGGAAGGCCACAAGGCCGGTATCTTCGGCAAAAAAGTAATACTGTCGATGGTCAATCTCGGCGGGACCGATCTTGCCTCGACTATCGAGTCGGACCAACACCGTGCCGTATTCGCCCGAAGGGACTTTGCCATGAAAGCTCCCAAGATGGGTCAAAGTCAGATGCAGTTCACCACTGTGACGCACCTTTTCAGGATGAGCAAGATCAAGAACCCGTACCTTGGTCACGGCACTCAGGGACTGTCCGGGTGAGAGTGATTGCGGGATCAGGGGCTTGGGTGGCTGAAATTCGGTTTTAACGCCTTCCTTTCGGTCGATGGCCCCCTCAATGACCACTCCCTGCCCTTCCGAAAGACTCATTAGCTGCGACTCGCTGGCATTGAGATGGTATTCAAAGCGGGTCCGCTCGGGCGTCTCACCGATCCCGACAAATCGATGGGTTTCTTCTGATTCAGGGCCCGTCTCGGGAATGACCCGAAAGACATGGGGCATCTCATCAGGTGCCAACAAGGCCCGCGGTTCGTCCAAGACCTCTGCGGAAATAGGGTGATAGCGAAGAGCGCCATGGAAACCGATCTCTAGAATGCGTCGGTCCTCGGTGGTGAAGGCCTCAGGAGCGCTCTCCACTGCCGCTGCCTTTAGCGTCACAGAAAATGTGATGAGAAGCGCCAAGACCCTCCGAATTAATCGACAGCTCGTTCCCACGCTCACGCCTTTCTGCCCCGATGCAACTGAAAACGCTCCCACTCCCTAAGAAGAGCCGGCAGAACGAGCATACTGCAAAAGAGCGTCGCCAAGATGCCGATTGTCAGCATCACCCCCATGCTCGCCATCCCTCGATGCGGCGCAACCGAAAGGTTTCCGAACCCGCTGATATTGGTCAAGGCACTTAGAAGAACCGCCAGGGCCGTGCTGGTATGGAGCAAGACCCCATTCTGCGGCGGTGCCGTCCGGTAGCGATGGACCATGTGAATGCAATTATCGACCCCCATGCCAAAAATCAGCGGGAGCGCGATGATATTGGCAAAATTGAAGGGAACGCCCCACCGCACCATGAATGCCCCGGTCAGGATTGAGGCCAGCAGCAGTGGCGCAAGGACCAGGACGACATCAATGCGACGCTCCATGGTGAAAAAAAGCACAACGGTGATCGCCAGAATCGCAAGGCCAAACGCTTCCAGAAAGGCACGAACGACCGCCTGGCTGGATTCCATAAATAAGACAGGGGTCCCCGTGGCATGCGGAGAAACGCTCCTGACCTGATCGACAAAAAGACGCATCGCCGAAGGATCGTGAAGATCTTCGCGCGGACGAACCTCCACTCGCCAGAGGCCCTCGGCATTGATCCAGCGGGATTTTAGATCCAAAGGCAACGATTCCAGCGTGACAAGATCAGCCTTCATTGCATCCTGCAAGCGATCGAGATTAGGGCGAAGCTCGCCCACCAGCATATGATCCAGACGCGCAAGGTAGGTCGCTTTTACCGGGGCATCCAGGGTCTCGAGGTGGTCGAGAGTTCGCACCAGATTGAGTTCAAGTCGCGTTCCTTTCGATGCCCCCTCCTCATTCGGATGGCGATAAAGAGCGCTAGCAAGATCTGCCTGAAATCCTCTCAGGCCAGACAGTGCGCGCTCGGCGTCTTCGACGGGCAGATCCTTTGAAGGCGCGGTGAGCCGACTGCCGAGCGTCACCGACAACTGATCGATCAGGGTCAGTTTCTCCTCCTGGTCCTCGGGTATGAAACTCCTGACGGTGACAACGCTATCGACAGAAGAAAGCCTCGCGAGTTTTGATTGAAGCGACGTTGCCTCTTCTTCATTGGCAGCGAGAACGGTCAGCGACCAAGGTGAGTGACCGCCTTCTTTCAGGAGTTCCCTGAAGGTTTGAACCGACTCGCTCGATGGATCCTGAAGATTGAGTGGGTTTTGATCAAATCGGCTTTGCTCAAGCGCAAGGCTTGAGATCAATCCAAGGATTGCAGCGCCGATCAGGACCGCTCTGGAATGACGAATGGGATAGCCGAGGATCCGCCCTGCAAGGCGTGACATCCGACCTTCTTGCACCTGCGCCTGATCCTGAAATGCTTTGGGACGTCGAAGACACAAAAAAGCCGGCAACACCAAAAGCGTAATGAACAGGCTGATAAACATCCCGGCACCGGAGATGATGCCAAGTTCAGCCACCCCGCGGTAACTGGTCGGAATGAAACAGAAAAAACCGATGGCGGTCGTCAGCGTGCCAATTTCCAATGAACCACCCACATGCCGGACCGCGCGCTTGAGTGCCGCCCGATGATGGCGCGAGCTGCCTGAAAGCTCCCGATAACGAAGGCAAAGATAGATCGCATAATCGGCGCCTATCCCGATGTACATGACCGAAAAGGCCACCGAAATGAGGTTCAGCTGTCCAAGGGCAATGGCCGCAAAAAATGCGGTGAAAATAAGCCCGAGGATCAGCCCCATCTGAACCGCGAAGACCAGCCAGAGGGATCGCAAACCAACCAGCATGACCAGTGCGACACCCGCAAAGGATCCGAAACTTGCCATCTGCGCCCCAAGGCTTGCGCTTTTGAGTTCGTCGATAGAAAGCGCTGCGGCCCCAGTGATCCGAAGCTGAATCCCCTCCTTGGCAAAACCCAGTGCATCCCCGGCGCCCCGAATCGCGGCGACCATGGCCTCCCCCGGCGCAAGGGAGCTGTATTCCACTCTCGGCATCACCTCCATCAGGACCTGTCGATCCTTATCCGATCGAACCCCGGACATCTGCTGACTCCAGGAGAGGGGGCGATCAAGCCCCATCAATGCATCATCGAGAGTCCCCGCCAAGGCCACGAACAGGGATCCCAAATCGATTTCAGATGGGCGATCTTGCGTCAGCGCTCGACGTAAAAGGTGAAAAGTCCCGGACAGGGTCGGATCTTGTGAGATATCGGCCAGAAAGGGCTGTGCCTGGGCCAGGCGCTCGGTCCGGACTTCAAGCGCATCAAGCCCCAAAAACATCAAGGCATGCTGGCGGAAAAAAGGAGTGGCCGGCGGATAGAACACCCATTCGAAATGTTCATGATCTTCCCCAAGGCGAGCGGCCAGACGATCCGCCGCATTCCTAGCCTGATCCGGTGTCGGTGCATCAATCACCAAAACGATCGAGTCCCGAAAAGTGGGAAAGGCTCTCTCATAGGCCAACTTGTCCTGACGCCAGGGCAAGGCATCCGACAGGACATTCCCCGGATACGTATTGATCCTGAGATGATGAACCGTGTAAAAGAGGGCCCCTGCCGCCGCTGCAATAGCGAGCACAATGACTAAAACGGCATGCCGCGTTGACCATTCAAACCATCGGGATAAGCCGTAATCGATGCGCGCCTTGATCCTGTAGCCCCGCTTGCCTATTCTCACCGCTATGCCCTCTTGAAGGGATCTCCCCCTTGTTCTGCTTTCAAAAAAGACTGACCCGTGCCCAATTTTCTCACGTCCCACGCCCTCGAGATGGTCCGAGGACTGGCTTTCGCCTCCCTTTTCGGGCTTTTGCTGGCCATTGGGCTTCAAACCTCGATCAAGGCCCTGCGGTCTGCATTAAAGCGAGTGCGTCTTGGTCCCGTGGTCCTGAGCAATTTTTTTCTGATTCCAATCCTTGCCGCCACGCTGACTCTCCAGGCAGGTCTTGGCCATAACGCGGCCCGGGCCCTGATGTTGCTGGCCTGTGCCCCGTTTGCGCCGGTTGTTCCCCTGTTTGTGCGAATGGCCCTCGGCCATCAGGCCCTAGCCACCGGACTGACGGCCCTATTCCCGGTCTTCTCGGCGGTGCTGACGCCCTGTGCGGTGACCCTCGGGTTCTGGCTCACCCAGGATACGGGCAACGAGACGCCATCGGCCCTGGAGATTCTTGCGCTTCTGAGCGCCTCCATCACCCTGCCTTTGGCCCTGGGCATGACCCTTCAAGAGAACTTCCCGAGGGTTTCATCCCGAATCCAGAAGCCCATGGAATGGTTATCGGAAGTGATCGGCATTCTCTCTTTGGGCTATCTCGCCACACTCGAGACTGGCCATCTCGCTGCCTTCAGCCTCAAAGAAGCCGGGCCCTACCTCCTATTCTATGAGGCCGCCTTTGTCCTGGGTCTCGTACTTGGGCAAGGCCCCCTTCAGGATCGGCTTGTCATCGGCTTTGGAACAGCCAACCGAAACATCGGTCTTGCTATTCTTTTGGCCGCAGCTCTCGCTGATGATGCTGATCTTTTGGGGGAGGTTCTGGCCCAGAGCCTTTTGATGCTCGCGATCGGACTCATTCATGTCGGGATCGCCCGGGCAATTCTATCTTCGGATCGATTCAGACGCCGCCCCGGCGGGGACCCATCCACGCGCAGCTAGGACATCGTCGAGCTCGGCATAGAGCCATGCGCGATCGACGCCGAAATCCTCAAGCCGGTATCGATGACCGCTTTGATAGTTTTTTTGGCGTTCCTGCTGCGCGTCAAGGCGCGCTCTGAAGTCTGGGGAGATCTCCCAGTCAAAATGACGATAGATGGTCTCGACCGTCCCCGCGGGGTCTCGAATCAGATGCCGATAATCCACGGCATGGATTTGATGGGCAGGAAGCCCCGAGACAAATTCATGCAAATACTTGTACCACTCCGTGGAGAGTCTCGCATAGGCCCGAGACACCTCCCCGTCCGCAGGCATTTCCGGTGAGTGCGACTTCAGGGCCGGCATCATGAGACTGATACTGGATGCGATGGAATCGGCAGGATCGCGAAGGATCGTGATGAATCGGGCATCCGGAAACGCTTCGAGAATCGAGGCGACACTCCCTGAAGAGTTGGTGGACTTGATCAGAAGGGTTTTTCCTTCACCACTGCTGAAAACCAGACGCTGTAGGCAGGTTCGGTAGTACTGCATCAGAGCCCGTCGATCCTCTTGCGGCAGGGTGTCCGGAAATCCCAGCTCCCACAGTTCCTCGACATAGGGGAACAGCATGTAGATCGCCTCACAGGCAAAGGCATAAAGGTAAAGGGCCCCATCTTCCTCGGGGGCATCCAATCGCATTGTATGCAGGTTGTCCCAGCCTCCGAACCAGCGTTTTTCACACCAATTCAAAAGCAGGCCCGCCGGGCGGCCCAGGAGCCGATCAAAGCCCAATCCCCACTGGATGAATCTCTCGGTCAGAACAGTCGGCAGGATCGTCTGGTACATCTTCCAGAACACAAACCGATCATCATCCAAAGTCATCAGTTTCTGCAGAAAAGAGGTTCCGCTTCGCGGAGGTGCAATGATAAAAACGGGCGCGACAATCGGCGTCTTTTCAATGTCCCGCCAGATCAAGCGGTCAAGCCCGCGAAGAGCGGCCACCGCGCCGACAAAAATCAAATAAAGAAGGGTGAAGGAAAGAACATAGAACCAGCGGCGCCACCGAAAGGGTTGTCCGAAGAGAGAGAGCTTCAGGGCCTTGAAAAACGAGAGGTGGTTGAAATACATGAGGGATCTAGGTCCAGTCGAAATTTCCAATCGTCAGCGACATCCAAATCATCACGTGAAAAGGATGGGTCCGTTTGTCATGGGGCTGCGGTCGGTTTCCCTTCCCGAATCCACTCGCTGATCCCTTTGTCCAGGTGAAGAATCTGCCGATCCGGCCACTGGGAGGCCAGCATCATTCCCGCCTCACCGCTTCGATGACCCGATCTGCAGACCAGGAGCACCGGGGTTTTCGGGCTCGGGGCGATCTGACTCAGCGACTTTTGGAATGCCACAAGGTCATAGCGTCCCTCCCGGTCATAAAAGGTTACCAGCTTGCTCCCAGGGATCACCCCCGAAGACTTCCACTCCTCGGGGGTTCTGATGTCAACGATGACCGCACCCTGTGCTTCCTGTTGATAAAGACCTTCAATACTCAGCGAAGTGAGTCCGGCAGCCTCAACATTACCCGTCCACAAACTGCCGAAAAGGCAAAACCATCCGAGTATCCGCAACATGATCAGAACCCCATCAATAGTTGAAATAAATCGACATCTTAGCCGATGCCCCGTGGGATCGAACTCATTCCCATACATTTCGCATGGATACCCTAGTGAAATTCTCGGGAACTTTTTGATCTTTGGATACACAAACTCCCGACTGGGATTGTTTGGCTTTCCTCAGGAGGGGAAACAGGTAACCGTCCTGGATTGCAACGTCCGATACCGAGGCCATGCGTGCTTAATCCCAGCGCTGCCCGCCCCGATAACAATATGAATAGAGGTTAACCAGATGTCGATTAATTTTGGAAACAGCGATCAATCCTCCACTTCCGGTTCTTCCAACACCAAGCCGAATTCGATGGCTCTCTACGGTGGCATTGCCGCAGTGGTTATCGGAGGCCTTGGATATTTTCTCATCGGTGGTAACTCCCAGACAGAGGCACGTAACATTTCCTTCAGCCAGGGTCAGGAAGTGATCATTGAGAATCCGAACGGAGGCCTCAGCCATATTACGGCAGGTCCTGGCATGATGAGTGCCTCGGTATCCGAAGAAGATCGCGAGCAGAGCATCTGTACGGCGCAACCCGGCACCCATGGCAAGATTGAGGAAGTTCAGGTCATTGACCTCCTCTCCTACGTCAAGGTCACGATGACGGATGGCGATTGTGAAGGAAAATCCGGCTGGACGACGAAAACCAATATCAAGATCGCCGGCTGATCCCACCCCATCATCCCAAAAAAACCGTCGGGAGATCTTTCGATTTCCAGGCGGTTTTTTTATTTTTTATCACGATAAATGCTTTTTTTTGATTAGGTAGAAATACGATTTAATAAATTAATACTTCCCAAGAACCTTATTGGGGTTTTATACTCATGACCTCTTATTTACCCCTAAGGATTTCACATGAGCGACAACTTCCTTCATCTCCCCCTTCACGAACTGGCCGAACTCGTTCAGAAAGCCGAAAAGGCACTGGCCGAGAAGAAAAAGAGCGAACGAAAGAACGTTATTGCTCAAATCAAGGACCTCGCCGATTCCATCGGTGTATCGGTAACGATTCATGAATCTGGAGTTAAGGCTGTTTCTTCCAGAAAAGGTAGCAAGGTAGCTCCGAAATACCGTAACCCGTCCAATCCCGAACAGACTTGGACCGGTCGTGGTGTTAAACCCCGCTGGCTTCGCGAATTTACTGACAAGGGCCGCAAGATCGAGGATTTCCTCATCTAAGCCGGATACCCTGCCGTATCCTTACGGCAGGGCCTTCTTTGCTCCAGGATGGAGCGGCTTTCATCAAACCCGTCACGCAGAGAGACCCTCATGGCTGAGCAGACCAAACCCCGTACCCGAAAGCCCCGAAGCACCGCAAAGCCCGCAGCAACGCCTGCCCCTGCGAACTCTTCCAAGCCGACACCGATCATTGAGGAACAGACCCTTAAGGCCATTTTGGCCTGGATGAACATCGTCGATGACTGGAACGTGGCCGGCTACCAGAACAAGCTGCCACGCTGGGTCTATGTCCTGGTGGCATTCCTGATCCTGACCTAACTGTTTTTCATTCGCCTTTGCGAATGAAGTGTTGACAGATTCGATCCGATATCTAAAAATGGCTTTCCCAGGACAGGACGTCTTGGAAAAAATTAAAAAAAATCACGACAGGATGTCCAGCCCACCACTTGGGCTGATACAGAGCTGGGTTCTGGCGATCCTTCAAACCCCCCGCAACGAAGTCGTACCACCCCCCCCCCGCGACTTCAATGACGGTTCGCCAGAATTCTTTCCCGAATTCTCAGATCCCCCCGTTTAGCGCAGCGTTCACCCGTCCAGGGCGATCCTTCGTTTGCCTTTGATTTCATTGCCCACAAAAAAACCGCACTCAGACACTCTGAGCACGGTTTGATTGTTTCAAGGTCAGACCTCGCTTGAGGCCTGACCTTGAGCATGACAGATGATCGGCGACGCCTTAGTAGTCGCCCATGCCACCTGGGGGAAGTGCCGGAGCATCCTTTTTCGGGAGCTCGGTGACCATGGCTTCCGTCGTCAGCATCAGTCCCGCAATCGATGCTGCGTTTTGAAGTGCCGAGCGAGTGACCTTGGTCGGATCGAGAATACCCATCGCGATCATGTCGCCGTATTCTTCGGTTGCTGCGTTGTAGCCATAGGCGCCGGTCCCTTCGATGACCTTGGCCAGAACGACCGAAGGCTCGACGCCCGCGTTGGAGACGATCTGACGCAAAGGCTCTTCGATGGCCCGACGCAGGATGCTGACACCCACCGTCTGGTCATGGTTGATGCCCTTGAGCTCCTTGAGGGCAGCAATGGCTCGCACCAGTGCCACGCCACCACCCGGAACAATGCCTTCCTCGACGGCCGCGCGGGTTGCGTGGAGCGCATCCTCAACGCGTGCCTTCTTTTCCTTCATTTCAATTTCGGTGGCTGCACCGACCTTGATGACGGCAACACCGCCGGAAAGCTTGGCAACGCGTTCCTGAAGCTTTTCGCGATCGTAATCGGAGCTGGTTTCCTCGATCTGGCGACGGATCTGCTCAACACGGGTCCGGATGGCATCGACGCTACCCGCGCCGTCCACGATCACGGTGTTTTCCTTGTTGATCTGGACCTTCTTGGCCGTGCCAAGATCAGTCAGTTCAACCTTCTCAAGTGAGAGGCCGACTTCTTCCGCAATCACAGTCCCACCGGTCAGGATGGCGATATCCTCCAGCATGGCCTTGCGGCGATCACCGAAGCCCGGCGCCTTGACGGCGGCGACCTTGAGGATGCCACGCATGGTGTTCACGACCAAGGTAGCCAAAGCTTCACCTTCGACGTCTTCAGCCACGATCAGAAGCGAACGACCGGCCTTTGAAACCTGTTCCAGGGTCGGGAGGAGATCACGAATATTCGAGATCTTCTTGTCGTGGAGCAGAATGAAGGGGTGATCGAGCTCGACGCTCATCGTCTCCTGTTCATTCACGAAATAGGGAGAGAGGTAGCCTCGATCGAATTGCATGCCCTCGACCACGTCGAGTTCATTCTCAAGGCCTGAGCCGTCTTCGACGGTGATCACGCCTTCCTTGCCGACCTTGTCCATGGCCTCGGCGATGATGTTGCCGATGCTTTCATCGGAGTTGGCCGAGATGGAGCCGACCTGGGCAATTTCCTTGCTAGTGGAACAGGGCTTGGAGCTGGCCTTGAGGGCATCCACAGCCACGGTGACCGCAAGGTCAATGCCGCGCTTGATGTCGGTCGGATTAGCACCTGCCGTGACGGACTTCAGCCCTTCACGAACGATGGCCTGCGCCAGTACGGTCGCCGTAGTGGTCCCGTCGCCGGCGACGTCATTGGTCTTTGATGCCACCTGCTTGACCAGCTGCGCGCCCATGTTTTCGAACTTGTCAGCCAGTTCGATTTCCTTGGCGACAGAGACGCCGTCCTTGGTGATGGTCGGTGCGCCGAAACTCTTGTCGAGAACGACATTGCGACCCTTCGGGCCCAGCGTCTGCTTGACCGCATCGGCCAGTACGTTAAGACCCGCCAGCATGCGGTGGCGGGCGTCTTCTGAAAATTTGACTTCTTTAGCTGCCATAACTCTTAATCTTTAATGAAACAGAGATGAAAGGGATGGATGAAAGGCTCAGCCGATGATGCCGAGGATTTCGTCTTCGCGAAGCACCACATAGTCGATGCCGTCGAGCTTCAGTTCGGTGCCGGCATACTTTCCGACCAGAACCTTGTCGCCTGCCTTCACGGTGAGCTTGCGGATTTCGCCGTTATCCAGGGATTTGCCGGGGCCCACAGCCACGACTTCGGCCTGGGTCGGCTTTTCCTTGGCGCTATCGGGGATTACGATGCCGCCTGGCGAGGTCTTTTCTTCATCAAGGCGCTTCAGCAATACCCGGTCATGCAAAGGACGTATCGTCATAACTTCTCCTTGGTTTCAATCAAATTGATGGTCTCCGGCCCACGCCGGAAGAGGCCCCATCAGGGACACTCCACACAAGTGGGGACAAAGTTTCAGGATTTCAAGAGGGAAAAACCCGAATGCAGGAAAAATTAACGCAAGAACCCCGTCAAACGCCCCCGCTGGCCGAAATCCTGGCAGAGGCACGCGGTTTTCATCGCGCATTCCAGAGCGTTTTGATGGCCACGGCGGCAAACGATGGGCGGCCCCATGCGAGTTATGCGCCTTACATTGAGGATGATGAGGGCTGTTTTCACGTCTTTTTGAGCGAACTTGCGGCCCATACCCGCAACCTGCTTCAGGACCGACGAGTCAGCCTTCTCTTTATCGAGGATGAATCGGTCATGAAACAGGTCTTTGCCCGCAAAAGGGTGACCTATGAGGGGAGCGCCCGGGAAATCTCCCGCGATGATCCCGCTTTTGCCCCCCTGCTTGACCAGATGGCAGAGCGCCACGGCCCCATCGTCGGCATGCTGAGGAACCTTCGCGATTTTCACCTTTTCAAGGTGACGCCGGATAAGGCCATTTATGTCCGAGGCTTCGGCGAAGCCTTCACCCTGGAAGGCGCCGATCTACAGGGAATCCGCTGGATGGGAGATCGGGGGCACCAGTCCCTGGACGAACCCCTTTAGCGGTTCTGAAGCACCCTTCGGAGCGAAAAAACGGACCAGACATCAGCGGTCTGATAGGCCGGCGTTGCCGAAATTCGCTCGAACCACGCGATGAGGTCCGGGCGACTGGACACCAAAGCCCACGCCCCGATCATCTGAAGACGGGCCAGAAAAACCGCCAGTACGACATCAGCAGCGCTCGGTTTTTCGCCAAAAAGATAAGCTCCCGTTGGCACCGGAACGCTGGCGATGAGATTCTCGGCGGATTGTCTCAACGCCTCGACCTTGTCTCTCAGTGACCCTTCGCGGAAGAACCGAATCCGCGCCTCGTTTTGCAAAATCTTGCTCGCAAACACTTCGCTGAGTTCGGGATGAGCCTTCTGCTGCAAACGTAATGAAGCACACATCTTGGCAAGCAGCCTTGGAAAGACCCATTTGAGAATCGGCCAGCGCAGCATCGTCCTTCCGAAGGTCAATCCTTCGATTGAGAAGGCGTAGTGGGTGTCCAGAAAAGCCTTTTCGGCCTCCCCGCCATGGATAAAAACCTCCGGCCGCTCGCGCACCACCCAGGTCAGAATCTCCCGGCTATCGGCCAGAATCTCGGTCCCCGTCTCCAGGGCCGGAACGGTGAGATGCGGGTTGATCGCTCCATATTCTGGCGTCAACTGTTCCCGTCCCCGATGAATATCCATGACACGGGAGGTGTACTCCATGCCTCCGACGGCCAGCGCAAGACGCGCGATCATCGAATAATAGGAGGAGAGGGCGTTGTGAAGGCGAAGCTCTGCCATGGCCAGTCTCATAATGGATGGGGAAACTTCACTCTAGCATGGAGATCCTAAGGAAAGTTGCCGCAGTCAGGATAAATAGCTTATGCTAAATATCCTGACCCAAACCTTGGATCCTCCATGCTTTCTCAAAGATCCCCCCGCTCAAAGCGCACCCCAAAGACCGCGAGGACTGACGCCAAAGCGCCCTTGCGCGTGATCGTCGTCCAGCGCGGGATCCTGGGAGCCACACTGATGCCCCTGCCACTTTTTGCCAGCCGGGTGCCTGCAGGCTTCCCCTCCCCGGCCGATGACTACGTCGACCAGCGACTGGACCTCAATACCCATCTGGTCGAACACCCGGCCGCGACCTTTTTTACCCGCGTATCCGGTCATTCGATGCGGGGAGCCGGCATCCATGATGGGGATCTTCTCATTGTCGATCGAGCCCTCGAACCACAGGATGGCCGGATCGTCATTGCGGCCGTCAACGGCGAACTGACGGTCAAACGCCTGCGACTCCGGAAAAGCGGAACCTGGCTGGTTCCGGAGCACCCGGACTACAGGCCACTCAAGATCACCGAAGGCCTCGACTGCGTGATCTGGGGCGTCGTGACACGGGTGATCCATGCTCTCTGACCGCCGATTCGTTCTGGTCGACGGCAACAATTTCTATGTCAGCTGCGAGCGGCTGTTCCGGCCTGCCTTGCGGCATCGACCTGTTGTCGTCCTCTCCAATAACGATGGCTGCTGTGTTGCACGCTCCAATGAAGCCAAAGCCATGGGTATCCAGATGGGAACCCCCTATTTCCAGATTCGAAAGGCCTTTGAAAAGGCCGGCGGCATCGCTCTCTCCTCGAATTACACGCTCTATGCCGATCTTTCTACCCGCATGATGTCGGTGATCGGACAGTACTCGGACCGTCAGGAAATCTATTCCATCGATGAATCCTTCCTCGAATGGGAGGGCTTTCGTCATTTCGATGCAGGGAAGATGGCCATCGACCTTCGCCAAAAAGTCGAGCGCTGGGTCGGGATTCCTGTCGGGGTGGGCATCGGCGAAACCAAGACGCTGGCCAAGCTCGCCAATCGACTGGCGAAAAAACATCCCGATTTCAAGGCGCAGGGATACTGCAACCTGCCCGGTCTCGATCCTTTGGAGAGACAACGCTACCTCGCGGAAACGCCGATTGGCGAAGTCTGGGGCATCGGTCGTCGCTGGTCGCAAAAGCTCGAGACCCTCGGCATTCGAACCGCGTTGGACCTCAGCCGGGCTGATCCTTCGAGAATCCGGAGTACCTTCAACGTCATTCTGGAACGAACCGCACTCGAACTTCGCGGCGTTCTTTGCCTTGCACTCGAGGAAAGCCCGCCGCCACGCCAGCAGATCATCGCCTCACGCAGCTTTGGCGGTCTGGTCACCGATCTCGAGTCGCTGCGTCAGTCGGTCAGCACACATGCCGCACGCGCTGCCGAAAAGCTACGGGAGGATGGATCCAGAGCCCACCTCCTGACGGTTTTCCTCCACACGCCCCCGTTCAACCCGAAGGAACCGCAGTATCACCCGCAGGTCACCTTGCGCCTTAAAACACCGAGCCGGGATACCCTCACCCTGACGCAAGCCGCCCTGCGCGGCCTTGAAGCCATCTATCGGGAGGGATTCCGTTACCAGAAAGCCGGTGTCATGCTGGGCGAAATGACCCGTGAAGAACGCATCCAGACGGATTTATTCGAATCCGAGGTCGCGGCATCCCGAGGGGAGAGAGACCGGCTCCTGGCGACCATGGACCGGATCAACCGGGCCATGGGACGCCATACGCTCTGGACGGCATCGCAGGGACTCACGGCCAAAGAACAGGCCGAGGGAAACTGGCGGATGAACCGAGGCAACTTGTCCCCTGCCTATACGACCCGCTGGAACGAGATCCCCAGGGTCATGGCACGCTAGAATCCCGTCTGAATTGGAAATGGTTGGATGGAGACACCGAAGATGACCTGCCGATACCTGCCGGGAGCCATGATCGCCCTGCCCCTGATGATCCTGACGGGGTGCGCGACGCAGAACGCCTCCCACGGCGATCTCGATGCCGCCTGGGCGGGGGTCAGTTTGCCGGGGGCTCACGCAGGAAAGGATGCGGCCGAAACGAGCGCAGGACGAATCACATCCGGCGGCGTTCAGACCTATCCCGACACCGCCGTCGCCTCGTTGCTTCCAAGTGGCGTTCATGATCCCAAGGGCTGGACCCGGGACATCATGACCGCATTTAGCGCGCTTCAGCTTCCGGCCACGAAGGAAAACCTGTGTGCCGCGATGGCCGTCATCGCACAGGAATCCTCGTTTCAGGCAGAACCAGTCGTCGCGGGCCTTCCCCGCATCATTCAGGCCGAACTGGAGAAGCGCCGGGATCAGTTTCATATCCCGAATGCCGTGATGGACGCAGCGCTTGCGGTGAAGTCGCCCAACGGCCAGACCTACCGCGAAAGGATCCAGAAACTTCGGACTGAAAACGACCTGAATCGGCTGTATGACGACATGATCTCGGAACTCCCGCTCGGGAAGACGCTCCTTGGGAATCGTAACCCGGTGAAAACAGGCGGCCCCATGCAGGTCAGCCTCGTCTTTGCCGAGCAGAAGTTCAAGTCAGCTGCCTATCCCTATTCGGACCCCCGCTCCCTCAGAGAGGAGGTCTTCAGCCGACGTGGGGGTCTTTATTTCGGAATTGCCTACCTGCTGGACTATCAGGCCGCCTACGACCATATGTTGTACCGGTTTGCCGACTACAACGCAGGTCACTATGCCAGCCGGAATGCAGGCCTTCAAAGGGCCATCGGCAGCCTCTCAGGACAGAGCCTTTCCCTCGATGGGGATCTTCTGCGTTATGAGGGGGAACGACCCTCCAGAACCGCGAGCGAGACCTTGAACGCCGTCTGGTCGATCAAGGATCTCCTCGGGCTTTCAGAAGAAGCCATTCGTGAGGATCTGGCCCGGGAGAAGACCCCGGAACTCGAAGGAACCCTGACCTGGCAGCGGATTGCAGAGCTTTCCAGGGCCCAGGGCAAAACGCCCCCAAGGCCCCAGTTACCAGAAATCAAGCTGATCAGCCCCAAGATCACCAGCGGACTCACGACGGCCGGATTTGCCCGAAAGGTCGAATCGCGATTTGGGCAATGCATGCGCCGGTCGGGGAATTGAGACCCTCTTAGACGTCGATGCTGTCGGTATTGTCGTCGTAGCTGTCCCAGCCATCCTCGGCTGAAATATCCGTCCCATCGTCCGGAAGATAGGCGGCATCGGTGGTGCGTGGCGAGGCGCTGTCACCATAATATTCATTGATGGTGACGTTCTCAGCACCCCCATGCCCCATAGCGCCGGTATCGGAAAATCCGTAGCCTCCCCCGTGGTGTCCCATGAGGCTCTCAAGCCCCTGAAACAGGAAGGCACCGCCCGCAACTCCGGCGGCCGTCGCTGCAGCTGACCCCAGAAAGCCACCCCATGGCGAAGCGCCAAGGCCCCCTGAAACCGGAGCTGCCTGGGCATAGCCTTGAGGAGCTGCCACCGGCGCAGGACGCCCCGCGGGGGCACCCCAAGGGTTGCTGCCGAGGAAGGAGCCGGCAGCCCCCTCGTTTCGGCGGGCATCCGCAAGCTCACGCTGCAGCGCCGCGATCTGGACCTTGGCACCCTGCAATGCCTGATCCTGTAGCAAGGACTTTTGAACCAGGAGATAGAGCGCATCGGGCTGAGAATCAGCAACCTGCTTGATCATGGCCTGAGCTTCTTCATCCTTTTGAACTCCTCGAATTCCCTTCAATTGATCAAGAAAGTCCGAGAGCAGTCGTTTTTCTTCCGTATTCATAAATTAATTTGATGGTATCGATTAGGTAAAGGGCGGGTTATCAATGGGGTTCGATATAGGTGTTTTCAAGTCCCTTCAAGCCTTCAATGACAGGACTTAGAAACCATTCGCCCCATTTGATTGTCAACAAACAAGCTACAGTGTGGATAATCCTAATTCATTTATTATCTGATAGATTACACACCAAGTTCACTACTAAAGAGGTAATTTGATGGAAATCTTCATTCTTGGTGCAGTTATCGTCGCCGCGGTTGCAACCGTGGATGTCAAAAACTCAACAAAAGCAGCCAAAGGACCCAATGACTAATTGTGTTTCTCATTGTTTTGATCTCTCCTCCTAGATAGCCCCGTCCCACGGGGCTTTTTTTTGGTCTTGGCACAGGAAGCAGCAAGCCCTTAGACTGCAGTCCTCATGGCATCTCCTGCGCCCAAGCAAGCTCTCCTGCTCTATGTCTGACCCGCGGATCATTCTCCTCGAAGTACCCTTTGCCGAAAAGGATGTAGCCAAGCAGCTTGGCGCCCGCTGGAATCCTGCGCTCCGTAAATGGTACATCCCTGAAGGGCTGGATCCGGCACCCTTCGCAACGTGGCGTCCCGGAGAGGAGTTTCGACCAGAAGCCTTTTCAGGGGTTGCGACAACCGAGACGGATCCCCTTGAGGGCGATACCCCGGGCATGACGCTTTTGGCCTATCTCCAACAGGTCAATCTCGCACTGGCGCGCGGCGTCCCCAAATCGCAGTGGGTCCGGGTCGAGATCAGCCAACTGAAAAGAACCCAAGGCGGGCATGTGCAGCTCGAACTCGTCGAGCACGACAGTCAGGGGCAACTCACCGCGAGGCTTCCCGCATTCCTCTGGCAACAAAAGGCAGTCAAGGTCGTCGAACGCTTTGAGAAGGAGACCGGGGCTCCGCTTGAAAGCGGGATCAAAGTCTTGTTCCAGCTCTCGATTGATCACAACCCCACCTATGGGCTTCGGGCCATCGTGGAAGATATCGATCCCTCCTACACCCTGGGGGATATCGCCAAAAAGCTGGAAGCCATCAGAAAAAGTCTGATCGACGCTCAGGTGTTTCACCTCAATAGAAGTCTACCCACCCCCACAGAATTCACCCACGTCATCGTCATCAGCCCAAAAGACGCTGCAGGATTGGGTGATTTTCGCGAAGATGCTGACCGACTGGAGGCCCATGGCGTCTGCCGTTTCACTTACTATACGGCGGTTTTTCAGGGACCTGAGGCCGCCACCAGTATTCGTGCAGCCATCGCACAATACGAACAGGATGACCTTGCTGCCGATGCGCTTTGTGTCATCCGGGGAGGCGGATCCGTGACCGATCTCTACTGGCTGAACGATCGGGATCTCGCCGAGGCGCTTTGCAGGATCCAGATTCCTGTCCTGACAGGCATCGGACATGAGCGGGACAACACAATTCTTGACGAAGTCGCCAATACCCGTTTCGATACGCCATCCAAGGTCATCGGGCATATCAGCGGCATCATCTACGCCAACACCCAGGATGCCATTCAGAACTTCCTGATGATTCTTCGCCTTACCGACGCCCTTCTCAAAACGGCCGAGTCTGAAGTCGACCGACTCAGGATCGAGGTCACGTCCGACATCCGTCATGCGATCACCCAAGGGGAGATGGGACTGGACCGCATTTGGACCCACATTCGCGAAAACAGCCAGGAAGGCATTCAGGCCAGCCTCCATCAGCTCGACCGACTGATGGACCATCTGCGAGCCAGTAGCGGGCATCTGATCCAGAATCAGGAACTCGAACTGCAACAACTGAACGACCGCATACTGGAGCTATCGGCCCTCCGACTGGATGAGGCAAGTCTTGAAATTGAGGCTTTGGCTCGAGAAATTCTGGGGGTGGGACCGGAAGCCACCCTTCGCCGAGGATTTGCCATGGTCAGAGATCCTCGTGGCAACCCTCTCACATCCCGCCGGGATGCCCTCAGAGAAAAACGTCTCGCCCTGGAATTCCATGACGGCGTCCTCGGCGTCGTCCCCGACTCACCTGGAGGTAAATCATGACCACTGAAACCGAAAGCTACAAAGCCCATTACGCCATTCTGAAAGAGGTGGCCGAAACCCTTCGGAATCAGAAAGAGCCGGACATCGATGCGCTGATTCCAATGATCGACAAGGCTCTGGCCTCCTACAAAATCTGCAAGGAGCGTCTGACAGCAGTCAAAACGGCTTTCGGAGAGCGGCTCCCCGAGGGCATGCCGGAATAATTTAGAAATGATGGGGGTAGAGGTTGAACTTTTTGGAATGGATTCAATCTCACGCCAGTAAATATAAAAACTATTCCTCTCTCGAGTTATAAAAAACCCGGCCAATTTGCCGGGTTTTTTATTGCGCTTTCGAGAGCTTCAGTCGGTCGCTCTCATGGTACTGAGAAGCCGTAAATTGCCTGCAAGAAGACTCAGGCTTCCGCTGGTAAAAAGCAGAATCGACCCCGTCAAAATACCGCTCGGCAGAAGAAAGAGACCGAGAAAAATCATGGTCTGGGCTTTCATCAAAACACTCCTAATGAAGGTGATCCGAAGATCGATAACCATGAGACAGATTGTTTACGAATAAGTGCCACACCTCGATTGAACCTTGCGCTATCGTGCGTGACAAATAGCCGTACTCTCCAAGATGAGCCGTTACGGCAAAGGAGCACATGATGAGCAACACTGAAGTCAATAAACCGTCCGAGATTATCGGAAGCGTGGATGCCTGGATCCATCGCCAGTTCATGGAAGGGTGTGATGAACTGTGTTTCACCTACCGACGTGAAGTTGAACACCTTAGAGAACTGGTCACCGAACTCAAGTTACTGCCAGCCACGGAGCGACGCCAACACCAAGGCACGTTGAGGAAATGGCGCAGGATTGAACAGCTCGAAAAAGCCCGACTCAAAGCCAGCTGATCTTTTCATTTCGGGCAACCGTCTCATTGATGGTGGCCCGAAATATTCCCTACATCCACAAGGCTGTAACTTTGGCTGAGTAGCCTTATACTTCGTAAGGTTATGGGTATTCGTCCCACGCCCGCCCCTCCCCTTTCTACCCAGTTAAAAATCCACCATGAATGATCTCCATGCCATCAGCGCCTATGGCCCTGCTCGCTCAACGGTTCCTTATCAGCCCCTTCCCACAGACGAACTTCAGCAGATTCACGCATTCTGGCGAGCCTGTAATTACCTTGCGCTGGGAATGATCTACCTTCAGGACAATCCCCTCCTGAAGGAGCCCCTGAAACCTGAACACATCAAAAATCGCCTGCTGGGACACTGGGGTGCAAGTCCCGGATTGTCCTTCAGTTATACCCATCTCAACCGGATCATCCGCGAGAAAGATCTCGAAATGATCTTTCTGGCAGGTCCTGGCCATGGCGCGCCGGGGGTTCTGGGTCCCGTGTATCTTGAGGGCAGCTATTCAGAGATCTATCCGGACAAGGGACAAAATGAAGAAGGCCTCCATGCCTTTTTCCATCAGTTTTCTTTCCCGGGGGGCATTGGCAGCCACTGTACCCCCGAAACTCCGGGGTCCATTCATGAGGGGGGGGAATTGGGCTATGTTCTCTCCCATGCCTGCGGCGCAGCCTTCGATAATCCGGATCTGATTGTTGCTGCTGTTGTTGGGGATGGTGAATCTGAAACCGGTCCCCTGGCCACCTCCTGGCACATCAACAAGTTCCTGAATCCCAAGTTCGACGGGGCGGTCCTTCCGATCCTCAATCTCAACGGCTACAAGATCAACAACCCGACCATTCTGGCGCGCATTCCGCACGAAGAGCTCGAGAAACTCTTTGAGGGTTATGGCTGGAAGCCTTATTTTGTCGAGGGTTCAGAACCTGAAAGCATGCATGCCGCAATGGCCACGACCCTTGACCACTGCGTGTCGGAGATCCAAAAGATTCGCGAAAAGGCGCGGAACGAGCCCAGTTTCAGCCGTCCTCGTTGGCCGATGATTGTGCTGAGAGCCCCAAAAGGATGGACCGCACCTCAGGAAATTGACGGCCATCGCCTCGAGGGATTCTGGCGCGCACATCAGGTCCCGATTGCCGATGTCAAAAAATCACCCGAGCATCTCCAGATTCTTGAATCCTGGATGCGTTCTTATCGTCCAGAAGAACTTTTTTCCGCCGATGGTTCCCCTGCAGCCATCATCCGGAACTTTGTTCCTCAAGGGGAGCGTCGCATGGGAAGCAATCCCAAGGCGAATGGCGGCAAGCTCAAACGGGCCCTGAAGATGCCAAGTTACAGCGACTATGCGCTGGCTGTCGAACACCCCGGGCAGATTGAAGCAGAGAATACCCGGCCGCTCGGACAGCTGCTTCGAGACATCATGCGAGCCAACATGACGAATTTCCGCGTCTTTGGCCCGGATGAAAATACCTCGAACAAGCTCAATGCCGTCTATGAGGTCTCTCAGAAACTCTGGCTTGAATCCTACTTTCCCGAAGACAGCGACGGCGGCGAATTGTCCATGGACGGACGTGTGGTCGAAATGTTGAGCGAGCATACCCTCGAGGGCATGCTGGAGGGGTACCTTCTTTCAGGCCGTCATGGCTTCTTCTCGACTTACGAGTCGTTTGTTCACGTCATTGACTCCATGTTCAACCAGCACGCGAAATGGCTTTCGATTGCCAATCGCCTGTCCTGGCGCCCCTCCGTTGCCTCTCTCAACCTTTTGATTACGTCCACTGTCTGGCGGCAAGATCACAATGGATTTACCCACCAGGATCCCGGATTCCTGGACGTTGTCGCCAATAAAAGCGCTGACGTCACCCGGATTTACCTCCCCCCGGACGTGAACTGTCTTCTCTCGGTCGCCGACCACTGCCTTCGCAGTGAGAACTACGTTAACGTCATCGTCGCCGACAAGCAGAACCATCTTCAGTATCTTGATATGGACAGTGCGGTCGCCCATTGCACCAAGGGCATTGGCATCTGGGATTGGGCGAGTAATGATCAGGGAAAAACCCCGGATGTGGTCATGGCCTCGGCCGGCGACATTCCGACGAAGGAAACCTTGGCTGCGATCTCCATGCTTCACGAAGATTTTCCAGAACTCAAGATTCGTTACGTCAACGTGGTCGATCTTTTCAAACTGCAACCGGAGCATGAGCACCCCCACGGCTTGAGTGATCGTGATTTCGATAGCTTGTTCACGAAAGACAAGCCCGTCATCTTCAATTTTCACGGTTATCCCTTCCTAATCCATCGCCTGGCCTATCGTCGCAACAACCACGCAAATTTCCACGTTCGCGGATATAAGGAAAAAGGCAATATCAATACGCCACTGGAACTGGCCATCCAGAACCAAATCGATCGATTCAGCCTTGCGATTGATGTGATTGACCGTGTGCCTGAACTGCAATTGGCTGGAGGTCACGCCAAAGAACGGTATCGAAACCGTCAGATCGCTTGCCGGAACTATGCCTATGAAAACGGTACCGACAGCCCGGAAATCAATGCCTGGAGATGGACAGGGGCCTGATTTCAATCGTTGCAAAAAGTGATTAGGGAGGCCTTGTGCCTCCCTTTTTTTATGCAAAGCGATCAGGGGCGGTGTGGCCCGGCTCTGGTAGAATCAATGACTCACGCGAGTTACTCATCCAGAAACTCCCACCTGCCCCGGTGGCGAAATTGGTAGACGCAAGAGACTTAAAATCTCTCGACCTTACGGTTGTGCCGGTTCGACCCCGGCCCGGGGCACCATCCGCTAAATACATATTGCTACATTGATCGCTGCAACTTGCATAAATAAAGGATTTCACAAAATCCTCATTTAGCAGAAAGCGACTCTAGACAACCCATTTTTTGCACACTTCTGCACACGATTCGCACACAGCCCCGCACACAACGGTGTAGGCTATCAGCACAGTCCAGCAACAAGGAGTGCAACATGGCAAGCATCTTCAAGCACGGTGATAAGTACCGCGCTCAAGTTACTATCAACGGCTCAAGAAAATCCCGCCTCTTCCGCACAAAAAGAGAAGCTAGCGCCTGGGCAGAAGCGACTTCCCACTCGATGAGGAGCAAGAAAAATATTCCCGAGCACACTCTTGCCGATTGTGTGCAGCGCTACGCAGAAGAAGAGACACCCAAAAAACGTGGAGCCATAAAAGAAGCCATCAGGTTGTCCGCTTTTTTAAAGGAGCGTGGATTTCCCGCAGAAGTAAAGATAGCCGATCTGACGGTGGCTGATATGTCGAAATGGCGGGACACAAGGCTCCAAACAGTCTCCGCTGGAACGGTCTTGCGTGAAATCAGCCTTCTCTCAGCAATGATGGAAACGGCGCGTTTGGAATGGGGGTGGACTGAAAATAATCCCCTTAAGGATATGCGCAAACCAAGATCACCTGACCATAGGGAAATCGTCATCCAAGCAAAAGATGTTCGGCTTTTGCTCAAAACAATGGGCTACTCCCCTAGAACGCCTGTCAGATCGGTGGCTCAATCAGTCGCAGTCTGCTTTCTCACAGCCCTTCGAACAGGCATGCGTGCCGGCGAACTGACCGGGCTGAGCTGGGACCGCGTTCATGCGGACTATTGTGAGCTGCCGGTCACGAAGACCATCCCGCGGAAAGTGCCGTTGACTCGCAAGGCCATCCGCCTTTTGGAAAAGATGAAGGGTTACGATGCTTCATCCGTTTTCGGGCTTAAGCCCCAGACCCTCGATGCGAATTTCAGAAAATACCGTGATCGCGCCGATCTATCCGGTTTCACATTCCACGACGCCCGACATACTGCGGCCACGATGTTAGCCAGAAAGCTCGACGTATTGGATCTTTGCCGAATGTTCGGGTGGACCACGACGAAGCACGCCCTAATCTATTACAACCCGACAGCTTCAAGTATCGCAGACATTCTGAACAGGCCCTCCAAGTAAACCGAGGGCCGACATCAGCGGCTACAGCCTAAAGCGACTCCTGAACCACACGACGGGCGACGTTACCCAAGGGTACGTGATTCTAAATATGGAGCGGCTGAGGATTTGGGTGACATTGAAAGAACCTAAATTTGCTAATCCATGCCTTTAATCTGGCATTAAGCTGAATGCCGAGCCAATATGAGGTTAAGTCGACAAAAATTAGTAATCAGTCAGCATCCGATCTCCGTGATACTGTGCGATACCCCAACTTTATTGCTTTGTACTTAAGGTATGAGCCTAATTAGCGCGTGATCAAGAAGATTTGAATCAATCGTCTTTGTCTTCAACCACGCCAGAGCCATCATATTCATATTCGGTCTTATGCTTCTGGCCATTGCGCTCGAAGCTAACCTCATAGTCTCTCTTTTGTTTGCCTTCATGCTCCACCGTAAAGTGGACATTCGATGCATCAGGGTAACTGGCATGAAATCGCTGAACCACTGCCTGAGGAACCTCATTTTCAGGGATGGGGCGATCGTCAGAACACGACACCAAAAACATCGTTGATAAAAGCAAAAAAAGAACGCAATTGTTTTTCATCTCAGGGCCTGTTTGCATGACTGATACTGATTAGCAGCAGAATCTGCCAACCTTGGTTTCGAGCGACTATGGAAAGGTGAAAATGATGCCTAAGATGATGCTGAGCATGACCCGCATGTAACTATGGCCCATGATCGCCTTTGGCCGGCATGCGGCCTCTTTCGATTGACTCAAATCGATCCTTTTCGGCATGAATGTGACCTCTTTGTCATTGATGGTCCGTGGAAGTAAAGCCCACAATACTTGATGGGAAAATGATCCCGGATGACAGAGCCAGCGCATTTATCGGAGATTTCTTTCAAGCGCAACTTACTCTAGGAGACGATCAATCAATCATCCATTCGAAAAACCCCCTAGAGGCTTTGTCAGCTTGCGTAAATCTCTCAAATACAAAGTCTTCGCATTACCATGCAAGATGCTGGAGTTTGGTCTTCATGTTCGAAAGACTAACGAGCCGGAGGAGGATCGGAGCGTTTACCTTATAGTTATCCGCCAAGTCATGGCGATGAACACGAGCTGAGATCCGTTTTCAGATTTCACAGAAAGTTATGGTGCTCTTTTCAGCTTGACATCTAGCGCGGCCGGCAAACGCGTAACGATATTTTCACGTTCCGAGTAGACAAAGGAGATTTGATTTCTGTTGGGGTAGCTACCATTCCAGTAACCATCCTCTTCTGCGCCAAGAATTTGACGGCCTGCACCTAGAATGAGGTAGACCTGACTGGGTGGGCTGACTGTCCCATTGTTGTAGGTAACCCACTTAGTCCCTTTGACAGCATTACCGACCACTTGATCAAAAACCACCCGATAGGCGGCTTTGAAGTAAGACTGCCCGGAGAAGCCTTGTGCTGAACCCACCCATGTTCCCAATAAACTGTCTGCCGCATTCGCCGCCCAGGTATTTGGGGCCCAAAGGACTGCAAGAATGAATGAAGCCGTGATCATCTTTCTCAATGCCATGCCGATTTCTCCAATAGTCAACCGAGGGTTGTGAGGGATTTTTCCTCGCATCGGAGTTTCAGCGACTGTCTGTTCTAATCCTATACGTATCTCTACCGGTCCCCAGGCCTGAGGGTGATTCTGGAAGATTCCGAAAACCCCGGTCAGGAAACTAAAGAGAATGAAAGTAGCTTTGGCCAGATTGGATCAAGCAGCGGTTAGAAAACAGCACGGAACTGGCAGCCTGAAAAGCAGGGACACTTTCGCCGCAATGACGACAGAATCTGCCATCTGCAGCCAAGCCCTCTGTCATAAACTTCCCACATGTTCGATTTGTAGGCTCAGTCGCGATTTGGGGCAACGACTGTCTGTTGTTAGGATGCCAGAGAGTACCGCCAGTCTGCCCCCCCCTGTCAGCATCATCACGGAGAAGATGAATCGACCGAGATCGGTATTCGGCGCGATCGCCAAAACCCACCGTGGCCATGGTCGTCACCGCCAAGTAGATCGATACTGAAATACTGGTAAATAGATCCTTGGGTCCTTCAACCACGTCAATCAAGGTCACTATGACCATCACGACTGTCAATAAGACTGAGAGGAACACCAGAATCATTCGGCCACTCCGTCGCATGGCCGTCGCAAGCGTTGTTATATCTGAAAGGCAAGCCGTATTTTTTAAACGCGAACACAGCAAGCAGCAACTTGCTGTTCAGGTTGCCTGGGAAATTAGGGGCATTCCCCTCCAATAATTTGCTTCGCTAACGCGCCCCTAAACCTGTCATGTGAGCCCTAACCAACGCAGTGCCCATCGGGATCGATCCTGATTCTGGAGTTTCGATTCCAGTAAATCAGCGACTGGGCCCCGCGGATGGAACCTACTCGCAAAGTTCCTTTTAGCCTTGCGGCTCTTTTTGGTTTTTGTATTTCGATTTTGTTCGGAATACATCCCTTAAACCAAATGGAGTCGAAGATGAAAGACATCTACCAATCTGTCACCGATCGGATCATTGCTGAACTCGGACATGGTGTTGTGCCTTGGATCAAACCCTGGTCGGGTGAGACCGACCCCCTGCCCCGCAACTTACACTCCAAGCGTCATTACAGGGGCATTAACCATCTGGTTCTGACGATGGTCTCCGCCACTGAGGGGTATTCCACCAACCAGTGGCTGACCTTCAAGCAAGCCTTGGATCTTGGCGCTCATGTCCGGAAAGGCGAGAAAGCGACCAGTGTCGTTTTCTATCAGATGCAGACCATCGAATT
>JBILGU010000006.1:0-131458 GCA_044350805.1 Methylococcaceae bacterium
GATCTGGGGTTCAAACCAGAGGGATCGGTGCGGGATCGTCCCTAAAATCCCACCTCAAATAGGGCGAGACATCAGCCCTCGATCAGACCGGGACGTAACACTTTGCCCTAACAACTATATGGATCTAAAAATGACAACGAAGCAAATTCTTACAGCAGCGGTATGCGCCCTGCTCGTGGTTGGGTGTTCAACCGACTACAAGAGAGGGCAAGGCGGTGGTCCTGTTTCAGGGTCTTCAAATGTTGCTGGGGGCGCAGAGGGTGCTCATCCTGACCTTGAAAAATGCTCTCAACCACTCGGGTCTGCTGCTCTTGTTGAAAATCATGCAGATGCAGCGTCTTACGCAACTCATGGTATCCAATCACCAACTGTGCTGGTGCGTCTGATGATGCAGCAGTCGGGATGCTTTGTAGTGGTGGACAGAGGCGCCGCTATGAACAACATGATGTTTGAGCGTCAACTGAATGCAAGTGGCGAATTGAGAGACGATGCGAGTATGCATAAAGGACAGATGGTCTCTGCCGATTTCTCAATCACCCCAAATATCTCGTTTGTAGAAAACAACGCAGGTGGACAATCTGTTGGATTGGCGATTGGATCTGCACTTCCTTATGTTGGTGGTATTGTCGGAGCAGTCGGTGCTGCATACCAATTGAAGTTCAAGGAGGCAGAGACTGCCCTGATCATGGTTGACAATAGAACGGGTGTTCAGGTTGCGATGGCACAAGGCAGCACCGCCAAGGCAGATCAGAATTACGTTTTGGGTGTTTTTGCCTCGTATGCGAATACAAATGAAGCAAAGGTAGTTACTTCTGCTTACCTTGATGCCTTCAATAAACTAGTGAAGGCGGGCAAGGCGGCAGGTTACAAATACGAACCTCAAGCAGCGGAAGCACTGAAACCGCAAGCGAAGAAGAAAAAGAAGTAAAAACCTGACTCGTAGCATTCTCTTGGGGGACTTTTCAGGCCCCCAGTTTTTTTGGTTTCGCATTCACTGGATTGTTACAAATCGAACGATTTTGTTCTGGCAGACTCAGCAGTTATGTATTCTCGCCAACGAATGCTGAGATTCCTTCATCCTTGATTGCTTGGAGTGCCTCAGCGAGTGCTGCTTCATCGGTAAGAAACGAATCATCCCAAACTGTTGAGTTGTTGAATTCATCAACGATCTCCAGCACCCATTCTGTCTCAGGCAATTTGTAAATGTTGATCTCTACGGTGTGCCCATCTGCCGAGTGCGTGGTCTGAAGGTCAGAGTAAATCAGATCGAATTCGGCGGTCATAGATCACTCCTGAAATAAAGAATGCCGACAGTCACGAGCAAGGGGGGGATTTCGCTATTTGATCGCCGACATTTTTGAGGAGATACAGACCAAGGGATGGTCCGCACTGCTACTTGTTTTTTTATTCTTTTAGAGCAGTGGATCGAGTCTATAGGTTAAATTCCGACGCTGCCAGTAGGAAATCGTTCGATTGCCAACAGCACCCTCGGATCTAATTGGGTGCTGTTATAAAAATAGGTGGTTGCCACTCAGACAGAAGGATCTGCTGGTAGAACTTTTTTGCGAAGGAGAGTGCGTCAGATTTGTTGGTTGTCTTCGTGGATTTCTTGAAGACTTTGTTCTGCGAGTAATAACGAACCCACCAGAACTTCGAGGCAGGGATCTGAAAGATTTTTAGTTTGTTTGGATAACCATCGACACAACAAATCGTCTCTTGAAGAGGGACGGTTCTGTGTTTGGAATTTGACGAGGACCGCATAGAGACTCACTGAGATATGAGTCTGGATCCTACTGAGGAGTAGTATAGAAGCAACCATACTACTTTTCTGAGAAACCAATCTGAATAAGTCATTGAAACCATTCAGAATAATTGGTAGCGGGGGCAGGATTTGAACCTACGACCTTCGGGTTATGAGCCCGACGAGCTACCAGACTGCTCCACCCCGCGATTATCCGCCCATTATACGCAGGAGAAGCCCCGATTAGCAATAGAAGCTTGTGGGTCGTCAAGATTGGAGTTGGAACTGGGCCAATAAGAGATGCGTTACGCCACAGGCGATCAATCCTGCAATCACGTCGTCCAGCATGATCCCAAGGCCACCATGGACCTTACGATCAAGCCAGCGGATAGGCCATGGTTTGAGAACATCAAAGAGTCTAAAGGTCAGGAAACCCAGAGCAAGAGATGGCCATGATGGCGTTACAAAGGCCATGGTCACAAGGAAACCGACCACTTCGTCCCAGACGATCCCGGAGTGATCTTGTATCCCGATCTTCTCCTCCGTCACCTTGCAGATGTGAATGCCAAGCAGGAAAAAAGCGACCGTGATGCCGATATAAAGCAATGGGCTTGCATGTGGCATTAGCCAGTAAAGTGGCATTGCTGCGAGCGTCCCCAGAGTTCCTGGTGCCTTGGGTGAAAGCCCTGAACCAAAGCCAAGCCCAAGAAAACACCAAAAATTGGTGAAGGCGATATGGGCCGGAATTTTGGCTTGCTTTCTTCTCTTAATCTCAGGGTGGGCTGAAGTGCTCATAACCGTTTCTTTCGATGCTTATCAATCCTGAGGCGTTCTTGATTCGAAGGCCGGGGGTTGTTTCAACCCGGCCGATACATCCACCTGACAATCCAAGGGTTTGAAGGGTTCTCTCTACCTCTGTCTGGAGGCGGGAGGGAACCGTGAAACAGAGTTCGTAGTCATCCCCGGTCCTTAGAGGAAAGCTTAGGTCACCGCTTTCCTCAACATATTTGCGAACGGGCACTGAAATGGGCAATCGATCCCAGTCGATTTCGGCCCCGACATGACTTTGATTGAGGATATGTCCCAAATCGGCGGCCAAACCGTCTGATATATCAATGCAGGCACTTGCCATTCCGAGGAGTGCTTGTCCGAGTGCGACACGTGGGATTGGCGTTTCGAGGGCGGCATAGATCGCTGGGTCCTCGATCAACCTTGATCCTTTTCGTCCCAGAAGACCGAGTCCGGCATTTCCAATCGGGCCACTGACATAAATCAGGTCGTTCACTTCTGCGCCAGATCGCAGCAGGGCTTGCCCCTCGGGAATCATGCCAATGACCTGAACGGTAATCGAGAGAGGACCTTGCGTCGTGTCCCCCCCGATGAGCGCGACGTTATGTTGTGATGCCAATTCCAAAAAACCACTCGAAAACTCACCCAGCCATGCCTCATCAATCTGCGGGAGGGTCAGGGCGAGTGAGCACCAGGCTGGTTTTGCCCCACAGGCAGCAAGATCACTCAGGTTAACGGCCAACGCTTTATGACCGAGGCCGCGAGGATCTGTCTCGGCAAAGAAGTGAACCCCGGAAACCAGTGTGTCGACGCTCAGGGCCAGATTCTGTTGCTGGGGCGGCTTGAGGAGGGCGCAATCATCCCCAACGGCAAGGATGACGTCAGGGCGCCCTGAAGGTCGATCAAAGAACTTTTCGATCAGCCCGAATTCGCCAGCAACCATTGCTCAGTTGGATTTATCCGAATGGGCACATTCGGCTTCCCGGATTTTCTTCGATAACCGATCCAGAAGGCCATTTACGAACTTATGGCTTTGTGTGGCCCCAAATTCCTTTGCGAGATTAATCCCCTCGTTCACGATGACGCGATAGGGGACTTCAGGATGACAGAGCAGCTCATAGGTGCTGATACGAAGAATGGCTCGCTCTACGGGATCAATTTGCTCCACTGGCCTTGAGGTAAATTCCGCAATGGCCGCGTCAATGACGTCTAATCGAGCGGGGACGTTGTGAAGGAGATCTTGGAAGTAACTCAGCTCTCCCTTGCCAATCCCATGTTCCTCAACGAACTGCCGCTCGATTTCCGAGAGGTTGTAGCGCGTCATTTGCCACTGATAAATGGCCTGGACGGCGCTTTTTCGGGCTTGTGTCTTGCTGCTACTCATCCGGCGTTCAGTTCGCGAATCAGATTGACCATCTCAATGCTTGAAAGGGCAGCTTCGGCGCCTTTATTGCCAGCCTTCGTGCCGGCGCGTTCGATGGCCTGCTCAATCGAATCTACTGTGAGGACGCCAAAAGCAACGGGAATTCCATGCTCCAGGGACACACTGCTCAGACCTTTTACGCACTCACCGGCCACATGATCGAAATGTGGTGTTGAGCCGCGAATGACTGCACCCAATGCAATGATGGCATCGTATCGACCGGTTGCTGCAACTTTCTGGACAGCCAGCGGAAGTTCATAGGCACCAGGCGCCTTGATGATGTGAATGTCTGTATGTTTGGCGCCGTGGCGGATCAGGGCGTCAATCGCTCCACCTTCCAGCGCATCGACGATAAAACTATTGAAACGTGAGCAGACAAGGGCGAAGCGAGCATCCTTGATATTGAAATGACCTTCGTAGGTTTTAATTTGATTCATGGCTGGCTTTTCTAGTGGTCAGTGTTGAATTGATTCGATGAATTATCGCCCATGGTGGTGAGGACTGCGTCGATCCTGAGGACATAGGGTGTCGCCCAAGGGTGAGATTCGAGCCAGTCTGGGCCGATTTGGGCCTGAAGGCCTTCAATTGTGTTGTTAGCGTCGTCCTTTTTGAGCATCGTAAGAAGGCGATGCACTTTCCGTAAAACGGTTTCCGTCAGGGTCGCCTCTGGCCCACCGAGCTCTTCACGCCATTCTCGCTCGATCGCTGCAATGAGCTTGCTGATCTCACGGCTGAGGTGTTCAGAGGTCATGGCGTCGTGTTTTAGTGATCCGAATTGCACGCCACGAAGTCCACGACCTCAAGGCCATAACCGGAAAGCCCGAGATATTTTTTCGGCGAATGGCCAATGACTCTTAGCTTATGGATGCCAAGATCCGCCAGAATCTGAGCGCCGGTCCCGGTGGTTCGCCAATCTTCGGTAGGGGCAGAAGCGACGGGAAATTCAATGCCATGGTCTTCCATTTGATACTGGTGAATGCGTTCTACCAGAAACTTGTCGTCTTCTTCTTTGCGAATGACGACGAGGGCACCACGGCCTTCCTCGGCAATGCGGCGCATGGCGCTTCGAAGAGAAATGCTGGAGCCTTCGCGTTTGCCCCCGAGAAGATCACCTAGAACGTTTCGACCATGGACTCGTACCAGAATTGGATCCTCTCCGCGGACCTGTCCCATCACAAGTGCGAGATGGAGTCGCTGATCGACTTGATCTTGAAAGGCAATCATTCGAAATTGCCCAAACTCTGTTGGGAAATCGCATTCACAGATTCGTTCGACTGTTTTTTCGTTCTGAATGCGGTATTCAATGAGATCGGTAATGGTGCCAATCTTTAGTTTGTGTTCCAACGCAAAGGCTTCAAGGTCGGCGCGACGTGCCATCGTGCCATCCTCGTTCAGGATCTCGACAATGACCGCGGCTGGTTCAAGACCCGCCAGACGCGCAAGGTCACAACCCGCCTCGGTGTGGCCGGCGCGATTAAGAACACCGCCAGGTTTTGCCATCAGTGGGAAAACGTGGCCTGGTTGAACAAGGTCTTCGGGTCTGGCTTCTGATGCGACAGCCGCCTGGATGGTCCTTGAGCGATCAGCAGCAGAAATTCCGGTCGTCACCCCGGTGGCCGCTTCGATTGAAACCGTAAAATTTGTTGAATGGGGGGTCCGGTTTTCATTCACCATGAGGGGGAGTCGCAACTGCTGGCAACGTTCCCGGGTCAAGGTCAGGCAAATGAGTCCTCGACCATAGCGCGCCATAAAGTTGATGTCTTCCGGTCTGGTATGGCTAGCAGCCATGACCAGATCACCTTCGTTCTCCCGATCCTCGTCATCAAGAAGGACGACCATTCGCCCTTGGCGAATCTCCTCGATTAATTCAGCCGTGCTGTGCATCACGCGAAACCATTGTCCTTAAGAAGCGCCATGGTAACACCCGATTCCGGAATTCCGGCTTTTTCACCGAGCAGGAGACGCTCGAGATATCGTGCGATTAAATCAACTTCAAGATTAACGGCATCCCCTTGAAGCGTGGTCCCGAGCGTGGTCTCCTTAAGCGTATGGGGGACGATGTTGACCGAAAAGCGGGCTCCGGAAACTGAGTTCACGGTAAGACTAATGCCGTTAATACAGATGGATCCCTTTTCCGCGATAAAACGGGCAAGCCCCTCGGGCGCTTCGAGAGTAAAACGCCAAGATCTTCCATCATCGACTCGCTCGAGGATATGGCCCACACCATCCACATGGCCGCTCACGAGGTGGCCGCCCAAACGTGTGGTGGGAAGCAGAGCCATTTCCAGATTGACGGGCGAGCCCTGACCTAGTTGTGCAAGAGTTGTTCGTGACAGGCTCTCCCGGGAGACATCCGCGCTGAAGCCTCGTGCATCAATCTCGACAGCTGTGAGGCACACACCATTGACAGCAATGCTGTCTCCAATCGTCGCCTGATCGATGGGCAGCTTGCCCGAGGCAATTCGAATCCGCATGTCGCCGCCGCGGGGCTCGAGTCGTTCGATGGTGCCAATCGCCTGGATGATGCCTGTAAACATGGATGATTTCTCGTTAATCGGTCGTGGGTGGCTTAGCCCTTTCTGATCATACCGTGCTCTGGATAGAGTCCAAACATTCGCCTCCCTTCAGGGGGGCGTGGGGCCAACTAGGCTAATCTTCGTAGGTGTTGACCGAAGACCCAAGGCGGAAGGGTCCCGTTAAGCTAAGCCTTCGTGTCGGTCCAGCAGTATTGTGGGTGATAGCCATGGCCTTAGTGAAGGTAGACGTAAAAGCCAACATCAATAAGACGGTTCACGTCATCGCTGAAAGCGATCAGGACGCGGCTGAAAAGGCAAAGCGGATGTTCTGGAACGAGTTCCATTGTATCCCGTCAGAGTTGATCGATTGTGCAGTCGAACTGATTGAGGGCGAATTCCAAAGTGGTTCTCAAACAACTCATGAGAATTTTTAGGGTTATTACGTATAGATCCAAAGAGACAGAAACATCAGGATTTACTAACAGGGGATTATCTTCAATCCACTGAACCAATTCTGGGAGAGTTCAACGTGGCCATGATCAAAATCATCCGAACCGCATTCATTCTGGCTGTGCTCCTCACTGGAGAGACTCAGGCAGCGAACATGGCCGAGGGCCTCTTGGGGACTTGGGTAGGTTCTGCCCAGGGGTTTTCAGGCCAGTCCTATTTTAAGGTGACGTACACGGTCGTATTCGATCAGGTCGTCGGCAATGCGATCCGTGGGACCAAGACGGTAACCTACAGTGATGGCGCCATGAGTAAACCCAGTCGAGTTCATGCGATCCTTAGGCCCGATCGACAGATTATTGGCGCTGAGGAAGATGGGTATTGGAACGGTCGATTGGCGAGAAAAAATATGATTTCCCTCGTCTATTCAGAGCGCGACAATATTGTCACCCATTTGCCTGCCTCTCTTGATGTCACGCTCATCAAGACACGCTAGGTTTGCTTTCCCTCCCTTCCCTCGCTAACGCGATCGTATCGTCAGTCGGATGTCCTGTCCGACCTGACGGCATTGCGTCAGCTTTAAATGTGGCGCATCCGCCAGGCGCTCAAGACCGGGAAGGTGAAAGAGTCCTCGCCCATGATCACCGAGAACGCGAGGAGCCATGTAGATGATCCATTCATCGACAACACCCGCAGCCAAAAGGGCCCCATTGAGCGTGGGGCCACATTCGAAAAGCACCTCGTTGAATCCTTCTTGGCCAAGCCATTCGGAAACGGCGCTAAGGTCAATCCCCCCTCGGGGCGATGCTGGTAGCCGATGGGTTGAGGCTAACTGGTCTTGATTGGGTTCCTGAAGCGTGAGGACCCGATAGCTTCCTGAGGCTTCAAAAAAACGCGCATCTCGAGGGCAGCGCAGCATGGAATCGAGCAGGATCCGAACGGGTTGCTTCAGCGTCTGATGGGCTTCGGTGACACGGGCTGTCATTGCCGGATTGTCTGCGAGCACCGTTCCGGATCCTGTCACGATGGCTGATGAGCGGGCTCTCAGCCGATGAACATCCTGGCGAGCCTGCGGCCCTGTAATCCATTGGCTTTCCCCAGAGGCCATGGCCGTTCGTCCGTCAAGGCTCATGCCAATTTTGCTTCGGATCCAGGGTTTACCGGTGCGCATACGCTGAATGAAGCCGGGATTGAGATTCTCTGCATCCTGGGCAAGGAGACCCGATTGGGTGGTGATGCCGGCATCCTGAAGTCGCTTGAGTCCTTTACCTGCAACCAGGGGATTCGGGTCTTCCATAGCGGCAACGACACGAGCCAGTCCATGACGCACCAATGCCTCTGCGCAGGGAGGGGTCCGGCCCTGATGATTGCAGGGTTCAAGCGTGACATAGGCCGTTCCCCCACGGGCTTTTTCACCCGCGGCCGCAAGGGCATGGACTTCCGCATGGGCCTCGCCTGCAATCTGATGCCAGCCTTCTCCGACAATCTCTCCTTGATTGACGATGACGCATCCCACGCGAGGGTTGGGGTCTGTGCTCCAAAGCCCCTTTCGCGCCAATTCCAGTGCGCGAGCCATATAGCGTGCGTCTTCGGTTGAGAAATGCGTTTCGAGATTCATGGGTTGCGTTTGGCCTGATAGGCGCTATGCATCGGGGGTGGTCCTGACCTAACGGGTTCGAAAGGTCGTGATCCTAAGGCTCAGAAGGTGGCAGGGGCGATTTTGGGTCCAGCTCCAGATGATCGATCACTTCACGGAATTCGTTCACGTCCTGAAAGCTTCGGTAGACCGAGGCAAATCGGATATAAGCCACATGATCCAGGCCCGCGAGTTCGGACATGACGCTTTCGCCAATGAGGCGGGAGGGGACTTCGCGCTCACCCGTCCCAAGAAGTTTCTTCTCAATTCTGGCGATCGCCGCCTCGACTCGCTCGATATCGACCGGACGTTTTTCAAGGGCCCGCAGCATCCCCGCTCGAAGCTTGTCTTCCCGAAAGGGTTCCCGGTTTCCGTTGCTTTTGATGATGCGGGGTAGGGTGAGTTCAACGGTTTCAAATGTCGTAAATCTTTCCCGACATTCTGTGCACTCGCGCCGACGTCTGACTTGGTCTCCTTCCTGAGAAAGTCTGGAATCGATGACTCGCGTGTCGTCCGCGCCGCAAAAAGGACATCGCATCAGAAATCCTGAAGTTAAGCGTCCGGGTAAACCGGATAGCGCTTGCAGATTTGACTGACGTCATCACGCACCCGCTCAATGACGGCCTCATTATCAAGGTCATCAATGACATCGCAAATCCAGTCTGCTAGGTTCACGCAATCTGCCTCAGTGAACCCACGGGTGGTGACTGCGGGGGTCCCGATACGGATGCCGCTGGTCACGAAGGGGGACTGGGGATCGTTTGGAACCGCATTCTTGTTCACGGTGATGTGGGCGCGGCCCAGTGCGGCATCGACGGCCTTGCCGGTGACACCGCGTGCAATGAGATCAACCAACATCAAGTGATTGTCGGTGCCACCTGAGACGATGTTCAGGCCTCGGGCCATGAACCGGCCGGCCATCGCCTGTGCATGGGTCACAACGCGTTGCTGGTAGGTTTTGAATTCAGGCTGCATGGCCTCCTTCAGGGCCACCGCCTTGGCGGCAATCACATGCATCAGGGGACCCCCCTGGATTCCCGGAAAGACCAGAGAGTTGAGTTTTTTCTCAATCTCCTCATTGGCCTTAGCGAGAATCAAGCCACCGCGGGGTCCCCGAAGGGTCTTGTGGGTGGTTGTGGTGGTGACGTCAGCGATAGCTACAGGACTCGGGTAGGCACCTGCAGCAACCAGCCCTGCCACATGCGCCATGTCCACAAGGAAGTAAGCGCCCACGTCATCGGCGACCTTGCGGAAGAAGGCCCAATCCACCACGCGGCTGTAGGCAGAAAATCCTGCAATGATCATCTTGGGTCTGTGCTCTTGGGCCAGCCTTGCCACCTCATCGTAATCAATCAGGCCGGTCGAGGTATCAAGACCATATTGGATGGCGTTATAGAGTTTTCCCGAGAAGTTAACCTTCGCGCCATGGGTGAGGTGCCCGCCATGGGCAAGACTCATTCCCAGAATGGTATCGCCGGGATTGAGCAGGGCCATGAAGACTGCCGCATTGGCCTGAGAGCCCGAATGGGGCTGAACGTTGGCATAGTCCGCCGCAAAGAGGGTTTTGGCGCGTTCAATCGCCAGCGACTCGACAACATCCACATGCTCGCAACCGCCATAGTAGCGCTTGCCCGGATAGCCTTCGGCGTACTTGTTGGTCAAGACGGTTCCCTGCGCCTGAAGCACTCGGGGGCTTGCATAATTTTCTGACGCGATCAGTTCAATGTGATCTTCCTGGCGATGCTCTTCCGCTTGAATTGCGGACCAGAGTTCTTCATCAAAACCGGCGATTTCCATTCCTTTGCTGAACATGATGGGAACCTAGATGGGATAGGGAATTGGCCTTGATTTATACCACGAAAGAGGGGGGGCTACGACTCACCAACCAGTTCGACAATGGTCTCTTTAAGCTTGAGTCGAAGTTGGTTGTCGCTGAGGGGCAGATTGTCTTTTCCCGTGAGAAGAAAGATATCTTCAGCCCGGCTGCCGATGGTGGAGATCCTTGCATTATTCAGTCGGACATCGCACTGGGAGAATGCGCGGCCGACCTTGGAGAGAAGGCCCGGCCGGTCTGTGGCGATCAGTTCCATGACCGTCCCTTGTCGTTGAGGCTCATCACGAAAAGTGACTTGGGTAGGAACAGCAAAGTGGCGGATCTGCCGAGCTTCTCGCCGCTGAACCTGAAGATCAGCCTGGTCCTGGCCCGACAAGGCCTCCCGCAGCCGAACGGAAATTTGTACTTGCCGCATGGGGTCGGTCAGGCGCTCCCCTGATTGTTCCAAGACATGATAGCTGTGCACGACGTAATCTTGCGTGCTGGTAATGATGCGGGCGTCCAGGACGGTCAGGTTGAGCTGATCCAGAATTGCTGTGGTCCTTGGAAAGATGAGGTCGTTCTGGCGCGCATAGATGAAGACCTCCGCACTTCCTCGCTGACTGACGGTTCGCAGGAGAACCAGCGGGGGTTCCTTTCCACGAAACGCATCCAGCGCAACGGTGTGCCAAACAATTTCTTCCGGGTGATACCTCAGGAAGTATTCCTCACTAAAAACTTCATTCCAGATCGCGCAAGTTCGCGTTTCTGGAATGCCCAGCCTAAGCAGCTTTTCGAGGGTTTCCTTTTTAACGGCGGCGAGTTTTTCTTCCTGTTGCAAAGGATTGGTCAGGCCTCGACGGAACATCCACCGGGCCTGTTCGTAAAGCTCTCTCAAAAGGGCATCTCGCCAGGAGTTCCAGAGGTTTGGATTGGTCGCCCGAATGTCGGCCACGGTTAAAAGATAAAGGTAATCCAGAGTCGTTTGGTCGCGAAGGGTCGTCGCAAAGGCATGGATGATCTTTGGATCACTGATGTCTTTGCGTTGAGCAGTCAAGGACATGAGGAGATGATTTTGAACCACCCAGCAGACTCTTTGCGTGTCCGCCTCCCCAATCCCATGCCGCTTGCAGAAGTCGGCGGCAATATCGGCACCGAGGGTCGAGTGGTCCCCGCCGCTGCCTTTTGCGATGTCATGCATCAGCCCGGCAACATAGAGAAGTTCCGGTTTCTCAATCCGTTTGAAGATCTCATTCGGGACTGGGTGGGTTTCCCGGTACTGCTCCAGTGCAAAGCGGCGAAGGTTTCGGACAACAAAAAGGGTGTGCTCATCCACGGTGTAAACATGGAAGAGGTCGTATTGCATGCGTCCGACAACTCGGGCAAATGCGGGCAGGTAGGCGGCCAGAACGCCGTATCGATTCATCCGTCGCAACTGATGGGTGACCCCGACAGGCTGGCGCAAAATGTCCATGAAAAGGCTGCAGGCCTTAGGGTTTTCCCTGAAACGGTCATCGATTCTTTCGAGATTCTGACGAATCAGACGAATCGTTGATGCCCGAATGCCTTTGAGCTCAGGGCGAGTTTGCAACAGGAGCAGGATTTCAAAAATTGCCAGGGGTCTTTGCTGGAAGATCTCTGTGTCGACGACTTCAAGATACCCATCGACGCTGCGGAAGTCCGATGTGACGGCCTCGACCTTGAAGGGGTGCTCGCTATGCAGAATGACTTCTTCAAAAAGCTGCATCAGAAGTTCGTTGAGTCGTTCAAGCCCCATGACGGTTCGAAAATACAGCTGCATGAACTGTTCAACGGCGTGGTTCACGTTCTCGGACTCAACACCGAAAAGACGAGCCAGCTCCTTCTGGTACTCAAAAAGGAGTCGCTCCTCAGGGCGGTTGGTGATCACATGGAGCGCGAATCGAATTTCCCAAAGGAAGTCACGTGCTTTTTCGAGTTCCTCATGCTCTGCCTCGGTCAGCCAGCCCAGCTGGACCAGATTCAGTTCCCGAAGGTCATAGTGCCGCTTGATGATCCAGTGAATGTTCTGGATATCTCTGAGGCCACCCGGGCCCTCTTTGATATTCGGCTCCAGATTAAAGGCGGTGTCGTGAAACTTGGCGTAGCGAGCGGCTTGTTCTTCGCGTTTGGCTTCGAAAAACTCGTCCGAAGGCCAAAGGAGGGCGGGACTGATTTCCTGTTCGAGCCGCGCATATAGGGCGCTATCCCCGTGAAGCAGTCTGGACTCAAGGAGGTTGGTCATGACCGTTTGGTCTTTGACCGCCTCCTCAATGCACTCATAGAGCCCGCGCACGCTCTGCGCCGGGCGCAGTCCGATGTCCCAGATGAATTGGAGGAATCCAGCGATTTGGGTGTCAGTCTTTGGACACTCCCGAACAGAGGGGTCCTTCAAGATCAGAAGGTCAACATCCGAATGGGGATGCATCTCCCGGCGCCCATAGCCGCCAACGGCAATCAGACTGGGTCTTGGAGTTTCAACGTCTGTGAGGAAGTCTTGCCAGATAAAGCTGAGAAGCTCATCGATGAAGTCAGAGCGCCAGCGAATGAGATCCCGAGCGGTTTCTCCGGCAGCAAAGCGCTCCCTAAGAAGGCTCTGATGTAATTTGGCAGCTTCGGTGCAGGCGGCTTTGGGGTCCAGTCCCGAAAACCGTCCGGGCTCAACTTGGGGAGAGAGCGTTTCGAATATCAAGGGGTTCCTCCGCCCGCCGGGTGAGGATTTCAAAACCCTCGGGTGTCACTGCGACCATATGTTCCCACTGGGCAGAAAGGCTATGGTCCTTGGTCACGGCGGTCCAGCCGTCGGGAAGAATTTTGACGTGACGTTTGCCCAGATTCAGCATCGGTTCAATAGTGAAAACCATACCTTCTTCGAGCTTTAATCCGGTTCCCGGAGTTCCATAGTGAAGAACTTGAGGGTCCTCGTGGAAGTCTTTTCCAATGCCATGTCCGCAAAATTCCTGGACAACCGACAGGCCATGGGATTCGGCATGTCGTTGGATGGCGTTTCCGATATCACCCAGCGTGGCTCCGGGTTTGACCTCAAGAATGCCGAGGTACATGGCTTCCTGGCAGATTTTTGCCAGCCGGCTTGCGCGGATCGGAACATCCCCGACCAAAAACATCTTGCTGGTGTCGCCATGGTATCCATCTTTGATGACCGTGATGTCGACATTGATGATGTCGCCACTCTTCAGCTTTTTTGGGCCAGGAATGCCGTGACAGACCGTGTGGTTGACCGAGGTGCAGATCGACTTGGGGAATCCCCTGTAATTCAGGGGGGCCGGGATCGCCTGCTGAACGTTGACGATGTAATCGTGGCAGATTCGATCGAGCTCTTCGGTCGTCACACCGGCGATCACATAAGGCTCGATCATTTCGAGGACTTCGGCCGCCAAACGGCCTGCCACTCTCATGGTCTCGATTTCTTCTGAAGTCTTGATGCGGATGGTCATCGGGATTGGCCTGATGGAGCCCAGAGGGTATCCCAGGGGCGTGACTTAGGGTGGATGGATTGTTGAGATAAGCCGTTCATGGTATAAAGGCCTGCTTTTTTTAGCAATAACCCACACACATGTCGTCACGCTCGACAGGGTGCCGGGCCGGTCCTTACCGGTTGCGGTCGTCGTTCGGGACATGTGGAGGCACAACCCTAACCTTTAAGGAGTTTTCATGTCGACTGTAACCATGCGCCAGATGCTTGAGGCCGGTGTTCACTTCGGACACCAGACCCGCTACTGGAATCCCAAGATGGCACCTTTCATTTATGGTGCGCGCAGCAACATTCATATCATTAACCTCGAAAAGTCGCTTCCGCTTTTCAAGGACGCTATGGCTTATCTGGAGCAGATTGCTGCAAAGCGCGGCAAGATCCTGTTTGTAGGCACTAAGCGGACCACCCGGACGGTTGTTCAGGAAGAAGCGCTGCGTTGCGGTATGCCCTACGTCAACCACCGCTGGCTCGGCGGCATGCTCACTAACTTTAAGACCATCAAGCAGTCAGTGGCTCGCATGAAGGATCTTGAAGCCATGCGTGATGATGGTCGCCTTCAACGTTTCAGCAAGAAGGAAGGGCTGGGCATGATGCGTGAACTCGAAAAGCTCGAGAACAGCATGGGCGGTATCCGGGATATGGATCGCCTGCCCGAGGTGCTTTTCGTTCTGGATGTCGGTTACGAGCACAACGCGATCAGCGAGGCGCATAAGTTGGGCATTCCGGTTGTTGGCATTGTGGACACGAACAACAATCCGACCGGTATTGATTTCATCATTCCCGGTAACGATGACTCGATTCGTGCGGTCCAGCTCTATGTTCAGAGTGCGGCCACCGCGATTCTTCAGGGCAAGGCCAACAGCCTGAGCGTTCCGTCAAGCGAAGATGACTTCGTTGAAATGGATGCGGCTCCTGCTCCTGCAGCCACTGCGGAGTAACCGGTGCGAGACGGGTCATGGATGACCTGTCCCCCGGCTTGAATTGAAGACGCCTCCGGACCGGGGGCGTTTTGTTACTTGTTGATGCCGCTTGAGCGTCAACATGAATCTGCTGACATTTAAAGACTATTGAGGATTGCTTCATGTCGAATATTACGGCCGGAATGGTTAAGGAACTGCGTGAGCGCACAGGTTCCGGGATGATGGAATGCAAAAAGGCACTGACCGAAACCAACGGTGATCTTGAAGCCGCGGTAGAGCTGATGCGTAAGGCCGGTCTTGCCAAGGCGGACAAGAAGTCTGGTCGCACCGCGGCTGAAGGCATCATCGTTGCAAAGGCGAGCGCCGACGGAAAGACGGCGGCGATCGTTGAAGTCAACTCTGAAACCGACTTTGTCGCCAAGGGCGACGATTTCGTTGCATTTGCGAATCTGGTTGCTGAAACTGCGCTTGGTTCTGCTGCAACGACCCTGGAGGAGCTTCTTGCGGTCAAGATTGCAAGCACCGGTGAAACCGTTGAAGAAACCCGCAGAGCAATGATCGCAAAGATCGGCGAGAACATTGCGGTTCGTCGCTTTGAGCGTTTCAGCGCACCGGCAGGTCTTGTAGCCAGCTACCTTCATGGCAGCCGGATCGGCGTTCTGGTTGAACTTGCGGGGGGCGATGCGGCACTCGGCAAGGATGTAGCGATGCATGTTGCTGCGACGAAGCCGAACTGTGTTGACGAGACCGGTGTCGATGCTGAGCTCATCGAAAAGGAAAAGGCGATCTTCAGCGCACAGGCTGAAGCCAGTGGCAAGCCAGCCAACGTCATCGAGAAGATGGTCGAAGGTCGTATCAAGAAGTTCCTCGGCGAAATCACGCTGGTCGGCCAGCCCTTCGTCAAAGACCCCGATCAGACGGTGGGCAAGCTGCTGGCCGACAAGGGGGCCAAGGTGGCAAGATTTGTTCGACTTGAGGTCGGTGAAGGGATCGAAAAGGTCGAGAGCAACTTCGCCGAAGAGGTGATGGCCCAGGTCAGGGGTTCCTGATTCTGTCTGCCTGACTGCAGCCCATCGGGGACTTAGACCCGGTGGGCGCCCCTCTTGATCTATCCTTTAACTGCTGGCAACGCGACGGACCCATGAGTACTCCAAAATACCAACGTATCCTGTTGAAGCTAAGTGGTGAGGCCCTGATGGGAGACAAGGGCGGTGGCATCGATGCCGCCACCATCGGTCGCCTGGCAAAGGAGATCCAGGAGCTCTGCAACGCGGGGGTTCAGGTCGGTCTGGTGATCGGCGGGGGCAATATCATTCGAGGGGCTCAGACGGCCGGACAGGGCCTCGAGCGCGTGACGGGCGACTATATGGGCATGTTGGCCACGGTGCTGAATGCTCTGGCGATGCAGGATGCCTTGGAGCACCAGGGACGTCCGGTTCGCGTCATGTCGGCCCTCAAGATTAATCAGGTGTGCGAGGACTACATTCGCCGCCGCGCCATTCGCCACCTTGAAAAGGGGCGTGTGGTCATTTTTGCTGCAGGCACGGGTAATCCCTTTTTCACAACGGACACGGCAGCAAGCCTTCGAGCCGTTGAAATCGGGGCTAATCTCCTGATCAAGGCGACCAAGGTCGATGGCGTTTATACCGCCGATCCGGTCAAGGATCCCGATGCCCGTCTTTATGAACGGCTGACCTTTGACGAAGCCCTGGATCAGCGGCTGAATGTCATGGATGCCACAGCTCTGGTCCTGTGCCGAGATCACGACATGCCCTTGAGGGTGATGAACGTGTTCGAACCGGGTGCAGTAATGCGTTTGGTGATGGGCGAGAGCGTTGGTTCACTGATTGAAAGTGGGAACAAGTCATGATCGAAGATCTTCATAAGAAAACCTCCGAGCGCATGGGCAAGAGCATCGAGTCACTGAAGCTGGAATTGGCCAAGATCCGGACCGGCAGAGCGCACCCGAGCCTTCTGGACCATGTGATGGTCTCCTATTATGGCAATGATGTTCCATTGAGCCAGACGGCCAACGTGACCGTCGAAGATGCGCGAACGCTGGCGGTTGCCCCATGGGAGCGCACCATGGTTCAGGCGATTGAGAAGGCCATCATGACGTCTGATCTCGGACTGAATCCCTCGACCTCCGGAACCGTGATTCGGGTTCCAATGCCGCCGCTCACGGAAGAGCGCCGCAAGGATCTGATCAAGGTCGTTCGGGCAGAAGCCGAGAATTCGCGAGTGGCCATCCGAAATATCCGTCGCGATGCCAACAACGATCTCAAGAACGCCGTCAAGGACAAGCTGATTTCTGAGGACGACGAGCGTCGCAGCCAGGAACAGGTCCAAAAACTGACGGATCAGTTCGTGAAGGAAGTGGACAGCCTTCTCGAACAGAAGGAAAAGGACCTCCTCGCGATCTGAGGGCGCGGGAGCCGGCACAAAACGGCACCCCACCCGCGGCTAGTCCGAGCTCCATGTCGACATCGCCAGACACCCTTTCCCATCATTCCGTGCCTCGGCACGTTGCCATCATCATGGATGGCAACGGCCGTTGGGCCAAGCAGCGCTTTCTTCCCAGGCCCGCAGGCCACAGAGCCGGGGTTGGTGCTGTTCGAAAAACGGTCGAACACTGCATCGCAAAGGGAGTAGAGGTTCTCACTCTGTTTGCTTTCAGTAGTGAAAACTGGCGTCGGCCACAGCAGGAAGTCGCCCTCCTGATGCAGTTATTCATCGCCAGCCTCGAGCGAGAAACGGCCAAGTTGCATCGCAACGGGGTTCGGCTCAAGGTGATTGGAGAGCGGGAACAGTTTGCGCCGATCCTTCAGGAGCGTATCGCCGAAGCTGAGGCCATGACGGCGGAAAATTCACGGCTGACCTTGGTTATTGCAGCCAACTATGGCGGGCGCTGGGATATCGCACAGGCCTGCCGGCAATTGGCCAAGGATGCTGAGGCGGGCCTTCTCCAGAGTCAGGAGATTACCCCCGAAATGATTGGTGAAAGGCTGGCCATCGCTGACCTCCCCGAGCCTGACCTTTTTATCCGGACGGGTGGCGAGCAGCGCATCAGTAACTTTCTGCTCTGGCAACTTGCCTACGCAGAACTTTACTTTACCCCGCTCCTCTGGCCGGACTTTGATGAAGTGGCCTTTGAAGAGGCGCTTGTAAGCTTTGCTAGTCGGCAGCGCCGGTTCGGTTATACCGGCGACCAGATCGAGAAACTCATTTCCAATACGAACAACCCATCCCGTTGACCCAAAAAGGCCATCCCATGCTCAGAAATCGAATCATCACGGCATCCCTTTTGGCGCCGCTCATCATTGCCGCCATCCTGCTTCTGCCGCCGGATGGTTTTGCTCTGTTATGGGGTGTGATCATTCTGTTAGGGGCATGGGAATGGGCCAATCTTGCCTCTCTTGAGGGTGGGCAAAGGATCGGATTTACAGCCGTCATTTTCGCGGTTCTAGTGGCTGCCCGCGTTTTTGCGATGGACTGGGCTCCCGGTGAACTGCCCAGCTGGCTCTATGCGGGAGCCGTCCTCTGGTGGGCGCTCTGGGGGGCAGCCTTCAGGCGCTCTTCGGAGACGCTCGCCAACCGAAAGTTCACGGTTCTCTCCCGGGTACTGGCGGGCGCTTGGGTCCTGGTGACCGGCTGGGTCTTGATGGTCTGGCTGCGCCTCAATTTTTCCGCCTACCAAGTGCTTTATCTCGTGCTCCTGATCTGGATTGCCGACATCGCGGCCTATTTCACGGGTAAGCAATGGGGCTTCACGAAGCTTATGGCGGCAATCAGCCCCGGAAAAACCGTTGAAGGGGTCTACGGAGCGATGTTTGGTGCGATTTTCTTTGCACTCGCGATCGGGCTGGTGATGGGATTTGAAACCATGACTTTGATCGATTTTGTTTTCCTGTCGCTGATGACGGTCGCCTTCTCGGTCTGTGGTGACCTTTTTGAAAGCCTTGCCAAGCGGGTGCGCGGGGTCAAGGACAGTGGAGCCATCCTGCCGGGTCATGGGGGTGTTCTTGACCGCATCGATAGTCTTTTGGCCGGTGTCACGGTCTTTTACGCAGGATCCCTGTTGATCCCGATCTTTATTCAGTTCGGTGGCAGTCTTGAGCCGGAAATCATCCTCCCGTCCGAGGATGCACCCGCCCTGGAATCCTTTGTGCCGGACCATCATCACGATGGCCCAATGGAAGTCCCTTCTGATCATGACGAGGTGCCGCCTTCCGATGATGCCGTCGAGAGTGCTCCATCGCCGGATGCGGCTTCAAATACTCAACCCCCAGCGGTTGTCCCGACCCCTGCCCCTGCAGCCAAGAAGAAGGGAGCGACCCGATGAAAGGACTTTGCGTATTGGGATCGACCGGATCCATTGGGGTTAGCACTCTGGATGTAGCCGGTCGGCATCCGGATCAATATCGTGTGATCGCCCTGACGGCCAATGGCAATTGGGAGCGCCTTGCCGAGCAATGCGAGGCCTTCCGTCCTGCCTACGCGGTCATGATCGATCCAGGCCAAGCCGACCGTTTGAAAGCTGCGCTGAAGGCCAAGGGCGTGACTGAGACGCAGGTCCTGACCGGAACCAAGGCGCTTGAAGAGGTCAGCACCCTGCCTGAGGTGGATTCGGTGATGGCGGCGATTGTCGGTGCAGCGGGATTGCTTCCGACATTGGCCGCTGCGCGTGCGGGTAAGACGATTCTTTTAGCCAATAAAGAAGCGCTGGTCATGTCAGGTCCCCTGTTCATGACGGCGGTGGTCAATTCAGGCGCCGCATTGCTCCCCATTGACAGTGAACACAACGCAATCTTCCAGTGCATGCCTGCGCAATATCGCGCAGGACACCAGGCATCGGAGGTGCGCCGCATTCTTTTAACCGCATCCGGTGGCCCCTTCCTACGCAAGGCCCTGAATGAACTCCACGACGTGACGCCCGATCAGGCGGTCGCCCATCCTAACTGGGTCATGGGGCGCAAAATCTCGGTTGATTCTGCGACTATGATGAACAAGGGGCTCGAATTGATTGAGGCCTGCCTTCTATTCAATACCCCGGCGGACAAGGTGCAGGTGGTGGTGCACCCTCAGAGTGTGATTCACTCGATGGTCGATTATGTCGATGGAACTGTGTTGGCCCAGATGGGATGCCCTGACATGCGAATTCCGATCGCTCACGCCATGGCATGGCCAGAGCGGTTTAGTTCCGGTGCGGAACCCTTGGATCTGTTTCAGGTCAAACGACTAGATTTTGAAGCGCCTGATTTTGAGCGCTTCCCCTGCTTGCAACGGGCCTACGACGCGGTGCGTGCAGGCGAATCCATGCCGGCCATTTTGAATGCGGCCAATGAGATTGCCGTAGCCTCCTTCCTCGATGGCCACATTCGCTTTACCGCGATTCCCGATGTCATCAAATACGCCATGGACACGGTAGAGAATCTGAAAGCAACGGACATTGATGCTGTCCTTGAGGCCGATGCGGTCGCCCGTCGGGTTGCAGAAGCTTATATCGCTCAATTGACCTAATCATTGGAGTTCATGCTCACCTGATGTCCTCACTTCCACATACCCTTTTTTATTTCGCGCTGGCGCTCGTTGTTCTCATCGCAGTTCATGAGTTCGGTCACTATTGGGTAGCGCGCAAATTGGGGGTCAAGGTACTGAGGTTTTCCCTTGGTTTTGGCAAGGTGATCTGGCGGCATCAGAAATCGCCCGATGACACTGAATTCACGCTCTCTCTATTGCCTCTCGGGGGCTATGTGCGAATGGTGGATGAGCGGGAGGGTCCGGTGGAAACCCGAGACCTTGCTGTCGCATTCAATCGAAAACCCGTGGCCTCACGCGCTGCCATCGTGGTTGCGGGGCCTTTATTCAACTTGCTTCTGGCCGTGCTGGTGTACTGGATCACCTTTATGTGGGGTGAGACCGGGAGTCGCCCGATCGTCGGTAAGGTCGATCCTCTTAGCGTTGCAGGTCAAGCGGGTTTTGAGCCGGGCGACGAGATTCGTTCCGTTGACGGGAGAACGACACCCACTTGGCCTTTGGCGATCGGGGCGATCCTGGAGCGAGTGATTGAGGAAGAGGCCATTTCGGTCGAGGTGGTTTCTCCGGATGGTGCGGTCCATGAAAAGAGGCTCTCACTCCCGAATGCAAGCCTTGAAAACCCCGAAAAGGTGATCAACTCCCTGGGCTTGAAGCCCTTTGAGGTTCCCCTCCTGCCTGTGATTGAAAAAGCAGAGCCAGGCAGTCCGGCAGAAAAAGCCGGTCTTTTGCCCGGTGATCGCATCCTGAAGGCCGATGGGAAAGCGATCAAGGATTGGCGCGAGTGGGCAGAGCTGGTTCGCGCTCGGCCGGAGACTCCCATCGAAGTGCTGATCGATCGCGGTGGAGTTGAATTAAACTTAACCGCGACTCCCGCCGCAACGTATCCCGATGCCCAAAACCAGGGGGAGGGTCTGGTTCGAAAGATGATTCGCCGCATGGCCGGGCAGGAATCTCCCGAGATCAAGCCCTCCACACCGCCAGTCGGGCGAGTCGGTGCGCAGGTCCGAGTGCCCGAGGATCTTTTTAAAGAAGTTGAGGTCGAGTATCGCCTGGGTCCGTGGGATGCATTGCTTGCAGCAATCGAAAGAACCACGGATTACGCCATGGCCACGTTCAAGATCGCAGGGCGCATGGTAGTCGGGCGTGCGGCGGTCGATAATTTAAGCGGGCCGATCAGTATTGCTCAATTGGCAGGACGCTCTGCGAGCCTTGGATTTGATCATTTTCTGAGATTTTTGGCGCTGGTGAGTATCAGTCTTGGGGTCTTGAATCTGTTACCGATTCCCGTTTTGGATGGCGGGCATCTCGTTTTCTTTGGGATCGAGGCGCTCAGGGGCAGGCCTCTGTCTGATCAGACCCAGATGCGTCTTCAGCAAATTGGAATGACGATCCTGATGAGTTTGATGTTGTTGGGACTCTATCTGGATGTAGGCAGGCTTTGAATCTTTACGAGGAATACATGAACTATCTGATACTTGGGGCGATTTCAGCGCTCACTCTGTTCACCGGGGCGGCTTCAGCCGACACTAAGGCTGTTGAAGCGGCACTGAAGCAGGAATTGCCCACCATTAAGCCCGATAGCATTTCGGAGTCCCCCGTCAAAGGCCTCTATGAGGTGGTCGTTGGTGCGCGACTTTTCTACGTCTCAGAGGACGGAAAATTTTTGATTCATGGCTCGGTCATGGATCTAAAAACTCGGGAAGATCTCAGCGATCGTCGCTTAGGCTCTATTCGACTGAAGGCCCTGGAGAAGGTGGGTCTTGAGAACATGATTGTCTTCAAGCCTAAGATTCAAAAGCATTTCATCTATGTCTTTACGGACATTGATTGTGGCTATTGTCGCAAGCTGCATTCGCAGGTTGAAGATTACCTGCGTGAAGGCATTGAGGTGCGTTATCTCTTCTTCCCGCGCGCAGGAAAGGACAGCGATTCCTACCACAAAGCGGTCACCGTCTGGTGCGCAAAGGATCGAAATGCTGCGCTGACGCGCGCCAAGAATGGCGAGAATTTCACCCAGAAAACCTGTAAAAACCCCGTCGACGAACACATGGCGCTCGCTCAGGCCATGGGTGCCAATGGCACGCCGATGATCGTGACGGACAAGGGTATCGTCATTCCAGGGTATGTCCCTGCGAAGGAACTGGTCAAGGAGTTGGATGGCCTCTCTGAGGCGGCGGGATCCGAGCCTAAGGCGGATTCGAAATAAGCTTCGGGCAAGGAAGCTCAGAGCGGCTTTCTTGCCAACTTCAATTGGAAGAGTAGATCGAGCGCCTCTCTTGGCGTGACGGTATCCGGGTCGATGGCATCCAAAAGCTCAAGAGCAGGGTTGGGTGCCTGACTTTCAAATAGATCCAGTTGCCGAAGTCCTGGGCGCTGCCCTTGTTCCTGCGCGGTTTTTCGTTCCAGGGAAACCAGCTTTTCTCGCGCCCGCCGAAGGACCGTTTTAGGGACGCCGGCAAGGGCTGCAACTTCAAGTCCATAGCTTTGATTGGCGGGGCCCTCCTTGACGGCATGAAGAAATACCACGCCGTTCTGGTGCTCCACAGCATCAAGATGCACGTTGTCGACTTCAGGGAATTCGTCCGCAAGGGTAATCAGCTCAAAGTAGTGGGTCGCGAACAGGGTCATGGCCCCGGTCACCCGCGCCAGATGTTCGGCACTGGCAAAAGCGAGCGACAGACCATCAAAGGTACTGGTGCCTCGGCCAATTTCATCCATGAGCACCAGGCTACTCGCGGTCGCATGATGGAGGATATTTGCGGTTTCGGTCATCTCGACCATGAAGGTCGATCGTCCGCTGGCAAGGTCATCCGATGCCCCGATTCGGGTAAAGATCCGATCGATCGGTCCCATCACTGCGCGCTCTGCAGGGATATGGCTTCCAATATGTGCAAGGAGCACGATCACGGCAGCTTGACGCATATAGGTGGATTTCCCGCCCATATTGGGGCCGGTGATCACCAACATTCGCCGTTGATCGTTCAGAACCAGATCATTGGGGACAAAGGGATCTTTCAGAACGCTTTCGACAACCGGGTGCCGTCCGGCGAGAATCTGGAGGCCGGGCTCCTCGCTCAGTTCAGGTCGCGTCCACTGAAGTTTGTCCGATCGGTGAGCGAAATTGCAGAGAACATCCAGGGTTGCAAGGCCTTCCCCAAGGGTTTTCAGGTCATAAATCTCTGTTCCCAGACGATCCAGGAGCTCTTCCCAGAGGGCTTTTTCGAAAGCCAGAGCCCGTTCCTTCGCACCCAGAATCTTGTCTTCAAATTGCTTGAGTTCGGGGGTGATATACCGCTCGACGCCCTTAAGCGTCTGGCGTCGAACGTATTCGACGGGCACCTTTTCGGCCTGAAGCCTTGAGCATTCAAGATAGAAGCCTTGCACTCGGTTGAATCCGACCTTGAGATTAGAAATCCCAGTTCTCTCTCGTTCCCGTTGCTCAAGATCAAGAAGGTACTGATCATGGTTCAGGCTGAGTTGACGCAATTCGTCGAGCTCCACATGGTAGCCTTCGGCAATCACGCCGCCATCACGAATCAGCATCGGAGGATTTTCGACGATGGCTCGGGCGAGGAGTTCCAGTAGGGCAGGCCGTGGCTTCAAGGCTTCGGCAAGATGAGCCAGAAGCGGGCTTTCCGTGGATTCAAGTGCACTTTTGAGTCTGGGTAGTGCCTCAAGGGTCATGCGCAGCATGGCCAGGTCCCGAGGCCTTGCGGAGCGCAATGCAATCCGGGAAGCGATGCGCTCGACGTCACCTACAGCATGCAAGTCTTCCCGCAGACGATTGAACTGACGTTCTTCCAAAAGGATCGCCACGGCATCGTGCCGGGCTTCGATCAGCTGACGATCCCTTAAGGGTTGGTGGAGCCAGCGTCTGAGCAGTCGCCCCCCCATGGCGGTGACAGTTCGGTCGAGGACGCCAAAGAGGGTGAAATCGAGGCGTCCGGAGGGGTGAAAATCGAGTTCCAGGTTTCGTCGGCTGGCGGCATCCAGGACGATGGTTGTGTCCTGGTTCTCCATCCGCATCCCCTGGATATGAGGAAGGGCCGATTGTTGGGTTTCCTTAACGTATTGCAGCAGGGCACCGGCCGCCCCCAAGACTTCAGGGTGGTTTTCGCACTCAAACGCCGTCAGGTCTTTGACGGCAAACTGACGCTGCAAGGTGACGCGAGCACTGGCGGGATCGAAGTGCCAAGCCGCCCGTCTGACCAAGCCCTTTCGTTCCATCAGGAAGGCAGGCAGGGGAAAGTCTTCGCTGACCAGAAGTTCAGCCGGGTCCAAGCGCTCGAGCTCAGATTGCAAAGCCGCAAGAGATGCTATGGTTTCACCAATGAATCGGCCACCGGCCAGGTCCAGAATCGCGAGGCCCAGAGACTTGTTGACGCAGGCCAGGGCAATCAGAAGGTTATCGCGCCGCTCCTCAAGAAGGGCTTCCTCGGTCACAGTGCCCGGGGTTAGAACACGGAGCACGCGTCGCTCAACGGGGCCTTTGGCTGTCTGCGGATCGCCAACCTGTTCACAGATGGCCACAGACTCCCCGGCGCGAATCAATTTGGCGAGATAGCCCTCGGCGGCGTGATAGGGGACGCCGGCCATCGGGATGGGGGCTCCGGCCGATTCCCCCCGGGCCGTCAGCGTGATGTCGAGCAGTCGAGAGGCTTTTTTGGCATCCTCATAGAACAGTTCGTAAAAATCACCCATGCGAAAAAACACCAATCGGTCAGGGTGCTCGGCCTTGATCGACAGGTACTGCTGCATCAGGGGGGTATGTTTGGCCTCGGACGTTTCTTGCATCGGGGTGGCGTCTTGTATCTGAGGGGGATGCGCTTTTGGGTCAGGCACATCGGAATAGGACATTGTAAGGGGGTCGCGCCATGTCAGCACAGAGAGATCTAGAACTAAAGGCGGCCCGTCTCGGGTCTTTGTTGGAGGCGGCAGGCCAGACTCTGGTGACGGCCGAATCGTGCACCGGAGGGGGGGTTGCTCAGGCCGTCACAGCCATTGCAGGGAGTTCGGCATGGTTTGATCGGGGGTTCGTCACCTATAGCAATGCCGCCAAAACAGAGATGCTCAATGTGGCCTCAGATGTGATTGAGCGACATGGAGCCGTCAGTGAGGACGTGGTGAAGGCGATGACCGAGGGAGCCTTGGCGGCATCCACTGCGGATTGGGCCATTGCCGTGAGTGGCATTGCAGGGCCGGGTGGCGGAAGTGTCGCAAAGCCCGTGGGAACCGTTTGGTTGGCATGGCAGCAGCGGGGGTCTGCGCCTTTTGCTGAGTGTTCCTTGTTTGGAGGTGATCGGGCGTTAGTTCGTGAGCAGGCTGTCGAGCGTGCACTGGAGGTGCTGGCACGATTGCTTGAGATTCAGGGGTTTAAAGGGGATTGAGCATCAGCTTGAGACGTGTGTTAGCATAAGCTATATGTCCGGGGTCTTTCCCGGTCTGGAGATGCAGCCTTCAGGGGACGGTTTTCCATGCGGAAAGCGGGTGTACCCGTCAACCGGGGCTGTGAGATAATCACCCGCTTGATGGAGCCTGAAGTCTGATGGACGAGAATAAGCAAAAGGCGCTAAGCGCCGCCCTTTCCCAGATTGAAAAGCAGTTCGGCAAAGGTTCGGTGATGCGGATGGGCGATGCCCCCGCAACCCGTGACCTGGATGTCATCCCGACTGGATCCCTGGCGCTTGATGTTGCTTTGGGCTGCGGCGGGCTTCCGCGTGGCCGCATTGTCGAGATCTACGGTCCGGAATCTTCGGGTAAAACGACGCTCACCTTGGAGGTCATCGCGCAGGCACAAAGGCTGGGTGGCGTGGCCGCATTTATTGATGCCGAGCATGCCCTCGACCCCGGTTACGCGGAGAAGATTGGCGTCAATCTGGATGAACTGCTGGTCTCGCAACCGGATACCGGTGAGCAGGCGCTCGAAATTGCCGACATGCTGGTCCGTTCGGGTGGTGTCGACGTGGTGGTGGTCGACTCCGTAGCCGCCTTGACTCCCAAGGCTGAAATTGAAGGTGAGATGGGGGACTCCCATGTCGGTCTCCAGGCCCGACTCATGTCGCAGGCACTGAGGAAGCTGACGGCCAATATTAAACGATCGAATACGCTCGTGATCTTCATCAATCAGATCCGCATGAAGATCGGTGTCATGTTCGGGAGCCCCGAAACGACCACGGGCGGCAACGCGCTGAAGTTCTATGCGTCGGTTCGTCTCGATATTCGGCGGATCGGTGCGATCAAGTCCGGTGACGAAGTCATCGGGAACGAGACGCGAGTCAAGGTGGTCAAGAACAAGGTGGCTCCGCCATTTCGAAATGCTGAGTTCGAGATCATCTATGGTGAAGGCGTTTCGCGTGAAGGCGAACTCGTGGACCTCGGTGTAACCCATGAACTGCTCCAGAAGGCGGGGTCATGGTATAGCTACGAAGGGGATCGTGTGGGCCAGGGGAAGGACAACGTGAAAACGTTCCTCAAGGACCATCCTGAAGTCGCTGATGCTCTGGAGTCGCGAATTCGGGAGAAAACTCTGGGTGCCTCTTCTGCTCGGTCGGGTGGGCACAAGATCGTAGATGAAATTGAGGATGACATCTGACCGAGGAGCAGGAAGCGCGGCAGGCGGTTGAGGCGGCCTGTCTTCGATATCTCGCCCGGCGAGAGCACAGTCGAGTCGAACTTCGGCAAAAACTGCTGCGAGCCGGTTTTCCCGACGAATTGGTCACTGACGTCATCGTTGAATTTGAGCGTAAGGGCTATCAGAGCGATCGTCGTTACGCTGAGGTGCTCTCCGGGCACCGGGCGCGACAAGGCTATGGCCCGTTGCGTGTCCACGCGGAGTTGCGCCAAAAAGGAGTTGCTGAGAGGGATGTAAGCCCTCTGGCCCGAGAGGAATACGCGGAGGCACTGGCGAGCGCCTATACCCGAAGGTATGGACATAGCGTGCCGGATTCGATTTCTGACCGGGCGACTCGGGAGCGCTTTCTTCTCAGAAGAGGGTTCTCCGGAGAGGCGATCCGACAGTTTTTTCGCAGGCTCCGGGAATCTCAGGCCGGCGATTCAGAATAACAACGACGACGAACATGGCAGCAGCATGACCAGTGCGGAATTAAGGCAACTCTTTCTGGATTTCTTTGCATCCAGAGGCCATCGAACAGTAGCTTCCAGCCAACTGATACCGGCGAATGATCCGACGCTTCTTTTCACCAATGCCGGGATGGTGCAGTTCAAGGATGTCTTCCTCGGGCGTGAGGAAAGACCCTATGTCCGGGCAGCTTCCTCGCAGCGTTGTGTTCGCGCGGGTGGAAAGCACAATGACCTTGAGAACGTCGGTTACACCGCGCGTCATCACACCTTCTTTGAAATGCTGGGAAACTTCAGTTTTGGGGATTACTTCAAGCAAGAGGCCATTGAGTTTGCTTGGGAATTCCTGACGGGTGTCCTCAAGATTCCGGCGTCGAAATTGTGGGTGACGGTCTACGATCAGGACAGTGAGGCCGAGCGGATCTGGCTTGAAGTGATTGGTGTCGACCCCCAGCGGCTGACGCGAATCGGGACCAAGGACAACTTCTGGAGCATGGGCGACACCGGCCCTTGTGGTCCCTGTACCGAGATCTTCTATGACCACGGCGAGCATCTCCCGGGTGGTCCGCCCGGCACGCCTGATGAGGATGCGGGCCGCTATGTCGAGGTGTGGAATCTCGTCTTCATGCAGTATGACCGTGCCCAAGATGGCACGATGACGCCCTTACCCAAACCCTCGGTGGACACCGGTATGGGGCTTGAGCGAATTGCAGCCGTGGTCCAGGGCGTTCATAGCAACTATGACACGGACCTGTTCAAGAGCCTGGTCAAGGCAGCCGCGGATCTTGCGGGCCTTACGGACACCGATAACAGTTCCCTGCGGGTGCTGGCCGATCACATTCGCTCCTGCTCGTTCCTGGTGGCCGACGGGGTGCTGCCCTCCAATGAAGGGCGGGGGTATGTCCTGCGCCGGATCATCCGAAGAGCCATTCGCCATGGCTATAAGCTGGGCATACGGGACATTTTCTTCTACAAGCTGGTGGGTCCCTTGTGTGATGTCATGGGCGAAGCCTATCCGGAATTGCCGGCAGCGCGCTCCCGCGTTGAACAGGTTCTCAGGAAGGAAGAAGAGCGTTTCGCCGAGACCCTGGAACAGGGAATGAAAATTCTGGAATCTCATCTGAGCCGGGCCAGCGGAGGCACCATTCCGGGGGAAACCGTCTTCCAGTTATACGATACCTATGGGTTTCCAGTCGATTTGACGGCGGATATCGCCCGCGAACATGGGGTGGCTCCCGATCTTGAAGGCTTTGAAAAGGCCATGGCGGCCCAGCGTCAGCGGGCGAGATCAGCCAGCCATTTTGCGGCGGATTACTCTCATGAGGTCCATCTCGATGCGCAGTGCGCTTTCACGGGCTATAACCAACTGGAGCAGCAGGCCGACGTCGTTGGACTTTTCCGTGAGGGCTCTGAAGTTGCCGAGGCGGCCTCGGGCGAATCAGTCACTGTGGTCTTGGATGCGACTTCCTTTTACGCAGAGTCCGGCGGCCAGGCCGGCGATCGCGGTGAGATCCATTTTGAGGGGGGTCGATTTGAGGTGGTGGACACTCAGAAACAGGGCGCTGATCTGATTTTGCATCAGGGTCGCGTTCTCGAGGGAACACTGAGGAAAGGATCAAAGGTCATGGCCAAAGTCGATGGCGCGAATCGCGGAGCGACGGCCCTGAATCATTCGGCCACACATCTTTTACATGCGGCGCTTCGTCATCATTTGGGTGACCATGTGACTCAGAAAGGGTCACAGGTGAATGCGCAGCGACTCCGTTTTGATTTCTCGCACTTTGAACCGATGACGCGAGAGGAGATGGAGGCGGTTGAACGGACGGTGAATCATCAGATCCGTGAAAACAATGCCGTGGAAGCCAGGGTCATGGCCAAGGATGACGCCATGAAGCTGGGTGCGATGGCGCTGTTTGGCGAGAAATACGGGGATGAGGTGCGCGTTCTGACGATCGGCGACTTCTCGACGGAGTTGTGTGGGGGGACGCATACGGCGCGGGCGGGCGATATTGGCGTCTTCAAGATTGTTTCAGAGGGCGGTGTTGCATCGGGTGTTCGCCGGATAGAAGCCGTAACAGGTGCGGGCGCTTTGGATTGGATCAGTCAGGGAGAGCGATTGATTGCTCAGGTCTCAGACCGGGTGAAGTCCACACGTGATGGCGTTCTGGAAAAGCTCGATCAGGTCGTTGAGCGCAGTCGGGCCCTCGAAAAGGAACTGGAAAAGCTCAAATCCAAGATGGCGAGTGCCTCAGGTGACGATCTCGCCTCTGCGGCCGTAGATCTTGGCTCGATCAAGGTGTTGGCCGCACGTGTTGATGATGCCGATGCCAAGGTTCTCAGGGATATGGTTGATCAGCTTCGCAACAAGTTGGGGAGTTCTGCCGTTGTTCTTGGAGGCGTTGCTGAGGGCAAGGTTGTGTTGATCGCCGGCGTTTCGAAGGACAAAATCGATCAGGTGAAGGCCGGAGATTTGGTTAATTCAGTTGCCCTTCAGGTCGGGGGGAAGGGCGGCGGACGGCCTGATCTCGCTCAGGCCGGTGGCACGGATCCCTCGGGACTTGATGCCGCATTGAAGTCAGTCCCCGATTGGGTCAAGGCAAAAATCGCCTGAATTTCACTGGATAGGCAGTCCGAGATGGCATTATTTGTACATAAGTACGGTGGCACTTCCGTAGGGAGTGTGGAGCGTATTCAGCATGTGGCGGCCAATGTGATGGCGGCCCGTGCCCGTGGCGAAAAGGTGGTGGTGGTTGTCTCCGCGATGAGTGGGGAAACCAACAAGTTGGTGGCATACGCCAAGGAAGCGCAAAAGACACCGGAGCCGAGGGAAATGGATGTCATTCTCTCGACGGGAGAGCAGGTGACCATCGGACTTTTAGCGATGGCGCTGAGGGACAAGGGATGTCCTGCCGTCTCCTTTACAGGCGCTCAGGTTCCGATCCTGACCGATGCGGCCCACACCAAGGCCCGTATTCTTGAAATTCCCACCGACCGAATTCAGAAGGCCCTCGATGAGGATCACGTTGTGGTCGTGGCGGGCTTTCAGGGCGTGACCCGCGAAGGCGATATCACGACGCTCGGTCGTGGGGGATCTGATACGACAGCCGTGGCCTTGGCGGCAGCGCTTAAGGCGGATGAGTGTCTCATTTTTACCGATGTCGATGGGGTTTACACCACGGATCCCCGGGTGGAGCCACGGGCCCGGCGGCTTGATCGCATCACGTTTGAAGAAATGCTGGAGATGGCCAGTCTAGGCTCCAAGGTTCTCCAGATTCGCTCGGTAGAATTTGCCGGCAAGTACAACGTACCCCTTCGGGTTCTCTCCAGCTTCAAAGAAGGCGAGGGCACCCTGATCAGTTATGAGGATGACAGCATGGAAAAGCCCCTGATTTCCGGAATTGCCTTCAATCGGGACGAAGCCAAGCTCACCGTCCTCGGCGTCCCCGATCGTCCCGGGATCGCATCAAAAATTCTGGGTCCTGTGGCCGAGGCCAATATTGAAGTCGACATGATTGTCCAGAATGTCGCGGAAGATGGCACCACCAACTTTACCTTCACGGTCAATCGCTCGGAATACGCTAAGGCCCTCAGTATCCTTGAGGCGACGGCCAAGGCGATGGGCGCGCGTGAAGTGCGCGGCGATGAAGCGATCGTTAAGGTCTCGATTGTCGGGGTGGGCATGCGTTCTCATGCGGGAATTGCCGCCAAGATGTTTGATACGCTGGCCAATGAAGGCATCAATATTCAGTTGATCTCGACTTCCGAAATTAAGATCTCGGTGGTCATCCATGAGAAGTATCTGGAGCTCGCAGTCAGAGCATTGCATGCCGCATTTGAGTTGGATCAGGCGGCCTGAGAAAGTCCAAAAAAACATTTTCGCCTCGCACAAAAGTGTTACAATTCCGCCCGCATTGATACCCGCCGAGCGGTCGGTTGGATACCAGTCACAGGGTTTTCCTGGCGGTATGTGACATCCTCTGGATGTGGGATTGATGGATGATGGAGTAAGGCTTAGGCCTTAATCCCCAGAAGCTAGGGCATCTTTTGATGCTCTGTTTCGCTTCTAGGGCAGGGAAAGCCTGATGGTTGGCGTACAACCAGACGCGCGTGGAGATGCAACCTCGTCAGTCGAAGCGGTCAACGTTTGGCGGGCGGTTTGTGTCAGCGTGCAAAGCACCTCGCCTGACGTCCAAGCCCTTGATGGCTCGGGCGGTGGATCCACCGGATCCCTGTGCGTAGACCAACGGTGTCGCTCACGTAAATAGGCGACCGAACGCTGTTCTTTGGGGATCAGTCTCCAAAGGGGGCGTGAGATCCAATAAGGATGGTTGTATGCTGATATTGACTCGTAGAGTCGGTGAGACTCTGATCATAGGCGATGAGGTGACGGTGACCGTTCTGGGGGTCAAAGGCAACCAGGTTCGGATTGGCGTGAATGCGCCGAAGGACGTGACGGTTCATCGGGAAGAGATTTACGAGCGTATCAAGAAGGAAGGGGACCCTGATGACGGGGTCGAAGAGCCTGAAGACGATGCCTGATTGATCGGCATCGGAAGGCAACGAGTTCTAGGAGAGATGGCCGAGAGGCTGAAGGCGCTCCCCTGCTAAGGGAGTATAGGGCTAATAACTCTATCGAGGGTTCGAATCCCTCTCTCTCCGCCACAATCGCTGGGGGGCCATAGGGCCGCCCGCATCAAGCCCCGGGAGGGGCTTTTTTTCGCGTCATTGTCACTGACGCTTTCAATTGGCTTTTTCATGATTTACAATGGTCGGATTTTTCCGGCAAAGCCCTATTCTCTGAGGAGTGCTGATGGTCACTATTCGTCTGTCCCGCGGCGGCGCAAAAAAGCGTCCTTTCTACCACGTTGTGGTTACCGATAGCCGTAATAAGCGCGACGGCCGCTACATTGAGCGCCTGGGTTTCTTTAACCCGATCGCTTCTGGCAAGGCAGAACGCCTTTCGCTGAACGAAGAGCGCATCCAGTACTGGTTGGGTCATGGCGCGCAGACGACCGAACGTGTTGTCAGCCTGCTCAAGGAATTCCGCAAGAGCGCTAGCGCGGCCTAATCGCACAGATCTGGACGCCGTTTATGTCCGGAAATGTGGTGGTTGGAGAGATTGTGGCCCCCTTTGGGGTCAAAGGGTGGGTTAAGGTGCGTTCGTTCACCGATCCTCCCGCGAACATACTGAAGTATGTTCCCTGGACCCTGGCGCAAGGTGAACGGGAGCAACCGGTAGTCGTCCTCGAGGGGCGGTTGCAGGGAACTGTAGTGGCTGCCCGACTTGAAGGTGTCGAGGACCGGGATCAAGCCATTGCCCTTCGAGGGATGAAAGTGACCGTCCCGCGTGAGGTTTTCCCGCGAGCGCCCAAGGGCCACTACTACTGGGCCGACTTGATCGGCCTTAAGGTTTATACGGTCGATGCCGTGGACCTCGGCGTTGTGACGGGCGTGCTTGAAACGGGCGCCAACGATGTCCTTGAGGTTAAAGGCGACCGTGAGCGGCTGATCCCCTTTGTGATGGGGCCGTATGTGAAGGAGGTGGATCTCGATGCAGGCCGCATGACGGTCGATTGGGACCCTGAATTCTAAGAACGACGATGCGATTTGATATCGTCAGCCTGTTTCCGGAGATGGTCCGGGCGTCCGCCGCTCATGGCGTGACCGGACGAGCCCTTGAACGGGGACTGGTTGAGATGGTGATCTGGGATCCGAGGGATTTCACGCACGATCGCTACCGGACCGTGGATGACCGGCCTTATGGCGGTGGCCCCGGAATGGTTATGAAATTCGAGCCGCTCAGGGATGCAATCCGGGCGGCCAAGGCGGCTCAGGGTTCTGGGGCGCGTACGGTCTATTTGAGCCCGCAAGGACGGGTTCTCGATCAAAAGGCCGTCGTAGACTTTAGTCGCTGCGATGGGCTGATACTTGTGGCAGGGCGCTATGAGGGGATCGATGAACGCTTGATCGAGGCGGAGGTCGACGAGGAATGGTCGATCGGGGACTATGTTTTAAGTGGCGGCGAATTGCCGGCTCTGGTCCTCTTTGATGCCGTCGTGCGGCTTCTGCCGGGTGTCCTGGGGCACGCGGAATCTGCACAGCAGGACTCCCACATGGAGGGACTCCTCGACTGTCCGCATTACACGCGGCCAGACGTGATTGATGGCAGAGAGGTTCCGGAAGTTTTGCAATCCGGTAACCATGAGGCGATCCGCCGTTGGCGGCTTCGTCAGTCGATCGAAAGAACCCGGCTCCGGCGCCCGGATCTTTTGGAAAAGATTTTGCTCGACCAAGAGCAGCAGGCGCTCCTGGACGAACTGGAACAGGAACGATCAAACGATCGGATTTGAATAGAAGAGAACAGCGATGGCAAACATTATTCAACAGCTTGAAACCGAATGGATGGCGGGTAAGGCCATTCCCGAATTTGGACCTGGTGACACCGTGATTGTTCAGGTACGGGTCAAGGAAGGTAACCGCGAACGTCTTCAGGCCTACGAAGGCGTGGTGATCGCAAAGCGGAATCGGGGCTACAACTCAGCCTTTACCGTGCGCAAGATCTCTCATGGCGAAGGGGTGGAGCGCGTGTTCCAGACCTACAGCCCGCAGGTTCAGGAAATCCTGGTTAAGCGTCGCGGTGATGTTCGTCGCGCCAAGCTTTACTATCTCCGCGATCGTACGGGTAAGGCTGCACGTATCAAGGAAAAAATCTAACGCTTTGGCCTTGTCGGGCCAGTTGCAGGGTTTTTCCCGAAAAGGGCAGCACACGCTGCCCTTTTGCATGTCTGAGACTTTTTCTGAGGAGCCGTCCATGGCGGCGGAATGCGAGGTTCTGGCTGCTCCCTTTGGAGGGATCGAGCTTTGGGCGATTGATGGGCATCTTTCTCGGATCGTCCTGAGCCCGGACCTTGTCCAGTGCCCGCAATCCAGGACCTCCTGTTCGTCCATGCTCCATGACCTTAGAAGGCAGCTCGAGCGCTATATCGAGAATCCTCGGCAGGCTTTCAGTTGGGAGGCGCCGCCGCTGGGAACGCCCTTCCAACATCGCGTCTGGCGTGCCTTAAGAGAAATTCCACCGGGCGAGGTGCGAACCTATGGTGAATTGGCCCGTAGCCTTGGGTCGGGTTCACGCGCAGTCGCGGGGGCTTGCCGCGCTAATCCTTGGCCACTCCTGATTCCTTGCCACCGGATCATTGGTGCAAGTGGTGCGGGGGGGTATTGCGGTCACACGCAGGGCCCTTACCTTGCAATCAAGCAGTGGTTGCTGGCACATGAGAGAAGGCGCTGACGCCATGGCGACTTCAGACGTTTCAGATCCTCTCCTCCAACGCTTTTTGGACATGCTCTGGCTGGAAGAAGGCCTGAGTCTCAATACCCGAAAAGCCTACCAGAGCGATCTCCACGCATTCAGTCTCTGGCTGGAAAAGGACAGAGGCCTTCCTTTGGAAAAGGCGGATGCCGGGGCGATTGAAGGCTATCTGGCTTTTCGCTATCGAAAGGAAGCGAAGAGTCGCAGCATGGCCCGATTAATTTCGAGCCTTCGTAAGTTCTTTCGATACCTTCTGCGGGAAGGGCTGGCTGAGGACGACCCGACGCTTCGGATTGATCCTCCGAAGATTGGCCGCCCGCTTCCCAAGACGCTCAGTGAGGCGGACGTCGAGGCCTTGCTCGCGGCCCCGGATGTGCTCGATCCCTTGGGCCTTCGCGATCGCGCAATGCTGGAGCTTTTATATGCCACAGGCCTTCGGGTCACCGAGCTGGTCAGCCTGCGTGTCGTTCAGGTCAATCTGAGACAGGGCGTCGTGCGGGTCGTCGGCAAGGGGAGCAAGGATCGTCTGGTCCCCGTGGGCGAAGAGTCTGAAGTCTGGCTGGCACGTTATGCCAAGGAAGCAAGGCCTGTTATCCTTGGAACCCGAATGAGTGACGATCTTTTTGTGACCTCCCGTGGCGGTGCCATGACCCGTCAGGCCTTCTGGCTGACGATCAAGCGCTATGCCCAGAGGGCGGGTATTCGGAAGCCGATTTCCCCGCACACCCTGCGGCATGCCTTTGCGACCCATCTTTTAAATCATGGGGCCGACCTCCGTGTCGTCCAGATGTTGCTCGGGCATAGCGACTTGTCCAGTACTCAGATTTATACTCACGTGGCACAGGAGCGACTCAAAGATCTCCATGCACGTTGTCACCCCAGAGGTTGAGGAAACCCGAACGCATGACCCACACTACCGCACTGATCCATCCTACCGCCGTGGTCTCTTCTGATGTCGACATCGAAACAGGGGTCAGTATTGGAGCCTTTGCCGTCGTTGAGGGTCCGGGAAGGATCGGTGAGGGGACGGTGATTGAGTCGCACGCAATGATTCGCCCGCATGTATACCTTGGGAAGAACAATCATGTGCATCCCCATGCGGTGTTGGGGGGGCTCCCCCAGGATCTGGGTTTTGATGCGGCAACGGTGACCCGTTTGGAGATCGGTGACGGCAATACCTTCCGCGAGGGGGTCACGATCAGTCGGGCAACGAAAGAAGGGATGGCTACGGTCGTCGGTTCGGGTAACTATTTCATGAACAACACCCATTTTGGCCATGACGGGATCATGGGGGATGGCAACATCCTGGCCAGCGGAGCGACGCTGGGTGGACATTGTGAGGTGGGTGATCGTGTCTTTTTTGGCGGTGGCGTCATGGTGCACCAGTTCTGCCGGATTGGCAGTTTTGCCATCCTTCAGGGACTTGCGGGCATTAACAAGGACTCCTTGCCCTTTGCGATGGTGGGCGGAAGACCCGGAAAACACTACCGGCTGAATTTGGTCGGCATGCGACGTGCCGGAATCGATGGCGATCGTCTCAAGTCCGTTTCTAAGGCCTTTCGCAAGCTCAAGGCACGCGAATCATTGGATGACCTCCCCGATACGCCCGAACTTCAATATCTCAAAGACTGGTTGGTGAAAGGCTCAAAGCGAGGCGGAATCCTCGGATTTATCGAAGCCAGCAGCCGCGAGGCCAGCTAGATCAAACCTTGTCAGGACCAGCGAACAGAGAGAGGCATCAGCTTGGGTAAAAAGATCACCTGTGCGGTCGTCGGAACCGGTTACCTTGGAAAGTTTCACGCCGAAAAGTATGCGGCGCTTGAGAACTGTGAGCTGGTTGCCGTCGTGGATACCGATGCGGATGCCGCGGCGCGGGTGGCCGAAAAGGTCGGTAGCCAGCCTTTGACCGACTACCGTGAGCTTTTGGGAAAGGTCGATGCCGTCAGTATCGTCGTTCCAACCAGCTATCACTATCAGGTCGCAAAAGACTTTCTGACGGCGGGGTCTCATGTGCTGGTTGAAAAGCCGATTACGGTGACCGTTGAGGAGGCTGATGAACTGATTGCGCTGGCCAAGGCCCATGACCGTAAATTGATGGTGGGGCACCTTGAGCGGTTCAATGCGGCAATCCTGGGCCTTGATCTGGTGCGAGAGAAGCCCCTGTTCATCGAATCGCATCGGCTGGCGCCTTTTAACCCCAGAGCCAATGATGTCAGTGTGGTGCTTGATCTTATGATCCATGACATCGACATCATCCTTGACCTTGTCGACTCAGAGGTTGAGCGCATCGATGCCAAGGGGGTGACCGTCTTGACCTCCGATACCGATATTGCCAATGCCCGACTGACTTTCCGCAACGGCTGTGTGGCCAATGTGACGGCAAGCCGAGCCAGCCTCAAGGTCGAACGAAAGATGCGAATGTTCATGCCGAACCGCTATCTCTCCGTCGATTTCCAGAATCGCGTCTTGGCCGAGTACCGCAAGGGGGACAAGGAAATGTTCCCCGGCATTCCGGAGATCCTGAGTGAAGAGTCGACTTTTGAGAATGGCGATGCCTTGATGGAGGAAATCCGTCATTTTGTCGGCTGCATCGAAACCGGGCGCGAGCCCCTGGTATCAGGGAGCGCGGGTCGTCGCGCCCTCGCGACCGCCATCGAAATCACCCGTCTGCTGCAGCAGGCCTGAATTTTTAACGAAGACAAGTAAGGAAGTAGTGACATGATTCCCATGGTTGACCTCAGGACCCAATACCATCGATTGAAGGACGAGATCGATCAGGCACTTGCCGACGTCCTTGAGAGCACAGCCTTCATTCTGGGGCCCAATGTTCGGACCTTCGAGGAAGAGTCAGCCGCCTACCTTGGCGTCCGCCATGCCATCGCCTGCGCATCGGGAACAGACGCCCTGCATCTCGCGCTTCTGGCCTCGGGTATGGGTCCTGGGGATGAAGTCATCACCTCGGCCTTTACCTTCATCGCAACGGCCGAGGCCATCCGCTACGTCGGGGCAAAGCCGGTATTTGTCGATGTCGATCCCAAGACCTACAACCTGGATCCTCAAAAAGTGGCGCAGGCCATCACGGCAAAGACCAAGGCCGTGATGCCGGTGCATCTGTTCGGTCAGCCGGCAGATCTTCATCGTCTCTCGGCTCTGTGCGAGTCGCGCGGTCTTCTTTTGATCGAGGATTGTGCGCAGTCGTTCGGTGCAAGTCTGGGTGGACGGCAGACCGGTAGCATTGGAATCAGTGCGGGCTACAGCTTTTTCCCAAGCAAGAATCTTGGGGCCTACGGGGACGGCGGCCTGGTCGTGACCTCTTCCGATGAGGTAGCTGCCAGAGTGCGCATGCTCCGAAATCATGGCTCGGAAGTCCGCTACTACCATGACGCCATCGGCTACAACAGCCGTCTCGACGAAATGCAGGCTGCGATCCTCCGGGTCAAGCTGCGCCATATCGATGAATTCAATCAGGAGCGCCGCCGCGTGGCGCACCGCTATTCAGAGCAGCTTCAGGGCCTTCCGATCGTGACGCCACATGAGGATGGGCTGGGGGTCCATGTGTATCACCAGTACACGCTTCTCTCCGATCAGCGGGATCAGATCATGAAGGCGCTTCAGGAGGAGAGCATCAGCTGTGCGATCTATTACCCGGTCCCCCTGCATCAGCAGAATGTTTTCAAGGCCGATTGCCAAGGGCTCTCATTGCCCGTGACCGAGGAGATTGCCGGGCGTTGTTTCTCCCTGCCGATCTACCCAGAGCTCACGAATGCGGACATCGATCGGGTCGTCGCGGTCATCAAAAAGGCCCTCAATGGCTGATCGGGCCCCGCTGGTCATGCTGTCTGCCGGGGAGGCCTCGGGGGATCAGCATGCGGCGAGTCTGTTTCGTGAACTCAAGCGGATGATTCCGGGGGTTCGAGGGATTGGGATGGGCGGTGCGGCCATGAAAGAGGCCGGTATTGAGATCGGCTTTGATTCCAGTGGCATCGGCGTCATTGGCCTGGCTGAGATCGCAAGACACTACGGCGAGATCCGCGGGGCTTTGAATCTCATGCGGACGCTGGCGCGTGATGAGCGACCTGATCTCCTGATCTGCGTGGACTACAAGGAGTTCAACTTTCGTCTGGCGAAAGCTGCAAAAGCCTTGGGCATCAAGGTCCTGTTTTATGTCAGTCCCCAGGTCTGGGCCTGGCGACAGGGCCGGGTCAAAACCTACGGTCGGATCATCGATCACATGGCCGTCATCTTTCCCTTCGAGCTTCCTTTTTATGAGGCGCACGGGGTTCCAGCGACCTATGTCGGGCATCCTTTGGCCGGAAAGGTCAAGGCAAGTCAGCCCGCAGAGCTCGTTCGTGCGCGGCTTGGGCTTTCGGATCCCAACACCCCCCTGATCGGCATCCTGCCCGGGAGCCGAAGCAACGAATTGGCCCGTTTATTACCCACCCTTTTGGGTGCAGCGGCGAATTTGAGGATGACATACCCGCAGGCCAAGTTCGTCGTTTTCAAGGCCCCAACGCTTGATCGCGAGGAACTCGTCGCAGCAGGCGCTGACCAGGGACTCGAGCTGACGATCCTAGAGGGCCAGGACTATGACGTTCTTCATGGCTGTGATGCGGTGATGACAGTTTCGGGCACCGCGACTCTTGAGGTCGCCCTCTTGGGTGTGCCGATGGTGATTGTCTACCGATTGGCTGCGCTGAGCTACTGGATCGGACGCCTCCTGATCAAGGTCCCCTTCATTGGGCTTCCCAATATCCTTCGGGGTAAGGGCGTGGTCCGGGAATTTATTCAGGATGAAGCGACGCCTGAAAACATCGCCTCTGAAATTCGCAGAATTCTGGATGACCAGCCGTACCGAGAGACCATGCGCGAGGAATTGGCCGCGGTCCGGGAGACGTTGGGCCATCTTGAGGGCTCGATTGAATTGGCGAAGCTGGCTGCACGGATGCTCGAGGGGAAGACGGAGTGAGTCGTGCCTTCGTGAAGGAAGGCGATGGCGAGGAATCAAGCCATGCCCTCAGGATACCCAGTCTCGAGGTGAATTACGTGACCCCCCGGGGTCTTGAGTTGTTAAGGCAGGAGGTCAAGGCGCTCAATGCGCTTCGTGATCAGCATCAGAGGCAAGATGATCTCGCCTCACAATCGGTGGTGCGGGAAGCCGAGCGAGATCTCGCCTATTACCTCGATCGGCTTCGCAGCGCGGTTTTGGTGGAGGCGACCCCCAACCCCCAACCCCAAAGGGCAGGTCCGCTTCGGTTCAACGGTTCGAGCGATCGATGAGTCGGGGGAGGTCTATGAAGTCTCTCTGGTCGGGGAAGATGAAGCCGATGTTCAAAAGGGGTTGATCAGCTATGTTTCACCTCTGGCCAAAGCCCTTCTCAAGGCGCGGGTGGGGGATGAGGTCATCTGGCAGCGGCCGCTCGGTGAAGTTCGCCTCGAGATTCTCTCAGTCGATGGGGTGGTCGTTTGAGCACTGGCGAATTTCCCCTTCTGACCATTCGCCAGAGTCTCAAGGCGCGTCGCCTCCGGATTGTTGTCCGACCCGAAGCCGTCGAATTGGTCATCCCCAACGGGGGCAGCGAGCGTGAAGCCCTGCGTTTCCTTGAGCAAAACAAGCCCTGGGTTTTAGCCAAGCTGGACGAGGTGAGAAAGCGCATGGGCGCGGTTCCCCAAAAGCCCTCCCTGATTGCACCGGATGGCACGATTCCCTTTCAGGGGGTGGCCGTCAAGGCGGAAGAGGTGCGCGCCTCTGGCCAGCGGCTAAAGGTTCACTTTCATGAGCAACAGGGCTTTGAATTCCATCTTCCTGACGGTCTTTCCCCCTCGGAAGAGCTGTTGAAAGCGGGCCTCTTTGGCGTGGTTCGGCCGTGGCTTGAGGAAGCGGTTCGCCGCCAGATTGGGGCGCTGGTCGGCCTTGAAGGGCTCGACCCCCGAATGATCCGGATCAAGCGGATGCGATCGCGCTGGGGCAGTTGTGGGCCTCGGGGTGATATCAATCTCAACTGGATTTTGGCCTTTATGCCGCCAGAGATCCTTGAGTATGTGGTTTTCCACGAGTTGTGCCATCTTCGCCATCGCAATCATTCAGAGGCCTTCTGGTTATTGGTGTCGACGCGCGTCCCGGATTGGCGTCGCAGACGGGATTGGCTCAAAAGAGAGGGCGGCTACTGGATTGCTCGCTTTGGCTAAGGAGGGTTCGACGGTGTTGCGATTTGTGACGTCATGGGGTCTGCCGATCCTTCTGATCCTGGGGATCCAGCATGTGGCTTCGCGAGGGCTTTTAACCGAGAGGGCTGCGCCGGAGCTTTTGGGGGCTCTGGTGGAGGGCCCGATGTATGCGGGACTAGCTTTAGAGCAAAAACCGGTTCTGATTTATTTCTGGGGGAGTTGGTGTGGGGTCTGTAAGGCCATGCAAGGCAGCATCACCCGGGTTGCCGAAGATCACCGAGTCATCAGCGTCGCGCTCCGTTCAGGGAGTGCAAGCGACATTCGCAGCTACATGGAAGGGCAAGGTTTCAAGGTGCCGACGATACCGGACCCTGAGGGGAGGATCGGGGAGGCATATGGAGTCCGGGGGGTCCCGGCGCTCTTCTTCTTGGATCAAACCGGTCGCATTCGGACCGCAACCGTGGGATTCACCACAGAGCCGGGCATTCGCCTGCGGCTCTGGTGGCTGGAAAGGTCCTAGTAGCCTTCCTTTTCGATCAGGTATCGCTGGACCGCAGACTCATAGACCTCGGTTGAGATCTTGACCCCATAAATCACGGTTTGGCAGTGTTCTTCCAAAATGATGCTGAGGAGTCTGAACGCATTTCGGGGGGTGAGCTGGCGCACGATAAAGTTTGCCTTGCTCTCACCTTCGTCCTCGAAAAGATCCGCAAGGTGAATCGGGGCGCTACCGGGCTTTCTGCCGACATTCATTCGCTTTTCGATCAGCCGGATCATGTTGTCCGGAGACCAGTTGATCGATGAAATCGTCTTGATTCTGTCGCTACGATAATACTTTTTGAGGTCATGCAGTTCGTAGGGCAGGAACAGGATGATGCCGAGGTGATCGATCTGGAATAGCTGATCGCTGAGGATAGGGGTGACCAGTTCGCGCATCTTTTCCGGGTCGCCCTTGATGCTGACGGGTTCGTCGACGCGGTCGACCAGAAGGTAAACCCCGGCAAGACCGAAATGGCGGACGAGATCCATAAAATTCCGAAGCAACGCAAAGCGGTTCTCGGTGTTATGGGGGATCCCGTGGAATTCAAACAAGCCGACGCCGATTTCCTTGATGGCCTTGGTCATGCCCTCCAGTGAAATCGTGACCCCGCGGAGGTGGCGATAGATGTCGGCGGCAAGGAACTTCGCCTGCTTGGTCAGGAAGAACGGAAGCTTGCGCTCGTAGCCGGTCAGGTCGATCAGGCGACGGAGCGTGGCAATCTTGCTCGAAAGGTCATTGGTTGCGTAGTAGAGCGCGATCAAAAGCAGGAACTTCTCGGCAATCTCGGGGTTGCTCTTCAGAAGATCTTCCCGTGGCGTATTCACCACGGTCCGGTAGAGCTCCTCAATGCCCAGCTTGAGAATATGGTCGAGGTGGTCGTCGAGGGTGATCCGGCTTTCTGCCCTGGGGAGGGGAATCTCCTTTTTTCCCTTAAGGAAACGGGTAATCGCCGAACGATCCGACGCATACTCCAAAGGAAGGCTCCGGGGCCTTTGAACCTCGGAGATCAGTTCGTTGTATTCGGTGTAGGCGATGACCAGAACTTGATCCCGATAATCATTGAGATATCGCTCGGTATCGATCCGCATCGAAGACTTCCCCGCCCCTCGGATGGCGAAGATGACGTAGGGGGTCGGCTTATCGATATGGAGCAGAACAGACCTCAGCGAGGTGTTTTCCACCATCGAGGACTGAAGATAGGGATCGCGGTCGGCGTCGAAGATGACGAAGGGGTTATGGTCGAACTGCCAGACCTGCAGCCACTCTTTGATTTCCATGAAGGTCCCGGTGCGTTTGGGTGCGGGCGCTATGGGCTAGCGCCTCGGCGGTTGGAGCAATTTCCTTTATTTTTTGCTGGGGCCTTGGAAACCATTCCATGCCGACCCATGATTTATTGCCTTCATTAGGGCGGCGCCAAATATACCATATCTGACCATCACAAGTCCGATCTCGGGTTGGCTTGAACGGATTTTTGGCACACACGGAAGTGGACGGGCACTTTCTTGCTCAGCTTGTGTCTATCAGAGAACACCGATACTCTTTAGGGTTTTACAGTGGCGTTCTTCTCTTCGTTCATGCGTGATCCAGATTTCAAAAAAGACGTCGATCCTGATGTGGGGGACCACGACGATGAGGAATTTATCGAGGCCAGCTGGAAGCCCTTCTACTGGTTTCTCGGAAGCTTTATCGCGATGTTTGTTCTCGGTGAGCTCCTCATCGATTTCGGGCTTCATTTCTTTGAATTCCTCTTTGAGGTCCTTGAGAAAGTCTGGCTGGTCCTGATTGAGGCGCCCGAAGAGTGGCTTGAGGATCAGTTGGCAGACTATCTCAAGCAGCATTTTCCACACGAGGCTGAACGCTACTCTGAAATCGCGACCGCTCTGGGTCTGACGCCGCTTAAGCTGATTTTCCTGGTTCTGTTGGGGCGGTATGGTTTTCGCAAGATGCGGGATGAGTATTGGCCGCGACTTCGGCGCTGGTTTCGAATTCGGGTTAAACAGGTGCACCTGGCCTGGGAAGCTTTGACCCTCGTTCAAAAAATCATTTCAGGGGCGGTCTTTCTCGTCCTTCTCGTTATCCTGATCTGAAAAGATTCGTTTCGGATCCCTTGCCCTTCCGGAGTGTTCATCCATGTCCCAGTACACCAAGGTCGACCTGACCCTCAAAAGCAACGTTTATTTCGATGGAAAGTGTGTGAGTCACACCATTCATCTTGAGGACGGGACTCGCAAGACGGTCGGCGTGATCTTTCCTTCAACCCTCCGATTCACCACCGGGGCGCCTGAAGTCATGGAAATCATCGGCGGGGTCTGTCGTGTGCGTTTGGATGGCGAGACCGCGTGGCATGAGTATGGCGCCGGTGAACGCTTCGAGGTTCAAGGCAACTCGGCATTTGATATTGAAACGGTCGAGTTCCTGGATTACGTCTGCCACTTTGGTTGATTAGCCTTTGGGTTGCTTATCCTTCTTGAGGCCTTCGGATTTCTTCTTTTGGGTGGCCTTTTTTTCTGTGGCTGCCGCTGGACCCGGCTGGGATTCTTGAGGGGTTACCCCCGGGGCTTGTGCCTCGGAATCTGAAGGTTGGGCCCTTTTGGCGGTCAGTCTGGCCGCCTTTTCAACCTGCTGCTCGTAGCTCCTTCGCCAGACCGCGACCCGTTCAAGCGCTGTGTTGATTTCGCCCGCCGGAAGTTCGGTTGCGAGCTTGACGCGGGGCTCTTCGGCCTCTTGAGAGCCGAGTTCGCTCGCAATCGTGAACCAGATGTAAGCTTCGAAACGGCTGAGGGGAACCCCATCACCAGCAAGATACATCTCACCCAGGGTCATTGCGGAATGGGCATCACCTTGATCCCCCGCTTTCTGGAACCATTCTGCCGCTCGAGTTCGGTTTTCAGCGACTCCAAGGCCGACGTAATAAAGGACACCCAGCTTGGCTTCTGCAATCGGATTGCTTTCGAGCGCCGCCTTTTCATACCAGGCACGGGCCTGGCCATAGTCCTGGGCAACGCCCAGGCCTCGCATGTAGAGATTGCCGAGGTTGACGGCTGCATTGGCGTTACCCCGAAGGGCAGACTCCTTGAATTCCCGGTAAGCGGTTGGCCAGTCTTCCTGTGCCGCCGCATCCAGACCCTTTGCAAGATCCGCACGCGACGGGGATGAAACGAGGAGCGCCAGAATCAGGGCGTGGCCCATCCATGGGATATGTTTCACGAAGGGACCTCCAAAATGATCTTTCCAATGTGTTGACTGGATGTCATGAGGGCATGCGCTGCCTCGGCGTTCTCGAGAGGAAACCGGGCCGCAAGGGTGGGCCTGATGCGATGGTCTTCGATAAGGGGCCACACCGCGCGTCGAAGGTCCTCAAGAAGCTCTGATTTTTCGGCAAGACTTCGGGAGCGCAAGGTGGATCCGGTGACCGTGAGTCGCTTGGTGAGGATGGGGAGCAGATTGATCTCTTCCTTGTAGCCTCCTTGAACCGCGATGAGGACCAGTCGCCCCTCTTCGCGCAGGAGCTCAAGGTGCGTCTTCAGAAGCGGCCCGCCGACGAGATCGAGGATGACATCGACCCCTGCGTTCCCGGTCAGGGCAAGGACGCGGGATTTCAGGTCTTCCGTTCGGTAAAGGATCGGCATGGCGCCCTGTTGTTCAAGGGCGGCGCATTTTTCTTCGCTACCGGCGGTGGCAATGACGTGGGCGCCAAAATGGCGGGCGAGAGGGATGGCCAGCATGCCGATCCCACTGGTGCCGCCCTGGATGAGGAGGGTTTCGCCGGCAGCGAGCCGACCGCGCCGAAAGACGTTGTCCCAGACGGTGAACATGGCCTCAGGCAGGGCTGCGGCCTCGGCGTATGAGAGCGTTGGGGGTATTTCAAGACACAGTGCCGCAGGTGCCGCGACATATTCTGCATACCCGCCGCCGCTGAGTAACGCACAAACCCTCGCGCCCACGGGGGGACTTTGGGTGTCTGCCCCCTGTGCGACGACTTCTCCCGCAACTTCAAGGCCGGGGAGCAAAGAGGCACCCGGCGGCGGAGGGTAACGCCCTTGCCGTTGGAGGAGATCCCCGCGATTGACTCCGGCGGCCATGACCTTGATCAGGACTTCGCCGGCTTCGGGGCGCGGAACAGGTACTTTGACAAGCGCGAGGCGCGAGTTTGGCCCCGGGTTCAATATCGCGACAGCCTTCACGGCGCGTTTCGGGGGCGAAGGATGGTATTTCGTGGGGGAGCGGCGGTATCCGCTTCCGGATAATCCAGAGTGAAGTGAAGGCCGCGACTTTCCTTGCGGAGCTGGGCGGAGCGGATGATGAGCTCCGCGACAATGGCGAGATTACGCAGTTCGAGAAGATCGTTGGTGACGCGGAAGTTACCGTAGTAGTCGGCGATTTCCTGCTTGAGGAGCTCAACACGATGGAGAGCTCTCTCCAATCGCTTGTCGGTCCGAACGATGCCGACGTAATCCCACATGAACCTTCTGATTTCGTCCCAGTTGTGGGCGACGACGACTTCTTCGTCAGAATCGGTGACCTTGGATTCATCCCATTCGGGAAGGTCCGGCGGAATCGGTCGTTCTTCGAGATGCGCGAGAATCCATTCGCCGGCCCGCTTGGCAAAGACCAGGCATTCGAGAAGTGAGTTGCTGGCCATGCGATTGGCACCGTGGAGTCCGGTCGAAGCCGCTTCCCCAATCGCCAGGAGGCCTGGCACATTGGTGCAGGCGTGATGATCCGTCAGAATGCCGCCGCACGTATAGTGTGCCGCGGGCACGACCGGGATCGGCTCCCGTGTCATGTCAATGCCAAGTTCCAGGCAGCGGCCATGAATGTTCGGAAAGTGCTCGCGAATGAAATCAGCCGGCCGATGCGAGATGTCGAGGAAAACGCAGTCCTCGCCGAGTCGCTTCATCTCATGATCGATGGCTCGGGCGACGATGTCGCGAGGCGCTAGTTCTCCGCGAGGGTCAAATCGCTGCATGAAGGGGCTGCCATCCCGTAAAAGAAGCCGGCCACCCTCGCCACGAACCGCTTCTGAGATGAGAAAGGAGCGGGCGTGCGGGTGATAGAGGCAGGTCGGATGGAATTGGATGAACTCCATGTTGGCGACGTTGGCGCCAGCACGCCACGCCATGGCAATGCCGTCACCCGTCGCGATATCCGGGTTGCTGGTATAGAGGTAGACCTTGCTTGCGCCGCCGGAAGCCACAACCACGGTCCGCGCTCTGAACGTCTCGATGCGCTGGCTGAGACCGTTGAGAACATAGGCGCCCACCACCCCCATATGGGGCTGTCCGATTCGGGCGCCGGTGATCAGGTCAACCGCGTTGCAATATTCAAAAAGGGAAATGTTGGGGTGCTGGCGAGCATGCTGTTCGAGCGAGGTCTCGATGGCCCTGCCCGTGGCATCGGCGGCATGCACCACGCGGCGATGGGTATGGCCACCCTCCCGGGTCAGGTGGAGTTGGTGCTGGCCTTGTTCTGAGTTCACTTCGGTGAAGGGAACGCCGCGGTCGAGGAGCCAGTCGATACAGGCCTTGCCTTGAGAGACGACAAGCCGAACGATATCCGGGTCGCAAAGTCCTGCTCCGGCGGAGAGGGTGTCCTCAATATGAGACTCGATCGAATCCTCCTCATCGAGCACGGCGGAGATGCCGCCTTGTGCGTAGAGCGTGTTGGACTCGGCGAGAGCGGTTTTTGACAGCACGGCCACGCGGGCGTGGTCCGCAACACGCAGTGCGAGACTCAGGCCCGCGGCACCGCTTCCGATGATCAAAACATCGAAACAGGGCGCGGCAGGCGGATATTCGTTCTTGGTTGAACCCTTGGGCATGATGGGATGGATGCTACTGCAAAACCGGCAGCCAAGGAACGAGGAAAAAAAATTTCAGGACATGGGATAATTTCCGAAATTTGCGTGTCTGACCTTCGAAATCATCGTTCAGATCTGGCATACTCGGCGCGCATGTAGGTTGGGTCGAGTCGTTTTGCCGGATTGCGAACCGGTAGGTGCTGTCCTGTGGTCATATAACAATTCGGTACCGGACTCCTAAATTAGACAAAGGGTCTGGGCTGGATCTAAGGAAAATGAGCCCCTGATGGGTGAAGAGCTCGACGAGGAGTTGGTCCGACGCGTACAGCGTGGTGACAAGAAGGCGTTTGATGCGCTGGTAATCAAATATCAGCACAAGATCGCCCAATTGATCAACCGCTACGTGAAGGATCACCATGAAGCGATGGATGTGGCCCAGGAGACATTCATCAAGGCCTACCGGGCCTTGCCGGGCTTCAGAGGCGAGAGCGCGTTTTATACGTGGCTCTACCGTATTGCGATCAATACGGCGAAAAATCACCTCTCCATGAGAAGCCGCCGTCCGAGCGATGATGAAATAGATATTGAAGATGCGGAACAATTTGAGGGTGGGACGCGTCTAAGGTCTTACGAGACTCCCGAAAGTCATCTGCTGACCGACGAAATTGCGGCAGTGATACAGGATGCGCTGCAAAACCTCCCAGAGGAATTGCGGTCTGCCATTACGTTGCGGGAGTTTGAGGGCCTGAGCTACGACGAGATTGCGCAAGTCATGGGTTGCCCGGTGGGCACCGTGCGATCGCGAATCTTTAGGGCGCGAGAAGCCATTGATAAACGACTTGAACCACTTTTACGGTAGATGACCATGAATACTGAACAGACTTCTGAAAAGCTCAGCGCTCTTTTGGATGACGCGCTCGATGCGAAGGACGGGTTGTCCGTTCTCGAGGGTATCCGGTCCGATCGGGAACTGCGTGCCAAATTCCACCGCTATCAGGCCGTGCGATCTGTGCTCCGCTCTGAATCCGCTGCACTTCCTGATCTGGATTTCAGCGCTCGGGTCCGTGCCGCGATCGATCAGGAGCCCGTTGTTCTGTCTCCCCGCGTGGTCAGACATCAGTTCCGCGAGAGAGTGGCAACATTTGCCCTGGCGGCTTCGATGGCGGCTTTGGCCATCATGGTCGTCCGTTCGGTGAATCATTACTCCCCTGACAAGGCGAGTGAATTGTTGGCGAGCGTGAACATTTCAACGCCGGCAGTCCATGCCTCGATGGAACCTGATCTTCGCGAATACCTGAACATGCACAACGAATCCGCCTACCTTTCGGGGTCGCAGGGACTGATGCCGTCGGTCAGACTCGTGAGTGGTCATCAAGGTCGTTGATTCGGAGAATCCACCGCATTATGCGAAATCTGTTTCCGGCAGTTTGTACGATACTTTTTGCGTTTTTTTCTGTCGGTGCCTTGGGTGCACAGGAGAGTCAGGCCGGTATCGACTGGCTCAAGTCCATGCATCGGGCGGTGAGCGATCTGAGTTATCAGGCCAATGTGTCCTATATCAAGGACCAGCAGGTCGACAGCTTTAAGCTCTTCCACGCGCGAATCGATGGGGTGGAGAGGGAGCGGCTGGTTTCCATGAACAGCCCGCTGCGGGAGGTCGTCCGGACCGGCAGCAACATCAGTCGCTACGCTCAGGAAAGCCAGGAGGTCGTGGTGGAAACCCGACCTTCGGAGCACTCCCTCCTTTTAGCGCTTCCCGATGACTTGGGCCTGCTTGAACGGGTCTATTCGGTGAATCTGATGGGCAGGGAATATGTGGCCGGGCTTCAAACGCAGGTCGTCGCCCTCGAACCCCGGGATGGTTTCCGCTACAGCCGAATCCTCTGGATTGATGTGGCAACCCGGCTCCCGCTCAAGCTGGATGTCATCAACGAAGAAGGCCAGTCGGTGGAGCAGGTGGTTTTCACGGCCATCAACACACGCGATCCTGTACCGGCCAAAGAGCTTGAGCCGGTCATGAAGACGCAACACGCGATCACCCAGATCAGCCACCGCGAGTCACTTCCCCTGAAGGACCTTCGCTGGACTCTGGCGCATGTGCCCGAAGGATTCCAGATCGTGTCCTATAGCACGTTGCGCAAGCCACCCTCGACGGTTCCCGTCGAACAAATTCTGCTCAGCGATGGCTTCTCTGCCGTGTCGATTTACATCGAACCGCGCCAGGGACGGCAGCCGACCGGTCCCCGTCGAATGGGGGCAGTGAACGTCAATGCCATCGATTTCCATGGCCAATTGGTCACCGTGATGGGTGAAGTCCCCTTAAAGACTGTCGAGCTCATCGCCAAGGGACTCGGCGAAAAGGCAAAACCCTGATTTTGCCGCGTATGCCAAGCAAAGGATCCCGCGAAGGGATCCTTTGAAATGACCTGTATCCTCCAAAAGGCTCGGCGAGACGAGCCTTTGTCCCGCGAATTCTTTATCATTGTCGACTTGACCGTCGTTTGGAGTCCCCGATGCCCCATGTCCGCCGAGCGTTAGCCCTCGCTTCGTTCCTGTTGTTCTTCAGTCAGCTCGCCCTTGCACAGCTGCCCGATTTCACTGAGCTAGTGGAAAGGAACAACGCGGCTGTGGTCAACATCAGTACCACCCAGAAGGTCGCTCAACCTCACGGCCAAATGCAGGTTCCCGAAGGGCTTGAACTTCCAGAAGGCGTGCCTTTTGATGATCTTCTTCGCCGTTACTTTGGTGAGGGTGGTCCCCAGATGCCAGGTGGTCCTGGAATACCTGGAATGCCCCAGGCTCCGGGGGGTGGTCAGCCTCCCGCAGAATCCATGTCGCTGGGATCGGGTTTCATCATTTCCAGTGATGGTTATGTGATCACCAATCACCATGTCATCAAGGATGCAGAGGAGGTGGTCGTTCGCCTTCAGGATCGCCGAGAGCTGGTGGCTAAGATCATCGGATCAGACAAGCGCAGCGATATTGCGCTCCTCAAGCTGGAGGCCAAGGACCTGCCTGTGGTCAAGCTAGGCTCCTCAGAGTCACTCAAGGTGGGGGAATGGGTTCTGGCCATCGGTTCGCCCTTCGGCTTCGATCATTCCGCCACCGCGGGGATCGTGAGCGCCAAGGGCCGCAGTCTTCCCAGCGACAACTACATCCCCTTCATTCAGACGGATGTCGCCATCAATCCGGGCAATTCCGGGGGGCCCTTGTTTAATCTTCAGGGCGAGGTGGTCGGGGTTAACTCCCAGATCTATAGCCGCACCGGCGGTTTCATGGGGCTTTCTTTTGCGATTCCCGTCGATGTCGCCATGAGTGTGGTCGAGCAGCTCAAGGCCGGGGGCAAGGTCTCCCGAGGCTGGCTGGGGGTTCAGATTCAGGATGTCACGCGAGAACTGGCAGAGTCCTTTGGCATGAAGAAGCCTCAGGGCGCCCTGGTTGCGCGCGTGTTGCCCAATAGTCCGGCTCAGGCGGCAGGGCTCCAGCCCGGGGACGTCATCGAAGCCTTTAACGATCGTGAGATTCCTATTTCAAGTGACCTACCGCCGATGGTCGGGGCCACCAAGATTGGTGAAACGGCGACTCTTCGTGTGGTACGTCAGGGCAAGAGCCAGAATATCCAGATCAAGATCGGCATGCTGCCCGATGAGGATCCGCTCGCTCCGGCGGATCCGAAAGAGGAGTCCAAGGGCGGCCTCCTGCCCCGGATCAATCTTCAGGCGACCACACCCAATGATGCCCAGCGGGCACAACTTGAACTGCCGAAGACCGGGGGCGCTCTGGTGACCGGCGTTAAGCCGGGGCCGGCTGCGGATGCCGGTATCCGTCCGGGTGATGTCATTCTGAGTGTCCAGGACCAGACGATTCGGGATGCCAAGCATCTTGAAGAGGTGGTGAAGACATTGCCGAAGGACAAGTCTGTGGCGCTGCTGGTTCACCGTCGCGGGGGCTCGCAGTTCCTGGCCCTGAAACTCAAGGATTGATTGTGGCTGAACAAGACAATATTCGAAATTTCTCGATCATCGCGCACATCGATCACGGTAAGTCGACGCTAGCGGACCGATTCATTCAGACCTGCGGCGGATTGTCCGAGCGGGAGATGTCGGCGCAGGTTCTCGACTCGATGGATATCGAGCGCGAACGGGGCATTACGATCAAGGCTCAGAGCGTGACGCTCTCTTACAAGGCTAAAAACGGCCAGACCTATCAGCTCAACCTGATTGATACGCCGGGCCATGTCGATTTTTCCTATGAGGTGTCCCGTTCCCTTGCGGCCTGTGAAGGCGCATTGCTGGTGGTGGATGCGGCGCAGGGCGTTGAGGCGCAAAGTGTGGCGAACTGCTATACCGCCATAGAGCAGGGTCTTGAGGTTATTCCGGTCTTGAACAAGATCGACCTGCCGTCTGCCGAACCTGAGCGGGTTTGCACCGAGATCGAGGAGATCATTGGGGTGCCTGCGGACGAGGCGTTGAAAATCAGCGCCAAGACCGGGCTCGGGGTGGACGATCTCCTGGAACAGTTGGTCGAGAAGGTGCCGGCGCCCAGGGGGGATCCCAATGCGCCGCTTCAAGCCCTGATCATCGACTCATGGTTCGACAATTACCTCGGTGTGGTTTCTTTGGTGCGGGTCGTCAACGGATCGATTCACCGGAAACAGAAAGTGGTCCTCATGTCGACCGGGAAGAGTCATCTGGTTGAAAAGCTGGGGGTGTTTACCCCGAAATCCCTCAATAAGGAAGTGCTTCAGACCGGTGAGGTCGGATTCGTGATTGCCGGCATCAAGGACATCTTTGGAGCGCCCGTCGGCGATACGATCACGGCAACGGACGTGCCGTGCAGTGAGGCCTTGCCCGGGTTCCAGAAAGTCCAGCCGCGAGTTTTCGCGGGCCTTTATCCGGTCGAGTCCGATGACTACGAAGACCTTCGGGAAGCGTTGAACAAGCTCTCCCTCAATGATGCGGCGCTTCAGTATGAGCCGGAAAGTTCCCAGGCGCTCGGCTTTGGCTTCCGTATCGGCTTCCTCGGAATGCTCCACATGGAAATCATCCAGGAGCGACTTGAGCGTGAATACGATCTTGATCTGATCACGACCGCGCCGACCGTGGTCTATGAGGTTCTAAAGACGGACGATACGACCGTAGCGATCGACAATCCTTCGGAATTGCCGTTGCCCAATGAAATTGTTGAAATCCGCGAGCCGATCATTGAGGCCAATATCCTGGTGCCTCAGGATTATCTTGGGAATGTCTTGAGTCTTTGCATCGAAAAGCGCGGCGTTCAAAAACGCATGCAATTCATGGGGGGTCAGGTCTCTGTCAGTTTCGAGTTGCCCCTGAGCGAGGTGGTTCTCGATTTCTTTGACCGACTCAAGTCGGTCAGCCGGGGCTTTGCCTCTTTTGATTACGAGTTCCTGCGTTTCCAGATGGCCCCCTTGGTCAGGCTTGATATCCTGATCAACGCCGAAAAGGTTGACGCCCTGTCTTTGATTGTCCATCGGGATATCAGTCAGTCGCGGGGGCGCGATCTTGTCGAGAAGATGAAAGACCTGATTCCAAGACAGATGTACGAGGTGGCCATTCAGGCCGCGATAGGCTCAAAAATCATTGCGAGGTCTTCAGTGAAGGCCATGCGCAAGAACGTTCTCGCCAAGTGTTACGGGGGCGATATCACCCGAAAGAAGAAGCTTTTGGAAAAGCAGAAGGCGGGTAAGAAACGAATGAAGCAGGTCGGTAAAATCGACATTCCGCAGGAGGCCTTCCTCGCGGTGCTTCGGGTTAGCAAGGATTCCTGATGGACTACGATTTTTCTTTTTTTCTGGTCGTTGCGACCTTTGTCACCGGGGTAATCTCGGGGCTTTACTGGCTTGCGGTTGAGCGGGTCAAGGGACGTGTTCCGGTGGATCAGTTGCCGGTCCTGGTGGAATACGCCCGGTCCTTCTTTCCCGTGGTCTTCATCGTTCTGGTGCTGCGTTCCTTTTTGTTCGAGCCCTTCCGGATTCCCTCAGGCTCCATGATGCCGACTTTGCTGGTAGGGGACTTTATTCTCGTCAACAAGTTTGCCTATGGCGTGCGGCTTCCGGTTCTCAATACCAAGATCATCGAAAACGGTCAGCCAAGGCGGGGCGATATCGTAGTTTTCCGCTTCCCAAAGGATCCCACGGTGGATTACATCAAGCGGGTGATTGGGCTTCCGGGGGATCGGATCGGCTACTATCACAAGCAGATCTTCATCAATGGGGTGCCGATGGCGCAAACGCCGGATGGTCGTTATGCCGGTGGGACGCAGGGTGAATCGATGACGGGAGAGCCTTTGCTGACCGAAGACCTTCAGGCCTTGCGTCATCAGATTCTGATTCGCTCGCAAGATCCGTCCGCGCGGGAAGGGGAATTTCTGGTGCCCGAAGGCCATTATTTCGTAATGGGTGATAATCGCGACAACAGCAATGACAGCCGGTTTTGGGGCGCCGTTCCTGAGGCCAATCTGGTGGGTCGTGCGTTCTTCATCTGGATGAGTTGGGACTCGGGAAGACCAGGAATCGCATTCAGTCGTATTGGTACCCATCTCGATTGACGCCTTGTCCTCTTCAAGACCTTCCAATTTGATCCAAGATCCGGACAAACTGCTCCGAAAACTGGGTCTTCACTTCAGGAATCCGGCCCTGATTCGTCAGGCGCTGACCCATCGCAGTGCCCATGCGGATAACAACGAGCGACTGGAGTTTTTGGGGGACTCGGTTTTGGGCTTTGTCATTGCCGAGCGCCTGTACCAAAAGTTTGGCGATGCCGATGAGGGGGTCTTGAGCCGTTTGAGGGCGACGCTGGTGAATCAGACCGCGCTTGCGAATATTGCCCGAAAGCTCAATTTGGGTGACTACCTGATTCTTGGCTCGGGGGAGCTTAAGAGTGGGGGATATCGGCGGGATTCGATTCTCTCGGACGCGATGGAGGCGCTCATCGGCGCGCTTCTCGTGGATCAGGGCATGGATGCCTGCAGGGTCTGGATTCTCGCGCTTTTTGATGAGTACATTGAAGGGCTTTCCGTCCGCGACTGGAAGAAGGATCCCAAAACGCGACTCCAAGAGGCCATGCAAGCACGCGGACTTGATTTACCGGGATACACGCTCAAGTCGGTGATTGGTCAGCCGCATGATCAGCATTTCTTGGTCGAGTGTCGCATTGCCCTGTTTGAAGAGGCCTCTGAGGGGAAGGGGTCCTCGCGCAAGCGGGCTGAGCAGGCCGCCGCCGAAACCATGCTAGAGCGATTGACCGCCGAGTTAGGTTTTAAGTTCTAGTTCACATTGGCGTAACTTTTGCTTGATATAAAAAGCAAAACCATGACGCGCCAGCCGATTCAAACGTCGGCGCATTCTTTATGCAACTTCATGATTCAAGGGGGGATCATCAAATGCATCAGCGCACTCATTTCGTCCTTTCACCCAATCGTCCCGCTTCCGGGCGCTTGGGTTACATGTTGGGTTTCGCCGTCGTCGGTCTGGCCCTGGCCTCTACCTTCTGGCCTGGCGTGGGATCCTCGTCACTGGTGCCGTCCCGAACGGCCAAGAGCGTTTCTTGGTACGCCGGAAATTTGGATGAAGCGCGCATCATGGTCAAGGCTTGCCTTGCCGCCGATAATGCCGCAAAGATGCCCAGTTCCGACGATTGCCGCAACTCGCTTCGCGCCATCAGCACGCACTTTATCTCCCCTCGCTGAGCGCTACCGGGTGAGGGAAATGCCTCGGCCCGGTGCGATAATTGACACAAAACGGGGCGCCCCCGGCTCCCCGCGTGCTATGCTCTCCAACGCCCGTGCCCCCGGGTGTTGCGTGCGGGGTGATCTCAGTCTTATCCAGCCCCAGCCCCATGAAATCCGGTTATGTAGCGATCGTTGGCCGACCCAATGTCGGTAAATCCACCTTGCTGAATCATCTCCTTGGCCAGAAGATCAGCATCACCTCGCGTCGCCCTCAGACAACCCGTCATCGAATCCACGGGATCAAGACCACCGATCAGGGACAAGCCGTTTTTGTGGATACCCCGGGGATCCATGCCAATGAAAAACGGGCGATGAACCGCTATCTGAACCGTGCTGCGGGGACCGCGTTTAATGACGTCGATGTGATCCTCTGGGTCATCGATAAGCCGGAATTTCAGTCCGAAGACCAGTTGGTACTCAAGCGGATTCGGCAGGCAAACCTGCCTGTGATTCTCGCGATCAACAAGATTGATCGGATGGAGGACAAGGAGATTTTGCTGCCCTTCCTGCAGGCCGCAGAAGACGAATTTTCATTTGCAGCCATGATTCCCCTCTCCGCCCTGCGAGGTTTGAATCTGGAGGAGTTGGAGACCACCTTGTTTCAGTATCTTCCGGAAGGCGACCTCATTTTTCCCGAAGATCAGGTGACGGACCGCTCGATGCGATTCATGGCTTCTGAAATTATCCGGGAAAAGCTGATTCGCTCGCTCGGGCAAGAAGTGCCGCATGCATTGACCGTTGAGATTGAGGAATACAAGGTGGAGGAGGGTCTGACGCGAATCCGTGCCCTGATCCTGGTCGAGCGCACGGGCCAAAAGGCCATCGTGATCGGAAAAGGCGGTGAAGTTCTCAAAAAGGTGGGGGAAAGATCCCGCCTGGATCTTGAACGCTTGATTGAAGGCAAGGTGTTCTTGCAGCTCTGGGTCAAGGTCAAGGAAGGCTGGTCAGACGATGAACGGGCACTCCGAAGCCTCGGCTACACCGATTAACGAGGGCATTGCCCCCGCCGCGCCCTCGTTGGCCCCCCTCGATGAGGCCATCGTTCTTCACATTCGCGCGTATCGCGAAACCAGTTGCCTTGTCGATCTTCTGACCCGGGAACGCGGTCGACTGCGGCTCCTCGCCAAAGGCGTTCGCCGGGGTCGGCAGCCCTCCGGGGATCTCTCTCCCTTTTCAAGAATTCGCTATACGGTGGGCGGCCGGGGTGAACTTCGCCTCCTGACCTCCGTTGAAGGCGTCTCGGGATGGCTCCGGCTGGAGGGGGAGGGACTCTATTGCGGCTTCTATGTCGCCGAATTGGTGATGCGCCTCTTGCCTTTGGAGGATGCCCATCCTGAACTCTATGAGGAGATTCTTGCCGTGATTCAGCAGCTGGGGCAGGGCATCAGGCCGGAGCGTTTGTTGCGCAGGTTCGAGCGTGCTTTGCTGGAAGAGCTCGGCTATGGATTGAGCCTTTGGGAGGACACAATCGGGGATCCCATCGAAGCGAGTGCCTTTTACCTCTACCACCCCGAGCAGGGGGCCCAGAAGGTGAGTGATGCCCAGGGCGGCATTCCTGGTTCCGCGCTCATCGCGCTGGCCACGGATGATTTTGAGGATGAGCGGGATCTTCTTTTTGCGAAGAAGCTCATGCGCAGCATGCTCGATCGTCAGCTTGACGGGCGCCCGCTCAAAAGCCGTGAACTGTTCCAAACGTTTTCAAGGAGGAATGCCTGATGGTTGCTACGCTGCCCCCGATTCATCTCGGGGTGAATGTTGATCATATCGCCACGGTCCGTCAGGCGCGGGGAACCCGGTATCCCCAGGTGCTCCATGCCGCCCTCGTCGCTGAGCAGGCCGGTGCCCGGGGAATTACCGCGCACCTTCGTGAGGATCGGCGCCATATTCAGGATCGGGATATCGCCCTTCTTCGCGAGCTTTTGAAGACGCGGCTCAATCTTGAAATGGCGGTGACGGATGAAATGGTTTCAATCGCCGAAAAAACGCGGCCGGCCGCTTGCTGTCTCGTGCCTGAAAAACGGGAGGAGCTGACGACGGAAGGGGGGCTGGATGTCGCGGGCAACCTGAGTCGGGTTCGTGATGCGACCCAAGCGCTCAGTTCGGCCGGAATTGAGGTCTCGCTGTTCATCGATGCCGATCCCCGCCAGATTGAGGCGGCAGTTTCCGTGGGCGCCCCTGTCATCGAGATTCATACGGGGCATTATGCAGACCTTCCCGAAGGGCGGGACCTTGAGGCAGAACTGGACCGGATTCGCTCGGCCGCCACGCGCGCCAAGGCCCTCGGGCTGATGGTGAATGCAGGACATGGCCTCAATTACCACAATGTCGAGCCCATCGCCCGAATCCCTGAGATTCATGAGTTGAATATTGGGCATGCGATCATCGCAAGGGCCCTCTTTTGCGGCCTGGACCTTGCGGTCAGGGACATGAAGGCGTTGATGGAAAATGCTCGGGCTGGAGTCCGGGGGATCGATTGACCCTGGCGCAGCGTTCTGACATAGTTTACGGCCCCCTACTTTGTTTCAAGAGGAGTTGGCGGGTTGCCAATCGGTAATCTGCACCGCCCGGCATGCCTAATCCACGACATGAAGAGCAGGACGCAGCGCAGACGTCCGGACAACCGCTGTCCGGACGTCCGAGTTGGCTTGTGCCCGTTTCAGGGCCGAGCCTCTTCCTGATGGGGCTGATTCTTCTGGCCGGCCTTTTGACTCTCTTCTATCAGTTGCAAGGAGAGCTGGATCTTCTGGAGTCACAATTGATGACAGAAGCGGGGGGGGAGCGGATGAAATCGATGGGAGAGCAGATGGTGCTCCTTCAGAATCGACTGCATGGTCTGATGGCCGATTCGGTTGAAATCCGCTTGAAAGCCCTGGAGCGAACGATCGCTAGTGGCCACGTCACCCCGGAGGTCATTCAGCAGTTTGAGGTTCTGCAGAACGATATTCGTTCGCTTGAGACCTATGCCCAGGGTCCCAATGCCCCCAATCTGGATCAGGCCATACCCGATCACCCGCGCTATGCAGCGATGCCAGGGACCGCGTCCCCTGCGCTGACTAAGGCGGACATGTTTCGAGAAATTTCAAGACTCAGGACCTTGCTGTACCTCTGTCTCACGGGGCTGGTCGCGACTGGCGGCGTCCTCCTTGGCCGCTATTGGCTGGCCTCCCAGCGTCCGCCACAACTTCCTCATACCCGCAGTTCTCGTCCGCCTTTGCTGACCCGCCGGCGCTAAGGCCGGAGCCCACGTGGTCAACTCGCATCGTTTTTGCGTCGCCCCAATGCTCGATTGGACTGACCGCCATTGCCGTTTTTTCCACAGGCTTTTCTCGCAAAAGACGTTGCTCTACAGTGAAATGGTGACCACCGGGGCGATTCTTCACGGCGATCGGGAGCGCTTGCTAGGATTTAATCCGGTGGAAAAACCCCTGGTGCTTCAGATCGGGGGGTCTGATCCAGAGGATCTTGCTGCATCGGCTCGGATTGGCCAGGACTATGGCTATGATGAAATCAATCTGAATGTCGGATGCCCCAGTGATCGGGTGCAAAAGGGGCGCTTTGGCGCGTGTCTGATGTTGGAACCGGGCACCGTGGCTGAGGGCGTCCGGGCCATGCGTGAGTCCGTGACGATTCCGGTGACGGTTAAAACCCGGCTTGGGGTTGATGAGCATGATTCCTATGAGGAACTTGTGGCCTTCATTGGCGAAGTCGCCGAAGCCGGCTGCGAGACGTTCATCATCCATGCCCGTAAAGCCTGGCTCAAGGGCTTGTCCCCCAGGGAAAATCGGGAAGTCCCCCCGCTGCGTTACGACATGGCGGCGCGCCTTAAAACCGATTTTCCGGATCTTGCCTTCATCCTGAATGGCGGTATCGAGACCCTCGAACATGCGATCGAACATCTGAGCCAGTTTGATGGGGTCATGCTGGGTCGTGCGGCTTACCACGATCCCTATCTTCTGGCTGATGTGGATCGCCGGGTGTTTGGCGTGGACCGTGACCCTCCGAGCCGTGAGGCCGTGGTTGAAGCGATGCTGCCCTATATCGCTTCCGTGGTGGCCGAAGGGCAGCGCCTTCATGGGATCACCCGGCACATGCTGGGTCTTTTCCATGGGCAGCACGGCGGTCGGATCTGGCGGCGGCGATTGGGAGAGGCCGCCATCCGCCCGAATGCCGGCGCAAGAGAGGTCCTTGAAATTCTGGATTCCCGACGGCCATCGTCCCAAGAGGTGGGCGCAGGACTCGGGGTATAATCAGCCTTTATTCAGTAAACAACAGAGCACCATGCAAGACTCCGAGATGGAAGATCTTTTTCGCCGCCTAATTAGCGGGATTGGAGAGGACGTCACCCGCGAGGGGCTCCTCGATACCCCGAAGCGGGCCACCAAGGCGTTCAAGTTCTTGAACAACGGGTATGAAAAGAACCTCGATGAGGTGCTCAATGGCGCCATCTTCGAATCGGATACCCGCGATATGGTGATCGTGAAGGATATCGAACTCTATTCGCTCTGCGAGCATCACCTCTTGCCGTTCATCGGCAAGTGTCATGTGGCCTATATTCCTTCCGATAAGGTCATCGGCCTCTCCAAGGTCGCCCGTATCGTTGATATGTACGCCCGTCGCCTTCAAATTCAGGAACGCCTGACCAATCAGATTGCCTCCGCGCTCCAGACGGCGATCAATCCAACCGGTGTCGCCGTGGTGATTGAATCCAAGCATCTTTGCATGATGATGCGCGGCGTCGAGAAGCAGAACTCGGTCATGACCACATCGGCCATGTTGGGCTTGTTCAGGAAAGAGATCAGCACACGCTCTGAATTTCTAAACTTGATCAAAAGCCATTGATGACGCTCCGGGTTGGATCCCGGGGGGGCTGTCCATGCAGGATCTGAACTAGGGACGCAACGTGGCAACGAGAACGCGCAAGAACAGGGCAAAAAAACCCCGGCCTTCGCTGCTCCGATCTCTGCTGTCCCCTTTCTTTTGGCTGTTCGTCACGGTCACCCCCTTCCTGCTCGCAGGTCTTGGCGCCTATGTGGCCCTCGAAGACCGGATTGTCCGTGAGCAATTTGAGGGCAAGCGATGGGCCTTGCCGGCCCGCGTTTATGCAGGGCCCGTCGAGCTTTTTGTCGGCGCAGCCTATGACGCCCCGGGCTTTGAATGGTTTCTAAGCCAGCTCAAATACCGAAAAGATCCTCAACTTTCCACTCAGGGCACCTTTGTTCGTCTCGGCGAAGAAATGGTTTTCAAGACCCGAGAATTCCAGTTCCCGGACAAGACGGAACCCGCTCGCGAACTTCGCATCCAGTTTGCCGATGGGCAGGTGATTCTTCTTGAGGATATGGGCTCAGGGCAGCCCGTCGATCTTCTCCGCCTGGAGCCCCCTCAAATTGGAAGTTTCTATCCTGCGCGTCGAGAGGATCGCGTCCTGATTCGCCTGGATCAGGCCCCTGAAACGCTGCTCAAAGCCCTTTTTGCCAGTGAAGACCACAATTTTTATGTGCACCATGGCATCTCCCTCAGGGGCATGTTGCGCGCCGTTTTCGTTAATCTTCGGGCCGGTGGGATCGTGCAGGGAGGCAGTACCCTGACCCAACAGCTGGTCAAGAATTTCTACCTGTCCTCGGAACGTACCTGGTGGCGAAAGATCAACGAGATCGTCATGGCGATGATCCTTGATGCCCGATACACCAAAGAAGAGATTCTCGAAGCCTATCTCAATGAAATCTATCTCGGGCAGGATGGCTCCCGCGCCATTCATGGCTTTGGTCTCGCCAGTCAGTACTATTTTGGTCGCTCGATCGAAGAGCTGGAGCTGCATCACATCGCCGTTCTGGTGGCTCTCGTCCGGGGACCCTCCTATTACGATCCCTATACTGCGCCGGATCGGACCCTCAAGCGCCGGGACCTCATTCTCGATGAGATGCGGGATCAGGGCTTCATCGATGCCGCACGGGTCGATGAGGCAAAAAAACATCCGCTGGATGTCGTCAAGGATCCTCATCAATCGGTCAGTCGCTATCCCGCCTTCATGGATCTGGTGAAACGCCAGCTGGAGAAGGAATATCGTCCGGAGGATCTCACCTCCGAGGGCCTTCGGATTTTCACCACCCTTGATGTCAGCGTGCAGCATCGCTTGCAGCAGGCGATCGATGAAAACCTCCCCAAGATGGACAAGCGTCCGGGGAAGTCCCCCTTGGAAGTGGCGGGGATCTTTACCCGCAAGGGCACCGCTGAGATTGCGGCGTTGGTGGGAGGCCGGAAGGAGGAGGGCGTAGGATTCAATCGTGCGCTCGATGCCACCCGGCAAATCGGCTCCCTCTATAAGCCGGTGGTTTACCTGACAGCGCTTGAAGATTCTCAAAACTACACGCTTTCGACCCCTCTCACGGACAATCCGGTGCAGGTCAGGACCCCGGGGAATGTCTGGTTACCGAAAAACTATGACGGCAAGGAGCACGGCACCATCCCTCTTTTCAGTGCCCTTGCCCATTCCTATAACCTTGCAACCGTGCACCTCGGCATGGATCTTGGGGTCGCACGCACGGCCCAGACCCTCAAGAAATTGGGCGTCAACCGGCATGTGGATCTGGTGCCATCGCTCCTCCTCGGTGCGGCCGCCCTGACGCCGATGGAGGTGGCCCAGATGTATCAGACGCTCGCGAGCGACGGTTTCCTGACCCCGCTCAGGGCGATTCAGGCGGTCATCTCGCCCGAGGGGAAGACGCTTCAGCGATATGGCATTGAGGTCCGGCAGACCGTGGACGCCGAGGCGGTCTGCCTTCTCAATGCGGCACTCAAGGAGGTCTTCCATCAAGGCACCGCGCGTCCGGCCTACAGCCAGATGCCACAAAGCCTTGAGCCCGCCGGCAAGACAGGAACGACCAACGAACTTCGGGATAGCTGGTTCGCAGGGTTTACCGGTGATTATCTGGGTGTCGTCTGGGTGGGACGGGATGACAATCAGCCGGCCGGGCTCACCGGTGCCCAAGGGGCGTTAAAACTCTGGGCGGGGACCATGGCGGCCATCAGTCGAGAGCCATTGGAAATTGATCTTCCGGACAATGTGCGAATGCTCTGGGTGGATCCGGTTCGGGGTGCCCGCTCAGGCAAGGGCTGCCCGGGGGCCATTGAACTGCCTTTCGTCAAAGGAACGCGTCCGGAGCTAAGTTCGGGTTGTGGGGGGGAGTCGGAGACTCCCGATGAATAATCAGGAAAGCGAGGCCTGACATGCCGCATGTAAGTGAACCTAAATCCGTACTGATCACCGGCTGCTCGAGCGGGATCGGGCGCACAACGGCCGACATGCTGAAAGCCAGGGGCTATCGGGTCTTTGCAACGGCCCGAAGGGCTGAGGATGTCGCCGAGTTGGCAAAAGCCGGCTTTGAGGCCCTCCAGCTGGATCTCAGTCAGCCCGATTCGATTCGGACGGCGGTAGCCAAGGTTCTGGAGAAGACTGGAGGAACTCTTTACGGACTCTTCAATAATGGGGCTTATGGTCAGCCGGGTGCGGTTGAGGATCTCAGCCTTGAGGCATTGAAAGCCCAGTTTGAGACCAATTTTTTCGGAACGCACGAACTGACGCGCCTGATCATTCCGGTGATGCGACGGCAAGGCGAAGGCCGCATCATCCAGAATAGCTCCGTCCTTGGTTTTGCCGCCATGAAGTTTCGTGGGGCATACAACGCCAGCAAGTTTGCCCTCGAAGGCCTGACCGACACCCTGCGGCTTGAGCTCGAAGGCAGTGGGGTCAAGGTCTGCCTGATTGAGCCTGGCCCCATCGAAAGTCGCTTTCGGGATAATGCCCTCAAACAGTATCAGTCGCATGTGAATCCCGCCGGAAGCCCTCATGAAGCAACCTATGCAACCCTTGTGGCCCGGCTGGTCAAGGTGGGTCCTGCCGCGCCCTTCACCGAGGGTCCCGAGTCGGTGGGCCGGCGTGTCATCCATGCCCTGGAGGCGCGTCGCCCCAAGGTTCGCTACCATGTGACGTTTCCGACCACCCTCTTTGCCGTGCTCAAGCGAATCCTCTCCGATCGGGCGATGGACTGGGTCTTGGGCAAGATCAACTGACTGAAAAAAGGCCCCCATGTCATCGGTTACGCCACACGCAGGCTCCACCCCCCCAAGACATCTTGCGCTTTTTGTGTCCTTCTCAGGCACTGGAGGCGTCGAACGGGTGACCTTGAATCTCCTTCAAGGCCTGTCCCAGGAACCGGATGTGAGGATCGATCTTCTTTTGGTGGTCGCTCGCCGCGGGACGCCGCCCGTCATTCCCTGGCCCAATATCAGGGTCATCAATCTCGGTGTTCGCCATTCTCAGATGGCCATTCCGGCGCTGATTCGCTACCTTCGTAGCGAGCAGCCGGACGTCCTGATGGTCGCAAAAGATCGGGCCATTCGGACCGCGATTGTGGCGCACGCGATCGCGCGGGTGAAGACCCGACTGGTCGGCCAGTTGCACATGAACATGCAGGGTTTCCTCAAGAGCAAGTCCGGGTGGACCCGCTGGACACGCCTCGCTCCCATGCGTTGGCTCTTTCCCTCCCTCAACAAGATCATCGGGGTTTCCGAAGGCGTTGTTGAGGACACGATCGAGATTACCGGCATGCCCAGGCAACGGGTGATCGCGATTCGAAATCCGGTCATCACCCCCGAGCTTGCCGTCATGGCGCAGGAGGACCCTGCGCATCCCTGGTTCAAGGAAGCCATTCCCGTGGTTCTGGGCGCAGGTCGGCTGACACCCGAAAAAGACTTTCCTACCCTGATTCGTGCTTTTGCAAGGCTTCGCGAACAGCGCGCAGCACGATTGATGATCCTCGGGGAGGGTCCCCTGGAAGCCAGTCTTCGCGAACTGACCCGGACCTTGGGGATCGAGGCCGATGTCGATTTCCCCGGGTTTACCCCCAATCCCTTTGCCTACATGCAACGAGCGGCCTTGTTTGTGATGTCTTCTGCCTGGGAAGGTTCGGGGAACGTCCTGGTCGAGGCCTTGGCCTTGGGGACGCCTTCGGTCTCGACCGATTGCCCCTTTGGGCCAAGAGAAACACTGGCCGATGGCCGCTATGGAAGCCTCGTGCCCGTCGGGGATGATGCGGCGCTGGCGATGGCCATGGCATCGACCCTTGCGGATCCCTTGCCGGCGGAGACTTTGAAAGAGGCGGTTCGTGAATTTGAGATGGGCTTCAGCGCCCGGCGGTATCTCGATGTGTTGTTTGAGGAGAGCACGCCTTGAGTGCGCCTGATCCCAATACTGTGAGGGTCCCAGGATCCTCAACCCGACTGATCGAAGTGGGCATGCTGGCTTTGGTGCTGTCGCTTCTCTTTGCGCGTGGCACCTTTCATCAGGCGCTCGATCTCCTTGCCGTCGGTGTGATTCTCAAAGCCATTGGCGCTGAACGGCCCCTGACGATGCCGGTTTTGCTCCGTTGGCCGCTCGGATTGATCGCTCTCACGTGGACCTGGGGCGTTCTGTTGAATCAGGGACAGTTCTGGAAAACCGGAAATCCGCTGATCTGGATGGCACTGCTCCTGATCGGCGGGTTTCAGATCCCCTCGCGGCTTTTTTCAAAGGTCGCCTGGCGGTCCCTTGCAGGCCCTTTGTGCTTCGCCTTTGTGGTCTTGAATCTGGTGGCCGATTTTTTCTATACGGGGCCTGTCTTGAAGGGCAGGGGATATCCCGGACTTTTCAGTAACATCCATTATCTTTCCGAGTACGTCGTTCTGACGGCTCCGGCCCTGGTGCTGGGGACGATGCAAGGGCGAGGCTGGGTGCGTTGGGTCTTCCTCGCGGCGCTTTTAGGCGATCTTTTCCTCCTTTTGGCCTCCAAGTCACGCCCCGGGTTTTTGGCGGCGGTGGCATCCGCGCTGGTTCTGATTCCGCTGGTGGCGCCTGCCGCAAGACTTTGGATCGTGGGGGGGATGAGCTTGATTCTCGGAACACTCTATCTTGGGGATATCGGTCATTTTTCAGAGCGCGTCGATGACCTTTTTCTCAACCTTCGCATGGATGAAAGAGCCGAGATCTGGTTCCAGGTCGTCGATATGCTGATCAGGAATACCCGGGCGCAGTGGCTCATGGGACATGGGCTTGGACAATTCTGGAACGATTTTTATACCCGGGGCATCGAGCAACAGTTCCGGGTCTTTCTCTCGCCGCACAATTTTCTGTTTGAGATCCTCTACAGTCATGGCGTGTTGGGTCTTCTCATGATCGGCGGTGCTGTGCTCATGCTTCTGGGAGGTTTGATCCGGGCGATCGGGAGAAGCACTGACGGCGGCATGCGCTTTGAGGGCTATGTGCTCGTCTCGACGCTGACGGCCTCCCTGACGCATGGGATTTTCACGATCCCGTTCTTTTCAAGAGATTTCCTGCTGCCCTTTGGATTGGTGGTGAGCCTGATCTTGCTTTACATCGAACGGAGTCGAAAGGCTCCCTCCCACGGATGCTGATCTGATGTCTTTTCACACCCCTGTCAGCCTCATCATTCCCAATTTCAACGGCGCAAAACTGCTGAAGGAGAATCTTCCCACGGTTCAGGCGGCACTTTTGGCCTACCCGGGGGGCGGGCGGCTGATTGTGGTGGACGATGGCTCGAGTGATGAAAGTCTCGAGGTCCTGAGCACCCTGTTTCCGGATGTGGAATGCGTCGTGCATCCTGAAAATCGGGGCTTTTCAGAAGCCATCCATTCGGGGGTCCAGGCCGCAACGGATGAGGTCTTGATTCTTTTGAATTCGGACGTCCAACCGGACCCTGATTTTATTGCCCCCCTGGTGGCGCGGCTTCAGGATGACCATGTCTTTGCGGTTCAATCGGCGATTCGGGTCGATCAGCCGGAGACTCACCCTTACTGCCTCAGCCGCTATGCTTTTCGTCTGGGGGCACTGAAGCGGTTGCCGACGCCGGACCTGGGTCGGGAGGGCTGGATGTGCCTCTATGCCTCCGGGGGTTCCATGGCGGTCAGCCGGTCGAAGTTTTTGCAGTTGGGGGGATTTTTGTCCCTGCTGAAGCCGTTCTACTGGGAAGATTTTGATCTGGGCCTGAGAGCCTGGCGCCGCGGATGGGAAACCTGGCTTGAACCTCAAAGTCTGGTGTTGCATCAGGAAAAAGGCTCGATTCGGGATCATGTCAAAAAGCGAAAGATTCGTTGGGCACTCCAACGCAACAAGCTTCTGGCCGAGTGGATTCACTATCCCGCATGGAGTCTCTTGCTGACCGCACCCCCCCGAATCCTGATTCGACTTCTCCTGAAACTCATCTCGGGCGATGTAGGGTATGCCTCGGCCTTGGGCAGTGCCCTTTCAAAATTGCCCGAGGTTCTGAAGATCCGTCGGGACATCGCGCTCACCGGGTCAATGTCCTTTACGGGTGTCTTGCAAACGATCGAAGATGAAAATGCAGCGCATACCGAGCTTGACCGCAAGAGCTCTGGAGGCTGCTGTGGCGTTTGAAATCCGAAAGGCCCGGGACAGCGATCGTCCTGAGATCATCGGCTTGATTCGTGATGTCTTTGGGGATGAAACAGCCGACCGTGCGGAGGCCCGCTGGAGCTGGCAATGGCATGAAGATCCCAAGCTGGAACAGCGGGGTTATCAGGGCATGGTCGTGGTCTGGGAGGGGCAGGTGATTGCGAGCATGGCGACCATCCCCGCAGGCCTTTTTGTGGATGGCAAGCCCCTGCCCGACGTGGTTTGGTTTGCTGATGCCCTGGCGCATTGGAGTCGGGTCCGAAAAGCGCTGCGAAGCCTCAGGAAATCCGGGCTTGAGGAGGAGGGGATTGACCTCTCCTCGGGCCTTGTGGGGGCCATCCTCAATCACCCTGAATGCCCTCGTTACCAACTGGGCAAGCATCTGACCGATCCCATGCTGGTGGTAGCGTATAAGGTCGGTTCGGTCGATCAGCCGGGTGGAGGAAGCTGGGCCCGAACGGTCTCATTGAAAGCGGTGTTGGGTCGCCCTCTGGGCCGCCCTTTGGGTTGGCTCCTGGGGACGGTTGCCGATCTTTTCCTGCCGTCCATTCCAAAATCAACACAGTCTGTCGAACTCCACGAAGGGCCTTTCGATGCCCGCTTCGATGACTTGTTCGAGAATGCACTTCAGCATCATTCCGCCATAACCCGTCGGGATGCCGCCACCCTGAATTGGCGTTACCGAAAAAATCCCGATGCATCCTATGACGTTCTGAGTGTTTCCGAGGCAGGCGTGCTTCAGGGGTACCTCGTTATGGGCCGTTTTGATCGTCATGGTCAGCCCCGCGCTCACGTTCTCGATCTTCTGGCCCGAAACAATGACCCCAGGATTTTAAGGCTGCTTTTGACGGAGTGTCTGAGGCGTCTTCGCGGCGAGGGCGTGACGCGACTTGAGTGCTATACCGGTTCCAAGGTGGTCCAAAGTGCCCTTGAGTCGCTCGGCTTTCGCCAGCGTCTCCATCGGGGTCAACCCATGCCCACGGTGGTGCGAAGGCTTGAGGTGGCGGAACTCTATGTGACCCGAGGGGATGGTGATGGCGGCTAAATCTCCGGCCAGGCCGCGCATTTTTGGGCTGGATTGGGGACAGCTCCGCTCGACCCTTTTTTCCAGACGCTCGCAAAAACGAAAAGAAGAGGAGGCGTCGCGCCAGTGGTTTCTGCTCTGTGGGCAGCGACCCCAGGATCTGACGGTGGCCCCTGACCCCAGGACACTGGAGGCAATCATTCCGCCGCCTGATCGTTTCTGGGCGGATCCTTTCCTCTGGTCGACTGAGGGTCGGCAGCATCTTTTCTTTGAGGAATACCCTTATGCCGAGGGCCGAGGGCGGATTAGCGTCATGGCCATTGATTCGACGGGAAAGCCCTTGGGTGATCCCGAAATCGTTCTGAGTGAACCCCACCACCTGTCTTACCCCTATCTCTTTACGGTCGATGGGGAGATGTACATGGTCCCCGAGCAAAAGGCCGCCCGTCGGGTGGATGTGTATCGCTGCGTTGACTATCCCTCCCGCTTTGAGAAAGTGGCCACCTGGTTCAAGGGCGTCCGTATGGTGGATGTGACGGTGTTCGAGCATGAGGGCCGCTGGTGGCTCTTTTGTGCCGTCAAGGCAAAGGGGCTGCGCTACGATGAAAGCCTTTGCGCCTTCTACTCGGACCATCCGCTGAAGGGCGTCTGGACGCCACATCCCTTGAATCCGCTGGTTCGGGATTTTCGCCGCGGAAGGCCTGGAGGCCGGGTATTTCAGGATGCGGCAGGCCGCCTTCTGCGGCCTTCACAAGATTGTCGCCCCCATTATGGCGCGGGTCTTAATCTCTCCGAAATAGAGCTTCTGACCCCTGAAGCCTACCGCGAAAGACCGCTTTGGCATCTGAGCGGTCATGAGGCAGGGGGTTGGCGCGGCCTTCATCATCTCGATATTCGAGATAATCTGATGGTCATGGATGCCGAGAGGACCCTTTCGAAACCGGCCATGGCATAGATTCAAAACAGACGAAGTCTTGCCGGTATTTTGGGGGAATGGGACAATGGACCGCTTGGTTGACGGGTGGCTGGAGCCTTGCCCAGACGCCCCAACAGAATTCGTACTTATTATTGTGAGGCCGCTATGAACAAGCCCTGGATTGCCCCTTCCATTCTTTCTGCTGATTTTGCCCGTTTGGGCGAGGAAGTCGTGAACGTTCTGACGGCGGGCGCGGACGTTGTCCATTTCGACGTGATGGACAACCACTACGTCCCTAACCTCACCATTGGGCCGCTGGTCTGCGAGGCCCTCCGCAAGCATGGCGTCACCGCACCCATCGACGTTCATCTGATGGTCAAGCCGGTTGACCGGATCATTCCCGATTTCGCCAAGGCGGGTGCGACCTATATCACGTTCCACCCGGAAGCTTCCGAGCACATCGATCGCACCATTGGTCTGATCCGCGAAGCCGGTTGCAAACCAGGGCTGGTGTTCAATCCCGCAACCCCGATCGATGTCCTTGAGTACACCCTCGACAACATCGATATGGTCCTCTTGATGTCGGTCAATCCCGGCTTCGGCGGCCAGAAATTTATTCCGTATGTCCTCGAAAAGGCCCGTCACCTTCGTCAGATCATTGATGCTTCCGGTCGCGATATCCGGCTTGAAATCGATGGTGGGGTTGGACCGGCCAACATTCGCGCGATCCGTGAAGCAGGGGTCGATACCTTCGTTGCAGGGTCCGCAGTCTTCGGTGCGGCCAACGCAGCCGATCCGAACCACTACGACACCATCATCAAGAAACTCAGGGATGAATTGGCACAGGCCGCGCCCTTCGACGCAGAGAAGGGCGATTCATGTTGCGGCGGCGACCATCACTAGTCCTTTTTGACCTCGACGGCACGCTGGTCGACAGCGCGCCCGATCTGGCGTCAGCCATCGACCGGATGCTGGTGGCCCTCGGCCGCGAGCCCGCGGGCGAGGCCCGGGTCAGAGGATGGATCGGACGCGGTCAGCCTATGCTGATCAAGCGCGCCTTGACCGGCGCGCTGTGGCCTGAGGGGGAACCTGAGGACTTTGATCGGGCTCAGGCCCTCTATGTGGAGTTCTATGGCGAGGGTCTGGCTGAAAAAAGCCAGCTTTATCCTGGGGTCATCGAGTGCCTCGATGCGCTTAGGGCGTTGTCGATTCCGATGGCCTGCGTTACCAACAAGGACTCCCGTTTTACGGCAAGGGTGCTTGAGAGTCTCGGCATCCTGGATTACTTCGATGTTCTGGCTTCGGGGGATGAGTTTGCAAGACCCAAGCCCGAACCCGATGCCTTACTCGATACGGCCCATCGCCTGGGCATCGCGCCTGAAGAGGCCATGATGGTCGGTGATTCCTCTGCGGATGCGAAAGCCGCTCGAGCCGCTGGCATGATGCTGGTCATGGTCCCTTACGGCTATCATGGGGGGGACGCCATCGAATCCTTCCTGCCGGACCTGGTGCTTTCGGACTTGAATGAACTTCCCCGGTGGATTGAAGCGGCCGAATCAAACGCGCTCCACTGATCGACAACAGATCGCCTTGAAAAAAACATGACGCCCCAGGAATTTGATCACTACGCGCAAGAGGGTTACAACCGCATTCCGGTGTGGCGTGAGGTCCTGGCGGACCTGGATACCCCATTAAGTGCCTATCTCAAGCTGGCCAACCGGCCTTATGGGTATTTATTTGAATCCGTCCATGGTGGAGAGCAGTGGGGACGTTACTCGATTATCGGGTTACCGTCTCGAAGGATCCTGAGGGTTCGGGGTTCTGTGATTGAGCTCGAATCCGATGGGGCGGTCGTTGAACGGTTGAACGTTGAGGACCCTCTCGAGTGGATCCGAACCTTTGCGCAAGGGTTCAAGGTCCCGACCATCGAGGGGCTGCCAAGGTTCACCGGCGGATTGGTGGGTTATTTTGGCTATGAGACCATTCACTACATTGAACCGCGCCTCAAAAGCGAAAAACCGGACCCCTTGGGTGTTCCTGACATTCTGTTGATGGTTTCTGAGGATGTGCTGGTTTTTGATAATCTCAAAGGCCGCCTCATGGTCATCACCCATGCCGACCCTTCGGAGGATAATGCCCTGATCCGCGCTGAGAGCCGTCTGGATGACCTGATCCAAAAGCTCCGGGAAACCCGTCTTCCCGAGGTTCATCGCGCTTCCGGTCGTGAGGTTGATGAGTCTGAGTTTGTCTCAGGATTCACTCAGGTCGGATTCGAACGCGCCGTGGGCAAGGTCAAGGAGTACATCGTCGATGGCGATGTGATGCAGGTGGTGCTCTCGCAACGGATGTCCATTCCGTTTGAGGCGCCGGCTCTCGATCTTTATCGGGCATTGCGTTCTCTGAATCCCTCGCCCTACATGTTCCACCTGGATCTTGGCGACTTTCAGATCGTGGGCTCCTCCCCTGAAATTTTGGTCCGGCTGGAGGATGATACGGTCACGGTGCGCCCCATCGCGGGAACCCGCCGTCGGGGTCGAACTCCGGAAGAAGATCTGGCTTTGGAGCGCGATCTTCTGGCTGATCCCAAAGAAATTGCCGAACATTTGATGCTGATTGATCTTGGGCGCAATGATGCCGGGCGCGTTGCTGAGACAGGCACGGTCAAGGTGACCGACAAAATGATCATTGAACGCTACTCCCATGTCATGCACATCGTATCGAACGTGACAGGAAGACTTTTGGCCGATAAGGATGCCTTCGATGTGCTGCGGGCAACCTTTCCTGCAGGGACGGTCAGTGGTGCGCCCAAGATTCGGGCGATGGAGATCATCGACGAACTCGAACCCGTCAAGCGAGGGGTCTACTCTGGCGCTGTCGGTTACATCGGCTGGTCAGGGAATCTCGATACCGCCATCGCCATTCGAACAGCCGTGATCAAGGATGGCACCCTTCATATTCAGGCGGGCGCTGGGGTCGTTTATGACTCCATTCCGCTCAACGAATGGGAGGAAACGCTAAACAAGGGACGGGCCGTTTTTCGAGCGGTTGCCCTTGCCGAGAAGGGCCTGGATCTTAGCTGAGTCTGGGCGCCGCAAGGGATTGGCGATGGATTGATCGCATCAATCCCTGAAATCCAATTTATGAATTGGACTTGATTTCTTCTCAAAATAAAAATGCACCGGAACGTAACGAGACCTCCCGAGAGGGATCCGGATTGTTACGTCTACGGGATCGAACTTCATTGATCGATCCTGTTCGTTGAAACAACGTTCGGAGTATGAATGATGAGAAAAATCGTTTCTTTTGCCGGTCTTGCAATGCTGGCCCTTTCGGGCAACCTCTGGGCGGCCTGTTCTGATATCAGCTGGACTGCACTGAATAGTGCCGTCGCTGCAGCCGCTGGGGCGGGGAGCGCGACGGGAGGCTACGGCCTCAACATGTGGGCCAGCGTGGTCGATGAACACGGCGCCGTCTGCTGGGTCACCACCAATGGAACCCCGGGTGCCAGCGCAGGGAATAGCGAATGGCTCGGTAGCCGCGTGATTTCTGTGCAGAAAGCCAATACGGCGAATTTCTTCAGCTTGGATGGTTACGCGATTTCAACAGCCAACCTCTACAGCCCAGTCCAGCCGGGTGGTAGCCTCTATGGGCTCCAGGCGAGTAACCCCGTCGATGCAACCGTGGTCTATGCCGGCAGCCCTGCGAAATACGGAACGATCAATGATCCCCTGCGCGGGAAGAAAGTGGGGGGCGTCAACGTCTTTGGCGGCGGACTTGCTCTTTACGCCAATGGCAAGAAAGTCGGCGCGCTTGGCGTTTCGGGGGATACCTCCTGCCGTGACCATGCCTTTGCTTGGCGCATTCGCTCGGCTCTGGGGATGCAGCCCGCGGGCGTCGGGATCACGACCGTCAATCTGAATGCCGCGGGTGCCAAGCAGACGCCGTTGACCGGTGACACGGTGGGGGATGAGATGATTCTTGGAACGCCTAATGGCGCGTCCAATTATTGGAATGCGTGGGCACAACCCTATTGCCCGAATTCCATTCCGGCGATCAGTGCTGCGAACGGAACCGTTGCGGTTCCTGCGGCACCCTAAGGTGGGGCAAGGATGCCCTCCTGAAAGGGGCATCCGGATTGCGGAAGGGGATTCAGGCCCATGCCTGCATCCCCTTTTTTTCGACCTAGAGGGTAATGCTGCCGTTTCTGAATTCTTCGGTCACTTCAGAGCAAAGCCCCCGGAACCAGCTGAGCGCCGGATCCTGGCTGAAGGAACGATGCCAGGTCAGTATGGAGTGATTGCTGAGTTGCTTAAAGGGAAGTTCATAGGCTTCAATGGGGTAGCAGTCTTTCATCCTTTGGATAAAGGACCACGGCATTAAAGCCACAAGATCGGTCTGGCTCAGAAGGACCGGGACCATCGGGACACTGGGGACTTCGAGCTGGGTCGCCTCCTCGGCCTTTCGAATGAATTCCTGGAATTCGGACACTTCAGATTCGTGGGTTGAGTCGTGAACCCAGAGGTATTTCTCGCGAAGGAGCTCTTCAAACGAAGGGTCTTGTGTAATCCGGGGATGTCCCTGCCTGACCGCGACGGCAATCTTGAAGTCAAGACAAAACTCGACCTCCAGCATAGGGTCGACAATGTTCGATTTGGTGATGGCAATGTCGATTTTCTGTTCTCGTAGGAGCCTCGGAATTTCGGTTAAGGAGTCGACATGCGAGATGATCATCCGGGCGTTCGGCGCTTCCGCCATGAGGCGCTTGAAAATGGCTCCTCCGAGAAGATAGCCACTACCATAGGCGATGGAAATCGTGAAGGTGCGGCGGGTTGATTTAGGGTCAAATGCTTCTTTGGCGAAGAACTCGGCCCGGATCAGATCCAGTGCCTGATGCACCTGAACATAGAGCTCGTCGGCTTTAGTCGTTGCCTGAATGGATCGGCTGCCAAAGAATAGACGATCGTCGACTAAGTGTCGCAACCGGCTGATGGCGTTGCTGATCGCCGGCTGACTCATATGGAGCCGTTCCGAGGCTTTCTGTTGGCTTCGTTCTTCGTAGACGGATTCAAAAACCGTCAAGAGATTAAGGTCTAGGCGTCTTAGGCTCATCTCGGAAGGGGGCATAGATACCCTGCTAAGTTTAAAGATTCGTGATCCGTAAGGGAGGGATTCTAACTATAAGGTCATGATTGGTTTTGTATCACTCATCATTGGTGAACGTCGGGATAAAGGCCTTCAAGCTTATGACGAACCTCGCTAAAGGTTTCGATACATGTTTGACGTAGCCATGCGAGACTTGGGTCCTTTTCATAGGCCCGATGCCAGAGCAGATTGACATGGCTAACAACCCTTGAAATGGGGAGTGGGTATACCGCGAGATCATATCGTCGGGCCATGATGTCAGCGTGGACTCTCGGAATCAGGGCCACCAAGTCGCTATCCTCAAGAATGATCGGAAGCATCAGGGCATTTGGGACCTCAATACGTGCTCTTAACTGAGCAAGCTCCATGATATCTTGGAGGTCACCTGCGTTGGTGGGATAGGAAAAGTCATGGACCGTGACAAACTCTTCAGTTTCCAGGCAAAGACTCCATAGCTATTGGGGTTAAGCCGGGAAAATGCCTACTAATGGCCTGCGATTGTTTATTTGAACCCATTTCAGCTAAAGTGAGGCTTGATACGGTTCATTTGAACCCCGCCCCCGTCGATTCCGCTTACCCTTCATGACGCGCCATTTTTTTGACGATTTATCCCGCGATATTCCAGCCGGAATCGTCGTGTTCTTAGTGGCACTCCCGCTGTGCTTGGGGGTGGCTCTGGCCTCGGGTGCGCCTCTGATGTCCGGTCTGATTGCCGGAATTATCGGGGGCACGGTCGTGGCTCTGATGAGCGCATCGCCCCTGAGCGTCTCAGGACCTGCTGCCGGTATGGCCGTGATCGTTCTGAGTGCGATTCAAGATTTGGGAAGCTTTGAGGGGTTTCTGCTTGCGGCGTTTCTGGCCGGTGCTATACAAATCGGGTTGGGTTTTCTTGGCGCGGGCGTTTTGGGGTCGATTTTTCCGAACGCAGTCATTCGGGGAATGCTTTTTGCCATTGGCCTGATCTTGATTCTCAAGCAACTTCCTCACGCGGTGGGATTTGGTGCCGATCCGCTCGTTGATGAGACCTACTCGCCGGAAACCCCAAGCTTTATTCTGGAGGAGATTCTGGAGGCCGTCTCCACGATTTCCTTGGGGCCGCTTTCGGTCTTTTTGGGGGCTGTGGTCATTATTGTCGCGTGGGATCGATTGGCGAGAGGGCGATGGAGCGTGGCCTCTTATCTCCCCGGGCCTTTGCTGGCGGTCGTGTGGGGCATTGGGTTTGAATATTTCAGTCGTGGTACGGCACTGGATCTCTCCACTCAGCATCTGGTTTCACTCCCGGTGCTTGAGAGTCTCACGCATCTTTTTGAGGGGCTCAAAACCCCTGATTTCTCTCAGATCACGCATCCTGAAATCGCCATTCATGCGCTTCAGATTGCTGTATTGGCGAGTGTTGAAACGCTGCTGAGTATCGAGGCGCTGGATCGATTGGATCCCCTGAAACGTCCAACCCCCAAAAACCGCGAATTGATTGCCCAAGGGGTGGGCAATCTCCTCAGCGCAAGTATCGGGGGGCTTCCGATAACTTCCGTCATCGTTCGCAGCACAGCCAATCTCAATGCGGGGGCCAGAAGCCGAAATGCGGCCGTGATCCATGGGTTTCTTCTTTTGAGTAGCTTGATGTTCCTGGTCGCCTGGATCAATCTGATTCCTCTGGCGGCCCTTGCAGCGATTCTCTTACTGACCGGATTCCGGCTTGCGGATCCTCGCATCGTCATCTCCATGTGGCATCGCGGGAGAGATCAGTTCATTCCTTTCCTGGTGACTATCCTCGCGATATTGATCGATGACCTCCTCAAGGGCGTTTTGATCGGTTCGGTGGTGGGTCTGATCTTCATCATCAAGTCCAATTTCCATTCGGGCATTACGCTGACCCGGGATAAAAACAACTATCTGATCCGTTTCAGGAAAGATGCGACCTTTTTGAACAAGATCAGGCTCAGGATGCTGCTCGATCAAATCGAACCGCATAGCTTTGTGGTCATCGACGGCAGTCGCGCTGAATTCATGGATCGTGACATTCTGGATTGCATTGCAGACTATCGGGAGACGGCCCGATTTCGGGAGATTTCGGTCACGCTTCGCAATGTGCTGGGCGTCTCAGGCCCCCTTTGTAGCGCCTGTTTGGATGACATGCCCTTCGTTGAAGGTTGCCACCACAACTGAGGGAGATCCATGGACATTTTTGATCGCATGCTGCTCGACAACAAAGCATGGGCTGCCGAAATGACGGAGCTGAGCCCGACCTACTTTAGGCGGCTCAGTCAGGTGCAGTCACCGCAGGTGCTCTGGCTCGGCTGTTCAGACAGCCGAGTGCCCTCTGAAATTGTGGTCAATGCAGATCCCGGTGAGGTCTTCGTTCATCGGAATATCGCCAATCAATTGTTGGCTGAAGACTTTAATGCCACCAGTGTTCTGCAGTATGCCGTTGATGTCCTTCAGGTCTCTCATATCGTGGTCTGCGGACACTACAACTGTGGCGGTATTCTGGCGGCCATGGCGACGCCGAATCCTGATCTCACCATTGTCAATAAATGGCTCAAGCCCATTCGCGAGACGTTTGCGGAGCACGAGGCCGATTTGGCGCGGTTTGAGAACAGCGATCAGCGCTGTCGGCGATTTGTTGAGTTGAACGTACTGCGCCAAATCAAAAATCTTGCGAACTCCCCGATCGTCCAGGCCGCCTGGCGTCGGGATCAGCGCCCGATGTTGCACGGATGTGTTTACGGTGTGGATGATGGATTGATCAAGGAAATCCAGCGGACCTCCCCCGAATGCGCGCTTCACGGCACCTGATCGTGAGATGGTCTTTTGCGGAGCTGAAATTCAGATAAACCGCGATTTCTAGAGACAAGGCTCATTAATGCGCAGATTAATTTCCTTTGTCCTTGTCCCCTTGTTTTTCGATTTTCCTTCCCAGTTTTTGAAGGTCTTGTCCGAAGCCGCTCCAGGTGCTGCAGCCGGATATGAAGGTGAGAGCCGTCAGAATGAGGCCGATGCGCTTGAATTTGTTCATGGTTAGGGTTTCAAGAGGGCGCGTAATGGGGGAAAATGAGATATTTAACGACTCGCACCTTAGCGGCGCAAGGGCACGCAGTCCGAAAGCGGACACTTTGTGCGACCTGCTGCGAGCGCCAGCAAAACGCCCCCAAGATTGCACAGGTTTGATGCGCTATGCTCCTGATGATCGATAACTATGATTCTTTCACCTACAACCTGGTCCAGTACTTTGCTGAACTGGGTGCTGAGGTGGAAGTGGTCCGCAACGATCAGATCACCGTTGAGGAGGTTGAGCGCCTGAATCCCAAGAAGATCGTGATCTCGCCTGGGCCCTGTACGCCCAAGGAAGCAGGGATCTCGGTGGAGACGATTCGTCGCTATGCCGGCCGCTACCCGATTCTGGGGGTATGCCTTGGACATCAGAGCATTGGCTTTGCCTTTGGGGGTAACGTCATTCATGCCAAGTCGATCATGCATGGCAAGACCTCCATGGTGCATCATCACAATACCGGGGTATTCAAGGGGCTCCATAATCCCTTTCAGGCAACTCGCTATCACTCTCTGGTCATCGAACAGTCCTCGCTGCCGGAGTGTCTTGAAGTGACAGCCTGGACCCAGACGGAAGGGGGCGAAGTGGACGAAATCATGGGGGTTCGTCACAAGACCCTGGATATCGAGGGCGTCCAGTTTCATCCGGAGTCGATTCTGACCGAGCAGGGTCATGATCTTCTGGCCAACTTCCTGAATCGGTAAGCTTAAAAACGGCCCTCACCGGTCGCACAAATCCCATGGATATTCGTAACGCCATCCGTCAACTCGTCGAAGGGACGAGTTTGAGTCATGCCGAAATGCATGAGGTGATGCATGCCATCATGGGGGGCGAAGCCACACCGGCTCAGATCGGTGGTTTTCTGGTGGCGCTGAGGCTCAAAGGTGAGACGGTCGATGAAGTGGTGGCCGCCGCCGAAGTGATCCGCTCCGTTGCAACGCGGGTTGAGATTCCGGCCCACCGATTGGTCGATACCTGCGGCACCGGCGGCGATGGTGCACAGACTTTCAATATCAGTACAGCTGCTGCCTTTGTGGCGGCTGCGGCCGGAGTGCGCATTGCCAAACATGGCAGTCGCTCGGTCTCCAGTCGCTCGGGAAGCGCTGACCTTCTTGAGGTCGCCGGAGTCCGTCTTGATCTCGATGTCGATGATGTTCGGGATGCGGTTGAGTCGATCGGTCTCGGATTTCTTTTTGCGCAGCGCCATCACGCAGCCATGCAGCACGCCGCAGGTCCAAGGCGCGAGATCGGGATTCGAACGCTCTTCAATCTCTTGGGGCCACTGACCAATCCGGCCGGAGCGCGCTGCCAGGTCTTGGGGGTTTTTAGTCCCGCGTGGGTTGAACCCATGGCCAAGGTCTTGGCCCGCCTTGGCAGTGAACATGCCCTAGTGGTCCATGCCGAGGATGGACTCGATGAAATCAGCATCGCAGCGCCTACGCGCATCGCTGAGCTTAAGGATGGATCGATTACTCTGTCGACGATTACCCCAGAATCTCTTGGGGTCACACGCCAATCCCTCGAAAGTCTCTCTGTTGAAAGTGCCGAAGAAAGCCTGAAGGTCATTCAAGAGGTCTTTGCCGGAAAGCCGGGGCCTGCCCGCGATATTGTTGCTGTCAATGCGGGGGCTGCGATCTATGTGGCGGGTCTGTCTGAAACGCTCGGGGCAGGCGTCGCGGTCGCGCAATCGGTTCTGGATTCAGGTGCTGCGGCGATGAAGCTCGAGGACTTGATCCGTTTTACCCAATCCCGTTCCAAGGGCCATCGTGCGCCCTAGTTCCTGAGGCCATTCATGTCAGAAGCGACTCCCGATATCCTGAACCAGATCCTCAAGCGAAAGGCCGAGGAGATCAAAGAGCGCTCCGCGCGTGCGCCGCTGGATGAACAGTTACGCCGTGCCGAAATTCAAGATGCGCCCCGAGGATTTATCGCCAGCATGAAAAAGCGGTTGGCGGCAGGTCAGCCCGCCATCATCGCTGAAATCAAGAAGGCATCGCCCAGCAAAGGGGTGATCCGCCCAGACTTTCATCCTGCGGCCATTGCCCGAAGCTATGAAGCCCATGGGGCTGCATGTCTTTCGGTGCTGACCGATTCCGATTTTTTCCAAGGGTGCGAGCGTTATCTCGAGGAGGCTCGCGCCGCGACGCGGTTACCGGTCATTCGCAAGGACTTTATTGTTGATCCCTATCAGGTCGCGGAAGCGCGGGCCATTGGTGCTGACTGCATTCTCCTCATCGTTGCAGCCCTCAACGATCAGGAGTTGAAGCGTCTGTCGACGCTCGCTGCGGATCTTGGAATGGACGTCCTCGTCGAGGTGCATGACCGGCCTGAATTGAAAAGAGCACTGGCTCTGGATTTACCTCTGGTGGGCATTAACAATCGAAATCTTCGAACGTTTGAAGTCAGTTTGAACAATACGCTTGAGCTTTTGGATCTGATTCCCAGCGACCGCCTGGTGGTCACTGAAAGTGGCATTCTGGCGCCCGAGGATGTGGACTTGATGCGGAGCCATGAGGTGCACGCCTTTTTGGTGGGCGAGAGTTTCATGCGTGCGGAGAGTCCTGGCGAAAAGCTCGCAGAACTCTTCGGCACCTAAAATCATTCGGCTCTGTGATGCGTCCCGATCTCAACACCCTTGAAGCATTGGTCCGGCAGGTCGCTCGTGAAGAGCTCATGCCGCGATTCAACAATACCCACTGGCAATATAAGCCGGACGGCAGTGTCGTCAGTGAGGCCGATATTGAAGTACAGCGCCGCTTCGTCAAGGAGTTGGCGCTTCTATACCCTGCAGCGACGCTGCTTGGGGAGGAGATGGACGAGGACACGCAGCGCGAACTTGCCAGCCGTGAGGATGAATATCTCTGGTGTCTTGATCCCCTGGATGGCACCAATAACTTTGCGGTCGGTTTTCCTTATTTCTGCATCTCACTTGCCCTCCTCAAAGGATCGGAGCCGATTGCCGGGGTGGTTTACGATCCGAATCGCGATGAGTGCTTTTCAGCCCTTCGCGGCGAGGGGGCCTGGCTGAATGGGCGAAGACTCCGTGTCGAACCGGTTCGGGTGCCCCTCAATCGCTGTGTCGCCATGATCGATTTTAAACGCCTGCCCAAGCCGCTTGCTCGTGGGATGGTCGAAAGAGCCCCCGTGGGTTCTTGGCGCTACACCGGGGCCGGTGCACTCGAGTGGTGTTGGTTTGCTGCCGGGCGTTTTCACGCCTACCTTCATGGCCGCCAGAAGCTCTGGGATTTTGCGGCGGGTGCACTCATTTTTTCGGAGGCGGGTGGTATCGCGGAGACCCTTGAGGGGGAACCGTTGTTTGCTCCTGGGGTCCTCGGACGTTCGGTTGTTGCAGCCCCTGACGCCGCTTTTTTTTCTGAATGGCGAAAAGCCATCGCTGAGCGCGAAGCCGGATAGCTTTCGGCCCCCTCCTTTCCTAATCAAAAGGATGGACAGCGGGGTTTCTTTTGTTGTGAACTATGATGGGGAGGCGGTGATTCCCGTGGGATCGTTGCCCTAAAATAAAAACGCAAATTGGAGAAAAGATCATGAAACGGTTATTGACCTGTTCTGGCCTGGCCTTGATGGTGATGGCGTCTTCCGCCCAGGCTATCGAACCCTCAAACGAGGTTTCTCCGCCCAAGAGCAGACCTGAGGCTCCGTCCCCAGTGGCTCCCGCACCTGCTGTGCCTCCCGTGACCCCGCCGAATGCTCCGGGGGCAGGGGATACCAAGAGTGCGCCTCCCCAGTCTCCGATGAGGGACTATTGCCGCGAACACACCTGCTGAATTGCCAAATAAAGGGACAAATACCATGCGACAGCATTTCTCGTTTATTTTTTTAATGATGCTTGGCACTTTATTCGGTCGAGTGGATGCCGCTGATCCTGCCTGGAACTACACGAATCAAAACTGGGGGGCACTGACAAGTCCGGCCACGCCTGCCCCCTTGAATTATCCCTATGCGGAGTGCTCGATTGGTAACACGCAGACGCCCGTCGATATTGGTGTTACCAAGACGGAACGGATTCTCAATGGCGTGACGGTCAACTGGCAACCTTTTCCCGCTGATTACTACAACACGGGTTATGCCATTCAGGTTCAGCCCTATGCCGGGGATTTAAACGCAGGGACCCTGAAGATTGGGAAAGATGTTTATCCTTTGGTCCAGATGCATGTCCATGCACCGGCGGAGCATTCCGTGAATGGGGCGCTTTACAGTGCTGAACTTCACTTCGTTCATGTCAGAGACGATGGGCGCCTGGCCGTCTTGGGCGTCTTCGTCACCCTCGCGAATGCAAGCAATGCCGAGTTCCAGAAAGTACTCGACAACATGCCTAATACGCCCGGGGTTGCGACGCACAATAAGTCCTCGGTGGTCTTTAATCCCAAGAAGCTGCTGCCCAATGGCAACGGACGCTTCTATACCTACAGTGGCTCCTTGACGACGCCTCCGTGTAGCGCAGGGGTCAATTGGTACATTTATCAGACACCCTTGGCCATCTCACCCGGGCAGCTGGATCAACTCGTAAATTTCTACAATGGCAACAATCGCCAGATCCAGCCGTTGAAAGGTCGTACCCTGGTGAAAAACAAATAATTAGAGGAAAGCGACCGTTGATCTCGTTGATGGGGCGTTTGTGACGCAATACGGGTGATCAAAAATGAAAGCGTTTCTTGACGCGCTCGAAAGGTTCCTGACCTGGTTCTTTGCGATCGCCTTTGGAGTGATTCTGGTCTATGCCGGTGTCCGATTCAGCCATCACCGCGAAAAATCAAATGATCCCTGGCTGCTCGCGCAAAAGGCCAACACGATTGAAGCCTATGCGGCCTTTCTAAGGCAATGTCAGGGATGCCCCAAAGAGGAGGACGCCCGAAAAGCCCTGGATGAGCTTCAGCAGCGTCAGGGGCTTATCTCAAGACTGTCGCGGGATCATCTTTCGGAGCGAGCCTCAATTACCCTGCCGTCTTTTTCCAGTGATGGCCACCTCATTCTTGCAACCACTGGCAAAGGCCCCGACTTCTGGGAGTCGGAAACGGGCCATCGGGCATCCTTTGGTGAAAATACCTTCTCTAACGGCAAAGGACGTATTCAGGTAGACACGCTTTCGTTGGCCCCTGACGGTCGCCGAGTTGCTGCCGGAACGGGTGGTGACGAGGGGGGGCGCCTCTATATGTGGGAGCTCAGCAGCGAAACCAAGATTTCAGAGCAGGCGGTCGATGGTTACGACGTCAAGACGGTTCTGTTTTCGCCGGACAACAACTGGCTGGGTTGGCGCGGGGATGGTCCTGTCGGCCTTTGGAACCCGGCCACGCAAAAGTTCTTTCGGGGCAATCATGATGGGGTCAAATCCATCGCCTTTTTGGAAAGCCGAGATGGTGGGGTTTACTTGCTGACAGCGGGTGATCGTGAGCTTTGGGTCTGGGATACCGAAGGCTTGGGACTGCAGCGCCAGGGTGGTGTGGATACCGAGCGCCCGTTGTTAGGCTTGAGTCATGATGGACGGGTTGTTGCGCATACCAACGGTCGGGTGCTCGAGATCTGGGACACCGAATCGCGTCAGCTGCTCGGTGAGCTTCGGGACCTTGAGGGAACGATTATCAAGTTCTGCCGCAATAGCGAAAACGGTCAGCTGGTGATTGGGACAGATACCGGTCTAATCTATCTTTGGGACCCTGAAGGATCGCCCTTGCCAATTGCTCATGTGTCGGCCCATGAGGGTCCTATCGAGGACCTCGCCTGCGGCGCTGGAGGGCGTTTGGTCTCTGTGGGGTGGGATGGGGCAAAAGTCTGGAGTCTAGAAAAGCTTGCTTCGAGTCCAGCCAAGGAAAGTGCAGCTGAGCCCCCTCAAAACAAAAAATCTCACTAGACGAGATCGAGGCCTAGCTCCCATAGGGGCCGCTTTTCCCAACCCTGACAGGGATCCACGGGGCTTACTATGAAGAAAAGGCCCTTGAACTTCTGAGCGTCAGAATTTTTTCAGGGTTCAGCGCGTCGCTTGATCGTTTCAGCGCGCCGCGTGCGTATTCCAAATCGACCAGAGTCCATCCTCAAAATGTCGCGCAAAGCGTGGGGTATTGAAAAGAGGGCTTTGAATGACTTGTTCTCTTAAGCCCTGTTTTATTCTGATCAGCGCAGTGCGGTCAGTGGCGAATGCGACTGCTTTGGCCACGTAATCCTCGTCATCCGAAGCGATCCATTCCCCTTGGCCGCTATTACGGGCGATTCCCTCTCCCTGACGGCCAATGAGGCTCTGACCCTTCTTGGTTAAAACGGGCACACCCATCCATAGCGCATCGGCGCTGGTTGCTCCCCCAGTGAAGGGAAAGGGATCCAGGGCGATGTCGGTTTGATTGAAAGCAGCCAAATAGTCACGCCTTGAGGTCGCGCCCTCCAGGATCAGTCGTTCTTTAGAGATGCCGTATTTTTCAAATTGAGCCAAAACCCCCTCTCTAATGGCGCTGTCATCCAGCTGCTTTGCTTTTAAAAAGAGTCTTGATGTAGGAAGTTGTGACAGAATTTTGGACCACACTGAGACCACGTTTGGGGTCATCTTGTTGAGTTTATTGAAACATCCAAAAGTGACGTAGTCGTTCGTGATCAGGGCAGGCTGGGTTAATTCGACCGCTTCATCAGGCAAGGAGTAACAGAATCGCGTTTCAGGGAGACGCCAGATTTTCTCAACGAAATGTTCATCATCGCCCTCGGGAGTGACAAAGGGGTCGCCGAGAATGTAATCGATTTCGGAAACACCCGTTGAGGCCCAATATCCGAGCCATGTCAGCTGAATGGGTGCGGGCTTATGGGCAAAAACACCTAAACGGTTGTGCTCAGTATGGCCGGATAGGTCGATGAGAATATTCACACCCATCGATTCAATCAATTCGGCGGCCTTACTATCTGGAAGGCCGTAAATGGGCTGCCACGCAGAAAAATTTGGAACCAGGCGTGTGGTCAGATCGTCGAGAAGGAGGTTCGTAGGAAATGCAACAAGTTCAATTCGCGATGCATCAATGGCTTTGCAAAAGTCATCGATAAAAAATCCAACAGGATGCTCCCTGAAGTCCCCGGATACAAGCCCGACCCGCAGACGCTGAGGCTGAATCAAAAGAGGGCTGTGGGTGGGGCGTTCGTCAGCCTCTTTGGACAGCAATTCCCCAAATGATTTGGCTTCATCCAAGTAGACCGAGCCGCTATTTTCTTTCAATGAGCTCAGTAAATAGAGGAGGTTGCTTCTCAGTTCGAAAGTTTCAGGCTGAATTCGAATAGACTCGCGAAAACTCAACTCCGCCTCATCGAATCGCCCGAGCTCGTTGAGGATAACGCCCAGGTTGCTGTAGGCCTCTGCGTTAACGAGGCAGCTGCGAATAGCGGCCCGCAGGCTTGATTCAGCATCCTCATAACGTCCAAGATCTCTTTGAACAACGCCAAGGTTGCAAAACGCTTCGCTATGTTCGGGTCTCAGTCTGATCGCTTCCAGATAGCTTTGTTCTGATGCTTGCAGTCTGCCGAGATCACGGAGGGTGTTGCCCAGGTTGAAATGTGCCCCAGGGTATTTTGGAGCAAGGCGAATGCATTCCCTGAGACTCGCCTCTGCATCGTCGAGAAGGAGCAGTTCTTTATAAACCACACCCAGGTTGCACAGGGCATCGACAAAGTCGGGCTTAAAGCGGATGGCATCCTGGAAACACTGGACTGATTCGTGCAGCCTACCAAGCCCACGTAATGTATTTCCAAGGTTGAAATGTGCCTGAGCAAAGCCAGGTATCAGATTGATGGCTTTGCGCAAATATTCTTCAGCCTCCTTATGACGCCCGACATCGTCCAGTGTCGCACCCAGATTGTTCAAGGATTCCGCATCGTCAGGGGAAAGTCGGATGACTTCAAACATGGGATCCAAGGCTTCAGCCTGCCGACCTGTTTGATGGAGGATGACGCTAAGACCCTTCCAGGCGAAGGGATGATCGGGAAAGCATTGCGTCATTTCGGTCAACAATACTTCAGCTTCCGCGAAGGCTCCAGTTTGAAATAGGCTGAAAGCCTGATTCATTTTTTCCTCGGTCGGGCCAGAACACGATGGTGCGGGGCTTGGATTGGAGTCCTGATTTGTATTCGACATACGCTTACTCTGTTTCTCTCTTCTGCTGAAGCGATAGGATATGACCTTCAAAAGCCTTGCTGGTTTTATGCTGATCCCACATAGCCATCATGGCGTGCCCGAAATGTGAGGCAAACTCCGAAGAATTAAACAGCGGACTTGCCATGACGCGTTGCCTGAGATTTTTCTTTGTCTTCACTAAGGCTTTGGGGTTGGAAGCGAAGCCGATTGCTTTTTGAACGTAATCATCCTGATTGTCCGCGATCCATTCGGCAAGGTCACAACTCTTGAGAATGCCTTCTCCCTGCCGGGATATCAAGTGATGTCCCTTGTGCGTCAGCACAGGCACCCCCATCCAAAGCGCCTCGCAGCTCGTCGTCCCCCCGGGGTAGGGGAACGGGTCCAGGGCGATGTCTATTTGATTGTAGGCACAAAGATAATTGGATCTTGAGGAGGGACCCTCAAGAATTAAGCGATCAGAGCTGACGCCCACCGATTCAAAGCGTGCACTAATGCTCGTTCTGACGGCTGCCTGTGACAGCCGATCCGTTTTTAAATACAGCTTGGCAGAGGGCAGTGCGCAAAGAATCCTAGCCCAAGTCAAAATCACCGGGCGGGTTAATTTCACTAGGTTGTTGAAGCACCCAAAGGTGACGTACCCATTGCGAACGAAAGCTGCATCATCAATTTCTATCTCCTCACCCGGAGGCGTGAAACAGAATCGGGTTTTGGGGAGTCTCCACACCTTCTCCTTAAAGTGATGATCTTGTTCTTTAGGTGTCACGACAGGATCACCAATAAGATAATCGATGGCTTCAACCCCAGTCGAAGCCCAGTAACCCAACCATGTGGCCTGAATTGGAGCGGGCTTATAGGCGAATACGCCCAGCCGGTTGTCTGCCGTGTGCCCGGACAAATCAATCAGGATATGAATCTGCTGGTCGTGAATGCAGGCACTGGCTTCTTTATCCTGAAGGCCGAAAATGGGAAACCAACCCGTCAACTGTTCTTTGATTCGAAGGGTTAAGTCGTCTTCTTTGGGGCAAGTTGGAAAGGCCACTAGCGAGATTCTCGAGGCGTCTATGCGGGTGCAAAGGCCCTCAAGGAAATACCCAACGGGGTGATTTCGGAAGTCTCCTGAAACCAAGCCGACACGCAGTTTTTTGGATGCGTCAGGCATCGTCCATTGAGCGTACCTCATAATGGCTTTGTCCGAGACAACACGACCAAAAGTCGATGCGAGTTCAAGATACTCGGTTGAGGGCGTGTCTTTTAGGCAACTGATCAGAAAAAGGAGGTTGCTGTAGGCGTTGGTCAAGTCTGGGTTCAGTTTGATGGCGCGCCGGTAGGAGCGTTCTGCGTCCTCTATGCTTTCGAGATCCTTAAGAGCGACACCCCGGTTGCTGTAGGCCTCAGCGTAGCTGGGCTCGAGGCAGATGGCATTTCGATAGAAGCGTTCAGAGGCCTCGAGTGATCCTTGTTCCTTGAGTGCGTTGGCCGCATTATTGTGCGCTATGGCGTTAAGGGGATCGATCTTTATGGCTTTTTGGTAGAAGGCCACCGATGCAGTGAATTGTCCTGAGTCATAAAGCGCAACGCCAAGATTACAGAGTCCTGCGGCATGTTCAGGTCTGATGCGGATGGCGTTCCGATAGGAGGCTTCGGAGGCTTTAAGCTGTCCCAATACCTGGAAGACATTCCCCAGATTACAGTGTGTCTCGGCATGATAGGGTTCGAGTCGAATGGCTTTCTGGAAAGTCGCCCTCGACTCTTCGATTTTTCCCAAGCCATAGAGCACGATTCCCAGGTTGCGAATCGCCTCTGAATCACCCGGGTTGAGTCTGACTGCTTGCTGCATGGGATAGAGAGCGGCGAGATTTCTTCCCGTCAGATTCAAGATAAGCCCCAAAGCCTTCCACGCGAAGGGGTGGTTCGGAAACGCCTGTGTCAAAGTCGCAAGTAACGCTTCCGCCTCAGCAAATCGCTGTGTTTGATACAGCGCGAGTGTCTCCTGTATCTGACTCTGGCTGGGTCCATTGGCTTGTGTAGGGGGCATGAGGTTCTTTTGCTTACGGATTGGGGGGATAGCGTAGACTTCTCAGGAGAACTGGGTGAGTGGAGTACTTCCGTTGCAGAGGGCGGACAATCGCGGCCAGCACCGAAAAGCCAAGCTGGGGGTGCCCCCCTCACTCAATCGCAGGGGGGGCTCCCTTCAATTGCCCACATCAGTGCATGGCTGAAAAACTGCTCCCTGAAACCGAAATTCTCTGCTGATCCGGATCACAAAACGCAACCGCTCTTCATCGGGAAAGGTCCTGCGATGGGTGCTGGCAGTAATCCAATGATGAGATGACTGGGATGGATTCCGATAATTCTTCTCCCATTGCAAGGCGGGTCAGAATCGAAGGCCGCGTTCAAGGCGTGGGTATGCGCCCATTTCTCTATCGCCTCGCACAACGCATGGGAGTCCATGGATCTGTGCGGAACCTCGGCGGGGCCGTGGAACTTCACCTGGAAGGTAAGCCCTCATTGGTTGGTTCCTTTATTGCTGCAATTCAGGCTGATGCACCATCTTTCGCATCCATCCAGACTATGGCAGTTTGTGAAACGCCATGCCAATCAGTCTCAGGTTTTTGCATTCTCTCAAGTGGCACCGAATCGCAAGGAGTAACCCTCATTCCTTCCGATCAGTCCGTCTGCTCTGAATGCCTGAGTGACCTGACAGACCCTCAAAATCGACGTTATCGCTATCCTTTCACACATTGTACCCAGTGTGGGCCGCGCTACACACTGATCGAGCGCTTTCCGCTGGACAGGGAAAATACCGTCATGAGGGGGTTTCCTCTCTGTCGCCAGTGTCTTGCCGAATTTCATGACCCCACAAACCGGCGCTATCACGCCCAGACACTGTGCTGTCCTGAATGTGGCCCTCAGTTACGGTATTCGTCTGAAAGATATGGTTTTCAGGCTGAGCAAGATCCCCTTGAGCAGGCTATAAACCTGCTTAAGGCCGGTGGCATTCTTGCCGCAAGAGGCGTTGGCGGTTATCACCTTCTCTGTGATGCAAGTTCAGATTCTGCACTTGCCACCCTGAGGACTCGTAAGCATCGGCCGGACAAACCGTTTGCTGTCATGATTTCATCCCGGGATCTCAGACGGATTCCCAAACGATGGGCGACGGAATTGAATGATCCTGCGCGCCCGGTGGTTCTTCTACCAAATGGCTGGGCTCCGGATGTTTCAGCGTTCGTTGCCCCGGGGCTTTCCGAGCTAGGGTTGATACTTCCAGATTCTCCGCTTCATTTTCTTTTGTCCGAGTTATTTCCGGGGTCTCTGGTGATGACCTCGGCCAATATCAGTGGAGAACCCATGCTAATCGAGCCTCAAGTCGCCGAGGAGGCACTCTTGGGGGTTGCGGATGGTTTTTTGCATCATGATCGACCGATACTGAGGCCTGCAGAGGATGCTGTGTTTCGTTCAATCGGCGGGCATCTGAGGCCGATCCGACTTGGAAGGGGGAATTCGCCACGGGTGATTGATCTTCAAGTGGCTACCCTCGGCTGCGCTCTTGCGCTGGGTGGAGATCTCAAGAGCACCATTGCCTTAGCGCATGATAAAAGAGTGATTCTTTCGCCGCATCTTGGTGATTTGGTATCCGCCCGTAGCTTTGAGTTGCTGGGGCAAGTGGTCGATGACCTTTGCCGCCTCCATGGGCTCGCCCCGGATCGGGTGATTTGTGATGCGCATCCCCACTACCGATCGACAGCCTGGGCGGAAACACTGGGTTTTCCCGTGATCAAGATTGCTCATCACCATGCCCATGCATCCGCAGCCTATGAAGAGTCTGGCTGCTCAGACCCGATGTTGGTCTTCACCTTTGATGGAATGGGCTATGGCCCTGATGGGACACTCTGGGGCGGGGAGGCCCTATTGGGAAAACCGGGTGGATGGCAGAGAGTCGCTGGGATGCGGAGGCTGAAACTTCCTGGAGGGGATCGCGCCAGCCGCGAGCCATGGCGACTCGCCATCGCAATCGCATGGGCAACCGGACATCAGTGGGCCTTGGCGCCGCCGCAAGCATCTTTGGTGGAGCAGGCGCTCGAGAAAGGGGTGAATGTGCCGGAGACCTCGTCGGTAGGACGCCTTTTTGAGGCGGCGGCTGCCCTGATCGGTGTGTGTTTAACGCAGTCTTATGAGGGTCAGGCTGCCATGATGCTGGAGGCTATCTCGAGGCCTGATGCTATTCCGGTAGAACTCCCATTGGTGCCTGAGGAGGGCCTCCATCGATGGGATTGGAGTGAACTTGTGCCAGTCCTGATGGACCCGAGAAGGTCGGCTGCTGAGCGCGGATCAATCTTTCACGCCAGTATCGCTGCAGCCGTCTCAGCGTTTGCCTGCCAAATGAGACAGCGGCGAGGCATTTCGACCATCGCCCTCAGTGGGGGCGTTTTCCAGAATAATCTTCTCACTTCGCAGATATTGAGCCGATTGGAGCACAGAGGAATCCGTGTGGTCATCCCTGAGCAAGTCCCCCTGAATGATGCAGGTCTCAGCTTCGGGCAGATTATCGAGGCCAGGGCAATCGAGGAAAGTGACACTTTTATTCGACAAGGAGAGGGATTTTGATGCGTTGTCCAATACAGGTGATCAGTCTTGAAACTTCCCTTGAAAGGCGTCGGGTTTTTATTGCGAACAATCCCCATATTGCCTTTGACTTCTTTAATGCGGTGGATGGTTTTCAGCTTTCTCCCGAGGTAATCAGAGATCCGCTGCGATTTGTCCAGCCGCTCCACTACTCGGCTGGCGCATATGGGTGTGCGCTTTCACACCGCCATCTTTGGGAAAGGGCTTTACACTCGGATGACCCACTCACCATTGCCGAGGATGATGCCCTCTTTCGATGGGATTTTGAACAGCGAATCCAAGATGTTTTCGATCGGATGCCGGCGGAATGGGACATTATCCTCTGGGGTTGGAACTTTGATTCGATTTTGTCTCTGCAGGTGCTCAAAGGGATTTCACCCGCGGTGGTGCTCTTTGACCAAGGGGCTCTTCGAAATCATCTGGTCAATTTTCAAGCCTCTCGGGAGGAGGTTCATCCCATCCGCTTGGATCAGTGTTTCGGGACGCCCGCCTATTCGATATCTTCCATTGGCGCTCGAAAGTTTTTGGATGCTTGCTTCCCGATTCGGGACTTCATTTTGGATTGTCCTTTCATCATGGGAGGAATTCGCAATAATGGAATCGATGTCTCCATGAATCAGATCTATGGCCTCACTCAGGCCTATGCCTGTTTTCCTCCCTTGGCGGTGACGCCTAATCATAGCGAGGAGTCCACCATCGAAAAAATGAGTTCGGCCTCGAGACTAGGACCAATCTATTGACTCATCAAGGATCGGCAAGGCAGCAAAGTCAATGCGGTCGGGGAATGCCCAACAGTCCATGAAGTTGTTGGGCCAACCGATCGATAGTCGGGTCCCAATCGCCGGGTGTTTTCTGTCTCAAAAGACGCGCAGATCGGTACCATGGCGAGTCATCTCGTTCAATCAGCCACCGCCAATCGGCGCTGGAGGCCAGCAGAATCCAGGTCTCTTTTCCGAGTGCTGCGGCTAAATGTGCCACTGAAGTATCGACGGAGATCACCAAGTCCATTTCCATGCAGAGTGCTGCCGTGTCGTCAAAATCGGAAGCGTGGTCCAGCAGGACAATAATCTCTGGATGGTCATCAAGAAACGGAACGTCGTGTTCCCGAACCTCTTTTTGAAGACAGAATAGCGAGTAACCCTGCCCGGTCAGTGGCCGAATTTTCTCCCAAGCGATGCTCCGTCTGGAGTCGCTGACGTGCCCAGGATTTCCGCTGAGGGCGATTCCAACTTTAGGACCCGAGATAGAGGAGAGACGCTGCCGCCAGACGTCCCTTCTTTCGCTGCTTGCCTTCAGGTAGCCCTGCGGCGCAGGGATCTGGTCCAGGTTGATTTCAAAAGCAAAAGGCAGGGACATCAGGGGATAGACCAGGTCAGCCTTTGTCGTTGAATCCGTTGGCTCAATGACGATGATGTCCGGGTGTTGTCTAGCAAGGAAACAGGCCAATTCTGTTTGGACCTCTACGGTTACTTTTGCCCCTTTTTCCAAGGCCAAGAGGGCAAAACGAAAAAACTGTAGGGTATCGCCAAGGCCCTGCTCAGCATAGAGATGAAGGCTTTTTCCCTGAAGGCGGGTTTTGCCATCCCACGGGGGAGATAGCGAAGGCTTTCGGCGAAGATTGGTTTTGGAATGAAGAAAGCGCCACTCATAGTTGGCCCAGCCTTCGCAATACAAACCCCGGGCCAGATCAAGCAGGGATTTGTTCCATCGCGCCTCGGCATGATAGGGGTCGATGGCGAGGCACAGTCGGTAGATGCGTTCCGCTGCCCCGATCTTGGCGGATTCCTGCATGAGGTTTGCGAGATTGTTGAAGGCTTGGGTGCTATCGGGTTGGAGGCAACAAGCGCTTCTAAACATCCGTTCAGTGGAGGGCTCTCTCTCGCGATGAAGCATATTTCCGAGATTATTGTAGGCGTCAGCATAGCTCGGATTCGAATGGATCGCCCTCCAATAGGCCGTCTTTGCGCCGCCTGAATTGCCCCTTTGATCGAGAGCCACACCGAGATTGAAGAAGGGCTCGGCGAAGTGGGGTCGGATAGCAATGGCCGCGCGATAAGCCTCTTCGGCTGATGGTGTCAGACCGCGATCAAACAGAATATTGCCAAGGTGATTGAAGGCTTCCGTATGTCGGGGGCTGAGTCGCAGTGATTCTCGGCAGGCCCTCTCGGCGTCTTCGAGTCGTTGCAAGCGATGGAGAAGGCCTCCCAGATTGCAATGGGCGTCGGCGTGATCCGGATTAAGCCGGATCGATTCCCTATAGCAAGCCTCGGCTTCTTCCCAATGCCCGAGATCGTTCATTGCGTTCCCGAGATTGCCAATGGTTTCAGCATGATTTGGCGCCAATCGCAAAGCTTCTCGAAAGGCCGCGGCAGCCTCCGTCGGGCGTCCCAATGACCTTAGGACATTCCCAAGGTTACTATGGGTTGATGCGTCCTCCGGTGCCAAGCGTGCGGCCTGATAGAGCGACTCTGCTGCAAGTTTGAAGTCACCGCGCGCTGCACGAAGGCAGCCGTGGACCATCCAGGCGAATGGAAACTGAGGGTAGCGCCGGATCAACCCTTCAGCACTTTGCTCCGCCTGCGCATATCGTCCTGCAACATAGTGGCTGTGCAGTTCGTTGATCACTTGCGGTGATGGCGCTGTCCTCCCCTCGGGCTGGAGGGGAGGGCCCTTTTGAAGGTTGCTGTTGGAACGCGATGGAGGTGGGCTAGCCGCGGGTTCTTTAACCTCGCCGGTGCCCCTGAGGCGGGAAGCCCATGACTCAATTTCCCCATTCCGGATGCCGTGTTTTTGCGCCTGTGCATAAACACGGCGAGCCTCCTCGATACGGCCAATCTGGCATAAGGCATCAATGTAGCTCACCCAAAAGGGGGGGTGCGATGGATAAGCCTCAAGGGCCATCCTAAACCGATGCAAAGCCTCTTCGATATTTCCAGAAACAAGAAGGATCAGGGCAAGATTATGGTTGGCGTCTGGATGATGAGGGGCGATGGCGAGGAGGCTGCGATAGAGTTCCTGGGCCTTTCTCGAGTGTCCAGCCTCATGGTATCGGATGGCCTCCAAAAGAAGCCGGTTGGCGTCTTGCATTTGCCCGTATCTCCTGGGAAGGGTTGGGTCTTTTTTGTTCTATCGCGAAAATCGGCTGGACAGGTTCGGTCGGATTGGTCTTTGCTCAACACTGGGGGCTTTAGGGGGCGATCATGGTTCTTGGGCGACCGGCTGTCGGCTTGACAAGCGATCTTGAAGTTTCATCCGAACGTCCAGGATGACCTGCTCCCAGTTCCCTCGATGCTCCTGCCGGATAAGCCTTACTGCGCTGTACCAGGGGGAGTCCTCACGATCCAGCAGCCATCGCCAGTCAGGGATTTGAGGAATGAGGATCCAGGTCTCTGTTCCCAATGCGGCAGACAAATGAGCGATGCTGGTATCCACGCTGATGACGAGATCCATGAGTGACGCAATGGCTGCCGTATCGTTGAACGTGCTCATGGCTCGGCTGAGGTTTCTGACCTCCGGCTGTCCTGAGAGAAAACCTGCGTCGTCTTCTCGGAGATCTTTCTGGAGACAAAAGAACTCACAGGGCAGTTGAAAAAGGGGGGCAAGACGATGCCAGTTGATGCTTCTTTTGCGGTCTTCGGTGTGATTCTGACTGCCGCTAGCAACGAGGCCAATGCGAAGGCGGGATTTATTTCCCAGCAAAGCTTTCCATTTTTTGAGGGCCTGGCTGTCGGGTTGAAGGTAGGGTGTTGGATCAGGAATAGTCTCTAGCGTTGTGTTCAAGGCTAAAGGAAGTGACATGAGGGGATAAACCAAGTCATGGTCCGGAGGGGCTTTACCCCGGGGGATGAGGGTGAAAGGATCTTTCTGGGCGGCAAAGAGCTCATGAAGCTCTGGCTGCACTTCAAGGATGATCTGGGCGCCACGATCACGAATCAAATGCGCGTAGCGGTAAAACTGGATGGTATCCCCCAGGCCCTGCTCGGCATAAAGAAGGATGGTTCGACCTTTTAGAGGGGACTCACCGCTCCATGAGTCTTTCAAGGAAATCTTCGCTGGATTATCGAGCTCTCGGTTTCGAAATCGCCATTCATAAGAACGCCAGCCTTTTTCGTAGTGCCCTTGGAGAAGTTGCAATAGCGCGTTATTCCAATGGGCCTCTGGATAGTCCGGTCGTAACTGGATCGCCTCCTCATAGGCGACCTCTGCCTCACTTAATTGCCCCTGTTCCCTGAGCGTGGCTCCAAGATTGCTGAGAGCCTCTGCGTATCCCGGCCGAATGCATAGTGCCCTTTTAAGGCAAGCTTCTGCCGCATCTATGGTGCCATCCGTGTAATGGGAAATCCCAAGGTTGCTATAGGCTTCGGCGTAGTCTGGACGGGAAACAAGCGCGGACTGGTAACTGCTAATGGACCGCTGATAAAGCCTGCGATCGTAAAGAATGATGCCCAGATTATTGAGTGCCTCTGGGTATAGCGGATGAAGCCTCAGGGCACGCTGAAACAGTTGCGCCCCCCGAATGACATTGCCCTCTTGACGTTGGCTATTGCCGAGGTTGTTAAGCGCTTCCGGATATTCGGGCCGAAGAATGAGGGCGCTTTGGTATGTGCTCGTTGCAAGCTTGAACTGACCGGAGTCGAAAAGAGCAATGCCGAGGTTATTTCGTGCTTCCGATAGTGACGGTCCCAATTGGATTGCGCGTCGAAATTGTGTCGCTGCATCCGCTTGGAGACCCAAGTCTTTTAGCGTGACACCGAAATTGCTGTAGGCGTCCGGGTATTCCGGCTGGATACATATGGCAGAGTGATAGGCCCGTATTGAGGCTTCCAGATTTCCAGAATCCCGAAGGCATTTTGCGAGATTTCCCTGGGCCAGTGCATACTCAGGACGACTTCGAAGCGCTTCGCGATAGGCGGCTTCTGATGCATCCAGTTTTCCGAGGTGCCTTAGAAGATTACCCAGATTATTGTGGGCTTCTGGGTATCCGGGACGTGCCCTTATTGCTGCCTTATAAGCAAGGCTAGCCTCTTCAAACAAACGCAAATCGAAAAGGGCTACGCCCAAATTGAACTGTGCCTCCGCGTCATAGGGCGCCGCATTTGCGGATCTTCTCATTGGAATAATGGCAGCTGAAAGCTCCCCACTGAGATACTTGGTTGCTCCGAGTACTTTCCATGCGAGCGGGGCACCGGGGTATCGCTCTGAAAGCAATCGCGCCAGAGTCTCAGCTTCCTGGAGTGCGCCCTCGCTGAAGGTGCTGATGAGCCGGCTCAACTCCTCGGTGGAGGGCGTGTCAGCGCGCGTGTTCTCTGGGAGCGTCATCGGGAAATATGGCTTTGCTTGACTCAGCTCATCTCATCTGGAATCCAAATATTCTTGAGGCGAATGCTCTGGCGCCAGCGAACACTCATCGAAGGATAGAGAGAGAGAAACTGGCTGATGATATCTGATTGATCCCACAATCGAATCCTTGCCCCTTGCGCGCGTGCGTCAATCTGAACCTGGGGATGGAATCCTCGCCACGAAACAAGTAATCCCTGATCGGCCTGGAAGCCCTGCATCGTGCCGAAGAATTGACTGAAGGCCAGGGCGTCGCACTCCTGCTGGAGAGGATGAACTCGTACACAGGTTTTGGGGCGATCCAGCCCGAAAGCCCCTGCGGCCACCATGAAAAGTCCAGAGCTATCGCGCTCCTCCAGGGGAATCGTGGTCAGGCCCCCGGCCTTGAGGATATCGCGGATCAGCGCTTCAATGCCCATCGATTCTAATGCGGCTTCAAAAGGTGCACGGACCGCGTTTAAAGCCATAGCCTCTAAGGTTTCTCCCGAATGATCAAAACCCCGGCTTGGAGCGGGTATCTGGATTCCAATGGCTGGAGCTGGAGCTGGAGCTGGAGCTGGAGCTGGTGGGTTGAATTGGGTTTCTTCCGGGGCGGGTGGCTTGAGTCGGATCTGGCTACTGGCCGAAATCTCGGGGACCAAAACGACCTCCGGCGGACGTCCTAAGGCCCGCTGAATTTGATGGGCTGCATCTGAAACTTTGATCTGCGTGATCAGTTGGGGGTAGGTCAAGTACTGCTGTACGCTGGAGTTGAACGATGTCGAGGGCACTTCAGTCGCCAGCCAACGCACATCTCTAAGTTGAGTGAAGGGCGATTCAGCGTTAGGGTCAAAGCCGTATGGGGACGTGATTTCGCCAATGGCAAGGGTCCCTGCCGTTTTTCTGGGCATCAGGACGTAATCTTTGGAGTTCATGCCAAGGACAAACTCGAAAACCATATCCGAGAGGTTGGCAAGATCTTTATCGTCCGCGCCATCGAATTTTTCCAGAAGGTATTTTCTAATTCCGGCGTAGTCCGGTGTGTCTGTGAAATCATCGCCGTGAAGGAAATCAAGAACAAGATAGATTCGTGCCTCTTGAAAAAACTGAGCCTCGTATTGGCTATGAAGACCTGCATTGACTAGCCAGACTGCCATCTTTCCTCCTTTCCTAATAATGTTTCGGGCCGCGTTGAAGTTCCAAACGGATGCTTGAAAGAGGAGCCATTCCCTCTTGAAGTCGTGGAGGGTGCTGGGAGGTCGATCAGGGCTTCGGCCAAAAGACGCCTCAAACAACCGTCAGCTTATTGTGCAGGAGCATGGGATCGAATGTCATGGGCCGAACCTCAATCCCACGAACTCGTTCGAATGCCCTTTCAGGGTAATCAGAGGCTTCTCCTGATGCGCGCCATTGCTCTGCCAGGTTGTATTGTCGCTCTCCTCGGTTCGGGAAGCCATTTTTTCTAAACTCACTGCCGTGGGATTAAAACAAGTCTATGTCATTATGGACGAGTAAAGCGGCGGGCCCCCGACAACTTTTTCAGGCGGAAACCATCTCACTGAGTTCCATCGTGGAGACGGGATTTCCAAACTCGGCAACCCCCGGATTGATTTAGCGATATGGGATACGTTGTGCAGGATCTGGTCGATTCGATGCTTGAAGCTTTGGCCGTGGGTAATCTCCCGCTTTCAATGGCACGTGCTTATCGGCTAGTTGTTATTGCACCCGAGGAGTTGATTGGCTGGAAGGCGTTGGGTGTTGCACTAAATCTGGAGGGGAAGCGGTTTCCGGCGATGTCTGCGATGATGCGCTCTACGCAGCTTGCGCCAAAAGACGCTGAAGCTTTTTACAACCTGGGCATCTGCTTTCAGCAGTTGGCTCAATTTCATGAAGCCGAGTCGGCCATCAGAGAGGCCTTTCAACTCCGCGCGGACTATCCAGAGGCCTATAGCAATCTGGCAGTCACCTTGAATAGTCTGAGCCGGTTCATCGAGGCAATTGCGGCGTGTCGAACGGCGATTATGCTCAGTCCTTTCTACCCTGAAGCTTTCAACAACCTAGGCATTACCCTTCAAGGGATTGGCGCTAAGCAAGGTGCTGTTTGGGCTTACCAGCGCGCGCTTTTGCTTCGCTCGGGATGGGGCCAGGTCCACAACAACCTCAGTATTTGCCTTTATGAGCTGGACTGCTTAGAGGACGCGAAGAGCCATTGCAGAGAAGCCATTCAGCTCAATCCCCATTTTGCTGAGGCCCATAACAATATGGGGGTGATCCTGAAGGACCAAAACGATCTCACAGCCGCAAGGCATTGCTGCGAAAAAGCCCTCATGATCAGCCCCGGCTATGCCGAGGCCAAAAATAACCTCGGCGTCATTTATCAGAAGTCTCTTCTTTTTGCTGCGGCTGAAATGGTTTGCAAGCATGCAACCCAGCTTCGCCCAGATTATCCAGAGGCCTGGAGTAATCTGGGTAATGCGCTTCACGGCGTTGGGCAAATCGATGAAGCCGAGTCTGCATATCAGGAAGCACTCAGGCTAAGACCGGACTACGCCGAGGCGCATAACAACCTGGGTGTTCTTCTCTTTCATTCCCATGGGTCGACGCTTGCCACGCAAAGTCATCAACGAGCCATTGTGCTGGAGCCGGCCTATGCCGAGGCGTGGTGTAATTTAGGAGCGGCAATCAAGGATTTGCGGTCCGGGCGAAGCGCAGAGGCCTACTGTCGCCGGGCAATTGATCTTCAACCTGAGTATCCCGAAGCATTCAACAATCTCGGCATCATCCTTCATGATCGAGCCCTTTTTGTCGAGTCGATCGAAGCCTATGCGGAGGCTATTCGACTGAATCCGCAGCATGCCATGGCTCACCGCAATCAGGCACTTGTGTATTTGTTGCTAGGGCAGTTTCAGGTGGGGTTGATCGGGTATGAGTGGCGTTATAAGGACCCGGAGACAGGGTTGCGACCTCGTGAGCCACGCCATCGACTATGGTCAGGACAAGTCGATCTGGGCCACAGTACCCTCCTGTTATTCGCTGAGCAGGGCATCGGGGATACGCTTCAGTTTTTTCGATATGCGCTACTCCTTGCCCGTCAGGGCGTTCAAGTGATTATGGAGGTTCAGAAGCCATTAGTGCCATTCCTCTGCGATCTTGATGCAAGAATTAACGTGCTCGAATTAGGCGCTTCGCTGCCCCCTTATGACTGGCATTGTCCTCTGATGTCGTTGCCCAGCATTCTCGGTGTCGATTTGGACTCCATACCATTTGCAAGTGGCTATCTAAATGCGAGGGCAGATCACCTGGCCTATTGGCTTGAGTTCCTGGGCGAGAAGCAGCGGCCGCGAATTGGGCTTTGCATGAGCGGGCAGCGCTCTCACGGGAATGACAGTCAACGGAGTATTCCCTGGAACAGATTTCAAGGTGTGCTGAATGAAAGGTATGAATATTTTCTCCTTCAGATCGAGGTTAGGCCGTCGGATGCACTGGGGCTAATGGAATGCCCCATGGTCAGAAAACCCGAAATACAGGACTTTCGGGATACGGCCGCCCTTGCGAGTCTGATGGATGTCGTCGTCACAGTCGACACTAGCGTTGCCCACCTTTCTGGCGCATTGGGTGTACCCACCTGGGTGCTTCTCCCCTACATCCCCGATTGGCGCTGGTTAGTAGAACGTCAAGATAGTCCTTGGTACCAAAGCATCAGGCTTTTTCGTCAAAGTGAGGGCCGCTCATGGGAAGGTGTCATCAACAGGGTTGCCGATGCACTGGACCGGCAATTTGGCCCTTGTTCCGATTGAACGCCAAGAGGAGCATGATCACCTTGATTTATTGCAGGCCATAATCACGCTCAAGATCTGCCATGACGGCTGCAATCACAGGCATCCAAGATCGATCTTCCGCTTGCCGATAGAGCCTCAGGCTCTGATACCAGGGGCTGTCTCGCCGCCCAAGGAGCCAGCGCCAATCAGGGATGTAGGGGAGAAGCACCCAGGTGGGTACACCCAATGCGCCAGAAAGGTGAGCAACGCTGGTATCCACACTGATGACGAGATCCATCAGGGAACAGAGCGCAGCCGTATCCTCAAAATTCTCGATATCGACTGAAATGGGCGCTGGGGATGAAAGGGTTCTCGCTGTCTTTTGATCCTCGGGACGAGTCTCTATTTGCAAGAGAACGACATCGAACCCCGAAGGAAAGTGACCGGCGAGACTTGCCAGCGGAATGCTTCGGTGGTGATCTTGGCTATGTCTTGGGTTTCCGCTGACCACCAGACCAATGCGCGGGCGGCACTTGGCGCCAAGCCGATCCTGCCACTTGAGTGTCGTCAGAGGATCAGGCGTAAGGTATCTCTCGGGGTAGGGGATATTCTGATCGGTTATGCCCAATGCCAAGGGAAGAGACATTAGGGGAAAGTGGAAATCGTATGAAGGTGGTGAATCGCCCTGAGCGATGATCTCTTTGCATCCGAGCGTCGAGAGGACCGTTTTTAGTTGGGGTTGGACTTCCAAAATGACCTTGATCCCTTGCCCGGACAGGACGTGTGCAAACCGGGCAAATTGAAGGGTGTCTCCCAGCCCTTGTTCTGCATACAAAAGGAGGGTTTTTCCAGAAATCGGATCGTTGCCATTCCATTCGGGTTGCACGGATGTCTTGCGCTGAATCCCCAGCACCTCATGCTTGAAGCGCCATTCGTAGAGGGGCCATCCCGAAGTGAAAGCGCCATGAAGCAGGTGTGCAAGACCTCGATTCCAGTGCGCCTCGGCAAAGTCTGGCGTGATCTTTATCGCATTGCTGTAGGCTGCCTCTGCTGCCTCCGGAAGCCCAAGTTCGTAGAGGGTGTTGCCGAGATTCATATGCGCTGCGGAATTCAGGGGTAGGCGCAGTATGGCGGCCTGATAAATGTCCACGGCCTCCCTGAGTCGCCCTATCTCTTTTAACGTATTGCCGAGATTGATATAGGTTTCTCCTTCGTCAGGCGAGAGTCTGACGGCTTCTCGATGATGCTCCTCGGCTTTTTCGAGTTCTCGAAGCGTCTTGAGCGCATTTCCCAAATTGCTGTGCGCTTTGGCATTTTTCGGATCAACACGAATCGCATCCTTGAAGGCAAGAGCAGCCTCCTGATCGCGTTTCTCTTCTCGAAGGAGGTTGCCCAGGCTCAGATAGAGGTCCGGATTGTTGGGAGAGAGACGAATCGCTTCCCTGTACGCTGACTCGGCCTCCTTGGGTCGGTTCAAATCACGTAAGGTATGGCCAAGATTGTAGTGGGCGATGCCGATGCCGGGGCGAAGGTGGATGGCCGTCAAGAAGGCCGCATGGGCCTCCTCAAGTGCGCCCTGTTCTCGAAGGGCTAAACCAAGATTGAAATGGAGTTCCGGCACTCCGGTCGCCAGTTGGATTGCTTCCCGATAAGCAGAGATGGCCTCGTCCAGCTTGCCGCAGGCTTTGAGCGCATTTCCAAGGCTCGTTCGCGCCGGAATGTGATCCGACTTAAGACGCACTGTTTCCCTGAGTGATTTCACCGCCTGATCGGCTTGGTTTGCCCCCAGTAAAGCGATGGCCAGATTGAAATGGACATCGGGATTCTCTGGAGCGTACGTTGCGGATCTTTGAAGCCAAGGCAAAGCATCTGAGGGGTTGCTCGTTTGGGCGATGATGCAGCCCTGAATGAGCCATCCGAGAAAGTGGTGGGGGTAATTTTGGTTGAAGGCATCCGCAAGTTCCCTTGACTGGGCGAAATTTCCGGATGAAAACGAGCGGAGCAGTCGTTCAATGTCTGATGTTTTAGGGGTTGGGCATGAAGAACGCTCAAGCGCTTTGGATGCACGCTTTTTACTTCCCGTCTCGATTTTTGATCGTTCCGGATTGCGGGGTCTTTTGGAGTCAGGCCCTGTCATATGTTGTCTTTGAATGCTTAAGAAGGATTGCTCGTGGACGCTGAGGATAGATGCGTAAGGACGCGATAGACTGACGAAACCTCCCTAAGCCCCGCTATGTTGAGATGCGCACAAGCAGGCTGCCGCAAGATGAGATCCGCGCCGGCTAGAGGTTAATCGCAGTTTAATCTTTCTTTGGTCAGAGCGTGCAGTGTGACATGGGTTGTTTCTAACGTTACACTGAAAGGCCGATTTAGCCTGTGTTCGGAGTGATCAATTGAAACAGCAGCCATACAAAAGACGAAATTTTGTTTGCTTGATGGCGGTTGTTGTCAGTTTCGCATGGCCGTGCTCGGCGAAAGCCGATGTCTATAAATTCGTTGGGAAGTCGGGAACCCCTTACTATACTGCTCGGCCCTCATCGGGCAGGGCTTCAGGGATCCCCCCAAGACCTCGGGATGCAAACTTCACCTGGGCTAGTACGAACCTAGGGTACAAAGAATACTCAGGACAATACAGCGCAGCTCCGCTTAGCGTCAATCAGTGGGTGGACTTGGCTGCGCAGACTTACAATCTTGACCCTAAGCTGTTGCATGCAGTGATTGGAGTCGAATCATCCTATGATGCAGCAGCGGTATCTCCTAAAGGCGCTGTGGGACTGATGCAGTTGATGCCGGCAACAGCCGCAAGATTCAATGTTGCTGATCCCCTGGATGCAAGAGAAAACATTTTGGGGGGAAGCCGTTATCTCCGGACGCTTCTTGCCCTTTTCGATCAGGATCTTGAGTTGGCTCTCGCGGCCTACAATGCCGGTGAACAGAACGTTATTCGCTATGGAAGGCGAGTGCCGCCTTTTATTGAAACTCAGGCATACGTTGATAAGGTTTTGGGGCGCTATCTCCGCTGATTACCCACGCACTTAGATCGCTTGCCCCCCCTACTTGGTCTTGTACATCCCGTATTAGTTTGGTGAGTGGCCGATTTGATCATTGAGCCTTGGGGATCTTTGCTTTTTCGAGGTTTCTTTTTTTCATGCTTCTTTCGCTTATCGCTGATTTGAGCTTTATGCTGATTGATCAGTTTCTCAATCGAAACGCCTTGGTCGCCACAATAGAGGATTCCATTGACGAGGCAGAAGCCGCAACGTGGCTTTGATACGCCCCTTTTGGGGCTTGGGTTGTTGGGTTTGGCTTGTTTTAGATTCGTGGTGTTCGAAGGCTTAGCGCTCTTGGCAGCTTTCAGCTTTGGGGCCTTGGCCTTGGCCATGGCAATGGGCTTTGATTGCTTTGCGGGTGCTTCGGTTTTATGGGCTGTCGGTTGTAAAGGGGGTTTAGGCGCCTTGCGTGGTTTTGTGGCGACGGGAGCTGCGGGAGTCTTTTCTGCCTTGATGGGCTTGGAAGTCCCAAAAGGCGGGATCGAAACGGCTGGCCTTGCCTGATAAGGAGCGCTGTAGTTGCCTCTGGATGAACTGGATGATGAAGGTGTCGCTGGCCCCGGATTGCGAGAACGCAGCATTTCGAGCCTTTGCGAACGCTCATCAGCACTCATTTCCGTGCTGTTGTCATCAGAGTCACTGGAAGGCGAGGCGGAAACGGGTAAGGGAAAATTCAGAAAAAGGGCAATACAGAGGGCGGGGGGGATAGAAATCCTCTCTTTCCAACTTCGTCTTGGTTTCGGCACGGTCCAGGTCATCATGACGGCCCCCTCTTTTTCAGTTCGATCGGTATTCGTATTGAAGAGGCCAGCGCAGGGGGGGGCGCATCCTCTTCTTTGGTTAATGCAGGGTTTTCCGCTCCCATATTAAGCCAAGATTCACCGGCCAGTCCGGTATCGTTTTCATGTGAATCTAAGACGTCCCGGTGAATACGGTTGAGAGATTGACCCCACTCTTCGAAGGTTAAAAACTTTGTCGTTTTGGTCGATTTGAGGCCCTCCACTACGTATTCATTGCCGTCAAATCTGATGGCCGGCGGTCTGAAGTCGCTGTCAATTGTTTCGTCAGTTAATGCAGATTCCTGACGCTTAACCGAAGGTTGTCGCTCGGGGAGGCTCCCCGAATTGCTGGTCGAGGCGGGTGTGCTGGGGGGTGTATCTGATGAATCCAAAATGGGTGCAGGTTGAGATTCATGGGGTAACGCGAGACTCACAATGGGCTGCACACCTTTCTCCGGGCTTACCTCATTGTCATCAATCAACTCCTCGTATTCCTCGTATTCCTCTTCATATTCATCGGTTCCGATTCGGGCCAGCCAGAGGTAGCAAAGGCAAAAGCCCAGAACGAGTCCACCAATAACGCCGACCATGAACGTGAAGGAGGGTGTTAACTCAGAACCATTCATTGGGGGTCAATAGGTGATGCGACTGAATATGTTGGGCGCGTCACCAACCTGGACCGTGTTATGGGAGGGCAGGGAGATGCCGTAGGATGAGGAGAGCGGGGTGTTCAGTAACGTCTTCCAGAATGGGCCAGGATCAGTGAACATGAAATATACCGCTACGGGACCTTTGGCTGGGCCAGTCATCTCTATCTCCCTCTTTTCACCGGGGCTTATCGGGTGAACGCCCAACAGTGTGGGATCCTCCGTCAGAGGAAACACCTTGGATGCGACCATCTGATAGGTTTCGTCGATGAACTGTTTTTCATTGACGCTCCTCACGATCATATAGACGAGGTGTCCATCATTGGCCTCGAGTCCCGGGTCGACATAAAAAGTCAACGGGGGAGGGGGCTCGGGGGTCGATGAGCATCCAGCTAAGAAAAGGAATACGACTATCAATTTTGCGCGCATAAATTAATCTTTGCACAGAGCGACTGGGTTGCCTAGCGATTCTTTATGGCGTTAAACAACTCAAAAGGATCGCGTTTAAAAATGAAAGTTGTTTTAAGCTTTTCTGTGGGCTTTTCGATCAGCGAAACCGTCCAACTGAAGGCAAGGCCGCTTTGGGTTGCCTGAGCCAGAAGTTTGAGTAGCGGCCATCGCGCATCTTCAAGATCCTGGCTTGCGTATTTTTTTGCCTTTTCATCGGGGCTTTCGAATTCAATGCCGACATTGGCGGTGCTTTTAACCCACCAATCCATGGTGATGTCCTGCCAGATGCCTTTCTGGTTGAACCCCAGCGCCGAAGATGCCCCGGTGCGAAGATAGATGAGAGCAGGCCGAATGGGTTTATCGTTTGCATCAGTCATGGGCATCGTTTGCGGAACCATCTCCGCACGCAACTTGAAGGTCATTGGTTTGGGCTGAGAGTCTTTATCCCAGAGGGCAATGGTCAGGTTGGAGGCGGCGTTCAGACGGTCCCCCATGTTTTCCGGAATCCGAAAGGCGCGATCAACATCAGGTCGAACAGTCCATCGACCATCTTGAATTTCAAAAAGAGTTCCAAAGATGCGTCGAACCTCTATCCAGAATCGCCCGTTGTTCGGGTGAAAAACCGCAGAAATTGCATCCACAGAAAGTTCTTGGGCGGTCCCGCCCCGCGAATGGTCAAAGGGGAAAAAAGTCATCAAGGGCAGCACTTCTTGGTCCCAAAGTTGTTTCCATTGTCGATCAATGATCTGGTTGACGTCATAACGTCCAAAGTCACGGGCTTTTAGGATCGGCGCAACAAAGGGTCCGCGCCAAGATTCAGGAATCGAGAGATCATGCATCCAGCCTTCGACGAGACGTAATGGCGACCCATCTGCACCCGTCAAAATATCGAACGAAACGCGTCCCATCGGCGAGAGAACGCTTTTGAGCCCCAGGGATGATTGGGCCTCCTTGTCATGAACTGGCGGGAGTGCGATCTCTGCACCCACGAGCGATTCGTAAAGGGATGCAATGATGCCAACGTAGCGATTGAGTTCGGGGTAGCTACCGGCCTGTTCTGCCATAAGCTTTTTGAGGAATGTAAAGTCCTCCAGACGATCGCGAAGCGGTTGGTAATTCGGGCCGGATGGCAGATCCAGAAGAACGTTTTCCTTCACTCTGACGAGGTTCTGAACAAAAGCGGACCCTGGCCTTTGCAGTTCCTTAAGGTAGGTAACCAGGCGGTCGGGGTCCTGGATCTGAATGGAAATATTTTTGAAGAAACTCCAGTAGGCATTCGCATAATGCCCTGAGTAAGCGGAAAGATTATGGATGAAAAAATCCACCAGACGCTGGCGTTCCTGAGCTTCAAGAGGCAAATCATCGATGATGGCCGTCATCGATTCTATGGCGGGTTTGACATTGGATTCAAAGGCCTCGCGGGTCAGGCGCGTATCAATTTGTGCATTGTTGATTAAGGAACCCGACTCATCCGTGCTCACACCCAGTGCAATCTTGGTGACGTGTTCTTGTTGATCAAAGAAAATCCAGCCAGGCATCGACCCGCTTCTTTCATAGTAGGACTTTAGAAGCTCATTCACTTTGGAGCGAGTGACAGCAATGAGCCACTCATTCGTATCAAAATTGTAGTTACTGCTGGAAAACTGGACGTCGACGATCCCGAGCTTGTTGTTTTCGATGGCTCGTTTTCCCTCTTCACTGATGCTCTGTATCTGCTTGAGCAGATGGTTGAAGTTTTTGGGTGTGTAGGTTGCCGCAATTTCAGTGGAGGTGATCAGCTTGAGCGCCTGCAGTGTGCCTGGGGCGTTGACTTGCGACTCGGTGGGGAATCGGGACCACTGGTTTAAGGTCTCCGCGGAAATATGCCCGTGGAGGGTCAACCAAAGGCGCTCTTCATCCAGAAAAGGATATTCCAGGAGCCTTCCCGCCCGGGTAAGGATCGTTCTGGCCGCGGCCTTGACCTCTTCCAGCTTTTCTTGGGTAATGTAAGGATCATCTGAGATGTCCGATAAATTGTTGATTAACTCGATGCTGCTCTCAGGAAAAATGCCACTATTGACCGAGTCGACAACGCCATAGGGTTTCGTTTCAAGCTCGATCAGATCTCTATCATTGGGGTCATCATTGAATTCGATATAGTCCGAAACGATTGCTCGGGGCAGCAATTCTTCGACCGCGGCCGTTGGTTCCCCTTCTTTACTGAAAAACTGACCCAGTTCGTTGTGGCGATTGGCATGAAGGATGGCGAGTAAGCGAATGCTCCGCGAATAGATGCGATCCTGACTTTGAGCCAACTCAAGCCTTGGAATCACATAGGTCTTTCTCAACGTTCTGGCAATTTGATTTCTGACGGAGTTAGCTTGCGCTGAATAAAACGCAAAATGGTGGTTGGTGAATTCGGTTCCATGTTCAGGAAAACTGAAATCGTTCGTATTGTGATAAAGCTTTCTGATCGTCGGGTGAGCGATCGACGTGTAATTCTTTGCGGTGATTGTGGGCATCTCCTCGATCAGGCGAGAAGCGCGGGTGATGGTGATGCGCTCATCGAGGAATACGTAGCCTTGTTGCAGAACGATGAAGGCCAGAATCCCTGCAGCGATCTGGAGATGTTTCTTTGAGAGATAGTCGAGGTAGGAGTCGTTGATCCTTTCGTTAAGGAAGGGGTTGTTTTCAATGAGGCCAAGGCTTTTATCCCGATGGTCTGAGGAGATAATGCAGACTTTGCGAAGATCGGTCTCGCTGATGTTGTTTCGGCTACAACCCAGTGCAATGAGTGTCTGCAACGATCCCAGCGTCAGGCTCACGTTGGTCAAAAAGTCGCTGATCTCCACGAAAGATTCCGAAGAGTCTGTGTTAACCAGAGCGGTCGAGGCATATCGGACATATCCCTCAAGGCCATGGGAAAAATTGGCGACCGGTTTGGCTTCGTTGAGATGGACGTAAAAGTCCATTTGATTCTCGATCGCAAAATTCAAAAAGCTATTGAATCCCTTGATGCGGTCCATGTGGGTGAGGACCAGAATCAGTGGAACGGGTCTTTGATTAAACTCCGAGAATAGGGCGAGCTTGCCGATCAGTGCATCTGCAATCCATGACTGATTTTCCTCGTTCCCATGCATTAATTCGTGGGCGTTGAGCGTCATGACCATATGGGCATTGGCGGGGAGTCGCCGCCAAAGTTTCAGCAGGGCATTCGCATGATCAGTCGTGTTGGCATGAAGGAAGCTTGATGCCAGTTCGATGATGACGCTCTCGTTTCCGAGGTACACCTTCATATATTCAGAATCTGCGCTGCTTGGGTGGTAGCGGTAACTTTGAACATCTAGGAAGGCACAATTTGAGATCACCGTGCTTTTGCCAGAGCGATCATCACCAAGGACCACATAAACGGGATAGCGCCGAATACGTCGACGCATCTGAAGCGGAATGAGGCGATGAAACGATGACCAAATTCGAATCAGAGCATCCGGTGGGATTTCTGGAACACGCCTGAACTCTGCCCACCGAGCCTTTAGGCTTTCCCCGAACTTTCGCCAGATCCACCACACGAGCAAAATCACGACTAGAACCACCACCACTCCGATAAGAAGTGGAATCCAGTGTTCTTGAAGCCAAGGAATGAGGGACGCGAAGGGTATTTTCACGGGGTTTGCGTTGTCCAGTGGGAGAGGTGGTTGATATCGGAGTACGCTAAAGTATCAACCATCCTCCTTCCGTTTCAGTTTTAAATTCATTCGAAACCGGGGCCTTGAGCCCCTCATGTTTCCAGTTTGACGATTCGTTATCACGCGAAATGCCCCGCCGATGGGCGGGGTAGTCATCGCGATACCGATCAACGATTGAAGGTCAGGTCATCCGCTCCTTCCTGCCAGTCAACTTCGATGCGATTTCCAGGCTCGATTTCAGACCTGAGGAACATGTCCGAGAGGGGATCTTGAACCCGAGATTGAATGACGCGCTTGAGAGGTCTTGCACCATAGATGGGATTGAAGCCCCAGGTTGCCAGCTGGTCTCGTGCCGTATCTGTAAATACCAGTTCAACTTCACGATCAGCCAGCTTTTTGATCAGCCTTGAAAGTTGGATATCAACAATCGGGCGCATGGTCTCAAGGGTGAGCTGATTGAAGATCAGAATGTCGTCGAGTCGATTCAGGAATTCGGGGCGGAAATGCGCACGGACCGCGTCCATGATTTGGCTCTGCATTTCCTTGGCCTCTTCCTCTGTTTCGACCGGTTGAATGAACTGGGAACCCAGATTCGAAGTGAGGAGAATGAGAGTGTTGTTAAAATTGACCGTGTGACCTTGGGAGTCGGTCAACCGCCCTTCATCCAGCATTTGCAGGAATAGGTTAAAGACATCCGCATGGGCTTTTTCGACCTCATCAAACAAGAGAACGCTGTAAGGTTTCTGGCGGACGCGGTTTGTTAAAAGCCCACCCTCATCAAAGCCAACATAACCCGGAGGGGCACCGGTCAGCCGAGAGACCGTGTGCTTTTCCATGTATTCGCTCATATCAAAGCGAAGAATGGAGGCTTCATCTGAAAACAGGAATTCGGCGAGTGTTTTAGCCAGCTCCGTTTTACCAACGCCGCTAGGACCAAGCATCAGGAAGGAGCCCATGGGGCGCTTGTCATCCTGAAGATCAGCCTTGGCGCGTCTCACGGCCTTCGCGATGGAGGTGATTGCGACCTCTTGGCCTACGACTCGTGCGCTCAGCGCGCTTTCAAGGCTCAGCAACCGATCTTTTTCGCTATCGACGAGTTTGTTGACGGGGATGCCGGTGACTCGGGCGACAGTGTCGGCAATATCCTCTGCTGTGACGCGATTCGCTGACTTTTGAACTGCGAAAGCCTCTGTATGCCCCCGGTCTGCGAGCAGTTTCTCAGCATTTGGAATGATCTTATGCTCGAGTTCGGCCACCCTTGCGAAATCTTCGGCTTTTATCTTTTCTTCAAGCTCGGAGCGTGCGGACTCCAACGTTTCGTAGGCTGCCCTGATGTCGTCCATGCTTTTTTGATTGTCTTGCCAAACTGCGGTGAGTTCTTGGCTCTGAATCTTCAGTGCTTCGATTTCACCCCCGAGTTCGTTGGCTCTGGCCGGATTCTCATTAAGAATGGCCCGCTGTTCAATCTCAAGCTTTCGGATCTGTTGATCGATCTGCTCCAGATTGCGGGGTTTCGATGAGAGCCTGATCCTGACGGTTGCCGCAGTTTGATCCATCAGGTCGATGGCCTTATCGGGAAGGAAACGTTCAGTGATGTAACGCTTGGACAAGTTGACGGCGACCTGAAGGGCTTCGTCCTCGATCAAAACACCGTGGTGGCGTTCATACTTCTCTTCGATGCCACGGAGGATCGTCAGGGTTTCGTCAATGCTTGGCTCGGGAATCTCGACTTTTTGGAAGCGGCGCATAATGGCCTCGTCCTTTTCAAAGTGCTTTCGGAATTCCGCAAAGGTGGTTGCGCCAATCACGGTAAGCTCGCCCCGCGATAGGGCTGGCTTGAGAAGGTTGGCAGCATCCATGGACCCTTCTGCCTTGCCCGCCCCGATCATCGTGTGGATTTCATCAATGAACAGAATGGCTTTGGGCATGGAAGACAATTCCTCGATCAGCCCTTTAAGCCGTTCTTCGAATTCTCCTCGATACTTAGCGCCAGCAATGAGCTGGCCCATGTCAAGCGCCAGAATCGGTGTATCCCTCAAACTATCGGGGACTGTTTTATTTGCAATGTGAAGGGCGAGCCCTTCGACGACCGCTGTCTTTCCTACCCCGGGATCCCCTAAAAGCACCGGGTTGTTCTTGAGGCGACGGCAAAGGATCTGAATGGCCAGTCTGATTTCCTCATCGCGACCAATGACTGGATCGAGATGCCCATCAATAGCGGCCTGGGTCAAGTTGCGGGTGTATTTTTCGACAAGGCTCCCTTCCTCATCGGATATGTTTCGATCGCTGCTGAGGACCTTGCGTTTCTCGTCTTCACCGAATGCGGTGATTGCGGCACTTAAGGATGCCTCGTTGGCACCCGCCTGAATCAGGCCCTCTTTGATCTCTTCCCGTTCTGAGAGTCCCTCAAGCAAATTTTTGAGGCTGATCTTTTTGTTTTGGTTATCGGCCGCAAGGTCTTCTGCACGAATCAGAAGCGCTTCGAGGTCCCGGCTTATGGGCGTTTGCTGGGCATCACGCAGAGCCTTTGGGAGTTCCGCCATACGGATCTCCAGTTTTAATACCAGCGTGTCTGTTTTTATCCCTGCAAGGTCGAAAAATTTGGGGTGATCTGTCTGGAACGCCTGCAGAAGATGCCAAGGGGTCACAAACGAGTGATTCTTCTTTACAGCTATACGGCACGCCTTTTCGATGAGGGTTTGGGATGCGGGTGAAAATTTTTCGATGATCATGATGGCTCCTGGGGTGTGTCTGATATTACCGATTCTTTGTTCTTAATCTCGAGCGGTTTCGTATGTAGCAAAGCATTTTTAAAGGCACTCAGTTCCTGGTAAACCTTGACTTGAGACCGGCGCTCCAATTCGCCGTTCAAAAAATTTCTCTGTATCCATGGCTGGTCAGGTTTACCCGAATCGTCAAAGCGCGGAAGTATTTTGAGTATCTTAATTTCGTCTGGAACACCATCAAGCCCTATTTCGCGTTCAAGGCGGATCTGAATTTCCTGAACGGGCCTTGGATCCATGAAGGCGAGCAAAACGTAACGCACACCATCGCCATTGTTTGGACTTTCCTGCTCGATCACAACGTGCCAGGCATCTGGAGTGGAAAGTGCGAGCATGACCAGATGTTTCGGAAAAGGGACTCCTGAGCGTCCCTTAGGGTATGTACCGAGAAATCGAAAAGAAGATCCAAATGCGGAAAGTAGGATTGGCGAAGGCAACACTTCGATCTCCTCTCCTGTCGCCACAAGTTGGCAGTAACGACCAAATCCCTGTTTGGCCTCGCTTTTGGGTGAAACGAGATCGCCTAAATGCCAGGGAACCCCAGTGCTTGGATATATGCCGAAATCATGTGGGGTTGTATCCCATGGGGTTCCGAGGGTCACGGTACCGCTTTGTCGAGACCAGTGGAGTGATGCGGAGGGCATACCCTCGAGTTTCAATGCGCGAACGATGCCATCCCACGCCATGAAGTCAAGCGATTCAAGGGGGTCACGGAACCATCGGGCCCAGGAAGGGGCAGTCTCTAAAGCGGCTTCTTGCCAGCGTTGAGCGACGGACAAGGGGAGGTGAACAACATCGAAACTTTGTGTAAACAGAGGGCCCTGAACGCCTGCATCATCATCGGCATCCAGACCAACATAATGCGCACCTGCAAAAAGGGCCGCAAGCTCTGCGAGGGGTGAAAAGGGGCTTTGCTTCTGAAAGCATGCAAAGCGGCTTCCTCTGTTCAGCCCCAAAACGAGAATGGCATCCCGCAGCAAATGTCCAAAAAGAACCCTGTTGGAGAGCGTTCGGATGCCACCGGAGCCGGGCTGATAGGGGTCAAAAAAGCGAATCGCAGGGGCATCGCTGGGTTGAGATCCGCAGGGGGCGGGCGCCAATTTGGCTGCGCCCTCGCCCGGGAGGCTGAGGGCCCGAAATTCGTCCGGAAGCGACTGGATAAGATCTCGATCACCGAAGATGTGATCGGGCGCAAGCCATGCGATTTCGCGGGTTAAACGGGTTGTACCCTGCGGTATGAGGATTGTCGGAACGAGCCCTGACCTCAGTGCAGCCAGGTGGGCTACCATGCGGGTCAGGGGGCTTCGGGCAGCAATTGCCAGCGTCTTGCCGGGTTGAAGTAACACTTGTGCCCAGCGTTGATGCAGCATCACGACTTCATCGTGCAGTTTTTGATAGGTGACCTCAATCGGCTTGCCGGCGATGGTGAAAGTCAACGCCATATATTCGTCGGATTGATGTCGGGCGACGAGATCTCCATATAGATCGAGGTCTCGATCAGGAACCGAGATACAGTTAAAGCCTAAACGGGTTCGCCACCAGGTGAACAACGAGACATCATCATGCTGTGTCCCGGGGTCCAGTTGCCAAGGAATGATGGCACCTGAGTTTATGGTGTTGTTTTCTTGGGCCATGTCATTCTCTAGTTGCTGCTCAGGCTGAATCAGTGGATGCAATCTGACCGGCGAAGGTAATGCTAATCTGTCCGCCCCAAGTGCAGATACATTTGCATGTGCTGTCGAGCGTAGGCATGAATCCCGTGGTGACGGAGGTGCTTCCCGTGATCCAGGGGGCGACCGTCATGGGGATGCAGGGCATCGGGGTGAGCACGCCTAAGGCTGCTGCCGTGGCAGCGGCGACCGTGGGATTGGCAATACTCATACACGTGCCGAAGGTCGGAATATTGACGAGCGGGGCAAAGTTCATGATGGTCCCCACCGTGAGCATTGACGACACCATCGCCGTCGGTGTCACGGTCAAGGGGGCCGGAGCTGCACCGAAAGTACAAGTCATAAGGGCCGATGTGACACAAATCTGAGGCATCTTGGTCCTAAGGATTCATCTCAAGGTTGAGGAAGGCTTCCATGTCGACCTTATAAAGACTATGGAGTGATTGGAACTGCGGCGTTTCCCGCATCTCGAGCATCTCATAGATCTCCGCAATTCGCGGGGTCATGAGCGAAAAGAAACGTGAGAACAGCGAGGGTAAATAAAGCCGAGGATCAAACTGCTCGATGATTTCCATGATGTCGGAAACAATGACGGCCGCCTTGACCATGTCCCCGCTTTCCATCACCCGTTCGAAAAGTTCAAGCTTCTGGATCAGGATCTCGAGATGCACGGATCCGCCAACAACACTCCCGCCCAAAGGGCCTAATCCGGATCTGGTCTCGCTTTTTTCCTCGTTCGCGTCCTCTAATACCTCTTCCTGAGGTTGCTCGGGGACAGGGAGTTTTTTTCCGAATTCGCCGAGCCAGTTGCTGATTTCTGTGAGCTTGCTGCTTGGGTCACCCGCCAACTCCTCGCCAATGACCTCTCGTATTGCATGTCCAATGGAACTGACCTCTTTTTGGAGAGCGGAAAGGTCCTGGAGGCTAAAAGTCGTTAACCACCGCGTCCAAGTTTCTCCAGCTTCAAGCTCGGCCCGCTCAAAATCAATTCTGAGTTGCGAAAAAATCCACGAGAGACTGCTTTTAGCGTATCGATCGCGTTTTGATTCTGGTCCAATGCCTGCCCATTTTTCCTTGAGCAGCACAGCAATCGATTGCAGGAGCTCCGTGGCACCCAGAACCCCTGACTCCCGTGCCTCACCATAGAGCCCATAAATGACGATACGGATATCAAAAATCTGCTTCTCTGAGAGGTTTCTTGCAAGCTCCAACAGCCCGGGATAATCCTCCGCTTCGGCCAAAGCACGCATGCTTTCAAGATCTGGGTCACCGATCTCAAGCCCTTGTGGCACCGTCTCCGGTGAAAGCCCTTCTAGGAATTCAAAGCTCATGGCACGCTCCAGTATTAGGCCTCAATATAGCCTGAAAAGATGAGGATTTTCTTGCATTCATTTTCAGCGCCTCGAAGTCTTTCGTAGCCCAGGTAGTTACCTTCTTTTTCGATCCGAAACCATGAGCTGGTACTTCTTATGGCCATCCAGAGGTCGACATGGAGTTCCAGTCCTGTGAGTAATGGATGTATTCTCTCATTAAAACGCTTCTGAATTTCCACGTGCCAAGGTTGGCTCGGCTTATATTTCTCCTGATCGGCTATGAGTAATATCTCATAACCATAATCGAGGACGCGAAATTCGCTACCCAAAATCATTTCAATACCAATTTTTGACGTTCCAAGCACCGCCGGGCGAGTCTCTTGGCCGATATTAATTGCTTTTCGTGAAATGCGGACCTGAAGATCTGGAAAAATCTGATTGAACAACCAATTAAGGCTTGAGAGCGATTTAAAGTTCTGCATGGCCCGAAGCCATCGGGTCTGCCCCAACCGCTCAAGATGTCTCCCAGGCATCATGCCGAGGAGCCACGTTTTCAGAAGGTATCGGTCAAAGAAACCAATCAGCTCACTAAAGTGACGATCATTGATTGTTCCATTGTCGGCCATTTTCATCAGATAGGTTGGGATCACGCCATTGGCACCGGCAAGTCCAAGATAGACAATGATCTGCACGCGGTTATTCAAAAACTCAACACTTTTAATGAAGCTCGGCTGTGATTCAAGCCCCTGGTAGCCGATGAGATCCACATCGCTCAGTTGATAGCCATGGTGATGAAGAAGTTCCATCAAGCCATAAATGTCGAATTCTGGGGCCCGCTTCTTAATGCGCTCGCGCACTTCTCGTGGGATGCCTGGACTTTTTCCTTGGTCGGCAGATTCAGGGTGCAGTAATGGAACTTTTTCAGTCAGGGGATTCAAACGCCGACCCTATGGTTGAGTAGCGGAATCGTCAACTGATGCCGCTTGCATTTCGAGGGCGGAAATAATGTCCTCGATTTGATTGGCAAGGGTCATAAGGTTTTCGTCCGGTGGAAGGGATCCGTCCATATACTCGCCTATCTTCCTCTCGATGAGCGCAGTGTAGTGGTGCATCGGTTCGAAATCCGGTTTCGCTTCCAGAAGAGTCTCTGCGAGTACTTTCCATGAGGTGGATAGTTCTGAAGGGATTTCTTTTTCTTCCTCAGGTCCACCATCAGAATTCTTCGTTTCCCATCGGATATTGAACCTTTTTGAGTCCTGAGTGTTGCTTGTGGATGTCATGACGACTCTCAGAGCGGGAGTTCGAGGGGGATCAGCGCCAATAGGAACCTGAACATAATCGCAATCAGGAAAGTAGCGAAATAATAGACGGAAATGGGGATCCGGCGTTTCGATGTTTCATTAACGAGTGGGCGTTTCGAAAGTAATTGGATGGGTTCGGAGGGGATATGGACTTTCAGTTCATCCTGATAGGCATCCCGAATCTCAGGCTCTGAAATTCGGGATCCCTTGAAACCATCCTTGAGGCAGAAGTAAAAAATTTCGAAAACCACGACGGGAATATCATTCCGACCTCGAAAATAGTCGATGTATTGGTAAAACAAGGTTCCGGCGTCGGTGATCTCAAAGAGCTCGACCTGAAGAGGGCTCCAAGACGCCAAAGCATGCCGCTGGGCATGTTGCAACATGTTTTCATCGACGAGTGCAACCATTGCGAACACGACAAAATAGGCATTGCGATCCGACGTTCGCTCGATGAGGAACTCATGCATGTCCTTCAGGATCGCCTTGATTTCATGGCGGGTCTCCTCAAGATTCGCCAAGCCGATCTCCGATCGGCGGGCTTCGAAAATGATGTTGGCAACCTTTGCGACGAAGAACCATAGGGCTCTTGGTGATTCAGGCTCGGTATTCATGTTGATCGCTCGGTGAAGTATTTAGTTGTCCAAGCTAACTCTGATTTCCTTTTCATCGCTCCAATGGTTGAGTACGATTTCCAGGTGCTGAATGAAAAGTCGGAACATCTGATCATTGCTTTCGATCTCTTCCCGTTCGAAAGTAAGAAAATAGATAATAAAGCCAGGGGTAATGCCGGTGCTGTCCAGGGTGCGAAATTCATAGCGTGCGCTTTTAAAAGCAGCGTAAACCGAGCGGTAGGGACCATCGGTAATGGTGCCCATCAGTTGCATGATCGACTTGATATCTTCCGTGCTGAAGAATCGTTTGTGTGAGATCTGCAGGATATCCAGGAGGGCTTCGCTTGTCTGGGACAGGTCGGGCTGGCTCACCCGACTCATCGGGAGAAATGCCCACTCCCAGCTCACTCCAAGGATATTGAACGCGTAGGGCCTGAATTCGGCTTCACTGTCGCGATACTCTTCGAAATTTGGTTGATGCCACACAGCTTCAACGACGATTTGAACAGGTTCCTCGAATGCCCCTGGATAATGAGTGATCAAATTGCTAAAGAAGCGCCCTCGTTGCTCTATGACCCGCGATTCGATTTCATAACAGGGCGATAATCGGGCAATCACCCCTGGAAAGAGCGGTGTCATGCCATCCTTGTCTAGCTGATAGACGCCCAAATGTTTGCAAAGCTCGAAACCCGCATCCTCCTGCCCTGACATGATCGTGTGCTGCGTGATGGTGCCATCAACCCAAGTCGGACGCGCCGGCATTTGGCGGAGGTTAATGATCGGGACACAGTTGAGCTTAAAGATGTCCTTGTTTGCAATGATCCGCTTTGGCCAGGGTTCGCTGAAATTAAACTCAAGGCTAAATGAAAAGATCGGTTCATCGACCTTGGGAAGCGCCAGATGAATGAAAAGTTCCTGTCGAGGATCCTTGAAAAAAAGCCGTTCTATCTCGATTGGGTGGAGGGGCTCATTTTGATCGATCCCTTCCTTCATTCCAGCTGAGCCGTAGATCGGGAGATCCATCTCTTGCCAATCGGATCGATCATAATCGTGGGCTGATGTTGCGGGTCCAAAGTGGACCCGGACACTCGTCAGGTACTCCTTGATGTAGGTCAGAAGTCCAAACGATGAGCGAACGTCGCCGATGTAGTCGATCAGAAGGCTCAAGGGATCAGGGCGGTTATGGAGCGGATGCTTGCAGACAAAGTGGAGCAAAAGTGTGCTGCCTATGATGTTGCCTGGGAGTACCTTGATTGAGCGGAGGGTGATCGGATAAAGCGTCAGGGAGTGGCGTGTTTGCCAGAAGAACTCCTTACCTTCCGGCGTTCGCATAATGAAATCCGTGCCTTTATCGATGGTAACAGGATCGGTGAGAAGGCCTGAAACACTGCCTGACAGGATTCCGGAACTTGGAGTCGGGGTCAGAAGGTACGGAAAAAGCTGTTGATAAAGACGGTAGCGGTAACTCTGAACGTTTCTAATGACAGAGTCATGGATTCGCGCAGAGAAGAATCCAATGGACTCAAGGAGACGATTGACGTCCGGATCTTCGCTCGACATTTCGGAGCGAAGTCCCGAGAATTTGTGGTCTGTGTGGTAGTTCAGAACGAACTCATTCAGCGCGTGCATTTCGTCGAGGTAGCCGCGAAAGAGTTGGTCGTTTCTGCTCATCTTAGGGTCCCAGGGCTACGGTTGCGGCTTGAACTGCGGCCGATGTTCCCTTGATGGTGGTCGTCACGCCCTGAACCGTCATCGCCAAATCGGCCTTCACGGTGCATGAGGCGCCAGAGACTGATACAGACTGAGTGCCAGTGACGCTGACTGAGGCGCCTTTAAGTGTGGCTGTGGTAGAACCATTGACCGTGACACTGGGCGCTGTCAGGCTGGCACTTTGAGTTCCCTTTGCCGTCAGCGTTGATCCCGACAAGGTCAGACCTTGAGTCGCCCCAAGACTCACCGTCTGGCTACCGGTCATGGTCATTGCCTTGGATGAGGTAATGCTGAATACGCCAGTGGAGGCCAGCGTTGTCCCGGTCGACGAAGAGGTATTGATTTGTTTGGCAGTCAGCGCAAAGGTATTGCAACTGATCGATACACTTTCCGAGTTTTGTGTGATCGTCGAGGTATTCGAGGAGTCCTTAACCGTAATCGTAACGGTTGTCCCATTCATCACAATGGTTTGCGTCGGGGAATTCTGAGCGCCCGTAACCGTCAGGGTAATCCCGCTCGTCTTATTTAACTGAACGGCGCAGGTCAAGGTCGAGGTCATGACGAAGAGGTCTGCTCAGTCTGCAACAAGATGAAACCCTCACCGATTGTAATGGTTTCCGTATCGGTGCTGAGAACCCGGTTGATCTCCAGTTGTGGCTGATTGTTGGAATAGCTATGCGTGATGGTGGTGCAACTGGTTTCCGATTGCCCCATGACGATCACATTTCCCTGGCTGGTAAGGGCTGGGGTGGCATTGGTTCGCCAGTCGATGTAGCTCAAAATGTCGGCCGTATTCAGGCCAAGGGAAACCAAAATTTGCTCATTTCGATAGGGTGGAAAATAAAATTGTCCGTTCATGTTAACGGGCATGTAGGGCACTTGGATTTGTACGTTGCTCCATACGGGAATCTGGACGGTATAAAAATTGACCGTACTTCCAGAGGGGGTTGCGTAGGAGTAGGTAAGATTCGTGGTTGAGCCTTGAGTCGAACAAACCGTACCCTGTACCTCAACGGGATAGACAGGCATCTGATAGTCGGGCAGCATCGACAACGTCGTGCTTGACGTGCACGCGCCGACTTGAAGGCTGGCCTTATACCCGGCATAACTGTTGCCGTAGTTGTTAGTTTCAGCGCCATTGATCAGCTGACTGCAGGAAAAGTCGACAGAGGTAATGCGTAATGTCTGGCCCGAGAGCGCGGAGGATGAGCTGATATTGTTCGAACTGCTAGTGAACTGGACGACATTCCAGGGGACCAACATCGTTGTTGGCGTTGTCAGGTAATCCCAGGAAATTTCCATAGGTTGGCCCTGAAAACGATTCGTCTGAAGCGTTGTATATGAAGTGAAATTGTTGGCTATCGGTTGAATCGTCGTGTAGCAGGTGGCGAGTGGTGCGGCCGCATTCGTATTGCTGACACTTTTGGTGCTCGATCCACTGGCCGTTGCATTGTAAATGGTTAGCGTCGATAGTTTGGGCTCTGCGGGCTTGATCCAAAAGGTTCCAATGGTTAGTGCAGAAAGGCTTGTTGTGGTCGATGCAGCAGGGAGAGTGGTGACCAGATTGTATTGGCTATTGGAGTAGTTGTAATAGTAGTAACCATTATTGGTATCGACAAGCCACATGAGCCAGTCGAAAAAGCTCGCTGTAGGATTGCGTGATGCACTGGCGCCGCTGTTTACAAAGATCTGAAGTTGCGATGTAGTCAGAACAGTCCAGTTGATGTTCAAGGTTACGCTTGACGGTTTTTGCGCATTGATGATGGTTTGATAGGTGCTATTCGCGTAGAGCCCTTGGAAATAATGTTGTTTCCAATAGAAGTGAGCGCTATCTTCGAATCGCACAAAGTAGCGCCTGTAGAAGACCGGGTTACTGCTGACGATGGTTGAAGCTTGCTGGTTTCCGGCAATTTCGATGAATCGTCGTTCAGAGACCATACCCTTTAAGCTGAGGGGCACACAGGTCGATTGGTCGACCCCTTCGTTTCCCGTCACCACGGTCAGCGCTATCGGAATGGGTGCGCTCGCCTGAAATGCGGTTAAAAGACCATCTGTGCTGGGGTAGGCCATGACTAAAAATGTCATGGATCCGTCAAATCCCCAAGGTCTTAAATGAACATCCAGATCCAGAACATTCGAACCTGCAATGGCATAGCTGCCGCTACTCAACGTGAGTGTTGCGGTAATGAGCAGCGTATCCTCATAAATTACTGGGCTACGATCCATTTCTCTAGCCCTTGGTCATTGAAGACGCGGATTTTAAGCGGGGCATCCATGAACCTGATTTCCAACAGCATTTGTATGCGTGACAGCGTGACTGATGGCAGATCCGTAATTTTAACAACCTCAATTTGGGGGTAATAGGTCGAAAGGTTGCGGATCAGCTCTGTCTTGATGAATTCGGAGATCATGGCTTGATCGGTATAGTGGGAGCAGTCGGCAATTCCAAATTCGGGGTCAAAGGAACTGTAACCCTTGTGGCTATTGAGAATGTTGGAAATGTCCTGCAACACGCGGTCGTTAATGGCGTTTTTGTTCTGGGTCGCAGTGAGTCCGAATTTGCGGAGCAGGCCCATTACCCGTGACTCCAGTAGAGGAAACACTTGACCTCTGAAAATCGCTGTTCAGATAGGAACGCGAGAGAGCGCTCATTGAGCGCCTCAACCCACTCATCACTTTTTTGAATTTCCCAAATTTCGACTTCTGGGCCGAAATAATGCTGGAAAAGGGGGCGATCGATACGGCGCGTCGTGACCCCCTGGAGAAAATACTTATGGACGATGGGCAAGCGCGTCGCCGACGCAATCTTAACGCCTGCCAGGGTCACCTGGAACTCGGTAGAGGGTTTTTGAATCAGGACAAACCAGTTGGAAGCATTGGCGCAGGCATCACTGAGGTCTACCTGATAGACGCCTCCGGTCAGCTTGAATTCGGCCATTGGGATGGATTCCCGATCACGTTCTAACATGATCAGGACGGCTCGAAGCGGATCGAGCAAGCAGGTCTTGAGATTCATGTGCTGGTAGATCCGCCCGACCTCGAGAGGCTCTTGATTTTGATAGGCGGCGATTTCGAGTTGCAAACGCTCAAGCCGGGTGACCAGCTCATAGGGATGCATGGGAACCTCGCTGCAAAGGTTCGATAAGAAGTGTAAAAAAAATCTTACCTCGATCAGCGCACGTCTTGCCCGGATCAGATTTTCACCGGAAAGCTGCAAGTCAGCCAAGGTTTCAATTAAGGACTTTTTGTACTTTTCAAGGTTTTTTGCGAGCTTGTCGATATCCTTGCGAAGAAAGCCCGGGGTTCCAACGAGGAGGAGTGGGGGCACAAAATCTTCATCTATGGACCAATATCCGTTGATGTCACATTCAAACTCGGCGACAGGGAGGTACTCGAGTGTTCCCTCAATCTCCTCGTCGGAGGACAGGACAAGCCGCCATTTCCAGACGGGGAGTTCTGTTGACTGGAGTAATTCGGTTCCAGGTCTCAATCGTTCCGGCGGCAAAAGATGAATGAAGATCTTTTGTTTGGTCTTGCCGGCAGCGTTGAGGTTGATCGTATTGACCGTTGCGTTTTCCCCGATCGCAAGAAGTGAACCGGAGCGCATGATGATGACACCGGACTCAATCGTCAGTAATCCGTCTGATCCAAGTGCATTTCCGAATTTAATTCTGCTGAATCCGTAGGCGGGAAGTTCAGTGAGTGCGCTGCGAACCGCGATATGACTGAGGATTGAATCTTCAAGGCGGCGTAAGTGATCCGGCAGAAGAGTTTGCCCAACGGTCCAAAGAACCCTAGGTTCGCATCGCATAGGTTATATCAAGCTTAACAATTAAAGACGGGCATCTAAGCGGAGTTCGACGTCCATGCCTTCAAATTGGATATGGGGTAGAACACCCATCTTACAGTCATACCAACCAATTTGCCCGGGTCTTTCGACCACCTCTACACTAGCCGCTTTGAAGGGATAGTTCTGCAGGGTCAAGTCATCGGGGTTTACGATCGTCGTGATGTATTGGTTAATCCAGCGATCCAGCGTTGCCTGAATATAGGATGCATCCGCGGAGCTACCAATATTGTCACGCATGATGCACTTGACGTAGTGCGCAATCCGTGTGATCGACATGGTATAGGACAGGTTCGTCACCAATTGGGCATTCTCATTGTCCTTTGGATCCTGGAATTCCTTGGCTTTTTTCAGCGATTGCACGCTAAAGAAGCAGGCATCCCCAGTTCCCTTGCGGTAGACCAATGGCATGAACCCGCTGTTGGCATATTCCAGCTCGCGAAAGTCTGGAATGACCATCTCGACAGGCAACTTGATTTCGTCCTCGCCACGAAGATTGAAGCTATGAACCGGAAGTCCGGTCACCAAGCCGCCGCCCTTGGGACCGCGGAGGTATTGGCACCATCCCGTGTTGGTGAATGACTTCACCATGTTCTTGGCCATCAGGATTGCGGCATTGCCCCAAAGGTATTCTCCATCGATATCTCCGCGAACGTTTTCCTTAAACTCAAAGCCACCGCCAACCGGGTTTGTCACCGGGTCATAGGGCAATCTGAGTATGTAGCGGGGGAGGGTGAGGCCGAGATAGGAGGCTTCCTCGCTCATCCGCAGGGCGTTCCATGAGCTGAACGTTGGACGGTTCATCATGCCCTCGAGATCCTTCACCGCTGCCAGTTCGGTAATGCTATTGCATCCAAAGAACTCAGGTGAAACAGAGGAAATAAAGGGGGCGTGGCTTGCGGCGGCCACTTTGGACATAATTTTGAGCCAGAACTCGTCTGTCGGATTATGTTTGAATTCATAGAGGCCAATGATGCCGCCATAGGGCTTGCCGCCGTATTGATCATACTCGGCGATATACAGTTTCTTGAATAAGGCGCTGCCTGTAATGTCAACTGCATTGCTGTCAAAGTCTTGAAGCAACTCATCCTTTGAGACATCGAGAATATCGATCATGACATTCGCGCGGAAATTGGTTGAACGGATGAGGTCATCCAATCCACGCCAATTAGATTCCAATGCCTGGAAGCTTGGGTGATGCAGAACTTCATTCACCTGCTCTGCAACGATCTGGTCAATACGGCCAATGACGCTCAGAACGGCCGCTTTATCGAATTTGTTGGCGTTGCTCGTGTCAATGTTAAGCAACATCGCTGCAAGGCCGGATAAGAACCGGTCCTCTTCCGATAGATTCCCCGCTTCACGTTCCAAGCCTTCCTTGATTGCGGGGACTGGCGCTTCGACTTCAGCGTTGAGTCGCATGCTCGAAAGAAACCGTTTGAGATCGATTACCTCCGAAGTGGCCTCAGCGGTTTGTGTGGATTCCTCTGCCATGATTCAACCTCTGTTGATGTCTTTATATAGGGTTTGATGACTGCATCGTTTCTTCAAGAAAAGCAAGCTGCCTTTGAGATCACTATTCTGAAGGTTCTGCCGGATTGGATTCAGGAAGCTTCAGTCCCTCGAAGGCTTTAAGGTCAGCCAGAACCTTTTCGAGCTGTTCAGGCTTGGACATCAGTTCATCCAATAGTTTGCGGAACTCTTTTCTGTTATCTACATTCGAGATACTCTCTTCAAGCAGGCGCTTGAGCAGGAGAAGCGCATCAACTTTGGGGATTTGTTTTGCAATCGCATCCGGTTTCAGGGACTTCATGGAGTCAATATTGAGGCTGACATCCATATCATCACCGTTTGCAGGATCAACACGGTTAGGAACCGCAATCTTAAGACTGATGCCCATTTCCTTCATGACATCATCGGTATTGGTGCCATTCATTGAGTGGGATAAACGCTCTTCAAGGTCCTTTTGGCAGTCTGTGGAGGTGCCAGAGGAAAAGTCACCCGTGACCATGAGACGCATCGGAAGAGTAATATCGGCGGGTGCGCCATTAACCTCAGTCTTGTAGCGAAGGGTCAGACGCGATTTTGGAACTTCATCTTGTACGGCCATTTTTTCTACCTCTATTAACTGAAGATGGCTACACCAGTGGGGTGCAGCCTGAACGAGGAAAGGCTGCCGGTTGCATCCTGTTCATAAATTATGAAAGGAAACAACCGGCGCTTCATTAGGACGGATTTACGCTTACGCCGCACCCGGATTCGCAACGCCCCAAGTCGTAACGTTCTTGGCGGTATTCGATTGTTGCAGGTAGATCGCTTGCGTGGAGCCCGGGGTCGGCACAACCGACAGGTGAACCGGGAAAAGCAGTGGCTGATCAATCCCATGGTAGGGGGTTACGTCACAATGAATGGCGAGTTCTGATCCGTGTTTGGCAATGACGCCCGTCAGAGTTGCTCCGTTTGTCCAATTGCAGGTGTAGTAGGTTTTTGCCGCTGGATCAAAGAAGTAGATGGTGTAGCCGATAACGATGTCGGTGTTGGAAAGCCCGAGATCGAGAAGGCCGGTCAGCGTAACCTGATTGGTGTTGCTAATCATGAAGCCGAAGTTAAGGGGTTGTGTCTGCCCCCCTTCATAGTGGTAATCGCTCATGATGCCGGTCACCGTCATTCCCGCCGTTTCACTGACGTTGAGCGGGTTGACAACACCTTGAAGGTCCGCAGTAAGGGTCGCGGTACCGACGACCAAGGAGTTGATCACTCCACAGTAGGTCTGGACATCACGTTTGAAGTTCATCGCTTGTTCGGGCGAACAAGAATAGCTTTTTGCTGCCATTTTAAATGCCTCTTTTTTTCGTTGATAGAAAGTATAAAACCCAAGGGGGCACGCGAGACTGCTTGGTCATTGACGACCAACACTAAAGCCGAGCTGCCTCTAGGATATGCCTTATAGACAATTTTGCGCAAGGGTGTTCCGCCCTTGTCTGCCATTCTTTTGCTCAGCTGACCGAGCGAGGGTCTTTCAGAGGTCGAAACAACTTGCACGGCCTCTGAAAACTGCTGATTCAGCGTACACATCCGACTGCAGAGTAATATCCCAAAACATCCACTTGGTTTATCCCAGTTGAAGCTTGCACTACAACTGTGACAACCATGGTACGACTTTCTTGACGAGAAGAGATTCACTCCATACACGTTATAAATACCGCTAATTGAGACGACATTCATCTACAAGGAGCCAGTCATGAAGAGTCAGAGTGATTTTAAGGCAGTGTCTTTGAAGCGGATTGAAGGAGAGCGTGACGAAAGCTCACAAAGGTCAGCCCCCTCCTCCGAAGCGGATCAACAAGATCAGGAAAATGAAAACAAAGCACCGGCGATCCCAAAAGAGGCTCTTCGTTACCCCTCGCAGCGCGAAATAGCAGCAATCATCTCGGCCTTTTCGTCCGGGTCCTTAAGTGATGCAGAGCGATTGGCTCGAACGATGGTTCGGTTTTATCCCCATTATCCTTTCGGCTGGAAGGCGCTCGGAATGATTTTGAATCAAGCGGGCCATTACCAAGCTGCCTTGCCTCCTCTGGCAGAGGCTATCCGGCTTTCACCGAAAGATGCAGAGGTATGGAATACCCTCGGCAATGTCCATCGGGGAACGGGTAACCAGGCTGAAGCCGTGACGGCCTTTCAGGCGGCCATTCGTTGTTATGTTGGACATGCTGAGGCTCATTGCAATTTAGCGAACACCTTGATGATCGATTCAAGGCGGTTAACTCAGGCGATCGCCCATTCTAGGATGGCCATTGTGCTTCATCCGGCGTTGAGTGAAGCCTATTACAACCTTGCGCTTTCCCTTCGGCAGCAGGGATTGCTGGACAATGCTGAATGGGCATATCAGCGTACTTTGCGCATTCGGCCGGACTTTGCGAGCGGATGGAATAATCTTGGAGATGTCCTGTCTGCATTGCAAAGGACCGAGGAGGCTCGAACCGCTTACCATGAGGCCATTCGCCTGGAACCTCTTCAGCCCATGGCGCGGGTAAATCTTGGCAATCTGCTAAGAGAGGAGAAACGATACGCTGAGGCTAAATCTCTCTTTCGCGAGGCGCTGCTGATTTACCCCAGTCATGCGGAAGCATGGGGGAATTTCGGCAACGTTTTACGTGACCTCAAGCGTTACGATGAGGCTGATGTCTCTTACCGTTGTGCTCTTCGCATCAACCCGGGGTTTACCCAGGCCTATAGCAACTGGGGGAATCTGCTTCGAGATCTTGGGCGGATCGGACCTGCATTAGAAGTGTATAGAAAGGCCATACCCCTTCAGCCCGACTTTGCAGAAGCTTATTACAATCAGGGCATCACTCAGTATCGCGCAGGAAGCGTTGAAGCGGCCCGAAATTCTTATCATAGAGCGCAACGCCTTCAGCCTGAATTTGCAGAAGTACATCTTAATCTGGGGTTTCTTTACCTTTCCGAGGGACGGTACGGCGAAGGCTGGCCTTTATACGAATGGCGATATAAATATTTCGGCTTGGCGCTCAAACGGCGAATCGATCAGGTTCCGGAATGGGATGGATGCTCTGACCTTCAGGGGCGCACTATACTTCTTTATGCAGAGCAGGGCCTCGGTGACACGATCCAGTTTTCTCGATTTGCCCATGTGATTCATCGCAGGGGAGCTCGGGTCATTCTCGAGATTCAGCAGTCCCTAGTCAACCTGATGTCAGGACTCGCAAGTGATATCCAGGTAGTAGCGCAAGGCGAAACCCAAGTAGGCTACGATTATCATTTTCCCCTCATGTCATTGCCCTTGGTCCTTGGGACAACGATTGAGACCATTCCTCCCTATGGGCTTGCATGGGAGCCGGATCTAGCCCTTATCGCCCGATGGGAAGATCAATTGGGACCCCGGCGAAAATTGCGGATAGGTTTGGTGTTGAGCGGGAACCCGGAGCATGTGAATGACCAGCTCAGAAGTATTCCTTGGCAAACCGCTTCCCACCTTGCATCTGACGATGTTGAGTTTTTTTGCCTACAAAAGGTAGTTCGGCCGCTGGATCAAGAGTTTATTGATGGCGCTGAGAACATCAGACGTTTTGATGCGGTGATTGAGGATTTCGTCGATACGGCCATGCTCTGCGAGCTTATGGATCTGGTGATCAGCGTTGACACCAGTGTTGCCCATCTCTCGGCCACTCTCGGGAGGCCCACATGGGTGATCTTGCCCGCCATGCCCGATTGGCGCTGGATGTTAGGTCGCCAAGATTCGCCCTGGTATCCCACGGTCCGGCTAGTTCGCAAACCCAATGATGTTCCCTGGGAGTCCTTATTTGCAGAGCTCAAAAAAGACCTTTCTGAATGGGGGTGAGTCAACCGCATTCAGCACTCAGTCAATGAGAGAAAAATGCTTGCAGGGCTAGTTTTATCTCGGAAATGATAGCCAGGCTTTCTAAGGGCTCGGTTGACTGGGTGGACACCCCGTAAAGGATGACGGTAAGGATCAACAGGCTGAGGACGATGGCGATTTTTTGCCCCAGTTGTCGTCTTTCTTTCTTCGGTATGATCGTCTTTGGGTGATGCCTTTGGGCCGGCTTTTTATCTGGCTTTTCAGGCGTATTAAGTATTTCGTTGGTAATTTGGGGTTGTATTTTTGGAAAATGATGTCTGACTTCGGTGATTTTTGCTTTCTCAGGTGTCTGGCTCCCTGGCTCAGGCAAGCGCGGCGGGTTTTCAGGCAAAGGAGCTTCAGTCAGTTCTTTTTGTGGAAACACCATAAACAAGTCTTCAGCGGCAATAACGTATTCACCGTTTTCATTTTTTGAGGCAAATAGCCATCCGCGCCTCATGTGCTTCCAAATGATAGATTCATCGATTCCCGTAACTTGAGCCGCTTGACTTAACGTATATTTCATACTGCGATCTCCAGACAAGATGAATGACTTTCCGGTCCTCAAATGGCGTGCGTTAAGCAGAGGCGCTTAAAACCTGGGGCACGGAACCCCGCCGAGGTGGCTTATCAAGCAGGATGTTAGCAAATGGAATGGTCTCGGCAGAAGTGCGCGAGGTGACGAGGACGCCCGAGGCGTTGCTGGGGGTTCGGGTTTTGACTAAAGACACCGGCGGATCGGATTTCAACTGACGTAAGAAGATCGACTTTGATGCTGAGCTTGGAGATAGGTGAGTGATTGATCGCGATGAATTGGCCCTCGAGAGGGGCTCTTTGATCTGGTCCGAATTGGTTCGCCATTTTGCCCGGGGAGTTGTGGTTGTGGTGAATCCTGGCCTCGATCTTCTCGCGGTTGCCGAGGCTATGGCGCGAGATGATCGCAAGACCTTTGCCGAATGGATGTCTCAGGGCCTGATCCTTCATGCCGATGATCATCATGCCCGCCGCTGGGAGGCGAACTCACAAGCGCTTGATGCCATTGTGGTTGCGCCCTGGGTTCTCGTTAGCGAGACGCCTTTCGTCTCGCCGACGCTACAGAGCTAGCAAAAGGAGCTTACTCGGATGGATCCGGTTATTTTGTGGATATCTGCAGCATTTGCCGCCGGATTTTTGGCCAGCCAGCTCAAAATGCCCCCTTTGGTTGGCTATCTGGCTGCAGGCTATGGCCTCTCCGCACTGGGCTATTCAGCCAGTTCGACCCTGTATGCGCTGGCCGACGTCGGCATTCTTCTTTTGCTGTTTACCGTCGGCCTCAAGCTTCGTTTGCAGACACTCATCAAAAGCGAAGTGATGGGGGTTGGCGGATTGCATATTTTGGTTGTAGCGCTCGTCTCCGGCCTTTTTTTTGTGTTGGAATCTCAAAAGCTGACCGGTGGTCTGCTTTTGGGGGTGGCGCTGGCTTTTTCAAGCACGGTTCTCGCCGTCAAGGTGTTGGAAGATAACGGAGAGATTGAGACCTTCCAGGGACGGACCGTTATGGGGATCCTTATCCTTCAGGATCTGGTGGCCCTGGGGCTTTTGGCTCTGGCGGGCGGGGAGATGCCCTCTCCCTGGGCGTTCCTTTTGCTCGCCTTTCCCTTGTTGGCCCCTCTGGCACGTCTTTTTTTTGAATGGACAGAGAACGATGAACTCCGTCTGCTTTTGGGTCTGCTCATGGCGCTGGCCGGGGGAGAACTGGCCGAAAGAATGGGGATTTCGAAGGACTTGGGTGCGGTCTTGATGGGGGTTTTGATCGGCGGCCACCCGGATGCCAAGGATCTTTCGCACAAGCTCTGGGGCCTGAAGGAAGTCTTTCTGGTGGGATTTTTTCTTGAAATCGGGCTGCACGGTCTCCCGGATGCTGTCCAGGGTGATCGAGCGCTCCTTCTCTTGGCCGCGCTTCCGCTCCAGGGCATTCTTTTTTTCCTGCTCATGATTTGGAGCGGGCTTCGGGCGCGAACCAGTTTTGTGGCAGCCCTGGTGCTTACGACCTACAGTGAGTTTGCGTTGATCGTGTCAGAGCCTCTGATCAAAATGGGTCTTCTCGATCCAGATTGGGAAGAGGCGCTGGGTCTTGCCGTAGCCGGATCGTTGGCCATTGGGGCGATTTTGAATCGGTCGCCACAGAGCCTTTATGTTCTCTTTGAACCATGGCTCAAGCGCTTGGAGCGGGCTGTACCCCATCCGGATCAATTGCCTCCTGATTTCTCCCATGCGGAATGGCTGATCATCGGTGTGGGCCGGACAGGACGGGCTGCTTATCAGGCCATGGAGCGAAAACACCTCAAGGCCATGGGCATTGATGCCGACCCCATTCGAGTCGCACAGCTACGGGAAGAGGGGCTCCGTGTAGTTTACGGGGATGTGGAGGATGCAGAATTGTGGGCTACGGCCCCACTTTCCTCTCTCAAGGGCATCATCATTGCAATGCCCACCCTGCACGCCCGAGCCAAGGCACTAAAGTCCATTCGCGGTCGAGGTTTTCAGGGTGTGATCGGGACAGTGTCGTTCCGGAGCAGCGAAGATTCTGTGCTTTACCGCTTGGGTGCAGATGAGGTCTATCGACCTTTGACGCAGGCCGGTGAGCAGTTGGCTGACCGTGTCCTTGAGCTCAATTCAAGCCGACTCTTTGAGGAATCGCTTGCCAAAGAAGAGTTCCCACACCTTGCGAGCGCCGATGGCCCGGGTCACTTCACTCAAAGCAGAGAAAATGAAAATAGACGCCAGAAGGATCAGGTGATTGGCAATGAAAATGGGAAGCGTGACATTTTTTGAGACATCCGCCAGAACTGCGTGAATATCCCTGAGGTGAAACCACGCAGGAATCAGTTCTTCGAGTGCTGTGGCGACGGTGGCCAAACACCAATAGATCAGGGTTTTCCATAAGGTTCCCAGAATGAGGGGACGGTTCTTGAAGCGGTTGGCGAACGCGCGCTCATCCATCACAAGGTAGATCTTGCCCAAAATCAGCGCGGCAACGGTCGCTGTGCCTGAGCGGGAGGCTGTAATTCCAAGACCCGTTTCGTCGAGATGCCGAATAATGGCCGTCAGATGAAAGACGACCAGGAAGAAAAGGGTGGGTGGAATGGCCTTTTTGGCTTCATGAAGCAGGAAGGATGCAAGTCGCATGGCGGTCTCTTGAGGCATAGAGGTCAGGCATCATCATACCGGAGGGATCAGCTTTTCCGAATCTCCAGGGCGCCCACCGTGAGAGCAATCCATCCGGCCATCAAGCTAAAGCCCCCCATGGGGGTGACGTGGACCAGGATCCGAGGCGCCCCAAGACTCACCGCATAGAGGCTTCCCGAGAAAAGGACGATGCCCACGATCCAGAATACGCCGGCAAATTGGAAGGCCCGGCTTTTCGGAAAACTCAGCCCCAATGATCCAATGAGGCCGAGGGCCAATGCATGGATCATGTGATACTCCCACCCGGTTCGAAAAAGCGCCATGTCATCGGGAGTGAGGTGCGCCTTGAGCGCATGGGCCCCCATCGCGCCGACGGCGACAGCCAGAAACCCAATGGCCCCTGAGATGGCCAGGAAAAAGCGGCCATTCAGGAAAGTGTTTTGGGCGGTGGGCATACAAAATCCTCTTAAAAAAAGAAAAGGGGTTCCGGAATGTCAGGCAGTCCGGAACCCCTTGAGATGACAACCTCGTCGGGATCTTAACCGAGCGATGCCGCCAGAAGGCTGTTGAGGCGTTTAACAAATGCGGCGGGGTCCTCCAGTTGAGCCCCCTCGCTTAATACCGCCTGATCAAAGAGGATTTCAGCGAGATCGTTGAAGCGGGTTTCATCACTCTCCCCGTTCAGGCGAACCACCAGGGGATGATCGGGATTAATCTCGAAGACTGCCTTGCTGGTGGGAACGCTTTGACCTGCTGACTTCATGATCCTCTCCATGGTCCGGGTCATGCCATAGGAGTCACTCACGATACAGGCCGGGCTGTCGGTGAGGCGCACACTGACCTTCACCTCGCTGACCTTGTCGCCCAGAGCCGTCTTGATGCGGTCGATCAGGGGCTGAAGCTCCTTGGTTGCCTCTTCCTTGTGCTGCTTGTCCGCTTCATCTTCGAGGGTGCCAAGATCGAGATCGCCTTTGGCAATGGACTGAAGTGACTTTCCTTCAAATTCAGTGAGATAGCCCACCAGCCAGTCATCGATGCGTTCGTGCATCAAAAGGACCTCGAGCCCTTTTTTCTTGAAGATCTCAAGGTGAGGGCTGTTCTTTGCGGCCTGATAACTTTCGGCTGTGATGTAGTAGATCTTCTCCTGACCTTCCTTCATCCGGCTGACATAGTCTTCGAGGGAAACCGTTTGCTCTTCACCCTCGTTATGGGTGGATGAGAAACGCAGGAGCTTGGCGATCTTGTCCTTGTTTTTGGTGTCTTCAATCGGACCTTCCTTGAAGGCCTGACCAAACTGTTGCCAGAACGTGGTGTACTTTTCAGGATCGTTCTTTGCAAGGTCTTCGAGAAGGCCGAGGACCTTCTTGACCGCACCGGAACGGATCTTCTCCAGGAGCGCGTTTTCCTGAAGGATCTCGCGGGAGACATTCAGCGGCAGGGTGTCAGAATCGATAACGCCACGCACAAAGCGAAGATAGCGGGGCATGAGCTTCTCGGACTCTTCCATGATGAAGACTTTCCGGACATAGAGCCTGACGCCGTGCTTGGATTCCCGGTCCCATAGATCAAAGGGCGCTGCGGAGGGAAGATAAAGGAGCAGGGTGTATTCGTTGGTTCCCTCGACTCGGCTATGAACGCGCGCCAGAGGGGATTGGAAGTCATGGGAGACATGGCGGTAGAACTCATCGTACTGCTCGTCCGAGATCTCTTCCCGGCTTTTTGCCCAAAGGGCAGATGCGCTATTGACCGTTTCCCATTCCGGCGCCGGGGGTTCTGCGCCTTCTTCCGGCTCGCCATAGTGCTCCTTGAGCATTTCGATGGGGAGCGAGATGTGATCGGAAAACTTTCGGATCGTGCTGCGGATCTTCCAGCCATCCAGGAAATCGTCATCGCCCTCCCGAAGATGCAGGGTGATTCGCGTGCCGTGTTCGGGCTTTTCAAAGCTTTCGAGGGTGTAATCGCCTTCGCCCTGAGATTCCCAACGCACACCATGTTCCGTTTTCTCACCGGCCTTTCGGGTTTCAAGGACGACCCGGTCTGCAACAATGAAGGAGGAGTAAAACCCAACGCCAAATTGGCCAATCAGCTGACTGTCCTTGGCCTGATCGCCCGTGAGGGATTCAAAGAACTTTCGGGTGCCGGAGCGGGCAATCGTCCCGATGTTCTCTTTGACTTCATCGCGCGTCATGCCGATGCCGTTATCGGTGAGGGTCAGGGTGCGCGCATCCTTGTCAAACTCGATCCGGATACGGAGGTTGGGGTCCCCTTCGTAGAGGGCATCATCGCTGAGTGCGTTGAAGCGAAGCTTATCTGCAGCGTCGGAAGCATTGGAAATCAATTCTCGGAGAAAGATTTCCTTGTTGCTGTAGAGCGAGTGGATCATGAGGTGCAGCAGTTGCTTGACCTCAGCCTCAAAGCCCATCGTGACCTTATTTTCCGCGACAGTCATGGTGTTGGTAGCCTCCAGAGTATTAGCAAAATCAGACGGCTTGTGCCGTTAAACCTATAAGTGGGGTCTGACAAAATGAATTTCAACCCTTGAAGGGTGAAGCGGGGCTGAAACAAGTGCACCGAAGGAGTGCACGGAAGCACGACGCCCCCCGAGACGGAGAGCCATTCCGTCGCAGGGCGTTCGAGGGCATTTTCGGTATTGATCCGCGCCGTTTCATCCGCAATTTATTCTCTCGTGTGAGCGCCC
>JBILGU010000040.1:0-15268 GCA_044350805.1 Methylococcaceae bacterium
GAATGTGTTGAGAAAGGGTAAGGATCTGGGGGACAATCCGAGACATAGGCTGGGCTGGTTTTGGTGTCGAGGAACGGTGAGATGTCCCACGATAACAGAGGAGCACCAGCCTTTCTTATGCCTGTCGTTGTCTCGCGATGGTTAAGGGGGTCTGGCAGAAAACGCCCTTGAAAATCCCGGAATCAAAGTGCCGGGGAAGTCTCAGATAGTTCGGTACGTAACACAAAGTAGCAGTCCGCTTACTTTGTTCTGAATTACTATCAGTAAGTCTTATGATTTTCATCATCACTTTTGATGATTTTTGATCTCGCAGACAAAAAAAGACCGTATGAGCGAAATATGCTCAACTGCGGTCTTTTTTGTTCTGTAAGTCAAAAATCAGCAGAATTTCTCTAGTGTTCGCTCAAGAACCACACTGAGACCCGGTAATCCCCCCCTTTGAGGCATACGCCAAAAATCGAAAATCAGCGTTTCTGAACGACGTTAACGCGCGATCAAAGCAAGGCTAGAGAAGCCGAATTGCCCTTTATCGAATTTGCAATCCCGGCGGTACAGCTGTCTATTTAACGCTCACCGATAAAATCTCGGACTAGTGCCGCCGATAGATGCTTTTAGGCACCATGCACGAAACACCGTACGCTTCCGGATTCAGGGACTTTGGACGCTCGATTCTGCAGTCTTGAACGAACGTCGCAAGCTTGTAGGCCTTAGCTTCTGAAATTCCGATCTCACGCGCCATTTGCTGCACTGATGCATAAGCCGCTTTCTTCATCGCTCCCATCAAATCAGCAGGATCTGAAGCATAAGAGACCCAATGGCTACTTGTATCCTTCTTCGGTAAGTCACGAGCGCGGGGTGGCTTTGCATTTTTTGGAATCATGCAATAGGTACCCAGCACTTCATCCACCACCTCCGAGATTGGGCAATCCCAGACGTCAAACATTCGGGCTTCGGCAGCTTCTTTTGAGAGTCCATACTTCGCTGCGATGAATCGAGTAGTTTCTGCCATCAGCTTATTCAGGGCCTCATTCAGAGAAACCGCATAGCCCAAAGTGACCCAACTGGTTGGAGTTTCAACGATGGGTTGATCACCAAACTCAGGGTGCCCATCGCGATGGATCACATCGACCGTAATATTGAGTTCTGGAAAAGCTGTTTCCAAGGCGTCGAGATCAATTTCCCCATTGCCTTGCGCTGCATGCGAATCACCGGTCCAGATTAGCCCCCCCTTTTGCCAAACGGGAAGGTAGGTGGTCGATCCCACCGTCATAGCGGGAAGATCAAGATTTCCCCCAAAGTTGCCCGGCTGTTTGGTATTGCAGCCAGGCCCGCCAAGCGGCGCGGGCGGATTTTCAACACACCACCCCATGAGTGCTTTTGGATCAGCCGGATTGTTTCCGGTATATGCCAAACGTTCTTCCTCAATCGACCTCGCAACAGCAAGAACCCCGGGAAACGGCTTAAGCGGGACGACAATGCGCGGATGGGTTTCAAAAACCGTTTCCATCTTGTCGTTATCAAGATAGTAGCTATCGACGAAATGAGATACGAAATGGGGAAACACGGGAGACTGATAAGGTCCGCCCTGTCCATATTCAGAAAATAACCCCGCGAAATCACCACTATTATTGGTCGCGTAGCTCCGCATTCGGATTTTGTTGATGTGGATGGCGAGGACATCACCCTTGGAGTCCTTGGATGGAGGCATTGCTCCCGCGACAGCAATAGGACCCGTCATGGTATGGGGTCCACGACCTTGAACTGCAGCGTTGATGTATTCGAGCGCTTCTATCGTGATGCCTGGCGCAACGTTTCCCCCGCCACCCGGCAGGGTCTCGACCGCAACGGTGTCTCCCGGCTTAATCGTGAGTGCCGGCCTCACGCTCGAATCAAAGTATCCCCAAGTGGTTGTCGCCGGTGTTGCCGGTAACACAAAAAAGTCATGCCCATCCACCGAGAGCTGCGGAATTCGCATGTTTGGCTGATGCAGTGGGCCTGCCAAAAAGCCTTCCTCTGGGGGAACAATCATGCGTGGACGTTCGTAACAGGGGATGTTCTTAGGCGGTTGCCCACAGCCCTCCGGTATTCGATCTGGCAGTGCTGCCGAGGCGGAGTTCGACAAAAGATGCCCCGCCATAAAGAGGAGCGCAAACACACAAGGCATTCTGTTTTGTTTTCTGCACAGCATGAAAGGCTCCGAATTAGAAAAGGGCTATCAGATGAAGAATGGCTGAGGTTGATGCCGGATAACTTCTGCTGGCATTCTCTTCACCACTCAATCCTTGGACAGGGGTGTAGCTCAACGAGGGCCTTGGAACATAACTCAAAATGGGCTCTAGATAGACATCTCCAAAAAGATGCGCCTGATAATAGACCTGGGTGACGAGTTCGCTCTTACGCGTGTAGCTGGGGTAGCTGACGATTCCTGTTGAACCTTTCGTAAATGACTCGGTTTGATTGAGGTAGCTGAGACCAAACCCGAATCCTAGAGAGTCACGATCTCGGTTGGGGATCACGCCAAATGCTGAAATGCCACCACCAACAAACTGGTTGGCCAGCGTGTATTTAGCATTGTTAATGCCAAACTGCATAAATCCGATGATTGCACCTGGTTTATTGGCCCAATCAACCGACATCAAACGATTGGTCGCAAGGGCATAAAAACCTTGCATACCGTTCTGAATTTGGGCCTGCTGGCTACAATTGGTGAATGTGGTCAGTCCGTTGCAAAAAGCCCCTGATTGCCCCCATCCCCCAAACGCAATTTTTCCTGGGTAGTTCCCACCCCAGACTTTCCCAACCTCACCAATACTAAAGAAATAAGAATCAAAGGTTGGACCGACATGGGTTCCTGTCTGACGACCACGAGCGAGACTCCCATCAAAAACGCCTGCTGAGGCATAGTAATCGTTGGGCACAAATGATCCGGTTACACCCCATGCGGAGTTGTAATACCCCGGCAAGACACCGAGCATGGTTGGATTGACGAAAACCGGCGCAAAGAGCAGGCCGGTGACAGCCGGAACATTTGGAGGGCTTCGATCTCTGTCGATTGGCAACGCTTTGATGACATTGCCAAAGTCGACATACGGGATACTTTTTCCTATCCTAAAAATCGCCTTGTCGTCGAAGAGCTTCTGTCGCCACCAGAGCTGATACAGCTCGCTGCGGTTAAGAGGAGATCCCTCGGTGAGCCCATCAAAACCAACCGCAACGCCTTCCCTGCTGTTGGTTTTTCCCCCGTCAAATTGAAGAAAGGTTGCAGCAAATGACGCTCCATCAATTTCCGCAAACTTTTGGAGATCTACTTGAAGATCCACAATCGCGAGATTGTTGTAGGTTGCGTCCCCCGCATTCTGTCCGCCCATAATGAATGCGGTATTTCCAATCCACAGCCCCCCAAATTGGACGCCAGTCTCTGGGGCTAACCCCAAAAACTCCCCAAGCTTTCCTGTTCCATTAAAGAGATTGACGGCAGCAGGATTACCGGCGAGCGCCCCATAATCCGCCTCCTTTATCTGAGACCTTTTAGCCGCCTTGCTTTGAGGCAACTGTTCGTGGCATTCCTTTCCACTCTGCCTCTCATCCAAACTTCCAGCATTGCGCTGTTTTTTGGCTTCACTCGGCAGACATTCCCTCTTTACTTTGTCAGCCTTGGGCAGTTCATCTGCTGACCTCGCAAACGTTGCCGATAAGAGCATCAGGCAAAAGAGTAATGGCGTAAATATGCGCAGCTTTATCATTTCAGTCCGGGATGCGTGGCAGACTTAATGTCATTACCCAAGGGAGAAAAATTGGATCTTATCCTAAAAGAGTTTTCTTTAGCCTCTGTGGGATTGCCCCGTTTTATCCGTGTCTCACTGAGACGATGTCGGACTAAACACTTTACGTGTTTAGATAAATCAGGCATGGGTTGAACAAGAGGGTGAGTTCATTCCAAAAACATCAGTGTTGCTCATGCGCCGGTTCGATGCGGCGCATGAGCAAAAAGGGAGCCTACGGGTTAACCAGCGTCTGACAATTGATGCTTGTCCCCGATTGGGTACATTCCGCAAATAGGGCGCCTTCCGGGGTGTAATGCAACCAACTCCACTTACCCGCACTGGGCTCTGGCTTGGCAATCGCAAATCCAAAGCGTCTTTCAGTCCATATTGAAGTAGGAACTGGATAGGGCGTCACGCCAGGAGGAAGTCCTGCAACTGGATTGCCATTCGGGTACTGAAGAGGGCCGTAAAGGATGGAGGAAGGGTAAGGTGCGCCAATCTCCTGAAGCTTTGAACCCCCATCGCCAATCACCAATTGTCCTGGTTGTCCCGGGATTTGAACTGATTGAACCAAGTGAATATGGCTAGATAAAACCAGATTGAAATGACTCAAAAGACCGTAGGCGCCGGCCGTTTGTGTTTCAGAAACCCATTTGCATTGGTCTCCGAAAAGATTCGCGCCACCCATGCTAATGGTGTCCGGTGCGCAATCAAGACCGAATAAGGGTTGATGAACCATCAGCCAGTTCTCAGGAACTCTGCCTTTGACGCGATGTTTAGGGCTGGCGAGTTCAGCTGCACTTTCATATTGACTGCGCAATGCCGGGTACAAGACCGGGTCCACTTCGTAGTCAAAGCCATACGCTGAGTCAACGATAGACAGACGAAGGTACCGAGATGCACCCACCTTGAAGCTGGTGGACCAGGAGTTCGTCAAAAGCGGATCGGCCGTCTTCCACTGAGGATGACCGTTTGTAATGATCTGAGCGCCAGTGGCATCTGTTTTTGGCTGTGGTGCACAAAGCTGTTCATTGCCCAAGTGCGGGTCAAAAAACTTAAAGAAGCCATTACCGCCCCGCTGGCAGGATTCATGATTGCCCCTCACCACCACAATGGGTGCCAAGGACAGAATCGGCTTCATTGGAATGAAGACATCAGCTACCCAGGCGTAATCTGAGTCAGAAAAAACGTACTTGGGGAATGGATTCGTTACGGAGTTGTACTCAAAATTGATATCCAGGGGTGCTGGGCTTGTTCCACAAATCAACGTCTTTGATGGGTCACAAATATATTCACGATAAAAAAAGTCACCCATAAACAACACAACCTGAGGCTTTTGCTTCACCAGGCTATTTGCAATCTGACTGAGGGGCCACTCGGATGGTGTGTCACAAACCTGGTCTAGCGTTTTTTTCATCCGGCATCCGGTATCACCAAAAACACCCATTCGTTTGATGATTGCAGGCATGTGCGCCGGAATGGTTTGATCCCCAACCTGAGCAGATAAGGCACTTTTTGGAATCAGTGCTTCACAGACAGCCAAACTGCTAAAAGCTGAAAAGGTATTCGCCGGAGCAGCTCTCTCGGTCATTGAGAGGTGTTTGTAAGTCGAGCCAATCTTCACCTTCAAGGATGGGCAACCAATTCCTGCTGGCACAATCGCACGCGCAATCAGCGATGACGCTGACTCATCATTTGGCGTAATCAGTGTGTATGCAGCCATCACACTACTGTCCGCAGCCGTGATGGCTTTAGCCGCGTCGGTCATTGTGAAAAGAAGGCATGAGCCTAAAAGGAGTGCTGCCCTTCTGAGTTTGCCTGATCCAATGATCCGGCTGAATCCTTGATGTTTAGATGTCATGGGAGTCCGATTGTTTTTTGGATTTGGTCTTCTGATTGCGGTTTTGGTTTCTGATGAGATGGCCATCAGCACCGCCTATGGTATCCGCTTAAAGAAAGTCAAAGCAGTCTGAAATTTCTAACAATCTTTGTCCCGCGGCACAACAAATCTATTCCCGATTTCGTGACTGACGCTTGTAACTGAGAATCTAATCTTGGAGTGGCGACGCCCTGCCATTAAGGAGCGAAAGAAAAAGATCCATTCCTTCAAGGCCGCTCTATGGTCCATACCGATCGCTGCCCCCATCAACGCACGCTAGCCCTTTGTTATCATGAGCGAATCAAAAATAACGGCTTCCTCTTTAACGAGCCTACCCCTTGAAGAAATCCTTACCCGGATTTTTAAGAGAAGCCCCAAAGCAGTGCTATCCATCCCCTCATCCCATGGCTGACCCCAAGGCATTTAATCGCGCATCAGAGCCGCAACGCGCCCCCGGAACGGTGATCATTGCCGGCGCGCAAAAGGCCGGAACCACCTCACTCTACGCTCTTCTCGACAGCCATCCAGAAATAGCGATGAGCGTGATCAAAGAGCCCAATCGATATTGCACCGATCTTTGGCCGTTCTTTGCTCAGCACATGAAGGTTCAAACCCCTCAGGATATTGAGCGATTAGTCGCGAATAAAAAAAAGCAGCACATCGGTCTGATTCAGTGTGAAGAGACTTACGAACTCGCTTTTTCGGCCTCTCAATCAGAGACCCGATACCAAGGAGAGGCCAGCGCTTCCTATCTTTGCTCTCTCGATGCCGCACGAGAAATCGCCCGTCATCGACCTGAGGCTCGGATCATCGTGATCCTAAGGGATCCAATCAAACGTTTACTGTCCCAACGCGCCATGGGAGAACGCGACGCAAAGACATCGATTTCACTTGAAGCCGCTGTCATCGAGGAGCGCCTACAACGTGAAAACGGGGAGCACCCCTATCCTTCCCTGCTTGGCTCAAGCCTTTACGGAGCCGGTCTTCTTAGGTTTTATGCGCATTTCCCCACAGAACAAATTCTTGTGGTCGATTTTTCGGAGTTATCTGAACCTGAAAGTCTGGTCTCAAAGATTGCATCATTCCTTGATTTGGATCCTAGAGGATTCGCGCCATCCATCCCCCATCGAAACAAGACCGTTTCAGCAAGACATGCCTGGCTTAATCGACTCCTGGTGAAGTCGGGCATTAAAAACCTCATCAGGTCCCTCATCCCGCAGACGCTCATCAATCGCCTCAAGCCTTTTTACTACCAGGAAAGCCCCAGCGGGCAAGAATCCGAGGAAGCGATTCGCCGGGAGTTAATGGCCTTTTTTCGAAGCGACTTGAATGTTCTTCAAGGGCTGATTGGGAAGCGACCCTGGCCATGGGTCAGGGCTTATTTCGAGGAATAAAGTCCCCGCAGAGGGGGATAGGGTTACCGCCTTGCCGAGGAGCCGATAGAGTACATTTCAGCTCAAATAGATCCACGCAACCGTTTATTTTATTGATATATCAGCCTGTTAGATCCATAATCTTCCGTCAAAGTCCATCCCGGCATTTTAACCAAGGATTTACCCATGGCCAGATCGCCTAGAGATTCTCGCATTGAGACTAGAGAGGCGCGACGACGTCTCCCTGTGGCTGGAGCACCCTATTGGAGATCCATATCCCCAGGTCAGTTTGTCGGCTATCGAAAAGGCCCGGCTGGAGGGGTCTGGTGGGCTCGGATTTTGCCCTCATCTATTGGGCGTTCCGGTAACTACATCAAAAAGGCATTGGGCCCAGCGGATGACCATGCAGATGCAGATGGAACAACTCTCTCCTACCGTGACGCCATAGAGAAAACCCTTGCATGGGTGGCTGAGTTATCTCGGCTTGAGGCTGATAGACCCTTCGGGGCGTATCGGGTCAGTGATGCTGTGAGGGACTATCTCGCAGAACATTATGCAAAGGAGGGCCGCGCAATTACTCAAACCTCCTCGATCTTTGATCATCACATTTTGCCGACCCTTGGCGACAAACTAGTCAGCGACTTGCGGACAAAAGAGATCAATAGCTGGTTGATGGCTTTAGTTAAAGCCCCCAAACAGAACAGAGGCAAGAAGGTCGAAGTTGACCTCAGCGATCCAGAGGCTCTCAGAAAAAGAAAGGCTTCAGCAAATCGCATTTTGACCATGCTGAAGACCGCCTTAAATCACGCGTACAGGAACGGCCGCATCGGCTCCGATGATGCCTGGCGGAGAGTTTCACCCTTCAAGCGTGCTGATGCTCCGAAAATTAGATTCCTGACCACCACAGAAACAATCCGACTGCTCAACGCCTGCCTTGGTGATTTTCAGCACTTAGTGCGTGGCGCTGTTTTGACAGGTGCCCGTTATGGTGAACTGAGCTCCTTAATACGTGGTGACGTAAATTTAGATGCCGGATTGATTCACATACGAGAATCCAAATCTGGGCGCGATAGGCATGTACCCCTTTCAGGAGAAGGGGTTGAATGGTTCAAAGAGTGGACTCGAGACAAGGAAGGCTCCGACCGCGTCTTTTCGAATTCGGGACGGATATGGACCAAGTCATCACAAACTAGACCAATGGCCGAGGCTTGCAAACGAGCCAACATAGCCCCCGCAATTTCTTTTCACATCTTGCGTCACTGTTATGCAAGCTCATTAGTCAATGCCGGGGTGTCTATAAACGTCATATCTGAATTGCTTGGCCATGCCGATGGACGCATGGCGCAGAGACATTACGCCCATCTTGCACCTTCGTATGTAGCAGACCAGGTCAAAGCACGACTGCCCGCTTTGGGTGCTCCTGACACAAAAAAGTGAAGGACCACATTCGTATTTCAAAGGTGCCCTCACCTTCTTAAACGTCATGGCTATGTTATGGAAAAGTTAACGGATAACGACATAGCTGAACTGTCGAGAGCAGATCTAGTGGCGCGCTTTCTGGAGCTACAAGAGGCTTTCGATTTAGCTTTGAAGCACATCGACCAACTGACCCCTCCCAAAAAACGCCCAAGAGGGAGACCAAGGAAAATTGAGCCTCCACCCGATTCGCCAAGAGGCCTCGTCAAAATGCTACTTGATGAACGAAGAGGCAAGCCTGGGAGACCTAGAGAAATAAGTTATGAAGTTGCAGACGCGCTCTATTCATGGGCCGCTACCATTGCGTATGAGGAGATTAAATCAGGGAAAGCAGGAAAAAGATTTGGCCTCAACCAGGCCACTGAAATACTTGTAACCCAACTTGCGGAACATGGCCTGCTAAGTAAGGTTTTTAGCCAAGATGCAAAAATAGGACAGCGGAGAGCCGTTATCCGCCTAAAAACCATACTAAAAGAGCATCGACGTGGCCCACGCACCAGACGCAACATAGCGGTGGAAAATAAATAATAAATCAAAAGCTTTATAATAAATATTACCCACCTGAGAATTCTGTAGCTTTCTACCTAGATCCTGATGAACTCATTAGGGCATTTTAAGGAGATAATAATGTTACAGAAAAGAAATTCCTCTTCGGCTCTTCCGCCATTAATGCCACTGCCAGTTTTCTTTGTTTTATTTGGCATATCTAAATCACTCTTCTACAAACTCCCCCCCGAACAGCGGCCAAGAATTGTTAACGTCGGCTGCAAGCCAATGATCCGCGATGTTGACGCTCTCGACTGGGTAGCTAATTTGCCAGAAAGGGAGGCAGCAGCATGAGCAAGCAGCCATCTACACCATCCCAGATTAAGTCAGAAATCCTCCGAAGGAAGCTAAGTTACTCAGATCGAGTCCTTGAATTGCTCTTGGAAGGCAAAGAACTCAGTCAACACAACATCAATGATTACATCCCGGAGATGAAGCCACATCATCTTTCATCGGTGATCTGCGAGCTCAGAAATGATCGCTTCGTGCCCATCCTGAGTATGTGGACTGACGATCGAATTATGATTTATTGGATGTCTAATGATGCGATAGCAGATTACTTCATTCCTGATGCCCGTGAGGAACAAATAAGGGAAGAGGGATTCAACGTTAGTCATAGGCGATTAGAGAGGGATGCTATTGCATCGAGGCGTTTTGCCAATGCCGTTAATGCTTCGGAGGATGTGGCTGATGAACATTCCTTTGTCAGAGGGGTGGTTCCCGATCTGGCGAATTTGTTCGAAAAAGCCAATAAAAGAATGAGCCCAAACTCATCATCGATGGTTCAGGCTTTAGAAGAATGTGTTAGTGATATCAATGCCCCGACTAACGGAGGCGAAGATGCGTAATTATAACATTTTCCCGGAGGTTAAATACTCTCTAATCAGGTCTAATGGTCTTGTCACAAAGCGATTTGAGATGACGCCAGAGGGGTTAAATAAGATCGGCAACCCTCCCGGCGTAACTGGTTATGTTGAAACTCGGTATATCCCACTAAACGAGCTGATACTCAACCAAGATCCAAGGGTCTGCCATGCCTATGGGCTTGTATCTCCGGACATTGGCCATAAGGTTCCAATTGCGCCAAAGGCGTTTTCTGGCGGCGATGTGAAGGCTCGAACAAAGGAGTACTTCAGTTTTCATGATGGTCCTGGTGTGCTTTTTCTTGATAACGATCCGAATCCCGATGCGGTTCCACCAGTTGCTGCATATGCGCCTGACGAATTAATGAGCCTCCTTGAGAAGCACGTGCAGGGCATTGGGCCAGCCGTTGCGTATGTGTCAGCGCATAGCTCTGGTGCTGGCGACATCATTGAATCCGCAACTGGCGAAACGCTGCGGCATTCTCTTGGCGTTCATGTCTATCTAGCGGTTGACGATGCGGGAGAAATCCCTCGCATTGGCGAAATCATTTTTAAGCGTCTTTGGTTAGCTGGATATGGCAGCATTGCCTTTGCAAAAAACGGAGCGATGCTTGTCCGCTGTCCGATTGATGGAAGTGTCTTTTCCCCGGAGCGCATCGACTTCACCTGTCCGGCAATTCTGGGCCCAGGACTTGAGAGAAAGCCCTTAGATGCTTTACTACAGCGGACTGGTGATCTCGTTCGAGCCAAGGAGGTTCTGGGCCTAACGGCTGAAGAGGAACTGGAATATGCGGCATTGGTGACACAAGCGAAGGCTGAAGCAAAACCGCATTCGGATGTGGTCAAGGGCCTGTTTTTGGAGGCTAAGACAATCGAAATGATCAATGCCGGGCATGACCCACAAATGGCCCGGGAGACAGCGTTACGCGCTTGTGGTGAAGGCGCCATCGATCTTTACGGAGGCTATCCCCTGCACTTTGCGCATATTCCTCAGCCAGTTAGCGTTTCAGAGGTGCTGGCTCACCCAGATCAATTCGACGGCAAATCACTTGCAGATCCAATAGACGGTGTTACTGAGGGTCTCACCAAGGCAATGTTCTATGCCAATGAGGGTTTTAAGCCTTTTGTGCATTCCTTCGCGCACGGCAAGACAAAGTACTTTCTCCATGCGAATCAGCCGGAGATCCTGTTCGCTGAATTAATCTCGGATTCTGAAGAGGATGAGAGAGATAGCGACGATAAGGATGGCGAAGTCGCCGATGAAGTTGATGGGCAAAAAGCAGTGTTGTCAGCCAGGAAAGCGGCAATCGATGGGGAGCCACAATCCAAGGCGTTGAGTCGCATTCAGAAACAATGGCCTTCAATCCCAAGAGGTCGGGCACAGAAAATCGTTCAGAAGGCTTATCAATGGCGCGAGCGATTTGCGACAGGCAAAACCACTGAAGAGCGCGGCGTGACGAAGAAGATCACGGACCTTTCTTCACTCAATGCCAGGTTTGCGCTACTCCAGGCTGACGGGCAATCGACCTGCGTAGTTCATGTGTCAGATTCTCTTTTGATCACATGGAACGATTTCAGCAATCGCGTCTTGGGGGAGGTGGTGCTGGTCGGCGTCAATGCCAAGGGCGCGCCCATATTTCGATCCGCCTATGACTTTTGGCGGGAATCCTGTGAAAAACGAAAGTTCACAAAGGTAGTTTTCACCAGCAAGAAAACGCCTCACATGAATTTGTTCAATGGCTTTGGAGTTGAGCCCGATGCCAGCAAACCTTGCCAACTAATCCTGCAACACATAAACGAAGTGATCTGTGCCAATGATCGCTGTGCAACAGAGGCCATGCTCAACCTTATCGCTTGGCAGATTCAGAACATCGGGAAGCCGAGCAGAACCATCGTTTCCCTCTATTCAGAGGAGCAGCAAGTAGGGAAGGGAGTACTGCTTGAAAACCTGCTATTGCCTATCTATGGACTATCGGGGTTCATGACCAGTGACAAGGAATCCTGCCTTGGGCGATTCAATGACGCATTGAAGGGCAAATCATTTCTCTTTCTTGATGAGGCCGCGTATGCAAAGGATCGGCGGCTTGCTGATAGGCTCAAAGGTCTTGCGGTTGCTTCAACAATGCCCATTGAGTCCAAAGGTGTCCCTGTCATCACGATGCCTAGCGGATTAAACATCTGGATGGCGACAAATCACAAGGAAGTCGCATCGGTCGAAACACATGACTGCCGTTACTGGGTACTGGAGGTCTCCAGTCATAGGGTAGGCGATCATGAGTACTTTGCAGCATTGGCCCAGGAGATTGATAACGGCGGCAAGGAAGCGTTTCTGGCAATGATGCTAGATCGGGATGTGAGTGCTTTTGTGCCTCAGCGGGATATTCCTAGAAACAACGCTCTTATGGCTTCAGTGAAGGCACACTCAAGAAGTCAGCGCGATGCGACGCGTTGGTTATCTGAGTGTATTGAAGCTGCATTGATTGTCGGTCTCCGCCGCCATCCCTTGGAATCTTTTCCAGCAAATCATGAAACATGGATGCTATGGGAGACGGGGGCGGAAATCGGCGGTCAGGAGCTTCTGGAGGCGTATCGAAATCGCTGGGCGCAGAACTTACCCGTTGGGGCTTACGAGGGTTTAACCCCAGTGAATGACTTCTGGGCGCTACTGTCTGCCGTAGAGATCGTGTCGAGCAAAAAAGGCAACCGTCGCCTTCGTGTTTTGCCAGATCTTGAAACCTGTAAAGCACTTCTGGAGAAGGTCATCACTGGCGAGTTTCGGATCAATGGATAGTAGAAATGGACAGTGGACAGTGACACCAGTGTCTTTTCATACTCCCCCCCTATTTCGGGGTTATGGACAAAGCAACTTGTCCGTATCCCTCATTCTGGGACCAAATAAAAACTCACTGTCTTCACTGTCCACTGTCCTTAAAGATAAAAGAAGCTATGTATATCAAGGGTTTCAGAGGGTTTGTCGATGGACAGTGACTGGACAGTGGATGGACAGTGAAGGCATTGGATACGCGCGCTCACTGTCCGCGATTCGATCGCGCTGCTATTCAATCTGAAATGTAAGGAGCATCAACATGCAAAAGCGCCAAGGAAGATGGAAGCCTGGCGAATCAGGCAATCCTGCTGGAAGACCGCCGGGCGCATTCAGCCACAAAAGTATCCGAAGCATAGTCGGTGAAGAGCGCTTTACATCGATCATCAACAATCTCGCTGACATGGCAGAGGCCGGTGATCCTCAAGCGATCAATGTATTACTCCAGCGCATCATTGCGCCAAGGAGGGCCACGATGGAGCCAATAGAGGTGGATCTGCCAGAAGGAGAAGCATTGGAAAGAGCAGAGGCCGTTGTCGCGCATATGGCCTCAGGAGCCTTGCCAGTCGATCAGGGCAAACTGCTCATGGAATCGATCATTCAGACCGGCCAATTGAAGATGCTGGCGGAATACGCAGATCGGCTTGAACGTTTAGAGCGGCGAATCGATGTCAAGGCTTAGCGCGCATCAGCTGGATCGGCGGATGAAGAAGCTCGAATCAATGCCAGATGCACCGGAGACCCACGTCATTCTTGTTACATTTGGCGATGACCAGATTGGTGATCACATCGAATGTCGAGGTGCCGTCTACCGGAGGCTCACTGGCGAGGATGATTCAGAATTCCAGAAGCGCATCTTGGCTGGTCTGGAACCGAGCCTGTCGCCGGTTGTGATGATTCCAGTCATTTAGGCATCGGTAGCCGAATGAAAGCCATCTTGCAACAGAGGTTGCTACTTTTGGCGGGTAGCACGGTCAGGTTGGAGGAGGAGCAGTTTTTTCGCAGGAGATTTTGAGCGCCAGAATTTTCTTCACTTGCTCTGTAGCCCTTACTCTGCCTGAAATTGGCTGAGTACTTCTTGTGCTGGGCGAGCTTGGGTGAGCGTTCAAAAGCTGGGATGTTTGGATTGAAATCGACTAGGAAAGTTGAGAGGATCGCTGAGGGTGTAATCAAATGTGATGATTTCAACCTTAAAAGCGCTGATTGTTTGGAACTGCTTACCTTAGTGGTTGCATTTAAATCCTGAAGAAGGGATCAGCAGTAATAGACATCACTTTGGCGTTTCTTGGAGCATTTTAGATGTCAACGTTATTAGCTAACCAGCGAAGTAGATGCGAGCCAACTCAGCCAAAGATTTGTCTTTGGCACTGGATGGTTATTTTGCTGTTGTGCCTGCCATTTGGTTCAGTTATGGCTGCCCCTCTTGTGGTTTTGGATAACAACACTGGCCAAATAACCACAGGAGGGTCTGGGGTCGCTGCCACATTATGGCGGGCGATAATATTTTCAACGCCTTCATCGGAAATGGCTGAAATTGTCTCTATCGAACTCGGATTGAATTGTTACTCAGATCCCAGCCCAGCTCCCGCTTGCGCATATCCCACGACCAGACAGCTTCAGATTGATCTCTATTCTGTCGTGGGTGGGCAGCCAAACAGCCAACTCTACACGATCCCCTTACAAGCGGTTAATCTAACAGCGGCCTCTCAGATTTATACATTCTCTATACCGAACTGGCGTTTGTCCGCAGGAACTTCGTATGCGTTGGTACTGAAGTCAGTTGGGTCTGACCCAAACAATGTCTCGCAATCTATCAAGTGGGCGGGTCTAGTTAACAATACTGTACCGTCTGGGCTTAACGGATTCTCATATGTTGGAACGTCCCTAATCAATCCTCCCGGCACGCCTGCTTGGACGGCAAGCGGAGCAACGGATCAGGTCGTGGTGATTTACGCAAACTTATTGCCAGCAGTCCCCATGCTTTCTCAATGGACGCAGTTGCTGCTGGCATTGATGACGATCACGCTTGTTGGTTGGCATTTTCATCGCGAACGCAGCTACTGATCTGCAGCTTTTGTTGATGACTGAGAACGGGCGCTTCGGCGCTCTTTCTCGTTCTGGCCCATCGTAAAAAATTTTGACGTTGATCTTCACTGAGTTTTGTTGGTTAAACTGCTAAAAATGACACCAATTCCAAAGTATGGCCATGAACGCCGGTCTAAGATATGTTGACACTTAGCGATATAGGTCCACACTAGGGCGCCAGGCATAAACATACCCCTCTCTTCAAGCTTCAAATGTTCGTATGTTTTTCCCATCCCAACGGTCGCCTCAATCAAAGCCGTTCCCACACTTTCCGAATGGACTCTGATGCCCCTTGGGTTGGCACTTCCGCTGGGAGCGCAGCTATTGATCGGTATCTGCCCCATCAAGTAGGCACTTCTGAGCTGTAGGCTTCCATGATCAAATCCTCTGCCTTAAAGTTCCATGGCAGAAGATGTTCCCACTGTTTTTCTTTTCTTGCCTTGGGCAGTTCCCTCATC
>JBILGU010000007.1:0-130113 GCA_044350805.1 Methylococcaceae bacterium
CGTCTGGCGTTGAAATGGTTATGCCGGGCGATAACATCAAGGTAACCGTGAAGCTGATCAACCCCATCGCGATGGAAGAAGGTCTGCGTTTCGCTGTTCGTGAAGGTGGCCGCACCGTCGGCGCCGGTGTTGTTTCCAAGGTTCTGGAGTAAAGATCGTGCAGAAGCAGAGAATTCGTATCCGTCTCAAGGCGTTTGATCACCGTCTGATCGATCAGTCGGCCAGTGAAATCGTTGAGACCGCGAAGCGGACGGGCGCCCAGGTGCTCGGTCCGATCCCGCTCCCGACCAAGAAAGAGCGTTATACCGTTCTGATCTCGCCCCACGTCAATAAGGACGCCCGTGATCAGTACGAACTCCGGACGCATAAGCGTCTGATGGACATCATCGAGCCGACCGACAAGACGGTTGATGCTCTGATGAAGCTGGACCTCTCCGCTGGTGTGGATGTCCAGATCAAGTTGAATTAATTAGGAAGAAGCCAGGAGCGAGCAATGGCCCTAGGACTGGTTGGACGCAAATGCGGCATGACCCGCATCTTCCACGAGGACGGTTCTGCTGAACCGGTATCGGTGGTTGAGGTGACGGCGAACCGCGTCGTTCAAGTAAAGACAAATGAAGTGGACGGCTATCGTGCTGTTCAGGTGACCACGGGTAGCGTCAAGCGTTCTCGTCTCAACAAGGCGCAGGCCGGCCATTTTGGCAAGGTAGGCGTTGAGGGAGGCCAGGGCCTTTGGGAATTCCGTCTCGCCGATGGCGATAACACTGACTACCAGCCGGGTGTTGAATTCGGTGTCGATATGTTCGAGGAAGGTCAGTTTGTCGACGTCAGTGGTGTAAGCATCGGTAAGGGGTTTGCTGGCGTTATCAAGCGCTACAACTTCCGGACGCAGGATGCGACACACGGTAACTCACTGTCACATCGTGCACCGGGTTCCATCGGTCAGAACCAGACACCGGGTCGCGTCTTCAAAGGTAAGAAGATGGCCGGTCACATGGGTGCCGAGAACGTCACGGTACAGAATCTGAAGGTCTCTGCGATCCATAAGGACAAGTCGCTCATTTTGATCAAGGGAGCAATCCCGGGTCCTAAGGGTGGCAAGGTCGTGATCAAGGCCGCGGTCAAGAAATAAGGTAAGAACATGTCGCTTGTAATTCCATCAGCAAATACCGGCGGAAAGGGACTTTCGGTCAAGGCGGAGGTTTTTGGCCGCGAGTTTAATCAGTCGCTGGTCCACCAGTTGGTGGTTGCCTATATGGCTGCTGCCCGCTCGGGTACCAAGGCGCAAAAGACCCGCTCGGATGTGAGCGGTGGCGGCGCCAAGCCTTGGAAGCAGAAGGGGAGTGGTCGTGCCCGTGCAGGGACCACCCGCAGCCCGCTGTGGCGCACCGGTGGTGTCACCTTTGCTGCTCGCCCACGCAACTATGAGCAGAAGCTGAACAAGAAGATGTATCGGGCAGCAATGAGCTCGATCTTTTCTGAACTGCTTCGTCAGGGTCGACTGGTCGTTTCTGATGATCTTGCGGTCACTGAGCCGAAGACCAGCGCACTCAAGAAGATGCTCGAAGGTCTGGGGTTCCAGTCCGGGTTGATCGTGACCGAGGGACTCGACATTAACCTTTTCCTTTCAGCACGTAATCTTCCGCACGTGAATGTTGCTGAGGCTCGTTCCTTGAGTCCGGTAGAACTGGTTCACAGTGAGAAAGTCATTGTTACGACTGCCGCGCTGAAGGCGATTGAGGAGAGTCTGTCATGAAGCAGATTGATTTGATGAGCATTCTGGAAGCGCCGGTCGTTTCCGAAAAGAGCACCCGCAACGCCGAAAAGGAAAACCGTGTGGTTTTCCGTGTCAAGCGGACGGCTACCAAGCATCAGGTTAAAAGAGCGGTCGAGCTGCTGTTTAAGGTTGAAGTGGATTCTGTTCATGTCCTGAACGTAAAGGGCAAAGACAAGCGCTTCGGCAAGTTTGTAGGTACCCGCTCAGACTGGAAGAAGGCTTATATCAAGCTGAAGCCTGGTTTCGATATTGATTTCGCCACTGCCTAAACGCAATAGCGCCAGAAACTGAACATTACGGAATAAAGATCATGGCACTTGTTAAATCCAAACCCACCTCCGCCGGTTCCCGGTTTGTGGTTCGGGTCAAGACGGATGGACTTTACAAGGGGCGTCCGGAATCCTCGCTGATCGAAAAGAAGATCAGGAGTTCAGGTCGCAACAATCAAGGCCGGGTAACCACCCGTCATAAGGGCGGTGGCCACAAGAAGTTCTACCGTATCGTTGATTTCAAGCGCGATAAGCTGGACATCACCGGTCGTGTTGAGCGGATTGAATACGATCCGAACCGCACTGCGCACATTGCGCTGGTGGTTTACAAGGATGGTGAGCGTCGTTACGTCATCGCTCCCAAGGGGCTGGTCATCGGTCAGGAAATCGTGTCTGCGGAATACGCGCCGATCAAAACCGGTAACTGTTTGCCGCTTCGGAATATTCCGGTGGGTTCTGTGGTCCATTGCGTCGAACTGAAGCCTGGCAAGGGCGCCCAGATTGCACGCGCCGGCGGTGCTTCGGTGCAGCTGGTTGCAAAGGAAGGCACTTACGCAACGATTCGTCTGCGTTCCGGTGAAATGCGCAAGGTTCTTGCAGATTGCAAGGCTGTGATCGGCGAAGTTTCCAACCACGAGCACAACCTTGCCTCGCTGGGTAAGGCGGGTGCAAGCCGTTGGCGCGGTGTCCGTCCGACCGTTCGTGGTGTTGCCATGAACCCGGTTGACCACCCGCATGGTGGTGGTGAAGGTCGTACGTCAGGTGGTCGCCACCCCGTATCACCTTGGGGTACTCCGGCCAAGGGTTATAAGACCCGAAACAACAAGCGGACCGATAAGCTCATCGTCCGTGGCCGCAAGAAGTAATTAATAGCAGAGGTATTGACCGTGCCACGTTCGATCAAAAAAGGACCGTTCATTGATCATCATCTCCTGAACAAGGTTCTCGAGAGCAATAACAGCGGCAACAAGCGTCCGATTAAGACTTGGTCGCGCCGTTCCATGATCCTCCCGGAAATGATTGGGTTGACGCTTGCCGTGCACAACGGTCGCCAGCACGTTCCGGTTCTGGTCAGTGACAACATGGTGGGACACAAGTTGGGTGAGTTCGCGCCGACGCGCACCTACAAGGGTCACCAGGCAGACAAGAAGTCCAAGTAATCATCTTGTCCATATATTGAGAGCGAAGAACGATGGCAACCACAGCAAGATTGAACACGGCAATGGTCTCGGCACAAAAATGCCGATTGGTCGCCGACCAGATCCGTGGCCTTAAGGTTGAGAAGGCAATCGATATCCTGACCTTCAGCCCAAAGAAGTCCGCGCGCATCATGAAGAAGGTTTTGGAGTCGGCAATTGCAAACGCCGAACATAACGATGGTGCCGATATCGACGAATTGCGTGTCAATGCTGTCGAGGTTGGTGAGGGTGCCACGCTGAAGCGTATGTCGCCACGGGCCAAAGGCCGTGCGAACCGCATCAGCAAGCGGACCTGCCATATCACTATTCAAGTATCTGAAAAACGCTAGGTTTCATAATGGGACAGAAAGTACACCCTACAGGAATCCGCCTTGGCATCATCAAGGACTGGACTTCACGTTGGTACGCCAACAGCAAGGACTACGCTACGTATCTTCACAAAGATCTCTTAGTTCGTGATTTCCTGCGCAAGAAGCTGGGACATGCCTCGGTCAGCCGCATTCAGATCAATCGTCCGGCCAACAATGCCCATATCACCATTCATACGGCTCGTCCGGGTTTGGTCATCGGCAAGAAGGGCGAGGACATTGATACCTTGCGCCGCCTGGTTTCTGAAATGATGGGTGTTCCAGTCCAGATCAGCGTTGAAGAAATTCGCAAGCCGGAGCTGGATGCACAGCTGGTTGCCGAGGGCGTTGCCCAGCAGCTTGAAAAGCGCATCATGTTCCGCCGCGCAATGAAGCGAGCGGTTCAGAACACACTGCGGCTGGGTGCTGAAGGCATCAAGATCAGTGTCGGTGGACGACTGAACGGCGCAGAAATCGCACGGACTGAATGGTATCGCGAAGGACGTGTTCCGCTGCACACCTTCCGTGCAGACATTGACTATGGTTTTGCTGAAGCAAAGACCACCTATGGGGTGATCGGTGTAAAGGTTTGGATCTTTAAGGGTGAAGTACTTCCCCAGATCGCTGCCGATACCAAGCTTGCCTCTGCAGAAGCCTGATTAAGAAGGTCACAAGCTCATGTTGCAGCCAAAAAGAACCAAATTCAGAAAGCAGCACAAGGGACGGAATACCGGCCTTGCGCAAAAGGGTAACAAGGTCAGCTTCGGCGAATTCGGCCTGAAGTCTGTTGAGCGCGGTCGGATGACGGCCCGCCAGATTGAATCTGCACGTCGTGCGATCACTCGTCACGTCAAGCGTGGTGGAAAGATCTGGATCCGCGTTTTCCCGGATAAGCCCATCACCAAGAAGCCGCTCGAAGTCCGTATGGGTAGCGGTAAGGGTAGCGTTGAGTACTGGGTGGCAGAAATTAAGCCCGGCACGATGCTCTATGAGCTCGAGGGTGTAAGCGAAGAGTTGGCGCGTGAGGCATTTGCCCTGGCGTCGGCAAAGCTTCCCATGAAGACGACATTTGTCGTCAGGACGGTCATGTAATGAAGGCAAATGAAATCAGGGAGAAATCCGCGGCAGAACTGAATGAGGAGCTGCTCAGTCTCCATCGTGAACAGTTCAATCTGAAGATGCAGAAGGCAACAGGTCAGCTGGCCAAGCCGGATCAGATTCTGAAGAACCGCAGAACCATCGCACGGATCCACACCATCCTTGCTGAGAAAGAGGCCCAGGCATGAGCGAAGTAAAGACGGTTCACACCCTGACCGGTAAGGTGGTCAGCAGCAAGATGGACAAGACGATCTCCGTGAAGATCGAACGCGTAGTGCCTCATCCGCTCTACGGGAAGTTCATTCGTCGGTCGACCAAGTTGTTGGCACACGACGAGAACAACGAATCACGGGAAGGTGATGTAGTAACGGTATCCGCCTGCCGCCCAATTTCCGGCAGGAAAGTATGGAAGCTGGAAAGGATTGTAGAACGAGCCAAGTAAGGCTCGCTGAATAAACTTACATTCAGGTAAATCGACATGATTCAGATGCAAACCAACCTTGATGTCGCCGATAACAGCGGTGCCAGGAGGGTCATGTGCATTAAGGTTCTTGGTGGTTCACATCGTCGCTATGCGAACGTAGGTGACATCATCAAGGTCAGCATCAAGGAAGCGATTCCTCGTGGCCGCGTCAAGAAAGGCGAAGTCTATAACGCAGTCGTCGTTCGTACCCGAAAGGGCGTTCGTCGCAGTGATGGTTCACTGATCCGCTTTGATGGCAATGCCGCAGTACTGCTGAACAATCAGCACCAGCCGATCGGAACGCGTATTTTCGGGCCCGTGACTCGTGAACTTCGTTCTGAGAAGTTCATGAAGATCATTTCACTTGCACCTGAAGTGATTTAGGAGAGACACGATGCGCAAGATCAAGAGAGGCGACCAGGTGGTCGTCATTACTGGACGCGACAAGGGCAAAAGAGGTGCCGTACTCGGCATCCCTTCGGAGCAGAAGCTAGTTGTTGAGGGCGTAAACATTGCGCGCAAACATCAGCGTCCGAACCCGATGAAGGGCGTCTCTGGTGGAATCGTCGAGAAGGCGATGCCAATTCATATCTCCAACGTCGCTTTGGTCAACCCTGCTACCAACAAGGGCGACAAGGTAGGTTTCAAGTTGCTCGCAGATGGCCGGAAGGTTCGGTTCTTCAAGTCGAACAACGAAGTCATCGACGCATAATCTGTGAATAACATGGCCAGATTGCAAAAACTTTATAAAGACGAGATCGTCGGATCCCTGACCCAGCAGTTCAGCTACAAGTCTGCGATGGAGGTCCCCCGTCTCGAGAAGATCACCCTGAACATGGGTGTGGGCGAAGCGGTTGCCGATAAAAAGATCCTCCAGAATGCTCTGGAAGATCTCCAAAAGATCAGCGGACAAAAGCCTGTCATTACGATTTCCAAGAAGTCCATCGCGGGTTTCAAGATTCGTGACGGAATGCCGATTGGTTGCAAGGTGACCTTGCGTCGTGACCGCATGTATGAATTCCTGGATCGTCTGATCACGATCGCGATTCCGCGTATCCGTGACTTCCGTGGACTGAATGGCAAGGCCTTTGATGGCCGCGGCAACTACAGCATGGGTGTGAAGGAACAGATCATTTTCCCGGAAATCGACTTTGATAAGGTCGATGCGGTTCGCGGTCTTGATATCACAATCACGACCAGTGCAAAAACCGATGCGGAAGCTCGAGCCCTGCTTGAGCAATTCAAATTCCCCTTCAGGACCTAGGACATCCCATGGCTAAGAAATCAATGATCGCCCGCGAAGTTAAGCGGCAGAAGCTGGTGGCCAAGAATCACGCCAAGCGTGTGGAACTGAAGGCCATTATTGTCAGCCTCACGGCGAGCGAAGAAGAGAAGATCCAGGCGGAATTGAAGCTTCAGAAGCTTCCCCGCGATTCCTCTGCGTCCCGCCTGCACAATCGTTGCAGTCTGACCGGAAGGCCTCACGGCTTCTACCGCAAGTTCGGCCTTGGCCGCAACAAGCTGCGTGAATCGGTCATGCGCGGGGATGTTCCCGGCGTAACCAAGGCCAGCTGGTAAGGCGCGGCACAGAGAGATATCGGAGAGAGATATGAGTATTACAGATCCCTTGGCTGATCTTCTGACCCGCATCCGTAATGGTCAGTCAGCCAATAAGCCGACGGTTTCAATGCCGTCATCCAAGCTGAAAGTCTCAGTGTGTCGCGTCCTCAAGCAGGAAGGTTACATCGAAGACTTTGCAGTTAAGGAAAGTGAAAACAATAAGTCGGTACTCGACGTATCCCTGAAGTATTACCAGGGACAGCCGGTTATCGAGTCGATCCAGCGTGTAAGCAAGCCGGGTCGTCGCGTTTATAAGGGTGCCGATGACCTTCCTAAGGTCCTTGGTGGTTTCGGTGTGGCCATTATTTCCACTTCCAGCGGTCTGATGACCGATAAGGAAGCACGCGAAGGCGGTCACGGCGGCGAAGTGCTCTGCACTGTTTCCTAATCGGCAGGTCAGTCATGTCAAGAGTCGCAAAAAATCCGATTGTTCTGCCGAAGGGAGTTGAAGCTACCCTCGGTGGGAACGGCATCACCGTTAAGGGCGCAAAGGGCACCCTCTCGGCTGCCATTCATCCAGATGTCCCGGTCGCCGTTGAGAATGGCGAGATCGTCGTATCCATGGATAAGTCCAACCAGAAGCAGGTTGCTCTGGCGGGAACGACCCGAGCCAATATCGCGAACATGGTGACGGGCGTCACCACGGGATACGAACGTAAGCTGACCCTGGTCGGCGTAGGCTATCGTGCCCAGGCGCAGGGCCAGAAGCTCAGTCTGAGCCTCGGCTTCTCGCACCCGGTCGATTTCATGGCACCGGCAGGCGTGACTTTGGAAACGCCTACGCAGACTGAAATCCTCGTAAAGGGCTGCGATAAGCAGGTCATCGGCCAAGTCGCGGCGAACATTCGGGCATATCGCCCGCCGGAGCCCTATAAGGGCAAGGGCGTTCGCTACGCAGACGAAGTCATCATCAAGAAAGAAGCCAAGAAGAAGTAGGTCAAGATGGACAAGAAAGCGGCAAGGCTCCGTAGGGCTGCTAAGACACGGGCCATCATTCGCAAGCTCGGCGTAGATCGACTGACGGTATTCAGAACACCGCGTCATATCTATGCTCAGGTCATTACTGCCGATGGGGCAAAGGTGCTCGCAAGCTCCTCAACCGTCGAGGCCACTGTGAAAGCAGGCCTGAAGCAAACCGGTAATGTTGATGCGGCTAAGGTGATCGGAAAGCTCATCGCTGAACGCGCTCTTGCAGCAGGTGTAACGACCGTTGCTTTTGACCGTTCGGGTTTCAAGTACCACGGACGGGTCAAAGCCGTCGCCGATGCGGCCCGCGAGGCCGGTCTTAAGTTCTAGGAGCGGTCATGGCAAATCAGAATGTTCAGCAGAGCGGCGCAAACGATGGCCTGCAAGAAAAGCTTGTAGCAGTTCGTCGTGTCGCTAAGGTGGTTAAGGGCGGCCGAGTTTTCGGTTTCACCGCTCTGACCGTGGTCGGTGATGGAAACGGTCGCGTAGGCTACGGCCTTTGCAAGGCGCGAGAAGTCCCGGTTGCAATTCAGAAGTCCATGGAGCAGGCGCGTCGCAATATGCGAAAGGTCAGCTTGAATGGGGATACCTTGCATTATGCAATCGCATCCAGCACTGGAGCAGCCAAGGTTTACATGCAGCCTGCATCGCAGGGTACCGGCATCATCGCGGGCGGTGCTATGCGTGCAGTCTTCGAAGTGGTCGGTGTCCACAACGTCTTGGCGAAATGTATCGGCACCAACAATCCCATCAATGTGGTTCGTGCAACCATCAAGGGCCTGACCGAAATCGGTGATCCTGCCCGGATCGCTGCAAAGCGCGGCAAGGTGCTTGAAACGCGTGAGGGTCATCGCTCATGAGCGCAAAGTCAGTAACGGTTACGCAGATCAAGAGCGCCATTGCTCGCGCAGAGTCCCACAAGGCTTGCCTTAAAGGTCTCGGCATTCGTCGCATGCACCAGACGGTTACGGTTGCGGCAACGCCCGAAAACCTCGGCATGATCAACAAGGTCTCCTATCTCCTGAAGATTGAGGGTTGAAAATGTTTCTGAATACGTTGGGCCCGGTTCCGGGTAGCCGTCCGGAACGCAAGAGAGTCGGTCGTGGTATCGGTTCTACCCTTGGCAAGACCAGTGGTAAGGGACATAAGGGTCAGAAGGCTCGTGCAGGTGGTTTCCACAAGGTGGGTTTCGAAGGCGGCCAGATGCCGCTGCAGCGTCGCCTTCCGAAGGTGGGCTTCCGCTCCAGAACGAAGAAATTCACTGCTGAAGTTCGTCTTCACGAACTTTTGAAGGTCGAAGGCGGAAAGATCGATCTGTTGTCTCTCAAGCAGGCAAACCTGATCCCGGCTTTCGCTAAGACTGCCGCCATCATTGACTCGGGTGAAATCACCCTGGCCGTCCAGGTCGCATCAGGCGTTCGCGTCACCAAGGGTGCGAAGGTCAAGATTGAAGCCGCTGGCGGCGCAGTAGGAGTCTAAGATGAGTGCCGCAAGCTCCGCCCTTTCCGATCAATTCGGTCGCCTTGGCGAATTGCGGCAGCGTTTGCTGTTCGTAATCGGGGCTCTGTTTGTTTACCGCGTCGGCGCTCACATCCCGATTCCCGGGATTGATCCCCGTGCGTTAGCAAGCATGTTCGCCGATAAAGGCGGAATCCTGGACATGGTAAACATGTTTTCAGGTGGTTCGCTGAAGCGCCTCAGTATCTTTGCGTTGGGCATCATGCCTTATATCTCGGCCTCCATCATTCTGCAGTTGATGGCAGGTGTGGTTCCCCAGCTTGAACAGATCAAGAAAGAGGGTGAATCAGGTCGAAAGAAGATCAATCAATGGACGCGTTATGCGACCGTCTTTCTCGCCAGCTTCCAGGCGGTCGGGATTGGGATGGCGCTGCAGGGGCAGTCTGCAGGCGGTGCGCCTGTCGTGATCAACCCCGGATTCCAGTTTGTCTTCGTTTGTGCCGTTTCGCTGGTGTGTGGCACCGTTTTCCTGATGTGGCTGGGTGAGCAGATCACCGAGCGGGGCATCGGTAACGGGATCTCCATCATTATCTTCTCCGGGATTGTCGCAGGCCTTCCCCAGGCCGTCGGTGGCACTCTGGAACTGGCGCGGACAGGGGAGCTGAGTACGTTCAGCATCATCGCGCTGTTTGCAATTGCCGTGGGTGTCACCGCCCTTGTGGTCTTTGTTGAACGCGGCCAGCGCCGAATTGTCATTAATTATGCGAAGCGACAAGAAGGTCGAAAGATGTATGCGGCTCACAAGAGCTTCCTGCCTCTGAAACTGAACATGTCCGGCGTTATTCCTCCGATCTTTGCATCCAGCATTATCTTGTTCCCCGCGACCATTGCGGGTTGGTTCAGCAATGCGGATGGCATGGGTTGGCTGCAGGACGTGGCAACAACTTTGTCTCCCGGACAGCCAATTTATGTGTTACTCTATGCGGCTGCCATCATCTTCTTCTGTTTCTTCTACGCGGCACTCGTTTTCAATTCAAACGAGACCTCGGAAAACCTCAAGAAGTCTGGTGCAATTATTCCGGGAGTTCGTCCTGGTCAGCAGACAGCACAGTACATCGACAGCGTCATGACGCGTCTGACGTTGGTGGGCTCCTTCTACATCACGGCCGTATGCCTGTTGCCGGAGTTCCTGATCCTTTACTGGAACGTACCGTTCTATTTTGGCGGCACGTCTCTTTTGATTATTGTGGTGGTGGTCATGGACTTCATGTCCCAGGTGCAAACCTACGTGATCTCACACCAGTACGAAGGTTTGCTTAAGAAAAGTAACATCAAGTTGGGTTGATCCGGCTTGAAGAATTAGGGGATTACCGTGAAAGTTCGTGCATCAGTCAAGAAGATCTGCAGAAATTGCAAGGTTCTCAAGCGCAATGGCATCGTTCGGATCATCTGCAAAGATGCGCGCCACAAGCAGCGCCAGGGTTAAGGGGTCCGTGACCGCTTTCCGTTGCCTGGTAACAAATTAAATACCCGGAGTTGGAGACTAAGTAGATGGCCCGTATCGCTGGCGTAAACATACCGGATCATAAGCATCTGGTGATTTCACTCACCGCAATCTATGGCATTGGTCGTACCCGTGCTAAGGAAATCTGCCAGAAGCTGGCTCTTGATCCCGCCGCCAAGGTCAAAAGTCTTGATGAAGCAGACGTCGAACGGATCCGTGAGGAAGTTGCCAAGTTTACGGTTGAGGGTGATCTTCGCCGCGAAACCGCCATGAACATTAAGCGTCTCATGGATCTCGGTTGCTATCGTGGTATTCGTCACCGTCGCGGTCTTCCGCTTCGTGGTCAGCGTACTCGCACGAATGCTCGTACACGTAAGGGTCCTCGTCGTCCCGTCCGTAAGTAATTTTTTGAATTTCACTCATTAGGTAAGGTACGATGGCAGGTCCAGGTCGCCCCACTAAGAAGATCAAGCGTGATGTGTCTGACGGTATTGTCCACATCAATGCTACGTTCAATAACACGATCATCACCATCACGGATCGCAAAGGTAATGCGCTGGCTTGGGCCACTGCAGGTGCTTCTGGATTCCGCGGTTCACGCAAAAGCACGCCCTTCGCTGCACAGGTTGCCGCTGAAAAGGTTGGCAACATTGTGAAGGAATATGGCGTTCGCAATCTTGACGTCGTCATCAAGGGTCCTGGACCAGGGCGCGAGTCAGCCGTACGATCACTGAATAATCTTGGCTTCAAGATCACCAACATCGTTGACGGAACGCCGATTCCGCACAACGGTTGCCGGCCGCCTAAGAAGCGCCGCGTTTAATTTCGAGGTTTCAAAATGGCAAGATATCTTGGCCCCAAGTGCAAGCTCAGCCGTCGCGAAGGCACTGATCTTTTCCTGAAGTCACGCGGCAAGTCCCTTGAGGGTAAGTGCAAGCTTGATCAGCAACCAGGTCAGCACGGTACTAAGCGTCCGCGCATGTCTGACTATGCGACCCAGCTTCGCGAAAAGCAGAAGCTCCGTCGTATTTACGGTGTTCTGGAAAAGCAGTTCCGCAACTACTATAAGGCCGCTGCACAGCAGAAGGGCTCTACCGGTCAGAACCTGCTCAACTTCCTGGAAGGACGTCTCGATAACGTCGTCTACCGCATGGGTTTTGCAGCGACCCGCGCTGAAGCGCGTCAGCTGGTGAGCCATAAGGCCATCCAAGTGAATGGTCGAGTTCTCAATATCCCCTCTTATCAGCTTAAGACGGGTGATGTGGTTTCTGTGCGTGAAAAGTCAAAGGCCCAGCTTCGCATCAAGGATGCGCTCGGAGTGGCCGAACAGTATGGCTTCCCGGTATGGCTCGACGTCGACTCTCAGAAAATGCAGGGAGTCTACAAGTCTTCTCCGGACCGTTCAGAGCTCGGATCTGAGATCAATGAACAGCTGGTTGTCGAACTTTACTCTAAGTAATAGACGCTAATGCAAAGTTATCTGGCTAACCTGATCAAGCCGCGCCTTGTTGACGTCACTCCGGTGACGAAAAACAACGCGCGAATCGTTATTGAGCCCCTGGAACGTGGTTATGGCCACACTCTGGGCAACGCACTGCGCCGTGTGCTTCTCTCCTCAATCCCTGGCTGTGCAGTGACCTCTGTCAGCATTCAGGGGGTTGATCACGAATATTCGTCGATTGACGGTGTTCGTGAAGATGTCCTCGATATCTTGCTGAACCTCAAGAATCTTGCAATCAAGGTTCATGAAGGCCACGAGACCACGCTTAATCTGAAGCGTAAGGGTCCTGGCAAGGTCACGGCAGCGGATATTACCAGCAGCCATGTTGCTGAGGTCGTCAATCCTGATCTTGAAATCGCGAATCTGACGGATACAGCAGAGTTGGATATCACTCTGCATGTCCAGCGTGGTCGTGGTTATCAGCCCGTATCGACGCGCCTGCCCCATGCAGACAATGTCGATGTCGGCTCATTGCAGCTGGATGCTTCCTTCAGCCCGATCAAGCGCGTTTCGTATATTGTCGAAAGTGCCCGTGTTGAACAGCGTACTGACCTTGACAAGTTGGTTATCGAAATCGAGACCAATGGGACCGTCGAGCCAGAAGAAGCCGTTCGTCAGGCTGCTGCGATTCTGAATGATCACCTTTCCGTTTTCATCGCGCTCCAGGGCGAAGATGGTCCCGGAATTACTGAAGATCGCCCCGATTTCGATCCTTTGTTGATGCGTCCAGTGGACGATCTTGAGTTGACAGTTCGCTCTGCGAATTGCCTCAAGGCGGAAAACATCTTCTACATCGGTGATCTGATTCTTCGGACCGAGAATGATCTTCTTAAGACGCCGAACCTCGGCAAGAAGTCTCTCACCGAGATCAAGGACATCCTGGCTACCAAGGGTCTTTCCCTTGGCATGCGTCTGGAAAATTGGCCCCCCGAGAGTCTCAAGCGTGATAACGGCTGAGACCTGACCCTAGAGCAGAACTATGAGACACCGTAAGTCAGGACGTAAGTTCAATATCAACAGCAGCCACCGTGCGGCGCTGTTCCGTAATCTCACGAATGCGCTCATTCACAATGAGATTATCAAGACCACCCTTCCTAAGGCGAAGGAGATGCGTCGTTTTGCTGAGCCGCTCATCACCCTCTCAAAGGAAGACAGTGTTGCAGCGCGCCGCCTGGCGTTCGCTCGTACCCGAGATCGTGATGTGGTGACCAAGCTGTTCGAACAGCTGGGTCCGCGCTACAAGGCTCGTCCGGGTGGCTATTTGCGTATTCTTAAGTGCGGCCTGCGTGCTGGCGATTCTGCGCCGATGGCGTATGTCGAACTCGTTGATCGTCCGGAATAAGCTTCGGTCGCACATCCGCAAAACGCCCTGCCTTGTGCAGGGTTTTTTGTATCCCTTTCTTATTGCGTCACCGATTGCCACAGCCTGTTCTCTGCCCTGATAGGCAGGTTTTCTCGTGAGATCTCTGATGAAAGATTCCTTTGAGGCTCGGCTCCAACTGGATCGCCCTTTGGTGATGGGCATCCTCAATGTGACTCCCGACAGTTTTTCAGATGGCGGTGTCCACCTCGACCCTCTGGTCGCACGAGACAAGGCGCGGGTTATGGTGGGCGAGGGTGCCGATCTGATCGATGTTGGCGGGGAGTCGACTCGCCCCGGAGCCCTTCCCGTATCGCCTGATGAGCAGTGTCGTCGAGTTCTTCCTGTCCTTGATGCGCTTTTGTCAGGTGGGGAGGGTCACCCCAAGCCGTTTGTCAGTATTGATACGGCGTCTTCCCAAGTCGCTCAAGAGGCGCTTCTTAGGGGGGCCGTCCTTGTGAATGACGTGACGGCCGGCAGGGGTGATCCGCGCATGTTCGATGTCGTCGCGCGCCATAAGGCCTATATGGTGCTCATGCATATGCAGGGGACCCCCCTGACGATGCAGGATGCCCCTCAGTACCAGGATGTCACCGATGAGGTCGCTGAATACCTTTTGGATCGTGTGGAGGCAGCTGTGGTCGCAGGCGTTGCGAGAGAGCGCATCATATTGGATCCGGGGATCGGCTTCGGCAAGACACGAGCGCACAATCTGACCCTTCTGCATCAGATGGACAGGCTCTGTCGCCTTGGCTATCCCATTCTTTTGGGCTGTAGTCGAAAGCGATTCATGGGAAGCCTCTGTGATGAGGCGGATCCTTCAGCTTTGGTCGGTGCGACCGTTGCGACGACGGCTTTGGGTGTTGCCCAGGGGGTGCGCCTCTTCAGGGTCCATGATGTCAGGCCGAATCGCCAGGCGGCTGATGTCGCATGGCGCCTTTCGAAGGGCGCAGATCAGGCTTTTTGAACGGGAATGGCGTTACCGGTCCGGGTGACGCCATTCTTCGCATCAAGATAGATCAGCTTGGGTTTGAAATCAGAGAGCTCAGTCTCTGATACTTGGGCATAGGCACAGATGATCAGGATATCGCCAGGTGAGGCAAGGCGAGCTGCTGCACCATTCACGGAAATGATTCCGCTGCCGGCTTCGGCCTTGATAGCGTAAGTGACGAAGCGCGATCCGGTGTTGACGTTGTAGATGTGGATCTGTTCGTATTCGCGAATGCCTGAAGCGGCCAGCAATTGATCATCGATCGCGCAAGATCCCTCGTACTCGAGCTCTGAATGGGTAACGGTAGCGCGATGGAGCTTCGCCTTGAGCATCGTCGTGAGCATGTTCATAGGCCATAAAAAAAAGACCGTGAATTATCTCTGATTCTCTCTCTGGCCGCAAATCCGCCGCCCGAATCAGACCGTTCTTGGCCCCTCTGGCGTATTGTGGCCCAGCAATTTGTTAAGATGACCTCATTGCTTTTGGAGTAATAAATCATGGGTATTGGTATTTGGGAGTTGGTCCTTCTTCTTCTGATCGTGCTGCTTTTGTTTGGCACCAAACGACTGCGTAATGTCGGCGGCGACTTGGGGACGGCTATCAAAAGTTTTCGTTCGGCACTGAGTGCGACTGAGGAGCCTGACGAAAAGTCAAAGCATGAACCCGATGCGCCCGAGGGGAAGAGCGACAAGGCTGATCGGGACGCCTAATCTACAATGTTTGATGTCGGATTTTCAGAGCTATTGCTGATCGCGCTTGTAGCACTCATTGTCTTTGGACCTGAGCGGCTACCAAAGCTTGTGAAGGAAACAAGTTACTGGATCAGGAAGGTCAGGAGCAGCATGCACTCAGCGAAGTCCGAGATTGATCGGGAGCTTCAGTTGATGGAATTGCGGGCCACCATGGAGGAACGCAAGAAGAAGTTCTTGGCCGAGGCCGAGGCCCTCGGTATGAATGAAAACTCGATCCTGAATCCTGCCCCTCCTACGGTTTCTTCTGAGCCCTCCAAAGTTGAGGAGAAGCGTGACTCAGATTGATTATCCGGGTGGGGAAGAGAATGAGCAGCCGTTCGTCACCCACCTGATTGAACTCCGTAACCGGTTGATTCGCTCGATTATTGCAATCGGTCTCATCTTTGCGGTGATCAGCTTCAAGGCTAATGAGCTGTATGCCTATCTTGCAGGACCTTTGACCCGACACATGCCCCCCGGGGGACAGATGATCGCCATTGGGGTGGCTTCGCCGTTTCTTGCGCCCCTGAAGCTTGCGCTCTTCGTCTCGTTTTTTCTTTCAATTCCCTACGTCCTCTATCAGGCTTGGGCGTTTATCGCTCCGGGACTGTATCGCCACGAAAGACGGATTGCTTTGCCGCTCCTGGTCTCGAGTATTGTTCTTTTTTATTCGGGGATGGCCTTTGCCTACTACGTCGTTTTCCCGCTGATTTTCCAGTTCATGGTCATGACCGCTCCCCCGGGTGTTGCTGTCATGACGGATATCAATCAGTACATGGATTTTGTCTTGACCTTGTTTGTGGCGTTTGGAATCGCCTTTGAGGTTCCCATCGCGACGATCCTTCTGGTCGTCAGCGGGATTGCATCACGTGAATCCATTTCGGAATGGCGACCCTATGCCATCGTACTGGCGTTTGTCGTCGGAGCCATCCTGACCCCTCCGGATGTCGTCTCCCAAGTGCTGATGGCTGTTCCCATCTGGATTCTTTTTGAACTGGGACTGCTTTTTTCCCGGTTCTTTATCAGTGAGGATGGGGAGGGGTCGGAACAGATGCCCTCAGATCCCTCATGATCCTTTGCTCGATGGAGGGCACAAAAAACCCCGCACAGGCGGGGTTTTTTATGGGCAACCCGTGACGGTTACTTGACCCGGGTCAGCTCCTTCCCGTCACTGTCAAAGTGACAGATACCGGTGACGTAGTAGCTGCATTCTGCAGACTGCTCGACCTTGGCGCCTTCAGGGCTCACTGAGACCTTGAGGACGCAATGCTTGGCTTCGCCTTCGATATGCTTGCGGAAGGTGATTTCATTGTCGCCGGTCTTCTTCGCTTCACCGCTGATGGCCGCAGAACAATGCTTTTGGGCCCCTTCATCGGCATTGGGGTCGAAATCCACATCAGCGGCGACAAAGACTTCACCTGCGACGTTTGTGATCTTCAGGTGATGAACATGATTGCCATCACGACGGAAATAATGCTGGGTATCTGCCATCGCTTGGCCTGAGGCAACGAGGGCAACAAGGGCAAAAATAAGATGCTTCATGAAATGGATCTCCTGTGGCGTTGGGCTGTGATGCAAACTTAGTCTCTCAGCAGCTCGTTGATACCCACTTTGCTGCGGGTTTTTTCATCGACCTGCTTGATGATAACGGCGCAGTAGAGGCTATGGCTACCATCCTTTGCAGGAAGATTGCCTGAAACCACCACGGAGCCTGCCGGAATCCGGCCGTAGCTGATTTCGCCGGTCATGCGGTTATAAATTTTGGTGCTCTGGCCGATGTAGACGCCCATGGAGATCACCGAGCCTTCCTCGACAACGACGCCTTCGACGACTTCGGAGCGGGCGCCGATGAAGCAGTTGTCCTCAATGATTGTCGGGCCGGCCTGGAGGGGTTCGAGAACACCGCCGATTCCAACGCCGCCTGACAGATGAACGTTCTTGCCGATCTGAGCACAAGAACCTACGGTGGCCCAGGTGTCGACCATGGTGCCAGAGTCAACGAAGGCGCCGATGTTGACGAAGGAGGGCATCAGGACGACGCCGGGTGCAATGTGAGCGCCACGACGGACTGCGGCTGGCGGAACGATCCGAACGCCATGGGCAGCAAATTCCTCGGGTGAAAAGCTACCAAACTTGGGTTCGACCTTGTCGAAATATTTGGTCTCGCCACCTTCCATCACCCGGTTCTCGGTAATGCGGAATGACAAAAGGACGGCTTTCTTCAGCCACTGATTGACGACCCACTGGCCGCTGGTTTTTTCGGCCACGCGCGCCTTGCCACTGTCGAGGAGGGCAAGCGATTCATGAATGGCTTCGCGAACTTCCTTAGAGACCGAAGTCGGGCTGATTTCCGCCCGATTCTCGAAGGCCTGGTTGATGATGTTTTCGAGGGACATGCTGTTTTCCTAACTGAATGAGTGAGAAAGAGTAAATTCCTTGATGCGGTGGGCCGCTTCAATGCAATCTTGAAGGGGTGCAACCAGCGCCATGCGGACATGGCCGGCCCCGGGGTTGATCCCTTCCGCCTCCCGGGAAAGGAAGCTTCCGGGCAATACAGTGACATTTGTGGCGGTCAGCAGGGCGCGGGCAAAGGCCTGATCATCTCCTGGAACCTTGGGCCAAAGGTAGAAGCCGGCCTCAGGGACCGTGAAATCAAGCGCATCCTTGAGGATGTCACAGACGGCGTTGAATTTTTGTCGATACAGCGCCCGATTCTCAAGGACATGGCTCTCGTCTTGCCAGGCGGCGATGCTTGCTTTTTGGACCGGGACCGAGAGCGCGGCGCCGTGGTAGGTGCGATAGAGCAGAAACTTTTTCAAAAGCTCGGCATCGCCTGCGACAAAACCCGAACGCAGGCCCGGTGCATTCGAGCGCTTTGAAAGGCTGTGAAAGACGATCATCCGTCGATAATCGCCAAGCCCTTCGGCCTTGGCAACCTCAAGCAAACCCGGTGGGGGATGGTCCTCGTCAGAGTAGATTTCCGAATAACACTCATCTGAAGCAATGACGAAATTGAACCTTGCTGAAAGCTCAATCAGCTGTGCCATGGACTCATAGGTCATCACGGCACCCGAGGGATTCGCGGGTGAACAGATATAAATCAGCTGGCAGGACTCCCAGACCGTGTCCGGGACGGCATCCAGATCCGGGAGATAGCCGGTTTCTCGGGTAGCATTGAGAAAAACAGGGGTGGCACCGGCCAGAAGGGCGGCGCCCTCGTAGATCTGGTAAAACGGGTTCGGCATCAGGACTGTGGCGTTCTTCCGGGGGTCCACCACCGCTTGTGCCAGCGAGAAAAGAGCTTCCCGGGTTCCGCTGCAGGGCAGCACATGCTGTTCGGGGTCGATGCTCCCGGAACCCAGTCTGAATCGGCGCTCCAACCAGGTTGCGATGGCTTGCCGGAGCTCGGGGATCCCTCGGGTCGCAGGGTACTGGCTGAGTCCTGAGAGGCTGTCGATCAGGGCGTCTCGAATGATGGTCGGTGTCGGGTGCTTTGGCTCCCCAATCGACAGCAGGATCGGCTTTAGGTCCCGTGGAGGCATGGCGCCTCGATTCAGCTGAGCGAGCCGCTCAAAGGGATAGGGCTGAAGGGTTTCAAGAAGCGGGTTCATACGACGCAAACGATCCTGAAGGCGCGATCAGCCGGTTTTCCCGAGCCGTTCAAGAAGCATCGGTACGATCGTCTCCACGGCAATTTCGGTCGCTTCCGAATCCTTGCGCCCCTTGTATTCCGCTTTTCCAGCATCCAAAAGTCGTTCGCTCAGAACGATGCGGTGAGGGATCCCGATGAGCTCCATATCGGCAAACATGACGCCGGGACGGGCCTTGCGATCGTCAAAGAGGACATCCACGCCGGCGGCTTTGAGTTGGTTGTAAACCGACTCTGCCAACGCTTCCAGTCGCTCTGATGTCGCCATGTTGATGGGGACCAGAGCTACCTGAAACGGCGCCAGGGCTTCAGGCCAGGTAATGCCCTTGTCATCGTGGTTCTGTTCAATGGCTGCTGCCACAACGCGGGATACGCCGATCCCGTAACAGCCCATGATCAGGACCTGATTGCGGCCTTCTTCATTGAGGACCGTGGCCTGCATGGCTTCACTGTACTTGGTACCCAGCTGGAAGATATGTCCAACCTCAATGCCCCGGGCAATCTTGAGATGGCCCTGGCCGTCAGGACTCTGATCACCTGCAATCACCATCCGAAGATCGAAGGTCTCAGGCATGGGAAGGTCACGGCCGAAATTGACCCCGCACAGATGTTTCCCATCGTGGTTTGCACCACAGACGAAATTGATCAGATTGGCGGCACTCGGATCTGCAATCACCGGAACGTTCAGCCCAACCGGGCCGATGGAGCCTGGACCTGCATTCGCTGCGGCACGAATTTCTTCCTCGCTCGCAAACTGAAGCGGGTAGGCGATTAAGGGGTGCTTTGTGGCTTTAACCGGATTGAGTTCGTGATCGCCGCGAAGCAGGAGGGCCACAACGCCCCCACCCTCGGCCTGGACCATCAGGGTCTTGATGATTTTTTCCGGCACAACCTTCAGAAATTGACTGACTTCTTCGATGCTGTGCTGACCTGGGGTGTCGATCGTTTCAAGGGCGGCGGAAGGCGCCTCCGGGGGGAGGCTCAGCGCGACGGCCTGCGCCATTTCGACATTGGCCGCATAGTCGCTGCGATCAGAGAAAGCGATGGCGTCTTCACCGGAGTCGGCAAGGACGTGAAATTCATGGGAAAGGCTGCCGCCGATGGCGCCGGTATCGGCCAGAACGGCCCTAAACTCAAGTCCCAGTCGCTCAAAGATCCGGCTGTAGGTCGCGTGCATGACCTCATAGGTTTCATTCAGCGACTCGGTTGTCATGTGGAAGGAATACGCATCCTTCATAAGGAACTCGCGCGCGCGCATCACCCCAAAGCGCGGACGGATTTCGTCGCGGAACTTACTCTGGATCTGGTAATAGTTCACCGGAACCTGCTTGTAGCTCTTGATTTCGTTTCGGACGAGGTCGGTGATGATTTCCTCGTGGGTCGGCCCGAGACAAAAATCGCGCTGGTGGCGATCCTTGAATCGGCATAGTTCCGGGCCGAAGATCTCCCATCGGCCCGAATCCTGCCAGAGCTCCGCTGGCTGTACTGAGGGCATCAGGACTTCAAGCGCACCGGCGCGGTCCATTTCCTCGCGCACAATGGCCTCGACACGGCGAAGGACTCGAAGCCCTAGTGGCAGCCAGTTGTAGAGGCCTGCCGCCAGTTTTCTGATCAGGCCCGCCCGGATCATCAGCTGATGGCTGATGATTTCTGCATCGGCAGGTGTTTCCTTGACGGTATTGAGGGGAAATTGGCTGGTGCGCATGGCGAGTCTAGGCGTCTGGCAATGAAATTAAACGCTCATTGTAGCCTTTTTCCCGGGGCTCAGTCCCATGGTGCTGATTGTCTAAAAAGGGGATAAACTGTTTATCCGCTAAGTTGCCGGTTCTCAGGGTGACGAAGCTGCTAATCAGGAGAGTTCTCATGCTGGAAAAAAAGACAAAGAGCGAAAAGCTCTCAAGCGAAGCAAACGTCAAGAAGCCAGTGGCTTCCAAGGTCAGGGCGGGGGTGGTCGCCAAGCGCGTGACCAAGGCGAGAAAGGCCACGCTCTCTGAGGCCGTCAGCCAGACGTCGCCGAAGCCCACTGCTGCTGCGATTAAGGCCAAGACCCAGGCGCAAGCCGACAAGGCCAAGAAGGATCGAAAGACCAAGCTGATTCGGGATAGTTTCAAGTTTCCGGAACAGGAATATCGTGCCTTTGATTCGCTCAAGTCCCGCTGTCTTGCAAAGGGCTACGACGCGAAAAAAAGCGAACTGGTCAGGGCGGGTCTTTTGGCTCTGGCATCCATGTCCGATGAGGACTTGCTCAAAAGCGTCTCCGCAGTCGAAAAGCTCAAGACGGGGCGGCCTGCCAGTTGACCTTGGGTCCGGCGCACCCATGGCGGGGTTCGCCGGACTTTTTAAGGTCCGAGGCTAACGATCCGGGGTCATCATCTCCCATTCCTGCTGCATCAAGAGGGCGTGCTTTTCCTCCTTGCAGAGGTTTTCGTTGCCGCCGGCCTTCTGAAGGCAATCCTCAAAAGCCAGTCGCTCGGGACTTCGGATCCGGTTCGGATTCTGGCTGATTGGAGTCCAGGGGGCGCAGGCCGAAAGGATGTTGAGGGTGATGAGGCCGGCTAAAATGGGTGGGGTGCGTTGAAACGGCATCATGACCTCCTGTGACGCTGCGGTTGAAGCGAATGCACCCGGCCTCAAAATTTTGAGGCCTCTTTGTAATGAGCCCAAGAGGAGCTTTACCATGTGGCTTCAGAAAACCCTGACCCTGATTCCACGAGCGCGCGGATTTCATTTGGTGACGCGGGAAATTATGGAGCAACTCCCCGAGCTTGGGGATTTTCACGTGGGCTTGGCCCATTTTTTTCTGCTCCATACTTCAGCCAGCCTGACAATCAATGAAAATGCCGACCCGGATGTCAGGCGAGACATGGAGCGCCAGTTTCAGGAGCTCATCCCCGAGGGCGCGCCCTTTTTTACCCATGTCATGGAAGGGGACGATGACATGCCCGCACACGTCAAATCCAGCTTGTTGGGGGTCAGTTTGATGGTTCCGATTGCGCAAGGGCGGCTGAAACTCGGAACGTGGCAAGGCATCTACCTTGGCGAGCATCGAGACCATGGCGGAAGGCGTCAACTGGTTGTGACGCTGAACGGCGAATCCTGAGCGGAGCCTTTCTTGGTTCTAGAGGTTCGAACGAACTTCCAGGCCTAGTGATGAAATATTGTGGACCAGGCGATCGCTCCAGGCGCTAGGGATAGGGCCAAGACGTTTGGCGCCCGGTTGCAGCGATGGGCGGGCGAGGCCATAGAGGAGAACCCCTTGGAGAAAAGATCCTGGCTTGTATGAGTTCCTCAGCAAGCCAAGGTAAGTTTCCATTTCGGCGTCTTCGGGTGGATTGCCATCGACAGTCACAAGGCAAGTCTGTATCCAGGTCGGCAGTAATCCCAGACAGATCTCAAGATTTCGTTGCACCCGCTCCATCGAAAGAGTGGCTTGGTTCAATTGATCGATTCCCTCAGTCGATCCGCGGTCGACCTTGAACCAGACTTCTCCCCCCAGCTGCCCCCAATGGGCGAGCCCCTGCTGGACCTCGTTCCGCTCCATAAGGGATCCATTCGTGATGAGCACGAACTTGATTTTGCCGAGCAATTCAAACGCTTCCGCAACCTCGCCAATTGCCTCGGTCACGGCAAGAAAATTAGGGCAGCTGGTCGGCTCGCCATTTCCGGAGATGGCAATGTCCCGAAGGGTGGCTTCATCCGGTCCAAGCTCAAATTGTTCCGACATCGCCCCCGAGCGGTTTGACTCGAGCAGGGCGCGAAGCTCAAGCTTGAGTGTTTGGATGTCTACGCGGGGGGCTGAGCCCCGAACCAAGTCGGGTACCTGACAGTAAAGGCATGCCCAATTGCAGGCATTGTTGGGGTTGAGGTTGATCCCAATGGACAAGCCTTTGGACCGACGCGATAAAACCGGGTAGACGTAGGTCATTCCCGTGACGTCGCGATCATGGTTGTTATGGGTCAATCGGCTCATTTCAGAAGGAGGGGGCTAGGGCCGGACATTCGGGTTTCGCTATCTTAATCCAGGCTATGGCCGAAACCCTTATTTGGGCTTTGGGTCATTTTTTTGATTCATCGCACAGCGCCAGAGTTCCGGGTGATCAAATCAGAAAGGCGTCGTGCAAGTGAAAAGAACTTTTAACTTAACGGTAAGCGTTTTGAAATAAAGGAGGGTCATTATCGCGGGCTTACTCATGGCTACCCTGGTAGCAGAGCGCCATTTTGGCCGCCACTGCCTTGACTGCCCATTCTGACACTGGACCGAGCTCAAGTGCAGCACCCTACGTTCAGCCTTTGGCGGCTGACGTTGCAGTCTCATCGATCATTACCGCCGCTGACAAGGCCGCCAATAGCTATCGGATGGTCGGCCTTCCGGATGGCTTGGGAGCCTACAGCCTCAATGCCAAAAATTTTGTTGTCCTAATGAATCATGAACTGGGCAACACGCTTGGCGTTCCCCGCGCCCATGGCGACATTGGCGCTTTTGTTTCTGAATGGGTCATCAACAAGAAGACGCTTCAAGTTGTCAGCGGCAGCGACCTGATTCGTGAAGTCTACAACTGGAACACCGCAGCACAGGCGAGCGACACGACCCCGAGTACCATCAACTTCAGCCGTTTCTGCTCTGCTGACCTTGCCGATGAGACAGCTTTCTACAATGCTAAAACCAAAAAAGGCACGAAAGCGCGCATTTTCCTGAACGGCGAAGAAGGTGGCACCACCGGTTATGCCGTAGCCACTGTCGCAACTGGCAAGAGCAAGGGCAAGTCCTATATTCTTGGAAAGTTCAATCTTAAGACCGACGGCTCAAACGTGGATGCAGTCGGCGGTTGGGAAAACCTTGTGGCAAACCCCTATTCGGGTGAAAAGACCGTCGTGGTAGCGCTCAACGATGGTGGAACCAACCTCCAGTTGAACTCGGTTCAGGTGTATGTTGGAACCAAGACCAAGACGGGGACCGAAGTCGACAAGGCGGGTCTGACCAATGGTAGGGCCCTCTTTGTAAATGTTCAGGGTGCATTTGATGCGCTGGGCACCACCAATGATGAGCTTGCGAGCACAACGGACCGGACCACCAAGATCGTCTCCGGAACGCCCTTCACCCTGGGCGCCACCACGGCGACGACCTTCTCCCGTCCGTAAGACGGTGCGTGGGCTGATGCAAAGACGTTCTACTTTGCCACCACGGATCAAGTGGACCAAACCGATCTGGCCGGAAAAACGCAGAAGGGTGGCACCCGTCTTTGGAGGCTGAACTTCAATGATGATTACACTGCTGGAACTATTGATGTTGTTGTCGACTCCGCCAAGATCCCAGGCGGAATTGGCGTCAACAAGATCAACATGATCGACAATATCTCAGTCAACAGCGACAAGACGATTTCTCTTCAGGAGGACGTCGGAAATAATGAGCATAACGGCAAGATGTGGCTTTACGATCTGACAAACGGAAGTCTGACTCTCCAGACGAAGTTTGATCCGGCACTCTTCGGTGATATCAGTGCCACGGGTGTTTTCACCGCGGGCACGCACACCAAGGATGAGGAAACGTCTGGAATCATTGACGTGACCAAGATCCTCAATCGCCGCGATAAGAAGGTCTACAGCCTTCTGGTTTCTCAGGATCATGCTCCGGCAGCAAACCTTCAGAAGATCAATGCCATGGATCCGACGGCCAACCCGGTTGAAATCTATGAAGGCGGTCAGATGCTTCTGATGTCCCGTCCGAAGGCCCACTAAATCGGGTTCCGCCACCAGACTCCGCGGCCTTGGGGACCTCCCAAGGCACGGGGTCTGGATCTATCAAACGGCCCTTTAGGGCCGTTTTTTTAATTGCACAGATCTTGCCATGTCATCTGTTGATTTATTGGGTATCCACCCGCTGTTTTACTCGCCGCTGTCCATACTCAGGCTGAAGGCGCATGAGGAGATCAAGGCCTTGCTGCTTGATGAAATCCGGGATCTCAGGAAACAGGATCAGGGGATTATCCGAAGCAACTGGAGTGGATGGCACTCCGAGAGTGATCTTTTTCAGCTGAATACCCCAGGGATGGTGAAGGTTCAAACGGCCATTGTTGAGGCTGTTCAAAGTGTCACAACCCAATTGGTTCAAGGGTTTGATTGGGCAAACAATCAAATTCAAGCAGAAGGATGGGTTAATGTGCTCGGGACCTCTGGCATGAATACGCCGCATGATCATCCCGCGTGGGTCTGGTCCGGATGTTACTACCTGAATCTTCCTCAAACTGATAACGAATTCAGTGGCAGCATTGAGTTTATGGATGTTCGAACGGGGATTCGGACGCTGACATTAGATGGCGCCTCCTGCTTTGAAGGAAAGTTCCGGGTCAAACCCGAAGAGGGAATGTTGTTGATATTTCCCTCTTATCTGCGTCATTGGGTTTATCCCAATGATTCGATGGATGAACGAGTGACCATTGCCTTTAATCTCCGATATCTGTCGCCATGAGTGATGCGCTGACGGATTCTTTTCGTTCGTTTTTTTGAAAGCAGTGCTGACCCGCCGATGCCTTCAATGATCGTTTGCTTCATCTCACGGTCATGGAGTGGACTCATAATTCCAATCGAGATCCACCTCACGGGTGCCTTCGCTCACCCCAGAATTTCGTTAGGAATGGAGAAATGAACATGAATAGCGTGACCGTCGACCATCAGATTCTTCTGGAGCGGCTTGAGAAAGATTTGCTAGACAGCTACGACGAGGAGTTTGAGATGGAGGCAGAGGATGGCCTCCATGTGAATCCCCAAGGAGAGTGGCCTCAGGGTTTTCAAGAGGATCGGGAATTTCGACGGACCTATTTTCGAGAGCTTTTCAGGTTGCAGGGCGAATTGGTCAAATTGCAGGACTGGATCGCTTCAACCGGACAGAAAGTCGTCGTCATCTTTGAGGGGCGAGATTCGGCCGGTAAGGGAGGCGCCATCAAACGGGTCGTCCAACGCCTCAATCCGCGGGTTTGCCGTGTTGTTGCGCTCCCCGCGCCCAGTGACCGTGAAAAAACCCAATGGTACTTCCAGCGCTATGTATCCCATCTCCCTTGCGCGGGAGAGATGGTGCTTTTTGATCGGAGTTGGTACAACCGAGCCGGTGTCGAGCGGGTCATGGGATTCTGTAATGACGATGACTATGAGGAGTTCTTCCGCTCGGTCCCGGAATTTGAGCGGATGCTGGTCCGGTCCGGAATCAAGGTCGTCAAATACTGGTTTTCGATTACGGATGAAGAGCAGCAATATCGGTTCATGAGCCGAATTCATGATCCGCTGAAACAATGGAAGCTCAGCCCCATGGATCTTTATGCGCGGAGTCGATGGGAGGAATACACCATCGCCAAGGAGATTATGTTCGAGAGAACCCATATCCCCGAGGCGCCGTGGTGGGTGGTTCAGGCGGTCGACAAGAAAAAGGCACGGCTCAACTGCATTCACCACCTTTTGAGCCAGTTCCCCTACTTTGAGATCGAGAAACCCGAGGTCATCCTTCCTCCAAGAGAGCACAATCCAGGCTACGAGCGCCATGCGCCCTCAAGCGATATGATGGTTCCCGAGGTCTATTAGATCCTCAGGTTACTCATTGGGTATACAACCGTTGAGCCCTCAAGAATGGCTCGCTTTGTATTTGGATATCCCTCTTCATTAGGAAGCCCCTCATTCATGCCGTCATCAGCGCGTAAGCTTTTCGTTCTCGATACGAATGTTCTTCTTCATGATCCTTCCTGCCTCTTTCGCTTTGAAGAGCATGATCTTTTTATTCCCATGGTGGTTCTCGAGGAGCTGGATCGTTGCAAAAAAGGGCTTACGGATACGGCTCGTAATGCCCGCCAGAGCAGCCGTTTTCTGGATGAGCTGATCAGCCAGACAGACCTTTCAGCCCTTCGGGAGGGGATTGCGCTGAGCCGGCTTGAAAATGCGGGCATCGATAATTCGGCCGCCAGTGGGCGGCTCTTCTTTCAGGTGGATAAGCTGGTCTCCACGCTCCCGGAGCACCTTCCGGGGGATCTTCCGGACAATTCCATCCTGGCATCTGCCCTGGCGCTCATCAAAGACCATGCGCAACGCGAGGTGATCCTGGTCTCAAAGGACATCAACCTTAGGATCAAGGCTTCAGTCTTGGGCATCGTTGCCGAGGACTATCAGAATGATCAGGTGCTGGATGACGTGACGCACCTTTATAGTGGCGCCCAGTGCCTTCCTGAAGATTTCTGGGAGACGCATGGACAGGGTATGGAGTCCTGGAAAGATCCCACAGGTCGGACTTTTTACCGAGTTTCTGGTCCTTTGGTAAAGAGCTGGCATATCAACCAGTTCCTCTTCATGGAAAATGGTTCGGAGTTCGAGTCGATCGTCCGATCCAGAGAAAATGGTTCTGCCGTCATGGAGTTGGCGAGGGATTACCGAACGCCGCAACATGCCGTCTGGGGCATCCAGGCCCGCAATCGGGAGCAAAATTTTGCTCTGAATGTTTTGATGGATCCCAGCATTGATTTTGTCACTCTGCTCGGGACGGCGGGAACCGGCAAGACCCTGTTGACGCTGGCGAGTGGCCTGATGTTGACCTTGGAGGATAAGTCCTACCGGGAAATCATCATGACTCGAGAAACGGTGCCGCTGGGTGAGGATATTGGCTTCCTTCCAGGGACCGAGGAGGAGAAGATGTCACCCTGGATGGGGGCGCTCCATGATAATTTGGAGCTTCTCAGTGGTCAGGAAGCTTCCGCCAACAATCAATGGGAGCGAAGCGCCACCCAGCAGGTTCTGATGAGCAAGATCTCCGTGCGTTCGCTCAACTTCATGCGGGGAAGGACCTTCCAGCAGCGCTTCATTATCTTGGACGAGGCCCAAAATCTCACGTCAAAGCAGATTAAGACATTGATTACCCGCGCAGGTCCTGGGACCAAAATTGTGTGTCTTGGAGATATTGCCCAGATCGATACCCCCTATCTGACGGGGACCACGTCCGGTCTGACGTATGCGGTAGATCGCTTCAAAAACTGGCCCCATGCGGCGCATATCAGCATGCGTCGTGGGGAGCGTTCAAGACTGGCCGACTACGCAGCGGACGCCCTGTAAAACAGGGCGCCCCTTCGCAGTCAGGGTGATTGCCGGAATTAGCCGAAGCGACCGGTGATGTACTCTTCGGTGAGTTTGTGACGGGGATTGGTGAAGATCTGGGCGGTTTCGCCGACCTCAACCAGTTTTCCAAGATGGAAGTAGGCTGTGCGCTGTGAAACGCGCGCCGCCTGTTGCATGGAGTGGGTGACGATCACGATGGTATAGAGGTTACGCAGTTCGTCAATCAATTGCTCGATCTTGGCGGTAGCAATAGGGTCAAGTGCGGAACAAGGTTCGTCCATCAGGATGACTTCAGGATTGACCGCTATTGTTCTTGCGATACAGAGGCGTTGCTGTTGGCCGCCGGAAAGCCCGGTTCCCGGCTGATCTAGACGATCCTTCACTTCTTCCCAAAGACCTGCGCGACGCAAGGATTTCTCTACGGTTTCATCCAGGTCGGGTTTGCTTCCTGCAAGTCCATGGATGCGAGGCCCATAGGCCACGTTCTCATAAATGGATTTCGGGAAGGGATTCGGCTTCTGAAACACCATCCCGATTTGTGCCCTCAGAGGCACGACATCAATGTGATCGCCATAAATACTTTCCTGATCCAGCTTGATATCCCCTGTGACCCGGCAATCGACGATCGTATCGTTCATCCGATTAAGGCATCGCAAGAAAGTTGATTTCCCACATCCGGATGGCCCAATGAAGGCGATGACCTGGTTTTTGGCGATATCCAGATTGACGTTGTGTACCGCCTCTTTTTCGCCATAGAACACATGAACCTGACGGCAGCTGATTCGGGCATTGTCATGGGTAAATTCACCGACGGTCCCTATGTGGTCCCTTTCATACAGGGGTTCCATATCTCTACCTCCAGAGGATTGGGCGTTGGATGCCTGGAATACAGTGCTGTTCGGCATGGGGCTTTCGTGTTTGATCATGGGACTTACCAACGCCTTTCATAACGTCTACGGAGATAAACCGCAAGACCATTCATTGTGATGAGGAAAGCCAAGAGGACGATGATGGCTGCTGAGGTTCTCTCGGTAAATGCTCTTTCGGGGCTGTCGGCCCAGAGGTAAATCTGGACGGGCAGGACCGTTGCAGGGCTCGTGATGGATGTCGGCACATCAACAATAAAGGCGACCATTCCAATCATCAGGAGCGGAGCGCTTTCGCCAAGTGCCCGGGCGGTTCCGATAATGGCTCCGGTCAGCATGCCCGGCATGGCCAGTGGCAGGACGTGGTCGAACACCATCTGGACAGGCGATGCGCCGATTCCCAGGGCAGCCTCCCGGACTGAAGGAGGAACTGACTTTAATGCCGATCGGCCAGCGATGATCATGACCGGAAGTGTCATGAGGGTCAGGACGAGACCGCCCACCAAGGGCGATGACCGGGGCAGGCCGAAGAAATTAATGAAGACCGCAAGCCCAAGCAGTCCAAAGACAATAGAGGGCACTGCTGCAAGATTATTGATATTGACCTCGATGAGATCCGTCCAGCGGTTGCGGGGGGCAAACTCTTCAAGGTAAATCGCAGCGGCAATTCCAATGGGGAGCGAAAGTCCAACTGTGATGAGAAGGGTCAGCGCCGATCCACTGACCGCGCCCCAAATCCCCGCAGTCTCAGGCTCTCTGGAGTCGCCGCGACTGAGGAACTCTTTGTTGAATACCGTCTTGATGCGATCGTTTTTGGTGAGCGTTTCAAGCCAGCCCAGCGTCAATTTATACCGTTCGCTTAACTCGTTTTCATTCCCCATGCGATGCTTGGCCAGCATGTCGACGGCATCATCCACCGGCAACCAGACCCTTTGAGTCGTTCCGATGAGTTCCGGGTGATTGACAACAAGATCCCGGATCACGATGCTCGCCGATGAGCCGACAAAGCCGATCAGGGCACGCCGCGATTGACGTTCGGTGACCTCTGGAAAAAGGCCCAAAATCGCAGGCTTGAGGACCTCATCATAGTCGGCGTGCGCCAAGGTTTTTACTTGGCGTGAACCCTCAGGGTCAATCATCCGTTCATCGAGATGAACGTCCACCGCGACATTGGTGTAGAGAAAGGCGGAGTAGCCATTGCTGATGATGCTGGTAAACAAGACCACCAAAAAGGAAATCCCCAGCACAATGGACGCAAGCCCGTAGGCGCGAAAACGATTTTCAGCACGCCGGCGTTTTGCAAGCCCGCTGATCACAATATCGATACTGCGCTTGGGCTCCTGACCGTTGCTCATCTTCTTATCACTCATACTGTTCACGGTATTTTCTGACAATGCGAAGGGCGATGATGTTGAGAGCGAGTGTCAGCAAGAAAAGCACCAGACCCAATGCAAAGGCAGCCAGGGTCTTAGGGCTATCAAACTCCTGATCACCCACCAGGAGGGTGACGATCTGTGTGGTCACGGTCGTCACGGCTTCCAGAGGATTCGCCGTCAGGTTAGCGCTCAGTCCTGCAGCCATGACCACAATCATTGTCTCGCCGATGGCGCGGGATACTGCGAGCAAGATGCCCCCCACAATACCCGGAAGCGCGGCAGGAATGACGACCTGTCGGATGGTTTCAGATTGCGTCGCCCCGAGGGCATAGGCGCCATCGCGAAGCGATTGGGGGACCGCATTGATGAAATCATCGGAAAGCGACGATACAAAGGGAATGATCATGATGCCCATGACAAGGCCTGCCGCCAGGGCGCTTTCAGAGGACACAGTAACACCAATATTGGCGCCAATCTCCCTGATGAAGGGAGCAACGACCAGTGCGGCGAAGAAGCCATACACCACTGTTGGGATTCCGGCGAGAATTTCGATCAACGGCTTGGCAATCGCCCGAAACTTGAGTGTTGCGTATTCGGACAGATAAATGGCGGATAAAAGGCCAATGGGCACGGCAACCACCATGGCCACAAAAGAGATCAGCATGGTTCCCGTGATGAGGGGAATGGCACCGAAAGCACCCGAGGAGCCAGCCTGATCTTCCCGCATGGCGATCTGGGGGCTCCACTTGAGGCCAAAGAGAAAGTCCGTGATGGGAATCGTTTGAAAGAATCGGATGGATTCCAGCAGAACCGATAGCACGATACCCAAGGTCGTCAAAATGGCGATCAAGGCACAGCCGATCAAGGCCGAAGTCAGGAAGCGCTCTACCCGGTTGCGAGCCTGAAATTCAGGGGCAATTTTGGATCGGGCAAAAAATATCCCCAAGCCACAGAAGCTGAGACTGATCAGCGTTAGTAAGGTATTGCTCAGTTGACTCAGTGATTTGAATTTTTCTGCAGCGTAAGCAACTTCGGGCGAAATGTCCGCAATGTGGGAACCTGCAACGACATTCCTGATGTCATTCACGACGAGGCTGAGCTGCTCCGGGCCATTTGAGGTCATTTCCGGAGGCATCGATTTCAGAACGCTGGATGTGATGATGCTTCCTTCAAGGCTGGACCATAGAAGAATGGTTAAAACGCCAGGCAAGATGCACCAGATGGAGGCGTAGTAGCCATGGAAGCCAGGCAGGGAGTGAAGCTTATTGCCACCCGCAAGGGCGACGGACTTGGCCGTGCGGGAGCTCCAGATGTAGGTCGAGATCCCAAGCAGGAGAATAAGAAGGAGCAGTGTCGATTTTTCCACAGCGGGTTACCCTTTGGGGCTTAAAGAGGGTTTTTTTGTGAGAAACAACAAGATATCTTAAGCTGGCATTCTTACAGCTTGTTGACACCCTGATGTGGCCTCAGTGGATCACGTCAACGGGTTCAACTGCTTCAATCAATGATTATTCTAGATCATGCCGCTCGAGAAGGTATCGGCCACTTGGCCGCTGAGGTCTTTTAAAGGGAAGTGGTCGGATCTTTGGTGGGATGGAGTTCGTACCAGCCTTCCATCAAATTGCGAACAAACTCGGCCCAGGGCATTGCGCGGACCCCCTCAGGGTCATCCGTCCAGCCATCCTTCGCATGGTGCAGAAGAACAAGGCCATTGGCCTCGTCGACCCCGGTAATTTTAAACTTTGCGCGCGTTCTTTGGTCACGTCCAGCATTCTTGGGCATAGCATCCTTTCCCCTGCGACTCTCACACATCAAAATACAACAGTTTCGTTTCGGAACCGTGACAGAATGATGACAATGGGTTCCCGAAAAAAACCCCATCAGAGATGGGGCTTGATCGGGCGGCCTGAGGAGGATTGAGAGAATCTCAATCCTCGCGCTTGCCCGTGGCCAGGATGATCCAGCCGATTAGCCGTTGTTGTCCATGAGCTCCATTTCCTGACGCTCCAGATACTTTTGGCGTTCAGGGTTGCACTTGGACTTGTCTCCACCGTTCTTTTTCAAGCAGGATTGATAGGCCTGCTTTTCACTGTTGTGCTCAATGTTTGGGTTTTTGCTCGGCGGAGTCCATGCGCAGCCTGTGATCATGAACGCTAAAGAGGTCATCAGGAAGGTGCTCTTTTTCATGTAATCGCTTCCCGTTTACTTTGGCGCGTTGATCGGCGTCAGGCTCTTGGCATTGGCTGCGGCCTTCTTGCGATCAGCCTCAGGAAGTGCGATGAGTCCCTTGTCCGCCAAATAGCCTTCAGGGCCTGAGGCCTTTTCGCTGGTAAATTCAGCGATGTACTCCTCAAGACCCGGAATGACGCCAATGTGTGCCTTCTTGACGTAGAAAAACAGCGGGCGGGAGACCGGGTAGCTGCCATTGGCAATCAGTTCATAGGTCGGTTTGCGCCCATCAATCGGCGCTGCCTTGAGTTTATCTTCGTTCATTGCAAGATAACTGTAGCCAAAGACGCCTGCAGCGTCCGGATTGGCTTCGAGCTTTTGCACGATGAGGTTGTCATTTTCACCCGCCTCAATGTAGGCGCCATCCTCACGAACGGTCATGCAAACGTTCTTGAAAAATGCGTCGTCGGTTTCCTTTTTAGCTTTCAGCCAAGGAATCTGGGCGCAACCTCCTTCCAGAGCAAGCTCTGCAAACGCATCACGTGTTCCTGAGCTCGGCGGTGGGCCCAAAACCTCGATTTTGGTCTTGGGAAGTGATGGGTTGATTTCATTCCAGGTCTTGTAAGGATTGGCGACCAGGTCACCTGATTCGGGTGCCTTAGGATCCGGGACGCGTTTGGCAAGTGCAAGGAAAATCTCCTTACGGGTCAGGACGATTTCCTGCTTGGATTTTTTGGACTGCGCAAGAGCAATCCCGTCAAAACCAATCTTGACTTCCACAATGTCCTTAACGCCATTCTTCTGGCAGGTTTCAAACTCGGACTTCTTGATGGCGCGTGAGGCATTGGCGATATCCGGAAAGGTTGGACCAACCCCGCCACAGAAGAGCTTTATCCCACCGCCGGTGCCAGTGGATTCGACCTTTGGCGTCTTGAAGCTGCCCTTCTTGCCAAACTGTTCGGCAACCGCCGCGGAAAACGGATAGACCGTTGAAGAGCCGACGATGCTGATGGCATCACGACCGCCTTCAGCTGCAGAGGCGACATCCATCGTCAGGGCGCAACCGGCGGCGAGTAGAGAGAAAATTAATTTATCTTTTTTCATGGTGGGTCTCGATGGGATAAACGGTAAGAAAACTCGATTGTTGTGGGTTAAATCATAGAGAAGGATAGTCGTTCACTGTAAGGCCGCATCTTAGCTTAGAAGTCCATACGGAGAGCGGTTTCCCAGATGTTCGGGGTCAGTCCTGTGAAACAGTTCGGGTTGGGTGAGCCGCCGATCGCGGGGTTGCCACCACACTTTCCGAACCCTGAGTTGCCTGCAGTAATTTGATTATTGTTAGCAGCCAGAACGTGGACCCAGTCCGACATCAGGCGAATGCGCGGCGTGAGGTACCAGTTCACACCCAAGGTAAAGATACCCAAAGAACCACCATTGATGTTGGAGGTGTTCATGTCGATGAGATCGTAACGGCCAGCGACTTCCCAAGCGCCCCAACCCCCGCCGTTGAGGAAATTGGATTTTGGAATGACGCGATTCCAGGTTCCCTTCTTTTCATCATAAGGGCGGGTTTCACCGGTGATGAAATAACCGGCTGAGGTATAGAAGCCCTGAAGCAGATCAGAACCGTCATAACCGACGCCATTGACTTGCGTCATCATGAATTCTGATGAGGTATGAAACGGACCATAGGCCCCAAGAAGTTCGGCGCCAAACATGTTGATGTTGTTCACCGCGTGGCGGGTGATCATGTTGTGATTCAAAGTTTTTGAACCCACTTTCTTGGTACAGGCCGCCCCGGTTCCCGAGAGGGAGGCTACGCTGTAACCCACCGGGCAGCTGGCATTGGTGAGGTTGCCGGTGTTAGCCCAGTTGGTCCGGTCGACGTCGGTATCCGGTTGGCTTACAAACTGCCATCCGCCCCCCCGGACCGTCCCATTTTCATTGTATTGATTGGTGATGCTGCGGTAGGAGCCCCAGACGCCCGTATGCAGCAGGTTGCCGTCCTCATCCTTGAAGGGGAGTAATACGCCGCGGCCGACCAGCTGATATGACGTATTGGGCGACCAGTTGTTGCGGTTGGCGCCATTGGCGTTGGGGTTGCCCTCTGAATAAAGTCCATTGCTGGCGCCTTCGCTGGGTGAAACGCCCTGATAGCCCTGAGAGCTGGAGCCTGGGCCTGGCGCTCCGATTGATTCGGTCGTCAGACCTCCGCGAAGGACGTAAGGCATGCCCCAGACTTTTTCAAAGTATTCGCCGATAGCGCCCAATTGGTATTTGGAAGCAGGACCCGATTCGATGAAGGCATTATTAGGAAGACCACGCTCGATAAAGGTCAAGTAGTTGTTTGACATCGTCGATTCCATCGACTTGCCTTCGTTGGTCTGGCCGATGGTCAGTGCAAAGGGTGCAAAGTGGATGTACTTCACGTAAGCATCGGTAATGCCCTGTGTGCCCCCATTGTTTCGGGCAAAGTCATACTCGAATCGGTATTCGTAATCTTTCCACATGATGCCTTCAACGAAGAGGCGGGCACGACGAAGCGCGACGCCATCAGCGAGTTGCTGATACGGCTTGGCATCCGCATTGTTGAAGTTGACCTGCGAGTCGACCTGAATACGACCACCGATCTTGGCTTTGAAGGCGCCATCGTTAGAGCCCCATTCAATGCCCTTTTCATTGACCCGGGCATAACCGTCATTGGGATTAGCGGCCGGCGCATTCTTGATTTCCGGGGCTTTCGCGACATCCACTTTGTCGCCGCTGATGCTCTTCGCCTGTTCCTTGGTAATCGCTCCATTCTGAGCGAGGATCTGCAGAAGTGCGTTATTGGCAAAATTCTGACCTGATTTCGCCAGTTCCTGATATTGCTCCTTGCTGATCACTCCATTTTTCAAAAGAGTGTTCAACAAAGGGTCCTGGGAGGTGATGGCAGACTCCTGAGCGGCGGCGGGCGATGTCTTTGATTTTGCCGAGGCGAGGGCCGTCTGGCAGGTGATAAGGGTCAAAAAAAACGCCGCAGCAATGCGGACGTTCCCGTTAATCTTGAGCGTCTTGCGGTTCGTCATGGATCACCCTGGTGATGATGGATTGAACTCAGTAGCAAGGCGAGTTTGCCCTTGCTGGGGCTTGACTCGGCCAAAACTACATGGTCGTAATCACCAGAATATGACGATTATGTTACATAACCATGACAGGGAGTCTAGGGGCGGGCCGTGGTGTAAGCCGAACGGGGAGACAGGCGAACTGCCCGCATCAATGCGGCAGGAGTCCAAGGAACGGTTTTCTTTGCGGTGTGCTGTGGGCGTCTTTGCCCTCGATCCAGTATTCCTTGAGGTGATCGATTTGCCCATTCATCTTTTGCAACCGGATCCAGATATCGATGGTCTCCTCAAGCGCGAGATCACGCCCCGCAATGGCGATGACTAAAGGGGCGCGATCCGCATGTGCAAAGGGATTGACCACGGAATATTCCGGGTGAATCAGTGTCCAGGCAAAGCCACTCTCGGCATGGGTGGCTAAGACATCGTAATCGGCCTGAGTGTCCTCAAAGAATTCAGCAGGGGTTGCGATGAGGTCAATGATGGCATGGGGAAAGTGTTGGCGGATGCCCTCTTCAAATAGGCTGCCTTCAAGCACGGCAATATGGGGATTCTCCATCTCGTTGATCCGATCCTCTGATTCAAATTCGTTTCGGCGATGATCCGGAACAATCAGTGCAAGATTGACTATCAGATAGGGTTCAGACAGGAGCATTCGCTCAGAACGCTCGAGAGTGACTGAAATGCCGGAAATGGCAATATCAAAGTGATCGTCTTCCATCTGCTGCTGTTGCGTCGTCCTTTTGTAGGGCACAAGCTCAACGGCAACACCCAGCTCCTGAGCCAACTTGGCCACTAAATCCACATCCATCCCAACCAGCTTTCCTTGGCTGTTGAGAAATGAATAGGGAATGTAGTCCTCCTGAAAGCCAACTCGGATCACGCCTCGATATCTGATTCTCTCAAGACGGTTTTTAAATTCAGTCAATGCAACGGGATTTCGGCCTGCGGGAACGATCGCAAGTGGGCTGTTTTTCGATTCAAAGAGGTTCGAGCGATTCAATATGAGAGGCCGGGTATCGTCCTGAGCGGAGAGGCTTACCAGAGGGGCTCGAATCAGGGCAAGCAAACTCACAACGGCGACGGACATGATGAGAAGGTTTTTTAACAGTCGGGTCCACTGCACTTCAAAGTGACCTGTCATTCGAGCGGTAGCAATCAATGTGAAAACCAGATAGTGCATGGAGCCCAGCGCATCACTCAGACGGCCTGCAAACAAACCCGATGCAATAAAGAGCTGAAACATGTCCTGAGGTAACTGAAACATGTTCAGCAAAAAGGGAATGGCCAGAAGGACTTTGCCAAACATCAGGAAAGTGCCAACCCAGAACAGATCGAGGCCCTCGCCAAACGATAGTGGTTGCCCAACAAACCAGGCCGAAAACGACACAAAAAGGAGGGCTGTCAGGTTACCGCTATTGGGAAAGGGGTAAGCCAGAGGAAGAATGAATTCGGCAAACTCGGCATTTTGACTACCGTCCTCGGGGTTTTCTTGAAAAAAAGATTTGGTGGCTTTCAGCAGAAGAGGGATGCCCGAGAGAACGCTGCCGGTCACGATGGTGGTGATCAGGCTGTCCGCTGAAATGCGAAGAACATCCTGATAGCGAATTTTAGTAAACGAACAGACGAGCAGGGGAAGGACAATGAGGGTCAATACCAAGGTGCAAGCGCCGATCATGAGGTAATAAGCTTCAAGACGCTCAAATTCTTGGGGGGTAACGGTTCCACTCGCATGGGCGGTGATGGCAAATATCCCGAGGGGCGTCAGTTGAACCACCATGCTATTGACGTTGATGAGCGTCCGGGCGGAGGTGTTCATCAATGAGATCAGCATCCCTTTGGTCTCCAGGCCGATCAGCCCAATGCCAAAAAAGATACAAAAGATCACAATGGCGGGGACAGAGCTTTCGGATAGTGACTTGAACGGGTTAGAAGGGACAAAGAGCTTGAACCAATCGATCGTGGGCGGCGCTTCGATCAGGTTGCTGCTGAAAAAGTGGCTGGTTTGAAGAGCCGGGAATGCGTTGGCAAAGCAGAGGGTTGTGAGCGCTGCGAAGAGCCAGATGATGAGATACGTGACAATCCCCGTCCGCACGAGGAGTTGCAGTTTCTCTCTGTTGAGCCGACCAATATTTCCGATCAAAGAGAAGACAATGAAGGGAATGATGGTCATCTGCATCAGGCCAACATACACATCGCCTAATGCTTTAAATGGTTGAGCGGATTCGCCAAGGCAAATCCCTGTCATGGCCCCCGTGAGAAGACCGATGACAATCTTTGTCGTGAGAGGGAGGGACGCGAGACGAATAATGGGCTTCTTTCGTGGGGTTCTTATTGGCGACTGGTCAGATTTGTTCCGAGAAGCGGTAGCCAAAGCCTCGCACGGTCTGGATTAAATTTTCTCGTCCAAACTCGGCCAGAAGTTTTCTCAGCCTTCGGATGTGCACGTCAACGGTCCTTTCTTCAATGGAGCTGTGGCGACCCCAGACGTGGTCCAGCAACTGTGAGCGTGTATAGAGTCGATCTTGATTGCTGAGGAAAAACTCGAGCAATCGATATTCGGTGGGGCTGATATTAACTGGAGATCCATTGACCAGGACTCGATGTTGGTCAGAAATCAGAGTGACCCCCCCCGCCTCAATCCGGTTGAGTTGTTCGAGCTTTCCACACCTTCGAAGAACGGCTCTAATCCGCGCGATTAATTCGCGTGAGGAAAACGGCTTGGTGATATGGTCGTCGAGGCCAGTATCAAGGCTTCTGATTTTGTCATCGACCTCTCCCCGAGCTGTGAGCATGATAATTGGGAGTGATGTGTACTTGTCGTCTTTCTTTAAGCGACGAGCCCACTCAATGCCACTCTGTCCGGGAAGCATCCAATCCAAAAGGATGAGATCAGGCATCTTTTGCTGGATCTGCAAGAGGGCCTTGTGGGTATCCCCTGCAGTAATGACTTCAAAATCAGCCTGCTCAAGAATGTCCTTGAGCATATCTCTGATGCTGATGTCATCCTCAACAACCATAATACTCAACATCTTAGAACCTCGATCCCGATTTAACGAGAATCACTCTAGACCGCGATTGTGACATTTAGGTTAAGGGTGTGTGGCTGCCGACCGCTTTTATCCGGTGAAAAGAGGCGCCCAGCGGGGGTAAAGAATAAGGCCCCAAGTCAGTCCTGCAAGGGCCAGCGAGCTCAATACGGCGGCTGACCCGACATCTTTGGCTCGACCAGAGAGTTCGTGTCGTTCAAAGCTAATGCGATCAACAACGATCTCAATGCCCGTATTCAGAAGCTCCACAATCATCACCAGGATGATGCTGCCGGTTAAAAGTGTCTTTTCAACCGGTGTGTTGCCGATCCAAAGTCCCAGAGGTCCGGCAAGGATAAACAGATACACTTCTTGCCTGAAGGCTTCCTCGTGAACCCACGTGGCTTTGTATCCGCGAACCGAATGAAAAAATGCCGCATAAATTCGCGCTACACCTTTGAGGTTCTGTCCAGCCATTCTTTTCCCTCCTTAAATTTGTCTCGTATTTGTCCGCACGTTTTTTCGTGGGCGTGATTAATTGATTCGTTCGCAACGATCCCAGATTTCCTCAATCCAGGATTGGTCGACCTCAAGCTTGCCTTGCATCAGCCAGTCTACAACGGCAGCAGGGACATCCGGGAATCGGATCAGGTGAGCGGATTCCTTGGCAAGCCAGCTTTCGATTTTTGCCGTGTCAAGGTCATGCATGACGTCAGCCAGTCCGAGTTCAGCCAGGGCAAGTGCATTACACAGTTGCTCAACTTGACCATGAAGTGGCTTCACCAAGAGCTTTTTGCCCATATGCAGGGATTCGCTCGGCAGTTCAAAGCCCGCGTTGGTGATGACACCAGCGCAATCTGAAAAATCCTTCTGGAATTCATGCCGAGAAAGTCCCTTCACCTGAATGTGGCTCGCGTCCCCTCCCGTCGGCCTGGCCCCACCGGGGTTGTATACGTGGAACTCGAAGTCAGTGTAGGCCTTGAGGAGGGTGATGACTTCCTGGACATCTTCGAAGGGCAGGTAGACGATGATTTTACCTGGCTTATGACCGCCATCGGGAGCCTTGGTCTCGATGATGGGAGGAAGAATCGGTCCATTGAAATGATGCCAATGGACGCCCAGCCCCACGGTGGCAGGCGCAAAGTATTTGAGGATCCATAGCCCAAGGACGTCATTTCCTGCGATCGGAATCTTATGGCCAAACGCGTACTGATGCCCGATGCCTACCGTTTTGATGCCTTGCATTTTGGCGGCCCAGGCAGTCACGGGTTCAAAATCCGTAACGACGAGATCATAGCCGCTTAGATCAAGGTTGCGGATATCGCGAATAAACTCGATCAGATTGTTTCTAAGTGCCGTCTGGATATATTGAATATTACCGTGGCTTGTGGAGAACGTGAGTCCGGCACGCCATTGGTAGTCGCCAAAAGCTTCCATTTCGAAAAACTGGTCTTTGGGGCGGCCTGTGAAAAGCCAATCCACCTGAACATCTTTGCCCTTGAATTTTTGGGCAATCGCTCTTGCGCGCGTAATGTGCCCGTTGCCGGTGCCCTGGACGCCGTAAAAGATTTTCACTTGACTAGGATCTCCATGCTAATAAAGGCAAGGCCACTTCCCATAAGGGCGCCAATTAACGTGTCCGTTGGAAAGTGGACGCCCAGAACGACTCGGGCCATAGCCACGGTGGAAGCCCAGAGCATGACCAAGGGGGCGGCCCACGGATGGAATGAGCTAATTAATGTTCCGACCAGGAAGGCTGCGGAGGTGTGGCCGGAAGGAAAACTGAAGCGGTCGCCGGGTGTAATAAAGTTTTGGGTATTAAGGGCGACATAGGGGCGGCTTCTTTTGAAGAGGTTCTTCAGGACGAAATAGATGGGACGCTCCAACAAAAAACCCAAAAGAAGGCAACCGAGGAATCCGGCATCACTGGGTTGATTGCTTAACGCCAGCCAAATCATCAAGGCCAGATAGAGCGGGCCATTGGCCGTTCGGGAGATGACTTTGGCAATACGAACCAGCTGATCTTGGGTCTTGCGACTGGCGACCCACATAAAGATCGTGACATCACATCGGTGAATCGAGCGAATGACATTCATGGCGTCACCTTGAAGGGGAGATTGGAATTGAGATCAGTCGAGATCATGGCGCCGTCTTTGAACCGAAAGGCTCGAGATGGCTTTCGAAAAGACGGGCACACTTGTCCCAAGAGTAATTCAGCGCGTATTCACGGCAGTCCTTGGGATCCTTTTCAAGGGCGCGGGCAACCGCAACACCCAGATCCTCGTTCAGATGACCGATGGCATCGCTCAGAATGACGTCTTTTGGGCCCTGAACGGGGTAGGCCGCGACGGGCACGCCGCAAGCAAGCGCTTCCAGCATGACCAGCCCAAACGTATCCGTCCGGCTGGCGAAAACAAAGACATCGGCATCCGATACATGTTCAGCGAGATCGATGCCTTTCTTATACCCGAGGAAGATCACATCGGGGTATTTCGCCTCAAGCTCGGCACGCTGAGGCCCATCGCCAACTACGAACTTGGTGCCTGGTGTGTCAAGAGACAGAAAGGCTTCGATATTTTTCTCGATCGCAACCCGGCCAACGTAAAGTAGCTTGGGGCCTTTGCCCTCAAGTTTGCTGACCTCTCTCGGGCAAAAAAGAACGGTATCTACGCCTCTTGACCAAAGCACCGGATTTTTAAGGCCACGGGCCTTTAATTGTTCAACAAGGCCGGGGGTTGCGGTCATGGTGCGCTTGGCAGGGTTGTGGAACCATGCCAGAAAGGCGTATCCCCAGGAAACTGGAATGCCTGTTCTTACATTCACATATTCAGCAAAAAGCGTATGAAATGAGGTTGTGAATGGCAGCTTGTGACGGATGCAGTAGCTTCTTGCGGCCAAGCCCAAGGGGCCTTCCGTGGCGATATGGATGGCATCGGGAGCGAATGCTTCAAGACGCTGAGCGGTTTGACGTTTGCAACCGATGGCCAGGCGAATTTCGGGGTAAGTGGGGCAGGGCCAGTTGCGATATTGATCGGGGGTAAAGAGCTCCACCTCGTGGCCAAATTCACGTAGCTTTGAGGCAATGGTGGAAAGTGTGGTCACAACCCCGTTGATTTGGGGGTGCCAGGCATCCGTGATGAGTGCGATCTTCAAGGGGGGCTCCTCGGCCAGATATGGGGAGGATGCGGGACGTATGTCGCTTTCTCCTCGATGGAAGTCAAAGCGGCGAGCGCCCAAGCCCTCCAGCTTAGGGCACTTTATTGCTTTAGTGTGAAAGCGACGTGAAGGGATTGTGACGGTTCTGTAACAATTCGCTGGAATCGCTCGTTTGGAGGGGATCCATCAACCCGATGACCCTCCCTCGAAGGTTTCGGGCCAGTTCTTCCTTGGTTAGATTTTCGCTATGAACGCTCGGTCCATAAGAGATGATGAGCTGGATCTCTTTCAGTGTGATGACCCTCAAAAGGTGCTCGATAAAGGTGTCCTCCCCGATAAAGGGAGCGATTGCTTTGGATTCACCCTCGTAGCGCAAGGCCAAGGGTTGCAACCGTGTTTGGCTTTCGATGGCCGGTTGTAAGAGCTTATTTCCAAAACGTCGGACCTCAGAGCCATCAGTCGTCGTGGCCTCAGGGAAGAGCATGAGGGCCACGCCTGAATTGAGGTGGGATTGCATGGTTTGGGACATCTTCAGTGTGGCTTCTCCATCCCCGCGCCGAATGAAGAGCGTCCCAATGCCTTCAAAAATCGCCCCCATGAGAGGCCAGGTACTGATCTCGTGTTTCGCAATAAAAATGAGGTCTTGCTCCGAAGCAAGTGCCAGGATGTCGATCCATGAAATGTGGTTTGAAACCCAAAGTCCAGCCTCGAAGTCAGGTCTGCCTCGATGTTCAATCTTGATGTTTAGGATGCGGCAGACAGCGCCACACCAGATCATCACGCACCCTTTGCGGACCCTGCGATAGCGAGGGGAGCCCGGTGCGGCTGACCATGGAATGATTGATTTGGCGATGAGAAGTCCTGACAGGAGCATCAGGACGATCAGCGGCAACCTAAGCGAGGCTCGAAGCCATCCCAACGTTGAGCTCACTGCGGCCTGCAATATAGCGTTTCTCATAACGGGCTTGCATCCGGTCAAGTTCAAGCAGAATAAAAACATCCATGACGTTGAAGTCAGAATCCCAGAAGGGTTCGCCTAGCACCCAGCACCCGAGGCGAAGATAGGCCTGCAGGAGGGGGGGGATGCCGCATTCATCCCGAATACAGCGGTGGTGGGGGGGAACCTCGATTTTGGGGCGGACATCGAGATGTCCTGGGCCAAATTGGTGTGGCTGAATCTGCTTATAGACGGCGTCGACAGCAAAACCATTCGGGCCGGGGGGGATGCTGGCACAGCCCATCAGATAGTCGAACTGGTGCAGGGCAACATACTCGGCAAGACCTCCCCAGAGTGTACTGAGAACAAGACTGCCTCGGTGCGCTGGATCGACACAGGTTCGACCGATTTCTAAAAAACGCCCGGGAAGCGCAAGAACCCCATCGAGATGAAATTCGCCCTCCGAATAGAAATAACCTAAACGGCGCGCTTGGAGATCGGAAAGTAATCGTGTGCAGCCGACGATTTGTCCCGTCTGGAGATCGCGAACCAAGAGATGATCGCAGTACTCATCGATCGGGTCGACATCAAGTCCCGCCTCCAATGAATGGAGCTGAGCCCCCATTTCTTGCGCGAAGACTTGATATCTCAGCTTTTGCGCCAAGGTAATTTCGGAACGCTTCGAGGCGATTTCCGAAACATAGCGCCGGGACTTGGTGAACTGCTTATCGGGGAGTGGATTCTGCATGGAACTCTGTCTCGACCGTATTTGGACGGCACGATACAGAGCCTTAATGATCAGAATGTGTCTTATTGACGAAGATTCCGTTACATCCCAAGCGTTTGTTTTAAATCGGGAAGGGCCAGCCTTTAAACGCCTCCATCCATCGCATTCCATTCCTGCTGCATCAAAAGCTTGTGCTTGAGGTCGCTGCAGTCGATTCCACTGGTTGCCGAGGATTTCAAGCATTCAGCATAAAGATGTTTGAGGCGATACTCCTCATTGAGTTCTCCATCCGAGGACATATCAGCCATGAGTCCTTGGCATCCGCTCAGGCCAGGGGTTAGCGCGAGAAACAACCCAAGAGGGAAAAAGCGGCTTGAAATTTTCATGGAGAGCCTTATTTGATGAGCCTAGTAGTCAATCGACAATCCGCTGCAGTCTAGAACATCCGTGCAATTGACGTCCTGTGGGGTTCACGTCAATTCTTCATTTTGGCTTCACGCCGGTGTCACATAGTCTCTCCATACTCAACGCCGATTTGGGTGGCTGCGAGAGCGCCGGTGACCCGGACATACCCTTGGATGAGTGGGCAGGAGACCCGATGAACCATTTTGATCAGTTGGCTGAGCCATCGAGCAACATGCTCTCAGCTGAATTTCACTTTCTCATGGATGAATATTTCAGCGAACTGGGCTGCGCCCCACCCATCCGACGTTTGGTTACGATGCCGGCGATGATGGCGGTGGCCCTTCTGACTAAGGCCATTCTTCTAAAACGCCCGATCGAGGATTTCTCTCCTGCGCCTCACGATTAATTCGAATCGATGCCTCGTCAATCAGTCGTGCTCGTGTTCCAGAAGGCTTGGCTGACCCGGGTTGTGAGTGAAACCTCATCAACCACTTGATCAAGGCTCTCTGAGTCAGCAGAGGTACAGAGGAGGGTTGCAAAGAGTTGAACTTCGTCATGGGCAAAAGGACGAACCTCAACCTTTCCGATGGGATAACCGGCGCCATCAAGAAGGGACTCCAGCAGTTCGATGACTTGTTTTTGAGCGATGCGCTCACAGATGACGCAAACAGTGTAGGTCACCTCGGTCATTTGATCGTCGATGGGTTGACGGTTGATGGCATGAACCACAGGTCGCAGTAAGGTATTGCCAGCAAGAACAAAAAGAGCAACCAGCGTGGCTTCGAAAATCAGGTCAGCACCTGCGCAGGCCCCAACGGCCGCAGCCCCCCAGAGCGTTGCGGCGGTATTAAGTCCGCGCACACCCGCATCGCCCTTCATAATGACCCCGGCGCCAAGAAATCCAATGCCGGAAATGACATAGGCGGTCACGTGAACGGCGCCTGGATGGCCTGTTAAGCGGTTGCCCATGTCGACGAATGCGGCTGCACCAATGGCGACGAGAACATTGGTTCTAAGACCAGCGGTCCTTTGGCGGTACTGTCTTTCAATACCGATCAGCGACCCCAGCAGGAAAGCCGTGGTCAGGCTAATGAGGGTGTCTATGAGGGAGTGAAGGTTGAGGTTGTTAATCGCTTCCATGGGCGCATCGGGTGAATGGTTGGGTGGCGCTATTTCACGAAACTGTCATGAAAATTGCGTCGATATGTCGCATACTTCATGTACGACAATAGAGGCCTCGCTCTGCTACATTCAGCATGTTGAGCCCCACATGCAATCAAAGGTGTGGGAGCGATAAATCACCCTGATTTAACACCTGATTTGGAGGATACGATAATGGCAAGAACCAAGACCAGCAAACCTGACACATCTGACGTCCAGGCGAGCGTGGATATGCTTAATGAAGTTGAGACCGTGACTGAGAGCCGGGGCGTCGCGCTTCTGGCCACAGTGAAGACCGGTGCACAGGCTGCTCAACAGGCTGCGGCACAAGTGGGTCCTGCCGTAGGCAACGGCCTTCGCGCTGTAGCCTATCAAGGAATCTATAGTGTGGCTTACGGATTGACCTTTGGTGTTCTGATGGCTGGCAAGGTCATTCCGGTAAGTGGTTTCATCACCAATGCAGTGAATGATGGAAATTCAGCGGCCAAAGTTGCCTTCAACGAGCGAGAAGCTCGCCTGCAAACTCAGGCCGAAGAAGCTCAGGTGGCATTCAACGCCTAATCAGGCCTGAGTGATCCCCTTGGAGGATTGTGATGGGGTCATCGGGCATATCGCCCGATGCCGCATCAATTAGTTGGATAGCCTTTTTTTGCTCTCAATGAGTCATGAAGACAGTAGCGATTCTCTCTCAAAAAGGGGGCACGGGAAAAACGACTTTGGCCATCAATCTTGCGGTGGAGGCGGCCAGACGAACAGGCTCCTCCGTCAGCCTGATTGATCTTGATCCGCAGGCGAGCGCAGCGAGTTGGGGAGACAGTCGAGGTCAGGCAAATCCACAGGTCGTCTCCTGCCAAGCCAGTCGACTTGGCCATCATCTTGAACAGTTCAAGAAAGAGGGCTCCGTGCTCTCGATTATCGACACAGCCCCTCATTCAGAGACAGCCTCTTTGGCCGCAGCACGTGCAGCGGACCTGGTGCTCGTTCCATTGAGGCCGGCGATCTTTGACTTGAGAGCCATTGCGATGACGATCGATCTGATCGGTGTCGCAAAAGTTCCGGCGTACGCTGTGCTGAACGCAGTGCCTCCCCGTGGCGGCCTCGCAAATGAAGCTGCCGAGGCGGTTCTTGGGTATGGCTTGGCGATGGCCCCGGTGCGCATTACGCAGAGATCAGCCCTAGTGCATTCGCTCACTCACGGTCAGGCCATTTCCGAATATGAGCCTTCAGGGAAGGGCAACGCCGAGTTTGAGAAGCTGTTTGACTGGTTGGACTCCCTTCTCGGAGTCAGGCGGTCTATGAACCGAAAGACCAAATAATGAGGGTGAAATCATGACCAAGAGAATGAATCTATCGGATGCCCTTCATCGCGGCGCTGCTCAGGCGGTTAAGGATGCTGGCGCATTCTCTACGGGGCCTAAAACGCCCGATCCCGGCACTCCGCCAGGTAAGGTCAGAGCCATGAAGCCCCAGGGCTTGGCGACGGACCAGTTTTTCTACTTTTTTTTGAGGCTTCGAAAAAACGAAGTCAAGCGTGTTGTCCAGCGGGCGCACAGCCTTTACCCCAGTGACTCGCCCGAACGTCTGGCAAGACGTTTGATCAACACTCAGAGCACGCTTTCCTTCATGGCCGGCGCCTTATTGCACATTCCGTTCTTGTTGCCCGCAACGGGAAATGCCCTGAAGTTTATTGGGTTTGCTGGGGGCACCTCTATCATGACCCGCATGCATCTTTATCTGATCCTTGAAATCGCCCACATTTACGGCCATGACGTTGATGATCGAGCGCGTGTTCCCGAAATGATGGCGATTATTGCCTCCTCCGGTTTGGCCGCGGGGGCACCCATGCTGGTTCAGCGCATGGGCTGGGCCCCCATGGCCGCCATTCCTACCGCCGGACTGACTGTGGCGGCAATTACTCAAATTGTCGGAAATGCAGCCATCAGTTATTACAAGCGACGGACGCCGGGAGTGCCTCAAGCGGCTGTTGCAGCTGCGTGATGGCGAGAATCGATTGAATCTAATGAAGAAGGCGCCCTCGGGCGCCTTCAACTTGATGGAGTGATTTGTGAGCAAGGAATTTCAATTCAAGCTGGTTTCTCCGGCAGCGGCTGTGATAGAGAAAGCCAAGAGCGCGGCAGCAAAAAATGGCGTGGCCTTTACGGGGGATGCCGAAAAGGGGAGCTTTTCAGGGATGGGGATCGTGGGTGAGTATCGAATTATCGATACGAGCCTTGACGTTCACATCAAGAAAAAGCCCATGATCATGACTTGGGGAATGATCGAGAAGAGCCTCAATCAGTTCTTTGCCTCGGCTTGACCGCAGAACATGGACCCCCTCAGCCCTTTCTTTAGGGCCGAGGGGGTTTTTTATGGGGTTCGGCTTGGGGCTTTTAGGGAGGAGAGGCCTTCGCTGATCAGGTCTTTGGATGGCCTCGCGGTCTGTCGCAAGCGCTAAGAGCGGAGTTCCTCAGCCCGATCAGTCTTTTCCCATGGCAGTGCCATGGTGGTATTGCCAAAATGACCCTCGATCGGCAGCCTCTGATAGAAGCCTCCGCTCGATTTTGCGGGCAAATGACGAAGGTTGAAGTCACGAATGATGCTGCCGATTCTAAAATCAAATGTCGCAGTGATTCGACGCAGTAATTCGTCCTCGCTCACGTTCGCTGTTCCAAATGCATGGACCTGAATACTGGTGGGGCCAGGATGGCCGATCGAATAGCTCAGCTGAATTTCGCATTCTTCCGCAAGCCCTGAAGCAACGACGTTTTTGGCCACATAGCGGGCCATGTAGGCGCCGATTCGGTCAATTCTCGAGGGGTCTTTTCCGCTCAAGGCAGACCCACTGTGCCGGGCATACGCCCCGTAGGTATCGGATGCCGTCTTGCGTCCCGTCATCCCTGAGTGAAATGCCGGACCACTTTTGGGGTAAGCCCCCTGTGGATTGATGAAGATTTCGGTGTCTTGATCAATATCAATCGTCTCCTGCCTGAACATCGGCTGGATCACCTGACTGGTCAGCAGTTCTCGCAGAACGGAACTTTCCAGCTGAATGGAGTTGCTCGTGCCTGCAATGATGGTGATGCCAGAAATCTGCGTGGGTATGCCATTTTCATATCGAACCCCTACCTGAACGGTCGAGTCAGGGGAGAGGCCCGGAATCTTTTTAGCCAGCCGAGCAAGTGACAGGCGGTGAGCCAGCCGGTTGGATAAAACGATGGGCAAGGGCATGAGTTCGGGCGTTTGTTTGGATGCAAAGCCGAAGACCGTCGCCTGACTGTGTGCTGTTAACTGATTGATTTCACTTTCGCTCATCTTCTTTTCATCGGCAAGCGCCCGATGCTCAGACGACATTCGGATGAGACTCGTCAAGACGCTGCAGTTCTGGGCATCGAAATCGTCCGGGTGATATCCGACCTGTGATAGGACGGAGCGGGCAACTTCCGGGATATCGATGTTGATTTCAGAGACAAAGCGTGCGGCCAGAAAAAGGACGTTTTTTGACAGAGCGCACTCGGCAATGATTCTGGCGTAAGGGTCTTTTTGCAGGAAGCGATCAACTACCGCATCAGCAATGCAGTCGCAGAGGCGATCCGGATGACCATCAGTTACAGACTCTGACGTGAATAAAAAATGCTTTTTCATTCTGTTTCCTGCTGCGTGGTGTCGGATTTAATGAGCTTCTTTGAGCTTTCGTTGATGATGAACGGCACCCCTGCGCCGGCCAAAATAAGCATGATGTCTTGCGGGCCGACGGGTGCCAGACGGAGAAGGTTTCTGAGTGGAGGCAAGACGAGCGTCAGTCCCTGAAGACCCAGCGTCCCAACAGTGGCGGCGGTCATCCATGGGTTTGATGGGCGGTCGCGGTCAAGAATAGTGGTTTTTTCTGACCGGTTTCCGATGGACTGCAGGATTTGCGCGATCGTCAGCGCCATGAAGGTGTTCGTGCTCGTCTTGACACCAAAGCCATAGCGTCGCTGGCTGATCAAGAAAATCGCGATGGTTCCGGCCGTAATCATCAAAGATTCTCGCAGCAAGCGCTTTCCATCCTCGCGGGTGATGATGCTTTCTTCGGGATTGCGGGGCGGTTCCTTAAGAACATCGTTCTCCGGGGGCTCGACCGCCAACGCAAGTGCGGGAAAGACATCCGTGACCAAATTAATCCAAAGCAGTTGCATCGGGTTGAGCGCCTCACCAAATCCCATGGCTGTGGTGATGAGCATGACCTCGATTTCACTGAGATTTGTTGAGAGCAGGAACCTCAGGCTCTTTCGAATGTTGCTGTAAATGGTTCTGCCCTGCTCAACCGCGTTGATCATGGTATGCAGGTTGTCATCCTGGAGAACGACGTCAGCAACAGCCCGGGCAACATCGGTTCCGCCTTCGCCCATGGCGACCCCAATGTCAGAGGCTTTGAGTGCTGGACCATCATTGATCCCGTCTCCGGTCATGGCAATGATGCGTCCGTTGCTCTGCAGTGCCTGGACAATCCTGAGCTTGTGAGCGGGGCTGACGCGGGCAAAGATCGTGGTGTCTTTCACGATGTTTGCCAGAAGTTCGGGTTCAAGCTTGTCAAGATTCGTGGAATCCATGATCTCGATGTCTTTCCTGCCACCAAGCCCCAGTCGTTTACCCACTGAGTAGGCGGTGGCACTTTGATCGCCTGTGATCATGACAGTCTCAATCCCCGCCTCATGGAACTGATGCATCAGTTCGGCGGTGTTAGGACGAAGCACGTCCTCCATTCCAATGAGGCCGAGCCAGACCAAGTGTTGGGGGGTAGCCGGGTCATCTTCGCTGGAAATACCATGGGCAACGCCGAGCACGCGAAGGGCCTCACCAGCCAAATCTTCATTGGCAGCAAGAATCTTTTCACGTGTGGCTTTGGTCAGTTTCTTGCGCTGATCGCCACATTGCCATTCGGTGCAAAGGCTAAGGACATGCGAGGGGCTGCCTTTGACGGCAACAAGTTTCTCGTTACTTCCGGTTTCGTGGACGCTGGCCATGTAGGGACGGCCTTCGGCGCGGTGCTCGATTTGAAGGAGGGGCAAGCTATCTCGCAGGACGGAAACGTCAATTCCTGCACAAATCGTTGCATCGACCAGAGCTGATTCGGTTGGAGAGCCTTCGTGGGGCTTGCCTTCCGTTGTCAGGGTGACGTCGCTGCAAAGGCTCACCACCTCCAGAAGTCGCTGAATTTCAGGGAGTTGTAATGGCTGAACAGGTCCGCCGTTGAGATCGCTGAACTGCCCCTCTGTCAGACTGATTTGATGGCGGTCGGTCTTGATGGCGACGACCTTCATGATGTTCATGGTCAGCGTGCCGGTCTTATCCAGACAAATCGTCTGAACGGAGCCGAGGCTCTCAACCGCTGGCAAGTGTCGGATCAGGACCTTGCGGCGCTTCATTTCTCGAATGCCCAGGGCCAGCGTGGTGGTTGCAACGGCAGGAAGCCCCTCGGGTACTGCAGCAACAGCGAGAGAAATGGCCGAGTTGAGCATCTGCAGCCAAGGCATGCCCCGTGCGACGCCAATGGCAAAAACCAAACCGCAGATGCCGGCGCTGGACAGGGCGAGGGTTCGCCCCATGTCATCAAGTTGGCGCTGGAGCGGGGTATCGGGAGTTTGAACTTCCCCGACCAGCGACTGAATTTGTCCAATTTCAGTGGCCTTCCCAGAGGCCGTGACAATGGCAAGACCATTGCCCCCGGTGACGGTGGTCCCCATGTGAACCATGTTGGAACGTTCACCCAAAGGCGTCTCGGGATCAAAGGTTTCACTGAAAGTCTTGCCAACGGGCAAGCTTTCACCGGTCAGGGCTGATTCATCGACTGTCAGGTTGTTGGCATTGATCAGGCGGGCATCGGCCGGAATGTAGGCGCCGGGTGAGAGGATCAGCATGTCACCGGGAACGACGTGATCAAAGGGGATTTCAAGCTTCAGACCTTCTCGCATCACGATGACTGCGTCAGGTCGCATGCTGCCAAGAGCGTTGATGGTCTTTTCAGCGGATTTTTCGGTGAGGTAGCCGATGAAGGCGTTGATGACTACAACCCCTAGAATCACCATCGCATCGGCAACGCCTCCTGTGGCCAGCGAGACGGCGGCGGAAACACCCAGCATGGCCACCGGAATATTGGTGAACTGCTCCAGGAGCATTTCAATGCCTTTTTCCTTTTTGCCATCAATCAGCGCATTCGGGCCATAGATCTGAAGGCGCTGCAACGCATCCTCGTGCGAGAGGCCCGTTTCGTTGACTGATAGCTTGTTGAATGCATCTTCAACGGCTAAAGAATGCCAGAGCTCGCCCGAAAGCGGGGAGCTTTCGGGTAGCTCAACAGCCACCATTCCGCCATGGTCGCTGGATTCGGAGAATCGAGATGCAAAACTCGCTGCGCCTGCTTTTTTCTTGAGCCATCCCCCCCAGTTTTTCGTTGAGCTGCTTCCGCGTTTGCTCGTGAAGCTATGGTGTGTGGGGAGCGGGGTGATTTCGCCGAGGACGCTTTCGAGGTCCTCGAGAACATGCTCCAAGGCCACCATGTCCGGATTAAAGTGAATCAGAAGAGATCCCGTCAGGGGGTTCCCCCGGACCGTTTCTACGTAGCTGATGGCAAGAATGGAGCGCTCAATGGTCTCCTTGAGATCCTCCCGTCGATAGAGCGCGATGGCCTTGAGTCGAATTCGACCTGGCGAGGCATGATGAAGAATTTCGACGGGACTCTGGAACATGGGGGCCTCTCGAAGGAGCGGTTGCCTACATCTGTATTTCTTAGGCGCTGATGATGGCAGCAAGCACCAATCCAGCGATCACATTCCCTCCAATGCTGACTAGAAGCTCTCGGGTAAAGAATGCGCCGGGTTGCATCCGGCTTAGTCTGGGATTCTTGTGTTTCAGGGTGATTTCAATCTGTCCCTGCTCGATTCGCGAAACCGTTTTTTCGACAAGTTCCAGCACTTCTGATTCAGCGTGCAGCGCCGGGTGATACTTCAGCAAGAGGTTGCCGGTCACGATGTTGGGCTCTGCGTGATAAATACCCCGTGAGGCGGGATCATTCAGCAGTGACTGTTTCAGCAGTTCAGCATAGGTGTGCTTATGCCGGATGAGAGGAATTGAGAGTCTTAGTCTGAAAGGCACCCGGTTGTGAATGATCCGAACGCCGGTGTATTCAGGGTTTTCCATGTGCCTGTCCATCAAATCGGGGTGGCGGCGTGCCTTTGGGAACTGGGGCAAGTAACGCCCCAGTCCGCGTTTTTGACGGTTTAATCGAACTAACTGTCCTGTGGCTCGCTCAGATCGCTCGGCTCGGCCGAGAAGGGCGCCTCGTTGTGGCTTGAGACCAGTTCAGCTTTGACTTCAGCGACCAGGTCTTCAAGGCTCTCTGTGGCTTCCGCCATCGCCTCGCGACCTTTTTCAAGGAATAAAAGTCCGGACTTAATGGCAACGCGCGCGAGCGGTCTACCGACCATGATGACGGCCGGAATGGCAGCAACGCCGACAAGGGCAGCACCCAGTCCGATGGCCACTCCCTTTGCGGTTTCATTCTTGAGCAGGTTGTCGATGGTAGGCATGAAAGGTTCCTCTTTCGGCAGTGGGGTTTTCCGGTGTCAGACGATCGGTCTTGCTTAGGCGGCGAGACGGGGTAGTTCATTGACCGGAGGGTCAATTTGATAGGCTGAGGCGCTCTGGGTCTTGTTTTTGTTCAGGAGATAGAACGCCTCCACGCTGCTTTGGGAGTATTTGCGTTCAAGGCGTCGAATGGCGAAATGGCAGCGGGCCATATCCTGAAAGTGGTCCATGAACATCCGATTGCAAAGTGCGCCGGCTGCTGCTCCCACCATCGGAACCATCATGCCGAGGGTGCGCTTCGAGATGACGACCCCAAGTCGTCGACTGATGAGGTTGATGAGATTGATCAGGGCGGGCGCTTTGCTTGCGTCTCGAATTCCTGCTGCCGCCAGATATTTGGTCGCCTCGCTGACCGGTGAATGCAGAGCCATACGGAGGCCGTAGTAACCGATGTCGGCATCGTCATCCTCAGCGCTACAGCCGCCCAGTGCGAAAACAGAGAGGCAGGCAATGCGTGACTCAAGACTGGAGAGATCCTCGCCCTCTTGCCGCGCGATCTCCGCAATAGAGCTCAGAATCAGGGTGGTCGAGAAGGGCATTTCAAACAATAGCGCCGGCCCCCCAAAAAAACCCCCGAGTGCCCCGGTCGCGATGCACAGCGCTCTTTGAATGCGTGGACTGCCCAGGCGTTTTTTTTGAGACAAATGCATGATGCTGAGGTCAAGACCGTGGCTGACGATTTGTCGGGCAGCCCGGTGAATCCTCAGGGAGAGCCTGGTCGGTAGGAGCTTGAGAGTCGCTGTGATGGGCGAACCTAAGGCGCTGGACAGCCTGATGGCATAGCTGGGCTGTTCCAGTCGCTGGAACGCTTGGGCCAGGATGATCTGGTCGGACTCCGTTATCAGGCTGGAATGTGCGTTCATGCGGATGGGAAGTGACATCCCGATGATGAGGAGGGAATTCGCTGAGATGGCGCTAACGTAACAGAGCTTCATGACAGGTTTGTGACGCGCACCGAGTCGATGCCATACAAATGTCACATAACCATGGCAACCTTTGTCCCCCCTTATTTTGGCATGGAGGTTGAGAGTGATTGGAGGCGATGAGCTCAGCGAATTTTCCTGTGAGACTGATTTTGCATATCTTGATGTCGCACTGATTGAAGACATTGATGATGACCTGATCGACGACGGAGTCGCCTCATACACGGCGAATCCGGCTTTGTATGACGGCCTAACTGTCGTGGATGGGCTCCCGAATCTAGAGTCGCGCCAGCGCTGAATCGGATTTTGAATCCGGCGGGCGGCGCGCATCCATTGCAAGCTGCAGGACACCTCCGGATCGGTGCGTAAGAAAGCTGTCACATTCTCTCCCTAGACTGGTCCTCATACTGGTCTATCTGTTTCGGGATACTCGCATTCCGTGGATGAGCAGTCATCAGGTAATCCCCGCATGGTGCCAAGCTCGTTTTCTGATCCACACCCAAAGCCTCGTCCGCCATCATTGGGCTGGAAGCCAGGTTCATCGCCTGATAGCCTCCCTGATGTCTTTCCCCCCGTGCCTTCCAATTCCAAATTGTCTTGCCGTGGTCTTAGCATCTTTTACGGGGATGCTCAGGTTGTCTTTAAAGTAGATCTCGATGTTCGGCAGAATGAAGTTCTCGCCCTGATAGGGCCCTCGGGATCCGGAAAGACCTCAATTTTGCGAAGTCTGAACCGGATGAATGACCACCATCCGCTGTGCCGTGTCACAGGGGCGGTCTGGTTTGAGGGTCAGGATATTTACGCTAGTCACTCAGATGCTGTCGCGACTCGAATGGCTATCGGGATGGTCTTCCAGAAGCCCAATCCCTATCCCCGATCGATTTACGAAAATATTGCTTACGGCCTTCGCATTCACGGCAGGGTTTCTTGTCGTGCAGAGGAAAACGTCTTGGTCGAAAAATGTCTCCGTCAGGCCAACTTATGGCCCGAGTTTGCCCGGCGGTTGGGGCAATCGGCCTTGGATCTCTCGCTGGGACAGCAGCAGCGACTTTGCATCGCCCGCGCCATGGCCATCAATCCTGAAGTGATCTTGATGGACGAGCCTTGTTCGTCTCTTGATCCCTTATCAACGCTGGGCGTTGAGTCCTTGATTCAGGAGCTTGGGCAAACAACGGCCATCGTTGTCGTAACCCCCTCGCTGCAACAGGCCGCTCGAATTTCCTCACGAACGGCTTTCATCCATAGCGGTCGACTGATCGAAGTGGGACCGACGGCCCGTTTGTTTACATCTCCCAAGCAATCTTTAACCGAGCGATTTGTCTCAGGTCAGGTTGGCCTATCTGCCGGCAACAATCATGAATGATGACGGCCTCAAGGGGCATACCTTTCTGCGTTACGACGGTGAACTCTCTCACCTCCATTTGATGGTTTCTGAGATGGGAGGACTTGTTCTTGACCAGTTAGTCGCAGCGCTTGACGCCGTCTCTCGTCAGGATGCTGAAGCGGCTCAGAAAGTCATGGGTAACGATATTTTCTTGGACCGATTGGAGGTTCTTGGCGATGCAGAAATTATTCGGGTGATTTCCCAAAATGCACCGATGGCATCGGATCTTCGCCTGATCATTACCGTCTCCAAGAGCATCAGTGACCTTGACAAGATTGGTGATGAGGCAGTAAGAATCGCCGGGATCCTTCTGGATATGAAGCAGGCGGGCATGGATGGAATGAGTAGCGATCTTGCGCTTGCTTTAAAAGAAGTGGGGCAACTTGCGCTGGCTAACCTCCGAGCTGCTCTGGAGCTTTTTGAGGTGTGGAGCGAGGATCAGGCCCTGAGCGTGATTGAGGGACATCGTCAAATGGATGGCCAGTTTCAAAGGGAGCTTCAGCGAGCCCTGACCTCCATCATGGAGAACAAAATCAAAGTAGAAGTGGCGGTGTCGTTCGTGCTCATTGCCAAATCATTTGACCGTATTACGCACCATGCACTGAATCTTGCGGAGTACGCGCTATTTGAAATGGAAGGCGTGGATCTTCGGTTGATCCAGCCATGATGGATAGAAACATTAAGAAATTGAGGATCTACGGATGAATCATGATTGGAGGATCAATTTTGAATGGGTCGTGACCGGTGCGGCCGTGATCGGTGTGATTATGCTTTTGGTTCTGGCTGAAGTGCCTGGGCGATCTGAGTCCACGGATCAGTCGCTGCCAGCGACCGACGGTGTTCGAGGTGGCACAGAGTAAAGCTAGGAGGAACCTGCGTTTCTGGGCTTCTTGACGGTCTGGGGTCGCCGGTTTTTTGATGTCGAATTCGCCGTCGATCCCTGATGGAATCAGGGTATGCTCCTTCTTTTCATGGAGTTGAAACATACGCCTTATATGCTCTGTATCTTTTCTCCAAGTATCAACCTAAGTGGTTTTACTTTATTTCCCCGCTTCATTTCGAAGCGGGTTTTTTTTTGCCTTGCTTTTATTGCGGCCGGACTTCACTGAATAGTCATGTCTGTCGGCTAAAGTGCCTGCTGAGATGGCCGTTTTGCCTTAAATTATGTGGCCAGGAAAAATTCCCTTTAAAAGAGGCACTTCCATGATTAAGGGTCCAAGGAAAGACATCATTCACGCATTGATCCGGTTGTGATTGAGAGAATGCAAGCGCTACGGGGTGATGGGTCTGAGTCCGCGCCAAAGAGACTTGAACTCAACTGGGTTCGATTCAGGGATCCTGGAGTGGCCCTGGGTCTTGCGCTTTTTGCCGTCCCCCTTGAACTTGCCTTGGCCCAGCCGGCCATCATCTTCTTTATGCTCAAAGCGCTGGTCCCCAAGTGGAAAGAGACGTATGAACATATCCGATCCTCTGGAAAACCCAATGCAGAGCTACTGGATTCCCTCTGGGTTCTCTTTTATACCCTGACAGGGGAGCTCGTAGCTCCGGCCCTTTCGCTGGTTCTCCTCGAATCGGGAAATGCACTCCGTGATCTTACGGCGGTCAGAGAAGATCAAGCGAAGGTTGACCCCATTCCGAGTCGACTCTACTGGGTTGAGCGGGGTGGTCGCCGTAGGCGAATTCACTCAAAGCATCTTAAGAAGGGCGACCAAGTCCATTTGGGTGCCGGTGATCGCATACCGGCCGATGGTTTGATCCGAAAAGGCAATGCCCTTCTTGATACGGGCTTCCTGACAGGGAAATCCAGTCTGACGAGAAAAGGTGAAGGAGAGCATGTTTATGCCGCCACTCTGGTCACTAAAGGGCAGTTTGTCTTTGAGATTGAGGTCATGGGTCCCGATACGCGGGTTGCTTCGATGTTGCAAGGACACCTCGAAAGGCCGAGGGAAGATACGCGTCTCAGTAACTACATGGAGGCACTCGGCAATCAGGCAGTGATGCCCGCCCTGATCGGGGGCGCTGTTGTATTCATGTCCACCGGTCATATCAATAAGTCACTGGCGCCGCTCTCTCTTGATTTTGCCCAAGGTGTTGGTATTTCCGCGCCCATTCCAGTGCTTCGTAGTATCAATCACAACGCCCAAGTGAGTGGCATTCTGATCAAGGGAGGTCATGCTCTTGAGACACTGGCGCAAGTGAATGCGGTGGTGTTTGACAAGACCGGGACCCTGACAGAGCAATCCAGCGAGATCGAGGCGCTGGAAAGTTTTGACTCGGATCTGACTGAGGATCATCTTTTGCACTGGGCAGTTTCAGCGACGAATTTCACTCTACATCCCTTTTCGATCGCGCTTGAAGCATACGCAATGACCCGTGGCGTTGTCCCGATGAGCGCTGAAGTTCTAGATTCCTCCGATTCCGGGGTGACTGCGGACCTTCAAGGCATGAGTGTGACCGTCGGAACAAGTCATTTCCTGAAAGCTCGGGGAATTGCCGTTGATGATCAATATCATCGGTCGCATAAGTCGGTGATTCGTGATCGCTCCATTCGCTATATCGCAGTAGACCGGCGGGTGGTAGGGGCCATTTCTTATACCAATCCTCTCCGATCCGAGGCAGCATCGACCATTGCCAAGCTTCAGGAGATGGGGATCGCCTGTTTCCTCTTCACGGGGGACAATGGCCGGGCGGCTAACGCGGTTGCCTATAAATTGGGCTTCAAACCATCCAATACATTTTCAGAGCTCTCCGCTGATCAGAAAGTCTTAATGCTTGAAAGGATCAAGCGTGAGCATGGCACGATCGCTTATGTGGGGGATGGGCTCAATGACGCACCGGCGCTGGTTGCCGCAGACTTGGGGATCTCCTTCAGTGATGCGACCGATCTTGCTCGCGAGTGTTCCGACGTGGTGATGCTGAACAACAGTCTCCTTTCCATTCCGGCCGCCATTCATTCCGCACGAAGTGCGATGGGTCTTGTCCGCCAAAATATCGCGATTGTGGTCTCCGCCAACCTGGTGACGGTTGCCGGTGGTGTTTTCTTCAATATGGGGCCACTGCTTTCCGTGCTGATCAATAACGGTGGGACCGTCGTTGCGGGCCTCAATGGGATGCGGCAGCCCGCGAAAGAAAAAGCGACCAATGAAACCGTTGAGCATGGATTGATTCGGGATGATCGAAATCTCCTTGGGATGAATTGGCGCAAACGTCAACGCAAAGGGCTTTCAAGTCTTTTGGGCGATGATCCTTCGGAGGCCCAGGCGTGAAATCGATTCGGCTGCTCTTCTCTGGCCTTTTCGCCCTCGTGATCCTGTTTTCTGTAGGGATGGTGGCATCGATCTCTTTGATGGTGCAGTTAAGAGAGGCGGATGAGTCTGCTGAGATTCTGATTGGGCTGATCGGTGGACGAGTTGAAGACCTCATTGATCTTGAGTTCAGGGAGTTGACCAGTCTTGAGCGAATCTACGCGCGGCAATTTGAGACGGAGCGGACGGGTTTCACGGGCAATGTGCATGACGAGGCTTTTGTCCGGGAAATGATCGCTTCCGTCAGGACGCAAAGTCTGATGACCAAAGCCATGACCTTGAGCTTTGTCGATGCCAATGGGCGCTGTCTCGCGTTGGACCGAAGGCGGACAGCCACACCGGTCGTCAAGCTGTGTGATCTGTCCAAGAACGGTTCCATCCGGTGGTACGGTTTCGAGACCTTTGGCTCTGCCCGGGAACCTTTGATGCAGAGCGTCATGGCTTCTGATATTCGGGAGGATCCCGCATTTTTGGGGGCCTTGAAGCGAAGAGAGGCCGTCATCTCGGGTCTCCATTTGAGTCACTGGCGTTCTGATGCCCAAGTCGTCAGTGTCTACGAGCCTGTTTACGATCGCAAAGAAAAGTATCGTCTGATGGTGATGGCGGATATGGATGTTCGAACCATTGCCATCAATCTCCAGGGCCTTCAGGTGCCAACGGGGACATCTCTGTTCCTTTTTGATGGGGGTGGGCGTCTTTTGGCCTCATCCCTGCGACAGACGGATGAGGAGACAGGGGTCTCTGATCCTGCAGTTTTCCCTGTGCTTTCGAAAAATCAGGCCCCTTCAATTCAGGCCGCAAATCTGGCGCTTGCAGGGCAAAAGGGGGGCTACGTTGTCAATGAGGAAAAGACCCTCAGGATTAAGCAAGGGGATGAGCTTTACTACGTTTATGTCTCTCCCGTTGTTCGGGGTAGCGGACAGGATTGGAGCTTTGCGATTGTTATTCCGCAAAGTGCCCTGATCAATCACATTCTTTATGGGATTCGGATCGCGGCTTGGGTTACCGGGGGGCTTGTCATTTTCGCGATCCTCATGGGAATTTATCTTGCAGGCTGGATTACACGGCCGATCCAGACCCTGGGAAAGGCTGCCCAGGCTCTTGAGCTGAACCAGCTGGATGACCCTGTGATGCCCATGTCAGCGCTAACCGAGGATTCAAAGCGGCCCAATGAGTTTGGCCGTCTCGCCACGCTCTTTCTCAGAATGATCGCAGAGGTGCGGGCAAGGCATCGGCTCTTGGAAATCCAGCTGGAACAGCTGCGTGTCGATGTCAACGACAAGGAGACGGAAGCTGAAGTGCAGGCTATCGCTGATACGGAGTTTTTTCAGGGGCTTCGGGCAACGGCGCTCAAATTAAGGGGAGTCCATCGTCATGATGTCGAAGTCTAGTTCCAAGGCGAAGGCCGGGACGTTTTTGGGGGTCAGGAGGAGTGGATGGGACGGCTGATTGCAATTCATTCCTTTCGGGGCGGTACGGGGAAATCGAACATTTCGGGAAATGTTGCCGCTTGGCTTGCAATGCAAGGTCATCGGGTGGGGATTATCGATACGGACATCCAGTCTCCGGGGCTGCACGCACTCTTTGGTGTCTCGCCTGCCACGGTTAAATCCACCCTGAACGATTATCTTCTCGGGCGATGTGGCATTGAAGAGGCTGCCGTCGATGTGACGACTTCGATAGTGCGGGAGAATGATCCAGAATCAGGGCGAATTTATCTGATCCCTTCGAGCATGAAGACCGGGGAGATCACCCACATTATTCAGTCTGGTTACGATGTGGGTCGTCTGAATATCGGCTTTCAACAATTGATCCAGAAACTGGATCTTGATTACCTTCTGGTCGATACGCATCCCGGGGTCAATGAGGAAACGCTTTTGGCTGCGGCGATCAGCGATGTTTTGGTGCTGATCCTCAGGCCGGATCGACAGGATTATCAGGGGACCGCCATCATGCTGGAACTCGCCCGGAAGCTTCACGTACCGCATGTGCACTTGGTCATCAATAAGGCGGTGAGTCGTTCTGATTTCAAGGTGTTGCAGGAGCGGGTTGTTTCAACCTTCAAGGAACGGGTGCTTGCTGTCATCCCCTTGACGGAGGATGTCGCGGCGCTCGGTAGTTCGGGTCTTTTTTGTGTCGAGCATCCGCAGCATGAATTTACGCTGGCGATACAACAGATTGCCGCTGCCCTCTGAAGGTCTTTTTTCTTCCATTGACACGAGAGCGTCACATGACAAGCATGGCACGATTGATCAAGGTTCCAGATATTCTCACCGTGGGGAATCTGATCTGCGGTTTGCTGGGGATCTTTGCTGCGATTGATGGAAATCCGTTGCAGGCGGCCGGTCTTATTGTGGCTGCAATGGTTCTTGATTCTTTTGATGGCAAGGTGGCTGAGTGGTTGAATCAGAAAAACGCCATGGGAAAGGAGTTGGATTCGTTGGCGGATCTGATTTCCTTTGGCGTGACGCCCGCTGTCATCTTTTATTTGAGCGACTCGCTTGAAAGTGGTGCATTAAAGAGCGCCATTGCGGCCATTTTCGTCAGCTGTGGGATGCTGCGTCTGGCTCGGTACAACATTTCCGAGGGGACGGGTTTTGAAGGGGTTCCGATTACGGTCAACGGGGTCATATTTCCGGCCCTCGTCTTCCTCGGGGCCTGGTATCCGGGTCTGTACGCGGCATGGCCCTATCTGATGCTGATTCAGGCCATTCTGATGGTGAGCTCCCTCAGGATTTCCCGTCTCTTTTAGCCGCCTTTTTAGGGTAGCGGCATTCAAGATCATCCGCATACCTTGAAAGCATTCGAATGGAATGCGAATAGGCTTTGGGGAAGCGTTTTTGGATGGGGCGTACGATTCGATTTCCAGCCTTTGGCCAGAGGATCATGATTCCCCCAATCCAGAAAGGGGGAATGCCCGGAATGCCGAGTTCACTCAGAAGTCCCGCGATCAGGAGGATCCAGCCAACATCCCTCGGAAGATGTGCCAGACCTTCGGGGAGTTCTGGAAGTTCAATTTCAGATGGCTTGTTCTTCTTCATGGCATTCGTTGCAATGGACCTCTCATGCACGCATTCAGGATAGATTCAGAATGTGACGGTGCCGTGAAGTCTGGCTGTGCCTCCGGATTGGGGATGCAGGATCATCAACAGAATCTTCCGTTGAGGGTGAATTATGACTGCAAATCAGGCAGGGTTCTTGATGCGATGGACCGTTTGGTTTTTTTTCGTCGCCATGCTGGGAGCCTGTGTTCCCTTCAATCAGGGCATCGACGACAATTTGAGCGATCAATCCATGGTGTGCAAGGATGGCATCAAGTATCTTCCCTTTACGAACTATAGGGATCAAGCCTATACCTCCGAGGGTCGCCCTGAAACCTGTCCCCGAGACCTTTAAATTCAGAGAGCGGGCTGTTTTACCCCTGATCTTAATGTGCATGTAACAATCGTTTTGTTGAATTGTCATCTCCGGGGTGGTGCTTTGTTGCTTCGGATCTCCCTGGCTGCAAAGTCACGACGGATTCAATATGACGGTCAATCGTTACAAGTCCATTTTCATTTCCGATCTCCATATTGGCTCAACCCAGTGTCAGGCCGATGTGCTGCTCGACTTTTTGAAGCACAACGAGAGCGATGTGCTCTATCTCGTCGGTGACATCATCGACTTCTGGGCTCTCTCAAAGCGGGTCTATTGGCCTCAAGATCACAACACAATCATCCAGAAGATTCTCCGTAAGGCACGACACGACACCAAGGTGATCTACGTGCCGGGTAATCACGATGAAAATGTCCGAGACTATGACGACCATGTCTTTGGCGATATCGAAGTCAGAAATTCCGTTATCCATGTGACCGCTGACGAGAAACGCTTTTTGGTGGTGCACGGTGATGAATACGACACGATCGCAAAGTATCACCAGTGGATTGCCAAGCTGGGAAGCAAAGGTTACGACTTTCTTCTTGAGGCGAATCGGGCATTAAGGACCATTCGTCGTTTCTTAGGGATCCAGTCCCATTTCTCCTTGGCGGCGTTCGTCAAGTTCAAGGTTAAAAATGCTGTCCAGTTCATCTCTGATTATGAACAAAGCATCGTCAACACCCTCAATGATGAGGGGCTTGATGGAGTGATTTGCGGGCATATTCACCATGCAGAAATCAAGACGATGGGCGCCTTTACCTACGTCAATACCGGGGACTTCGTCGAGAGCTGCACCGCCATTGTCGAGCATGAAAATGGTGCTCTTGAATTGATTCACTGGCGCCCTTCGTTTCTCTCTCATTAACTTGAAATTGTCCGGAGGACAAAGACATGGACCGTGGTTTTTTAACGATACTGGCGGCCCAGTTCTTTTCATCCCTCGGGGATAATGCACTGCTTTTTGCCGCAATTGCATTACTGAAATCGATGGATGCGCCGGCATGGCAAGTGCCTGTTTTGCAACAGTTCTTCGTCTTTGCCTTCATCATGCTGGCGCCGTTTGTCGGTGCATTCTCGGATGCGCTGCCCAAAGGCCGCGTCATGTTTATTAGTAATGCGACTAAAACTTTGGGGTGCCTTGCCATGGTGCTTGGCGTCCATCCCCTCATTGCCTATGGCTTGGTGGGCATCGGCGCATCGATCTACTCCCCTGCAAAATACGGCATTCTTACCGAGTACCTGCCAGCCAATCGTCTGGTCTGGGCCAATGGCTGGATGGAAGGCCTGACCGTTCTTGCCGTGATTGTGGGTGCGATCATTGGCGGTTTTCTGATTGGCAATCATCTGGATATTTCGGGATTACTGGGGCCTGACCTGATGAGCTGGTTGGGTGCGGATGCGCAGCCCAAGTTCGCGATTCTGGCGGTGCTTGTCCTTTATCTGATTGCTGCGATCTGGAACATCTATATTCCTCATCTGCCTGTGGAACATCAGCTGGAGTCAAGAGACCCTGTGGGTATCGTGAAAGAGTTCTGGCGCTGTTTCGTCCGGCTGTGGAAGGATCCTCTGGGACAGGTTTCCCTGGCCGTCACCTCACTCTTTTGGGGCGCAGGTACGACCCTCAGATTCATCATTCTTGCCTGGGCGGCATCCGCTTTGGGCATGGACATGGAGCAGGGCACCCATCTCACCGCATTGGTGGCGGTTGGGCTGGCGATTGGTTCAGTGGTGGCCGCAAAGCTGATTCCTCTGGAGCATTCGGTGCGTGTTCTGCCATTGGGCATCCTCATGGGGGTTTCCGTGCTCATCATGACTCTGGTGAGCAGTCTTTGGGCTGCCGTTCTGATGCTGATTGTGATTGGTGCCCTGGCGGGTAGCTTTGTGATCCCAATGAATGCCTTGCTGCAGCATCGGGGGCATCTCCTCATGGGGTCGGGTCATTCCATTGCGGTTCAGAACCTGAACGAAAATGTCTCGATTCTGCTCATGTTGGCGGGGTATTCCGCGATGATTAAGGCCGATCTTTCGATCAATACAGTTATTGTAGTGTTCGGTCTTTTCATCGCTGGCGTCATGGGGCTTCTCAACAAGATCCATGGCCACGATCAGGACTAGTGTCTTGCTGAAGGACAAAACCTGAGCATGTCATCTTCCCGCCGTAGGGGGCCGGCACAGGTTTTGGCACCGGCAAAAAGTGGGGCCTATCCGCTGTCATTAGAAGACGGAAGACGTGTGCTCATCATGTCGACGTCCGCAGGCGCCGGTCACGTGAAGGCGGCCGCAGCCCTTGAGAAAAGCTTTGCGTTGGATGCGCGGGTGGAAGAGGTCATCAACAATGATGCCTTGCGCTATACCAACCGGATCTTTCGAGATTTTTATTCCAAGCTCTACGGGTCCTTGGTGAAGTCGGCACCTAACTTTCTCGGGTGGTGGTACAAAACCAGCGATGAGCCTTGGCGCACGGATGCCATGCGGCACATGATCGACCGTCTGAATACCCGCCCTCTGGTGAAATTCATTCGTGACTTTGATCCACACATTACCGTGTGCACGCACTTCATGCCGGCGGGAATTATTTCGCATCTGATTGCCACTCAGCAGATTCAGGCCCAGCTTTCCATTGTGGTCACCGATTTCGATTTTCACGCGATGTGGCTCTCACGCGTATTTCATCGCTACTTTGTGGCCATTGATGAAACCAAGGCGCATCTCGAGATGTTGGGCATTCCAGGCGATCGGGTCACCGTCTCGGGTATCCCGATTGATGCATCCTTTAGTTATCCCATCGATCGGGATGACGCCTGTCGCAGGCTGGATCTTAACCCTGAGAATCCTATTTTGCTGCTCTCTGCAGGCGCAGCGGGAACGGAATTAACGGAGTTCATGGTTGAGCGACTCCTCGAATTGCCTTCGCATGTCCAGACCATTGTCGTCTGCGGTCGAAACGAGGCGCTTCGTGAACGCATTAATGGTGTGACGCAGCGATCTTCGGCAACCATCCGGACCCTGGGGTATACCGATGAAATGCACACGCTGATGCGAGTCGCTGACCTTTTCATCGGAAAGCCAGGGGGCATGACATCCGCGGAGGCCATCAGCTCGGGTCTCCCCATGTGTATTGTGAATCCGATCCCGGGACAAGAGGAGCGGAACAGCGATCACTTGCTGGAGCAAGGGATCGCGATCAAATGCAATGAGTTGGCGACCTTGGCGTTCAAGATCCAGCGCCTTCTCGATGATCCTTTGCGTTTGGCACGGATGCGGGCCAGTGCGTTGCGTTTTGCAAAGCCTGATGCAGCACAAAAGGTTGTTTCGACCCTGTTGACCGATAATCTGACAACATTATCGATTAGCCCTGATCAAAGACTTTCGATGGCGACAAAACGTCTGAACTAAGCAAAAGATGCTGGTTTCATCCGCCGGATCGAGAGGGTTTTAGAACGTGATGCTTGTTTTTTTTCGTCTTGTCATCCTTTGGGCATGCTGTCTGCTTCCCTCTTCGTGGGTCAGCGCCGCACCTTCTCCCTCCTATGCTGTGGTTGTGGATGCCGGCAGCAGTGGTTCCCGCATCTATCTCTATCAAACCCTCCAAAAGGGTGCCACGACCCAGGTCCAGGATTTTTGGCAATTTGAGCCCAAAGACATTCCTGGGCTTTCTGAATTTAAAGAGCGGACAGATGAAGCCTATCGCGCAGGCATTGCACCGCTCGTCCTCCCTCTTCGTGCCTATCTTCTCGAAAAAGGCCTTAAGGAGAGCGATGTGACCGTCCATGTTCTTGCGACTGGCGGCTTAAGATTGCTTGAGCCTGTTCAGAGTGAGGCCATTCTTGAGGTGGTCCGTCGCGGCCTGAAAGCAACAGAGTTCAAGGTGGGGCGCGTTGGAATCCTGCCTTCGGAGCTTGAAGGGCTTCTTGCCTGGGCGGATCTTAACGCCTTGCTGGGACGCCTTGCCCCTGGCAAAGAGACGCTGGGTATTGTGGAGATTGGAGGCGCATCCGCACAGATTGCCTATGAAGCCAAGGGCCAGGCGGTGCCGGGTTCAAAGGTATGGCAGCTTCAGGGGCACTCCTATCGGGTCCTCAGCCGCAGTTTTCTGGGTCTTGGACAAAATGCGGCACGCAAATCCATGATTCATTCCATCGGGGGCGGGGTTGAGGGCAACCCCTGTTATCCGCCGGGTGTTGCCCTCACCGACCAGAAAATCGGCATTGAGGGGCTGACTGGATCGTTTGATCTTGAGCGCTGCAAAAACCTCTATCGGAACGTGATTGGGGAGAATCCTGATTTCAAGCGGGACCCTTTTCGCGGGGCGGGGAAACTGCCTTTTGCTGGAATAGGTCAGGGCAATCCGGTCGGTCCCATTGAGGGGAGCATTCGTCTTTGGAAGCTCAAAGGCAGTAATCCCTATGACAGCCTTAAAGTGATCGAAGCCTCTTGCAGGTCTCCCTGGCCTCGCTTTAAGGACCAGTTTGGCGCAGACCTTCTCAATCAGAATCAATGCGCTAATTCGATATTTATCGAAACCTTGCTCTATGATCCGGCAGCGCTTGGCTTGACTAAGAATCAGGTGCGGCACATGGACGAGGTGGGTGGGCGTTTCACCCGCTGGACCCGTGGATACCTCTTGTTGCCGAATAGCGAATTTCACTGAAAGTCCTCTTCCCTTTAACGGATCTCATGACGAGTCAACACGAATTTCTCTGGGGCGTCGCGATCTCGGCTTATCAGGCTGAGGGAGGCTACAACCGCATGGGCGAGCCTCAGACGAATTGGGCGTCGGCCGAGCTTCGAGGGGACGTTGATCCATTAGGCGATTCCACCCGCTTTTTCTCGCATTATGAGGAGGATCTTCGCCGCTGCCTGGCGTTGGGACTTAACGCTTTCAGGATGAGTATTGAGTGGAGTCGCGTCCAGCCAACCTGGGTCAATGAAAGAGGGGCACCTCCGCCCTTTGATCACGATGCACTCCGCCAGTACTGCGGGATCTTGGCTGCATGTCGTGATCTTGGGATTGAGCCCATCGTGACGCTTCATCACTTTGTTCACCCGGCCTGGCTGGGAAGTGATCCCTGGTTGGAGACGGAAATCCAAGATCGTTTTGCCGACTTCGTCAAAGAGGTTGTGCTGACCATCAATTCTTTTCTTGTGTCTCACGGGCATGATCCTGTGCGCTACTTCATCACGATCAACGAACCCAACATGTTGGTGATGAGTACCTATCTTGGAGATCAGTTCCCAACAGAGGCGCGGCGTGGCTTGCAAGCGGCGACCTGCGCTCTTGCAGCGCTGATGGAGGCCCATATCCGAAGCTACAACCTCATCCATGATCTTTATGAGGAGAAGGACTGGGGTCCCGTCATGGCAACATTTAACAACTACACCAGTGATGTCTACTGGCTCGACAAACTGCTGACCGATCTTGTGATGCTCCGGGAGTGGAAGATCCCGCCAGCGAATGCACAGGCTTTCCTTTTTTCCAAAGCCCAAGAATTTAGTCGCAGGATTGCTCAATTCGAAGGCAAGCACATGGGCAGGTTTTCACGCCTGGTAGGCGGCTTTGTGAGAAGGGCTGCAACCCGGCTCGCTCGAAAGGGAATGCAATCATCCTCCGTGCGCGCCCTTTTAGACTGTATCTACGCTTCCCCCCGGGAGGTAATGAGCGATTACATTGCCTATGATTATTACGATCCTTTCTGCGCGCACAGTTTTCGACTTCCGAATCTCGCGCAATTATGGACCTCCAGAGTTCACCCCTTTGACGGCTTTCGCAACAGCCTCTTCAGCAAGTGGTGGGACTGGCGAGTCCTGCCCGAGGGCCTGAGGTTCTTTTCGAAATTACTGGCTGAGGCGTATCCGGGAAAACCGCTATTGATTGCGGAAAACGGCATGGCTCATCGGCGCGATCACGACAATCAATCGCACAGGCGAGCCGATGGCATGATTCGGAGCGAATTTATCCGACTGCATGCTGGCGAGGTGCTTGAATTGGTGCGAAGCGGCGTTCCCCTCAGGGGATACATGTACTGGTCGCTGTTCGATAATTACGAGTGGGGAACCTACTCCGCACGATTTGGCCTGTTTAGCCTCGATTATCAGGAAAGCACCGAGCGCTGCGCCGAGGATCATTGGGGTGATCGCCCTTCGGAGGCGTATGCCGAAATCATTCGCTCAGCGGTCGGGCCCCTCGCCGGCAAGCAAACGCAGGGACTGTCCTAACAGCGCGGGATCATCCGGGCTATCATCTTTGAGTGAAACGCCCCCAATGCCGAGGCGTAAGCCTTTGAGGGTGAGGTAGCAGATCTTGTCCGCGGCCGTTCGATAATCCAGGCCGTCGGGTTCGCGAATATTAGAAAGACAGTTTCTTTCCGCATCCGTGTTACCGCTTGCCGGGGCAATGGTGAGGTAGGCGCCGAGACTGTCTGCCGAGGAAAGGCCCGGGCGCTCTCCAATCAGGATCAGGCTGACGCGGGATTTCAGTGCGATGCCAATCTCATCTGAAAGGGCAACCCGCCCGTTGGGTACGAGGATGATCGGGCTGGTCGACAGGCCGCAGCCTTTGAGTGATTCCTTTAGTACGCTCAGAAAGGGCAGCGCATGGGTTTCGACAGCGGTCGTTGAGAGCCCGTTCGAAAGAATCAGGGCGATATCGAAACCTTGCGCCGTTGATGATTGCAGTCCCTGCAAACTTTCGTGACGCAGGCTTCGACCCAAATCAGGTCGCTTTAAGTAGAGGGTTCGGGTTTCGGCTTTGGATTCCACCTGGATCGCTGGACCCCAGTGTTTCTTGACCTGACTGCGAAAGCTTTCGCAATCCCATTCCTTCCAGACGGCATCCCGTGCTTCGGCATGCGCAAGCTGAAAATCGATCAGGGACTCTGTTCGTTGCGCTGAGCCAACGCTGCCCTGACCAATTCGGGCCTGGGTAAACGCGCGGAGCGTGTGCCAGGGATCCATCAGTGGCTCCCTTCAATCTGGTCGGTGAAGCTCTGGATCATTTGAGATCGATGGGGATTGTTGAGGAGACGTCGGTTGCCTTCAAAAAGCCCCATTTTCTCGAGCCAGATTTCAAACTCAGGCGCCGGTCTTTTACCGAGGACTTCGCGGAGATAGAGCGCATCGTGGAATGAGGTGCTCTGGTAGGCCAGCATGATGTCATCACAGCCGGGAATTCCCATGATGTAGTTACAGCCCGCGACACCCAGCAGCGTCAGGAGGTTATCCATGTCGTTCTGATCCGCCTCGGCATGGTTGGTGTAGCAAACGTCACATCCCATGGGGAGTCCCAAAAGCTTTCCGCAAAAATGATCCTCAAGACCTGCGCGAATAATCTGTTTTGCGTCATAAAGATATTCGGGACCGATGAATCCGACGACCGTATTGACCAAAAGCGGTGAATACTCACGGGCCACAGCGTAAGCCCTGGCCTCCAGCGTCTGTGCATCAACGCCATGGTGGGCATTGGCGGAAAGTGCGCTGCCCTGACCGGTCTCGAAATACATGAGATTTTGTCCCAATGTGCCTCGCCCGAGGCTTTCTGCCATCGCCTTGGCCTCACCCAGCATGGCAAGATCAACACCAAAACTCTTATTGGCCGCCTCTGTCCCTGCGATTGATTGGAAGACCAGATCGACCGGATAGCCTCTCTGGATCAGCTCCATGGTCGTCGTGACATGAGAAAGGACACAGGATTGGGTTGGAATCGAATATTTTTCGATGAGATCGGACATCAGGTGAATCAGTCGGCCGACATTCCCCAGATGATCTGTCGCAGGATTGATGCCAATCACCGCATCGCCGCTTCCATAAAGGAGGCCATCGAGAATCGTTGCGGCAATGCCGCGCATGTCATCGGTTGGATGGTTTGGCTGGAGTCGCGTCGAAAGGCGACCCTCGAGACCCAGGGTGTTTCTGAAGCGTGTCACAACGCGACAACGTTTGGCGACAGCAATCAGATCCTGATTTCGCATGATCTTGCTGACGGCTGCGGCCATTTCGGGGATGATGCCCCAAGCCTGGGCGCTGGGGTCGCCGGGATGGGACAGCAGCCATTCGCGAAACTCGCCAACGGAGAGATTCTGGAGGGGGGCAAAGGCCTGCGTGTCATGTCGGTCCAGAATCAGTCGCGTGACTTCATCCGACTCGGGAGGGATCAGGGGGTCATCGAGGAATCGCTGCAGCGGAATTTCAGCAAGACACCTTTGCGCCAGGGCGCGTTCAACTTCTGACTCGGCGGCAAGTCCCGCCAGCTCATCTGCAGAGCGCTTGGGGCTTGCCTTTGCCATCAGCGTTCTGAGGTTAGCGAACGAGTATTGGCGTCCCTTGTGCGTGATCGAATAGCTGCTCGGCATCGCCGCCAATCCTCCGAATTGCCTGAATGACAATTTTATCTCGGGAGTGTGACAGCCCGGGGAAGACCTGACGACGAACCGACTCGTGTGATCTAGGGATGGCGATCGGCCGATCCGAGATATTTCTCGTACGCTTCAATCCAATGATTTCGAATTTCTTCCTGCGCCTGACTCAGGCTGATTTCGCCTTTACACACCTTCTCGTGGAGGATGCCTTCCAGATAGTCCTTTTTCCGGGCAGACCATTTGCTGATGAGGGGTTGGGGCCAGATGTTTTTGGCATCCGTCGGACTTCCCCCAAGGGATAACGGAATCAGGTGGTCCATCTGATAGTGCTTGGTGTTTTCATCGGGATATCCATAGGCCGAAATTTGTTCCTTTTCCGTCTTTTCCAGAAAGGATTTCGGGGGCATGTGGCCCTCGGTCCATGTGAAATGCCCGGCTTTGCAGATGGATTCCTTGATATTCGACTGCATGACTTCAGGATCCAGCGCCCCGGGGGTCAGAGTGGGATCGGGAAGATCGCCGGCCCATGTGGCGGGGACTCCCAGCAGGAGGGTGAGGCAAAGAAGCGGTCTTTTAAGCATGTCAGTCTCCAGAATCCGTCACCGGCATTAAACCATAATAATTTTATGGGATTTGTGCCGGTCCGCAAGCTTTCTCCAAGGTCCAACAGGGAGAGGGTGGTTGGCCTTTGGCCCGGAGTAACGTGACAGAAGATCAGCAGCTTTCCCAGGTAATGGCGCCGCAGCGGGGCTTTCCTGTGGGTTGATCCTTGGCGTCCCTTTGAGCATCCATCAGGCCGCAGCTGCTCAGGGTCAGGAGAAGCGTGAGCCCAAGGGCGGGCCTGATGAGAGATTCTGAGTTCGGGATACCGCCCCCAGGGAGGAAACGCCGATTATTTGGCGACAAAACAGGCATATTCGGCCTCGCATTGAATTTTGTAGGACTTGTCTTTTCCGCAGCCACTGATCCTAATCATGTAGTTGGTCCATACCGGCCCCATGGGGGCCCCTTCGGCATTCCTCGCGGAGAGTTCTTCCGTCTTGACATCGGCACAGCCGAGGTCTTTTTGTCCTGTCTTTTGCGCCAAAGATTCTGCTGAACTGAGGTCGTGGCTCAAGAAACGCTTGTCGAGTGAGGCGTCATGTTGAACAGCGGCGCAGGCGCTCAGAAGCAAGGGTAGACCCAAGACCAGGAGATTTCGTAGCTGATTTAAACCAGTGAGCATAAAAGATCCTCGATGGGGTTCATTGAAGGGGCTTACCAGCCGATGAAAAACGAGGCAGAAACAGTATTCAGACTGTTGTAGGAGCTATAGGGGAGCTCAGGTTTGGATTTGTTGCTCAACAAGTTCATGTATCCGAACTCCAAGCGTGCATTTTCGTTGACGATCCAGCTGATCCCCGCAAAAGCCCGGTTTTGGTTGAAGCCTGAGTAGCCGCCATTCGGATTATTGGCGACATTGTTGAGATTGAAGAAAAACTCATCCCAAAGGACCAACCCCAGCCGAGGCTCGAATTCAAAGGGATGAAGCAGCTTGATCAAAGTCCGAGGCCGGATCCCCGGGGCATCCCCCCGAGCGAAGCGCATCTCGAGCATTTCGCGGAGCGTCACGGTGCCAATCTTGGTGGGGAAAATGTACCGAAATGCCGGCCAAACCGACTGATCGCCCACATAATCCTGGCCGTAATTTTCAGTCGGAAGATAGGTGTAGCCCGCCCAGACGGTCAGACGGTCCGTGACGGCGTAACCCATGGCGGTGCGAATCATTCCTTGGTAGAAGTTCATGTTCTCCATGGGGTTGGAGTTATTGAATCGGGCTTGCGATTCAAGCCAAATGCGAACCGTGCTCAGGCGCTCATCGAGGTTGGCGAGGCTCCCTTCAGCAACCGCCTGAGTCCAGAATCCGGCTGACTGTTTGATGCCCTCAGGGGGTGGGGCTGCATGGGATGGCGCGGTCATGGCCAAAAAGAGAAGGCCAGGGAGGATCCTTCCAAGCCCCCGGTGCGCTCTCGATGGCGGCGCCAGAGTGATCCCTTCAGCGTCTTGATGCCCTTCGGTATCGGCAATTACCCTCATATCGGGCAAACTAGGGGGCAAAGGGAGAGGCATGCGCTCTGAAGGCCATAGAGCTCTTCCCGAGGGCCCCGAATCCCGGCCGAACGTTTGCCGCAGCATGCTGAGATAAAAATAATGAGTGAAGTCACGAACAGCCTGAATTTGGTCGATCATATTGTCACGGACTACAGCACCCATGTCATCGTGGCCTCGATCATTTTGTCATGCCTTGGTCAGATGCCTTTCGAAAATTGATAGGCCCGGAACGGCTCACGGCATGTCATGAGGTGGGCGGCTATTACTTTTCGGTGGTGGGCACGTTTTACGCCGTTCTTGTCGGTCTGATCATTTTTGATGCGCAGGCCCGTTTTGACGATGCCAAAACGGATGTCGAAAGCGAGTCAAGCGCTCTTTTTATGATTCATCTGCATGCGGCCCGGTTGCCACAACCTCAGGGCGCTGAAATTCAACCCCTCATTAAAACTTACGCCAATCGAGTCATCGAGACGGAGTGGGAGACGATGAAGCGGGGGCACCGTGATGACGTCGCCCGGGGCATTTTGATCGACGTTAGTAAAAAGCTGGATGCCATTGAGCCTCAGACGCAGGGGCAGGAGACGGTTTATGACAAGGTCCAGGATGAACTGACCATGGCCTGGACCATGCGGCGACAGCGGATCACCCTTGTGGAATACCATTTGCCGGATCTGGAGTGGGAGGTCCTTCTGATCGGGGGCTTGGTGACGGTCGTCTTTAGTTACTTTTTCGTGCTGGAAAGCCTGTGGATGCAGGCGGCCATGACCGCTTTGATGTCCCTGGTCATCGCCTTCAATATCTACGTCGTGGTTGAGCTCTCAAATCCCTATCTGGGTCGAGTGGTGGTCTCTAAAAAACCGTTTCAGGTCATCACCACGCAAATCACCAACGAAACCCATTAAGGCCGTTGCCGCCGAGAGCCAGCGGCAACGCAGCCCCTAAGTCACTGTCTATCGGAAGGTGGCGCTGACCGTCTTAGCTGCATTAGTCAGATGTCTCGCGAGAAACCTTGTCCTCTAGGACAGGAGGGGATAGCGAATTCTCCAAAAGGGAGAGGGCTTGCTAAGGAAAGATAGCATGCGCTATATTTTCCTCCATGCAAACGCGAAAACGCGCCTACAAATATCGGTTTTACCCCACACCCGAGCAGGAGGTTCTCCTGGCTCAGACCTTTGGCTGCGTGCGCAAAGTCTATAACCTGATTCTGGAATGGCGAAGCCTGGCCTATCAGGAAAGACAGGAGAAGATTAATTACCTCAAGGCCAGCGCCCGGCTGACGGAAATCAAACGACTTCCGGAATTTGCCTACCTCAATGAGGTCTCCTCGGTGCCTTTGCAGCAATCTCTTCGCCATCAGCAAAGGGCCTTGATCAATTTCTGGGAGGGACGGGCAAAGTACCCGACCTTCAAGAACAAACGCGGCCGCCAGTCGGCGGAATTGACCCAACGGGCTTTCAGCTATCGGGAAGGAAAGCTCTATATCGCAAAGAGTCAGGATCCTTTGGATGTTCGTTGGTCGCGGGAGCTTCCCTCGGCGCCCAGTACCCTGACTCTGACGAAGGATTCGGCGGGACGATACTTCGTTTCGTGCCTGTGCGAATTCACCCCGACGGTGCTGAGTGTCACGCCAAATACCCTTGGCATTGATCTGGGCATCAAGGACCTGTTCGTGACCGACAGAGGAGAAAAAACCGGCAATCCACGGCATACGGCTAAATATGCGGCTCAGCTGGCCCGATACCAGCGTCGGTTGGCTCGTAAAGTCTTCGGTTCGAAGAACCGGGCCAAGGCCAAATGCAAAGTGGCGCGTATTCACGCCAAGATCTCCGATGGCCGGATGGACAACCTCCATAAATTGTCCCGTAGATTGATTAACGAGAACCAAGTGATCTGCGTCGAATCCCTCAAGGTCAAGAACCTAATCCGCAACCCCCAGCTCAGCAAGTACATTGCCGATGCAGGATGGGGACATTTCTTGAGAATGCTGGAATATAAAGCCGATTGGGCCGGGCGAAGCGTTGTCGCTATCGACACCTTTTTTCCCAGTTCTAAGCGTTGTTTCTGTTGCGGATACATCAATGATGCGCTGACGTTGAATGATCGGGAGTGGACCTGTCCTTCCTGTTCGAACCTTTTGGATCGAGACATCAACGCGGCGCGTAACATCAAAGCCGCAGGACTTGCGGTGTTAGCTTGTGGAGAGAGTGTCAGTCTGGTGTCGCCAAACGGCATCAGCGGTTCTCGATGAATCAAGAATCTCCTTCCTTCAGGAAGGGGAGTAGGTCAAGGTGACGTTACAGCTTGCTGTTCCGGCACAGGCCCCGCTACCTATAGTAAAAGTGAACATCAATGGGTCGATAGGATTTGTGCTTTTGCGATCAGTGATTTTGCTGATGCTCTTTATTTTTGAGGCCTGCAATCCTAGGAGCATGAAATGGCTCACGCAGGCACGCACTCGCTCTTGGGGCCCGATACCTTTCGGATCGACCCATCCACTGAGCGTGGCAAGGATCACTCAGGCCCTTCGAGTCGGGTGAAGTGCGGCCATCTTTTTTCTGAATTATTGCGGTAGATATCACGAGCATTCATGCGATGGTCTGTAAGATTTTGAAGCCCCATCGCTCAGATACATTCGTCTTGGGTGAACACCGTTTTGAGTCTGCCACCCCAAGCTCATTCTCATTTGAGGTCAGGTGAAACGATCCGCCAGTCATTATTTTGAATTGACACAGCAACCGATGTCCTCAATGACTCGGCATGTCTTTTTACCTGCAATCGCTGTTGTCCTGTGTTTTTTGATCAGGGAGTCATTCACTGTTTCGGCGATGGGGATTCAGCAGCAATTTCCTTTCGGTGTTGCGGTGGTTTTGGTCGGTTTCTTTCTGGGTTTTAGATCCGGATTGATGATGCTTTTGATGACTGGCTTGAGCATTTACTTTTGGGGAACGCATCCGGGCCCAGAATATCCCCTGGCGCTCCCTCTTAATGTCGTTTTGGCCATCCCGGCCCTGGCGGTCAGTGCCTCGATTCGTCGGCTCTTGAATGAGCAACGAGAGATGCGGGAAATGCAGGCTGATTTCATCGCGATCCTTGCCCATGAGGTCAGAACGCCGCTCTCCACCATCAAAATGGCGGGCGAGAACCTTCAGGAACATCAATATGATGAGTTTTCATCGAAGCGGGGAAACCATTTGATCCTGGCAGCCGAGCGCATCGAGGATGTGGTCTCAAGGTGCATGGACGTGGATCTCTTGGAGCTGAGGAAGCTCAGGCCAAAATTCGAGGCGATCGATCTCAGGGCCTTTTTTCAGGATCGCATCGATCTTTCCGTGGATCCGGATCGGATTGCCCTCGATTGCCAGATCTCAGGATCCATCCTGTCTGACCCTTTCTTATATGGAACGGTCATTAGTAACCTTCTGGAGAACGCCCTCAAGTACTCTTTGAGTGGCAGCCAGGTGAGTCTGATGGTCCGTGAGCAATTCAAGCGAGGCTCGAGGGGCGTCAAGTTTCGCTGCGAAAATTTTATAAATCCTGACATGGCCCCGGATCCCAGAAAACTGTTCAGAAAGTACTATCGTGCTGAAAGCATGAGTTTTCTGCCGGGGATGGGTCTTGGGCTTTGGTTCTCAGCGCGGATCATTCAAGCCTTGTCCGGGTCGATCGGATCGGAAGTCACGTCAACGAAGGTTGCATTCTGGGTCTGGGTGCCATGCAAACCGTAAGATCGAATGCCAGGATCAAGGTTGTCGTGGTCGAAGACGATCTTGCGCATCAGGAAGAGCTTTTGATTCGCCTTCGGGATGAGGGTTATGACGCCTTGGGGGCCGATTGCGGGGAGAGTCTGGACGAGCTTGCAAAGGAGGGGATGCCGGATCTACTCATCATCGATCTCAACCTTCCGCAAGAAGACGGTTTGAGTATCGCAAGCCGATATCGCCATTTTAGCCCGGATGTTCTGATCATCCTTTTGACGGGACGGGACGGGACGGGTCAGGCCTGGCGATAAGGTCATGGGTTATGAAGCCGGTGCCGATCTCTATCTGACAAAGCCGCTTCGTTCTCGGGAGTTATTGGCAGCAATAAAATCATTAACCCGGCGTCTGAGGGTCAAGGCCATACAGCATGACCATTGGTCCTTGGATCTTCAATCGGGTGTTCTTGAGTCACCCAGCCAGCAGTTTTTCAGCCTCGGAGAGGTTGCGGTTCAGATCATGGAAGCATTTGCGCAGGCGCCCGATCAGAAACTCTCAACGGTGAAGCTCCTTGAGCTTCTGGGGCTGCCGTCCGACAATGCAGGGCGCCGAGCTCTGGCTGTCGTTTTGACCCGTATCCGCTCAAAACTAAGACCTTCGCTGGGGAATCGGCCTCTGATCAAATCGATCAGGTTGGAGGGCTACAAACTCTGTATCCCCTTACGGGTCCTTCGCTAAGCGCGGAAAACCTGCGAGCAAAAGCCCCAAGTAAACTAAAGGGGCGTCGTTCCCGGTCAAAGGGAGCGGTGAGACCCAATCGCCAAGCGAAGGACCCTATTCGAAAGCCTTAGGGTGCGCGTCAATCTCTGCCATGGCATCGAGCGCTTTCTTATAGGGTTCAGCGGATACCGTTATTTCGCCTCGCATGGGGTTATCAAGTACCGCGATCAGGGTGATCATGCCCGCGAGAAAGAGCACATAAAACCCCGTCATCAGAAGATGGGTTTTGAGCGAAGGGATGTGAAAGAAAAAGGTAATTGGAATCGTCAGGAGCGCGCCGCTAATAATCACATACCAGAGCGCTTTTGGGATAGCGACGTCTATCCCATTCACCCGCATTCTTCTTGCTTTGACCATGTCGGAAAATGCACTCACTGCCTCAGCGTAGCTTGCAGGTTGATTTTTTGCCTTGAACTCATAGGCCGCCATCAGGTGGTGAAGATCGGTGATCAAGTTAATGCTGGTCGGTGAAGACTTGCCGTGTTTGTGCGCGGGCCAGGCCACCTCGATGATGTCTTTTGTGTAGGTCTTGATGCTTTCCTGAATGGCTTTATGTGAGGGATCCCTCAAAACATTCACGCAACGATAGAGCTGAATGATGGAGGATGCTTCCTCATCCACAAGGTCATTCAACTTGTCGTAGTTTTGCCAGGCGGCGACAGCCACCAAACCCAGAAGAAGGCCATAGAGCTGCCTACCGCACCAAAGATTGCGCTCACGGCTTGATCGGCTTCAAATGACCTGTGGAAATGCTTTGTAATGATTCCGCGCGTCGCAACCAGGGCCGTCAGGGAAATCAACAAGAAAACCGCCTTCATTCCGAGAGCAAGTTCGATGCTCGGGATATCGTAAATCCAATAAAGACTCATCAACTACCTCAGGTGCTTTTATCTTGGATCTGGGTGAAATCAGATCCTGCTTGATCTTTGTGCGCCTGTTTTCGCTGTGACACCCGTTAGGTCCCTGAGGGTGGTTCGAGCGAGGGGGACGCTTTTTTTCCTGAAATTATAGCTGTGCTCAGATGTTGTGACCTGATTGAAGCGCTATGAGCGAAGTGCATCTCGATTTTTGGTTTGGTGAGCGGCGAGCTTTTGAGCCTCTTGGAAGAGGTAAGCCCCCGTCTTGCGCCACTTTAAGCTCACCTCGGAGTACTAAAAAAGCGTGGCATCACCTGAAAAGTCTTCGATAGTGCGCTGATTCGACTCGAAATGAAGTCTTGGTGATAGGAAAAACACAAATCTCGTGGGCATTCACTCTCTGTCAGGGCATCTGCTTGTAGCGCATCAAAAATTGGGGTCAATCACTGTCGCTGGACTGCTTGCGAGCCTTTTATGGGGTTCTGCAAATGCCGGGAATCAAGTGCCATCCTCCGGCAACCTGCTCTACGATATTCAAAATCCCTTTGCATACATTCCAAGGGTCCAAATCGAAAATCATTTTGATGGTGGCGAGGGCCGATTTAACGCATCCACCTATCGACTCAGGATGCGTCCGATTATTCCCGTGGATTTTAATGATGACTGGGGGCTAAGAACCCGGAGCACGATCAACATGACCTATCAAACTGCCCCCAATCCTTTAGCGGCCGGGCAGTTGGGGTTCGGTGATATGGACTTGGAGTTTTACCTTATTCCAAGGCGCTCTCTTGCCAAAGACATGCTGCTGGTCGGTTTTGGTCCATCGGTCCATATCCCCACGGCTACAAAAAGCCTGATTGGCATTCACCAATGGGGTGTCGGGGCTTCCGCGGCTGTGATCTGGCAACCGGCGAGCATCTATGCCCTCAAGGGCTGGACCTTTGCCTTCAATGCCAATCAGACCTTTGGCTTTGCCCCTGAAGTGCAAGCCCAATCGCAAAACCTGGTGTCGTTTCAGCCTAATGTGACCTATACAACCGAGAGCGAGATTTCTTTCGGGATGTTCTCAGAAACGTATTACAACTGGACGAGAAACCAGTGGACAGTCCCCGTGAATGCGGGGGTGAGTTTCCTTTTAAAGCCCGGCGGACAGAATCTCGTAGTGACGCTGATCGGAAGATACTTTGCGGAGAGAGCTGCCTATGATCCCCAGTGGGGGAGACTCAGCTCAATTTCAACTTTCTTTTTCCTGAGGGTCCTTGATCGGGCGGGTAAGCCTGTTCCGGCAATTGTTGGGGCTATCGTTCAGTGCCCTTTTCGGCCACTTGACCGAAGGAGAGGCCATCAGTCGGTTACAGCATCCTCATACTCCCCGCAGATGGGCTGATCCCTCTCGATTTCAGCCACTTGAACCCTGTAGTTCGGCAAATTCTTTTCGCTGACATGGGTCACTATGCCCATCGCCTTGGAGATGGCCTCATCTGGATCCGATGCAAGAACGCGCAACGAGTAAATGTCGTCACCTTTGAGGCAGACTTCATACAGTGGCATACACCCTCCATCATCCATCGCTTTGACATGGGTTGATGCTATGCCTGTCTTCAGAATTGAGTATTCGTAAGATTGTGTAGGGGTAAACCGCTAATCTGAAGCGAGACCGACGGCTCTTACCCCTAATAATCCAGGCGCCATTTTCAATCGATGGCCTCTTGGGGCATCCAACGTGGCCTAACCTGTGATTTCTCGATCGCGCTGAATGTCAAACTTCAAGTCCAGAACCTTTGCGAGGTTCTCATTTGAAAACATCAGCATTGCCTTTTCGGTTGCTTCCCATTGGTTCTCAGCGATGACCCGAAATGAGTTGGACACCATGGCTTTCACAACGACTTCATAAACTTCCATACTCACCTCCCAAGTGAGTGACTCCCACATGAAGCGTAGGGTATTGATTTTGTGCCGTGATGGCATCACTAAAAGTGATGATTTGCCCATTAAAATCAGATGAAGATTCGTAAATCTCTCATTCATAGACCTGATAGGTCGCGATACCAGACATACGAGGCCACGGTCAATGGGGCCAGCCATGAGTCTCTTTGAGCCATCTGAGGGTAGAGGGAATAGCGCCGGTTTTGCCTTAGGCATTAAAGGAATGTGGCCCCAGAAAAAACAAAGGCCCACGAAGGTGAGCCTAGGTTTATGAATCCAATGGTGGGTGGTATGGGATTGGACCCCACGACCATCGCGTTGAAAATTCCATTCTTCCGTATTTTGTCAGATCAGCCAACTTTGTTGATTTGGACTGAATTATGACCCGCTGAGGTTTCAATGAGGGCATTTCGCGTTTTGCGACTCATACGGGGGGCGCAGTTGATGCTTGGTTTAATGGTGATCACGCTTGTAGGCGGGCATTTTCATCGTAAACGCAGCTACTGATCGCTGATCAGATCGTTACCGGGTAAGTCCGGGCAGGATACTCCTCAGCAATGGGGGCCTTTTTTGTACCGTAAGAAAAATACGTACAGTACGTAGACAAAAGTGATGATGAATTCGCCCCGATACTACCCGATACTACGCTTACTATCTACAGGTATTGATTTAGTAGCGGGGGCTTCTATGGATGTATTCGAAATTAAAGTGAAGGCTACAGTCTCTGGCGCGTATCGTGTGATTGCCAAAGATAAACACGAGGCCAAAAAGATGGCGGGTTTAATGTTCCGCAATGAGAACAGACATTAAATTCTTGCCACCGAGTTCGATGTAAGACCCGAGAATGATCAGTCACCAGTCACCAGTCACCAGTCACCAGTCACCAGTCACCAGTCACCAGTCACTGACGACTCTGCCGATCCTCAACCTCAAGAATCCTAGAGTCTAGGTCTACGTTCGGGTGGGTAGATAGGACTGCTGAACCTAACTTGATGGCAAATCGTTTTCAAGATGCTTAACGTCGTGTTCGGCTTCGACTACCTCGCACTTTGCGGAGTTAGTTAGCATGAACTCCACCTTGCGGGTGGCGTCATCGAGGTCATCAGCGATCACCCTGTAAGTCCCAGAAACCAATGCTTTAAAGGTCACATCGAACAGCGCCATGGGGCTATCTCCCTTCATTTGCATCGGGAATAAACCCTATTGTAATTGTGTAAATTCAGATTTTCATCATCAAATTCAGATTCGGTATAAATTATTTTCTTGCCGATCCTCAACCCCAAGTGACATGAAGCCATAGATCCTGAAAGGGCAGGTTGATTGCCGATGTGGTGTGCCGATGTTTGCGCCAGTCTGATCGAGGAGCGGGAGAAGGAGAGGGCGCTGGAGCGGATGAAGGCAGGGAAGAGGTTGGATGAACCCTATGGTCAATTGACCACAGGGTTCGACACCGGCAAGTCCCGAGATAAAGTCGCCGCCACAGTCGGGATGTCTGAGTCGAAGGAATGACCGGCTACCGTATGGCTACTGAGGAAAATTCCTCAATAGACCTCCCCCAGACAAACAAAAGCCCCGCCGAAGCGAGGCTCTGTTATCCCAAGAGTAGTGCCGAAGGTGGACGGCACGGCTCGAATATAACCCAGAATCAGGGGGTTAGCATGACCCAGAAACTTAAGCGCACCAAGGTGAGCCTAAGTCTTTGAATTAAATGGTGGGTCGTGTGGGATTCGAACCCACGACCACTGCATTAAAAGTGCAATGCTCTACCGACTGAGCTAACGACCCTCCAAGTTGGGAATTATAATCGCTGAGTGCTCGCATCGGCAAGGAAAGCCGGTGGAGAGGACGATTCGTTACGGCTTACCAATCTTTCTAAGACAATGATTCAAAAGCTATTTTCAGCAAGGCGAGGTTTTATTCTCTTTTTGGCCGTTACTCTGACCGGATGCGTCTGGTTCCGGTTGCTTGAAATTAAAAACCAGTTGGCTGATTTCGATGAAAACATTCGAATTGAGGTTGTGGAAAAGCACTTTATCGTGCACTTCAAGGAGCCGGTGCTTCTCAGTGAGGATTTCGTTTACCTCAGTAAGCTCAATCCCAGCCGAATCGAAAAGTTAACCGATGGTGGCTATCGCTGGTTCCTCGATTTCCATCTTGATCCTGCAAAAACAGCGGAGCAAAAGACCCAGTTGGTGTCCTTTGCGATGACCTATACCCGTGAACATAAGCTGGAAGCCTTCGATTTCTCACCCCTGTTCGTGGAGATGGCTCCAGTTGCCTTTCTTGAAGCCTCGATTCGTTCACTTGGAGTTGGAAAGATTGATCAGGAAAAACGTCAGCTGAAAGTCGACCCCGAGGATCTTCCTAAACTGATTGCCGCCCTTCCAAAATCCGCTGACATCACTCGCGTCATGGGTCCCCCTGAGAGTGTTGTGAATGAAAACGGACTCAGAATTCTGGTGTATCGCTTCAAGGCGGATTCTCTGCCTGTCGACAAGGAGTATGAGGAGCGGAGGATTGCTGAGGCCAAACTCTACTTTGACCCATCTAAAGATGAAATTCTTGGGCTGAAGGGGCGCTTCGCGGGTCTTAAGTTGTCGATTGACTACAAAAAGCTGGCGGGTCGTTAGGCGTCTTCAGCGGGCAAAGGACGTAATGGCATGAAAGCCATGCCGCAAGAATCCCCCTTGGTCACGAAGACCCGTTCCTTTGGCGAGCAGCAGGAAATCTTCGAGTGTTTCAGGAAAGTCGTGGGTTCGCACGTGCTCCAGGGCGATTTGCCGCTCATCCGCTGTGAGAGCGGCCCATCGGTTGGCCATATCCCCACAGTACGCCTCTAGATAGTCCTCTCGGCTTTGTCTTTCATTTCGAAATACATCCACCACGATGAGTTGGCCTGAGAGAGCCAATCGATTTTTGCAGAGTGCCAAAAAGTCCTTTTTTTGCTCTGTATCGAAGTGGTGGAGTGAAAAGCTGACCAAGATGAATTCAAACTCTCTGGGTGGGCTTTCCCTCAGGAAGCTCAGCATGTCCATGCACTCAAGCCTGATTCGATTTTCAAAGGATTTGAGTTCGTTTTTTGCAAGTTCAAGCGCAGGCTCGGATGCATCGACTCCTACGTAATTTGCAAAGCGGATTTTCTCCAGAATGGGACGCATGGTGCCCGCATCCCCACAGCCCAAATCAAGAATCGTAGCGGTGTCCCTCTTTCCTTCTTCGAGGATTTTGAGGATTTCACTGAATATCTCCCGGTGATACATATAGTTGTGGTCGACGATCTTCCGATAGACCTGCCAGGTCGCAAGGAAAAATTCGTAGGACTTTGGATCAGGCGTCTTATGCATGGGAAAGGTTACGAGTCCTTGATTGCCACGTGTTTTCCGGTTTTGGCGGACTCAATGGCCGCCGTGATGACTTTGCAGTTCATCAGGGCGTCTTCAAGAAAGAGCAGGGGTTTTCCGTCCGTCATGACGGTATTCGAAAAGCCCGCAATTTCAAGTTCGAAGTGGTTGAACGGGGGAGGGCTTTCTTCGCCCTTGCGTCCATCCTCTGTGCGCCATTGAATTTCAGGGACATCCCCGGGCAGTTGCCATACGGTGGGACAGCGAATGGTTCCCAGTGTGCCGGTGATCTCATATTCAGATCGGCGGGTGCATTCAAAGCTGAAGTCGAAATGCGCCCGACGACCTGCTCCATATTCGATGATGCCACTGGTCGAAAGATCCGCACCGGAATCGGCGCAGTGCATCATGGCGCTCACGGATTGCGGGGTTCCCTCCATCCACATTCTCGCGGAATGGATGGCATAGCAGCCAATATCCCACATCGCGCCTCCGCCGGCATCGATGTCTGATTGGATGCGATACAGTCTGGCGGGCTTCATCATGAAGGAAAAGCTGGTGCGTACCGATCGAATCTCACCAATCAGTCCTGAGTCGATCAGTTCGCGGACCCTTTGATGTTGCGGATGGAAGCGGTACATGAAGCCTTCCATGACCTTAACACCCTTGGCGCGTGCAGCCTCTTGAACCGCGATTATATCTTCGGGGCGAGTGGCCAAAGGCTTTTCGCACAGGACGTGCTTACCCGCAGCAATGGCCTTGAGAATCCAGGCAGCATGCTCTGCGTTTGCCAGCGGAATATAAACGGCGTCGATCTCCGCGCAGCCCAGCACGGCCTCCAGAGAGTCATATGCCCTGACATTACTGACGTCAGGGGCCACGCGTTTTAGGGTTTCGAGTGCCGCCCCCGGTCGACGGCTCCCAATGGCAACGAGTTCAGCCTCTGGAACGGCAAGGATTGCGGGTAGAAGCCTTTCATTAATGCGGGCGGCTCCGAGAATGCCCCACCGAACTTTTTGCATATCAGCCTCTCAGTCAGATGCTAGGATCCGTTGAACTTAGGTCAAAGGGCGCTCATGATAGCGCCCACGTAATGGCCCTTTCTACGGTCTATGGAGAAAAACATGAAAATCGGGATCGCATCGGATCACGCCGGGTTTGAGTACAAAGAACTGCTTCGCGAGTGGTTAGGGTCTTTGGGGCACGAAGTCATCGACTTTGGTTGCTTCAGTGACGAAAGAACTGACTATCCGACCTGGATAAGGCCCTGTGCCGAAGCCGTTGCTCGGGGTGAGGTTGAGCGAGGCATCGTTCTTGGGGGGAGCGGCAATGGCGAAGCGATCGTTGCAAATCGTGTCAAAGGGTGTCGATGCGGCTACTCGTTTGACGAGCAGACGGCTTTTCTCACGCGATCACACAATGACGCGAACTGTGTTGCCATCGGTCAGCGTATCGTGACAGCGGAAATGGCAAAGACCATCGTCCAGACTTTCCTGGATACGCCCTTCGAGGGCGGAAGGCACGTACCCAGAATTATCGCGATCGATCAGTAGGGGAGAATCTCAGCTGACCTGAGCCAAAATGGCCTCGGCATTGGAGACCTCAAATTTTCCTGATTCCTCGATTCCAAGGTAGGTAACTTTGCCGTTTTGTACGATCATCGCAAAACGGCGGCACCTGATCCCCATGCCATTGGCGGTTAGATCACGGTCCAGTCCCAGTTTCTTTGAGTACTCAGCCGATCCATCGGCCATCATGCGGACTTTTCCGATCGCTTTTTGCTCCCGGCCCCAGGCAGCCATGACGAAGTGGTCATTCACTGAAAGACACCAGATTTCGTCGACACCCTTGCCTTTAAGGTCGCTGAAATGGGATACGAATCCTGGCAGATGCTGGAGCGAGCACGTCGGAGTAAAGGCCCCCGGAACGCCGAAGATCACGATGCATTTGCCCTTTGCTTCGGTCGCAGGGTCGATCTTTTTGGGATTGATCGGGCAACCGTTGGCCGGATCAAATTCTTCACACTCAATGAGTTGCCCGTTGGGTAGAGCGTCGCTGACTTGGATGGTCATTCTGGCCTCGTTAGGGTCGGTGGTGGTGGGAGCTTATTGTTTATCAGAATTGAGGTGCTGGCGGGGATTCTCTGATCGGGTGTAGTCCCCTTCAATAATCGTTGCCGAGCCTGTAGCTCTGGCGCCCCCCATGGAAGCCAGCCCTTTTTGGATCAAGTATTGAGCCAGAGCGTTCTGGATGAGGGGCAACTGAAGGAGTATGCCCAGAATATCGCTCAGTGGCCCGGGAATGATGAGGAGAAGTCCTCCAACGGCGGAAATGCCGTCATTCAGCATTTCTCGGGCTGGGAGTTGGCCGGAGCGTGCGCTTCTTTGCATGTGAATCAGAACTGAAAGCCCCCGAAGTCTGATAATGGCTGCGCCGATGGATGCAGCAATCAAGAGAAGTCCTAGGGTTGGGAAAAAACCGCTGGCGGCGGCAATCTGGGCCAGGAGGGCAAGTTCCACAAAAGGGAAGACGATCAGCGTAATCTTGAGGGGGAAGGGCATTTGCAACTCTTTAGATGTCAAATTCTTTAAAATCCGATGTTTTGATACAGGTGGACATGGAAATGCAGGAGTGTGTGGTGCTGAGCACGTCCCCTGATCCTGATACGGCAAGGAACTTGGCCCGTCGTCTCGTGGAGTTGGAACTCGCGGCCTGTGTCAATGTCATTCCGGGCATAGAGTCCCATTATCGGTGGAACGGTGCACTTGAATGCGAGAGTGAGCATCTTCTCCTGATCAAGACGCACGAATCAAGACTGATTGCCTTGGAGCGCGAGATTCGCAAGATGGTTCCATACGAAACGCCGGAATTTCTGGTCTTGCCGATGAAGGGAGGGTCGGAGGACTATTTGGCCTGGATGCGCCAAGGACTGGGTCTGGAGGTCGGTTCATGAGTCGCTTACGGTCTCAAAAGGCGTCTTTGGGGAGTCCCGCTCGTCTTTTTTTCTTGCTGGGTCTTTTTGGGATGCTTTGCATGGGGTCAGGCATGACTCTGGCGGCATCCCGGGATTCAGCGCTTTCGAGCTTCCTGGATCAATTGACCCCTTCCCGCGAACTCTTGCCTGCTGAAAAAGCCTTTCAGTTTTCGGCAAGACTGCTCAATCGCTCATCTGTTGAGGTCAGTTGGCGGATTGCGGAAGGTTATTACCTCTATCGTGAAAAATTCTCTTTTTCACTGGAACCGCCAAAAGGGGTCTCTCTGGGGCGGATTGAACTCCCTCATGGATTGCCCCACGAGGATGCAGAGTTTGGCTCGGTAGAAATTTTTCGAGATGACCTCGTCGTGACGATTCCTCTCGAAGGGGCTTTGGCTGCTGATCAAGTGGTAGAGCTGACGGCAAATTTCCAGGGCTGCGCCGACCGAGGGGTCTGTTATCCCCCCATGACCCAATCGGTTCAGCTGGACTCTCGCGGGGTTCCCGCCGCTTCCCCTGAAACTCCAGTCTCCCAATCACCTGCGGTCGGGGAGTGTTCCCTCAAGGCGGCAGAGGGTTTCGTGGAAACCGAGGGGCTCTCGGAACAGTGTTCAGTATTCCAGGAGCTCAAAGATAAGTCCCTCGGATGGACTCTCCTGAGCTTCCTTGGCATGGGAATTCTTTTGTCCTTCACGCCCTGTGTTTTTCCCATGATTCCGATTCTGTCCGGGATTATCGTGGGGCAGGGGACACAGCTGACGTCAGGTCGCGGGTTTTGGCTCTCGTTGAGCTATGTGGTTTCGTCGGCACTGACCTATATGGTCTTCGGCATTGTGGCAGGCGTTTTTGGCCACAATCTTCAGGCCCTCTTTCAAGAACCTTGGGTCATCGCGACCTTTAGTGGCGTTTTCATTCTGTTTGCTCTTGCGATGTTCGGGCTTTTCAATTTTGAAATGCCTTTGGCGATCCAGCAGAAGGTGACCCGGATTTCCCAGGGTCTTCGTGGAGGCACTCTGAGCGGAGCTGCCATCATGGGGGCGCTTTCGGCGCTGATCGTTGGGCCCTGTGTTGCCGCGCCCCTGGCTGGCACGCTGATCTATATCGGTGAAACCGGTGATGCCATTCTCGGTGGAGCCGCCCTTTTTGCCCTTGGGATCGGGATGGGATTCCCCCTGCTGTTGATCGGGGCTTCAGCGGGAAAGCTTCTTCCCAAGGCGGGGAAATGGATGGATGGGGTCAAGGCTGTCTTCGGTGCAGGCTTTTTAGCGACGGCGCTTTGGTTGCTTTCCCGCATCCTCCCAGGTTCAGTCCTGATGGCGTTGTGGGGGAGCTTCCTGATCATTGCGGCCGTTTATCTCGGTGCTCTGGACCCCATCGGAGCCGGTTCCTCCGGATGGCAGCGATTTTTCAAGGGAATGGGTCTCAGTGTCTTGGTTTACGGTGTGCTGATTTTGGTGGGCTTGGCTGAGGGTCAGACCGATCCTCTGCTTCCACTCAAGGTCTTGCAAGTGCATCCGCAGCCGGGCCCAGGAGCCCATGCGCAGCGCTTTAAGAAAGTCGCTTCCATACGTGAACTGGACCTTGCCTTGGCCGATGCTCGGCTTCATGGGCGGCCCGTGTTGCTCGATTTCTACGCGGATTGGTGCATATCCTGTAAGGAAATGGATCGGGATACCTTTGGAGATACAACCGTTTCCAGATTTCTTGAAGGGTTTGATCTGTTGCGGGCGGATGTGACGGGTAACACGGATCAGGACAGGGAGCTTCTCAGGCGATTCCACCTGGTCGGGCCCCCCGGGGTGATCTTCTTCTCGGCCGAAGGTCAGGAAGTCCGGGAGCGGCGGGTGATCGGATTTATGGAAGCGCAAGCATTCCTGAGGGTACTTCAAAGCGTGTTCGAGCAATGATGCGAATCAGTGGGATCATGATGGTGGGGCTGTTGTCGGCCCTGTTGGGCGTTTTCGCCTATCGCGCAACGCATCAACCGCCTCCTGCCGCCCTGCCCGAACCCCTATTGGTCGATCTCGAAGGTCGTTCGGAGCATCTCTCTGATTGGAAGGGGAAGGTTGTGGTGGTGAATTTCTGGGCCACCTGGTGTCAGCCGTGTCGGGAGGAGATGAAGGAGTTTTCCAAGCTTCAGGACACCCTGGGAGCGCAAGGCCTTCAGTTTATTGGTATTGCGATTGACGACCCGGCAACGGTCCGAGCGTACCTTCAGGATTACCCCGTGAACTATCCCATCTGGGTGGGGGGGCAAGAGGTTCCGGCATGGGCGGATAGTCTTGGCAACGATCTCTCGGCACTTCCCTTTACCGTGATTCTTGATCGTAACGGGATTCAAAGGCATGCCCGCGTGGGGCTCTTCCCGGTAGATCCATTGCTTCAGATCGTGACGCCATTGCTCGAGAAAAAGGGGTAGCCCGATACCTTTCTTGGGCGGCTGTTTTTAAGCAATTTCATGGACATTGCGCCGGATTTTCGGCAAAATGGGCGTGTTTTGGGGTATTTCGGAGCATTCCTTTATCTTCATGGCCACCATACTTGTCCTCAATGGACCTAACCTCAACCTCCTCGGCGTGCGAGAGCCCGGTCTCTACGGTTCCGAGACCCTTGAGGACATTGAGGGGCGGCTACGAAAGAAAGCAGGCCAATCCGGTGTCGAACTGCAGTTCTTTCAGACGAATGCCGAGCATGAACTGATTGGTTTCGTCCATGAAGCCTATCGTTCGAGCGTCGATTGCGTGATCATCAATCCGGGTGCCTTCACCCATACCAGCATCGCCCTCCGCGATGCCTTTCTCGCTACCAAGTTGCCGTTCATTGAGGTTCATCTCTCGAACGTCCACGCGCGGGAATCATTTCGCCAGCATTCCTATCTTTCAGACATTGCCCGAGGCGTGATCCTCGGCTTTGGGCCCCTCGGTTACGAGTTGGCCTTCGATGCAGCGATTGCCGTCATCAAACCAGACCAGGGTCGTTAAGTAATGGATATTCGCAAAATAAAAAAATTGATCGACATGATTGGTGAGTCCGATGTCGCCGAAATCGAGATCCATGAAGGAGAGGAGTCCGTTCGCATCAGCCGGCACAGCACCATTGCGCCGCAACCCCAGGCTTATTACGCACCAGCCCCCATGGCGCAGGCACCTGCAGCAGCTCCGGTTGCCGCAGAGGCCGAAGCCAAGAAAGGGGATGCCGATCAATTGACGGGCCATATCGTCCGTTCACCCATGGTCGGTACCTTCTATCGTTGCCCGACGCCGGGCGCCAAGATGTTTGTGGATCTTGGGCAGCGCGTGGAAGTGGGTGACACGCTCTGCATTATTGAAGCCATGAAGATCCTGAATCAGATCGAGGCAGATAAGGCCGGTAAAGTGACTCGAATCCTTGTTGAAAATGCCCAGCCGGTGGAATACAACCAGCCGCTTTTCATCATCGAGTAAGGCATTGCTGGCAGAGGTCCCCCGCATGGACCCTTCAGATCCCGATAACAGGAACGAGACATGTTCGAAAAAATTCTTATAGCCAACCGGGGTGAAATTGCCCTGCGCATTCTCCGTGCCTGCCGCGAACTCGGAATCAAGGCGGTTGCCGTTCATTCCGAGGCGGATCGAGATCTAAAGCATGTCCGACTGGCGGATGAATCCGTCTGCATCGGTCCGGCAGCATCCAAAGAAAGCTACCTTAACGTCCCCGCGATTATCGCCGCGGCAGAAGTCACGGATGCGGAGGCGATTCACCCAGGCTACGGATTCCTTTCAGAGAACGCGGACTTCGCAGAACGCGTGATTCAGAGTGGATTCACCTTTATTGGCCCGAGGCCCGAAACGATTCGTGTGATGGGCGATAAGGTCGCAGCGATCGACGCGATGAAAAAAGCCGGCATTCCCTGCCTTCCGGGATCGGATGGTCCTTTGGGTGATGATCCGGATGAAAACCTCAAGCTGGCCCGCAAGATCGGTTTCCCGATCATCATCAAGGCCGCCGGCGGTGGCGGTGGGCGTGGCATGCGTGTTGTTCATGCCGAGGGTAACCTGATTGCATCCATCGAATTGACGAAGGGCGAGGCGGGTGCCGCCTTCGGCAATGACATGGTGTACATGGAGAAATTTCTCGAAAATCCACGTCATATCGAATTCCAGGTTTTGGCAGATGCCCATGGCAACTGTGTTCATCTGGGCGAGCGTGATTGCTCGATGCAGCGTCGTCACCAGAAAGTGGTTGAAGAGGCGCCTGCACCCGGCATCAGCGAAGAAAAGCGTCAGATGATGGGCATGCGGTGTGTCAAAGCCTGCCAGGAAATCGGATACCTTGGCGCAGGCACTTTTGAGTTCCTCTATCAGGATGGCGAGTTCTACTTCATCGAGATGAATACCCGCGTTCAGGTCGAGCATCCTGTGACCGAATTGGTGACAGGTTTTGATATCGTCAAAGAACAGTTACTGGTGGCCTCTGGGGAAAAGCTCTCCATCGCCCAGTCGGATGTCAGGCTGCGCGGTCATGCGGTGGAATGCCGAATCAATGCAGAAGACTCCAAAACGTTCATTCCAAGTCCTGGATTGATTGAGCAGTTCCACATGCCCGGTGGGCCGGGTGTGCGGGTCGAGACCCATATCTACAACGGCTATCGGGTTCCGCCTTATTACGACTCGATGATCGGCAAATTGATCACCCACGGTGAAACCCGTGAAAGCGCGCTGGCGAGAATGCGAACGGCATTGAACGAGATGGTGATTGGCGGCATCAACTGCAATATTCCGCTTCTGCTCGACATCATCAACGATGCGGGGTTTGAGGCCGGTAGCCAGAATATCCACTATCTTGAGAAAAAGCTGGGGTTGAAGCACTAGGATGTGGCGCCAACTGGCGGCAACGGTCGACCAGTCCCTGGCCGAAGAGGTTTCGGACTGGTTCGTCGGTCAGGGGGCACTTTCCGTCTCTCTGGATGATGCCGGGGATCAGCCGCTGTTCGAGCCCCCCCCGGGGGAAACGCCCCTCTGGAATTTGACCAAGGTGACGGGTCTCTACGAGGAAGAGACGTTCCCCGAGGGCCTTGAGATCTTGGCGCGCAAAGTCTTCGGTGCCCAAATCGTGCAGTGGTCTGAAAGTACCCTAGACGATCAGGTCTGGGAGAGGGCCTGGATGGAGCATTTTCAGCCCATGCAGTTTGGCAAGCGGCTCTGGATCTGCCCGTCGGGTTTCGAGCCGCCGGAACCCGATGCCGTCAATATTCTCCTGGATCCCGGCCTTGCCTTTGGGACTGGAACCCATCCTACGACCGCCTTGTGTCTTCGTTGGCTCGATTCTTTGGCCTGGCGGGGAGACACCGTTCTCGATTTTGGCTGTGGATCTGGCATTCTGGCCGTCGCTGCCCTTCGTTTGGGTGCGTCCAAGGCCATTGGGATTGATATCGATCCTCAGGCGTTGACCGCCACGCGGGATAACGCATTGAAGAATGGGGTAGAGGCGCGTTTGGAATGCCTTGAGGCTTCCCAAAGTGCATCCGAGGTCTGTGATGTGGTTGTGGCGAATATTCTGGCCGGCCCTCTCGTGGAACTCTCACCACGTATCCTGAATCATCTTAAGCCCGGGGGGCGACTGGCCCTCTCGGGAATCCTCGAGGATCAGGCGGCGACCGTCAGGTCAGCTTACGAATCCACCGTGACGTTCGAGCCGGATGAGGTTTTGGATGGTTGGGTCATCCTCAAGGGCGCCCGCGCCATCTAATCTGCCAGTGTTTCCAAGATCCAGGCCCGGATGGCCTCGATTTCTTCGATGCAGACGCTGTGAGGCATCCGCCATTCCCCCCAGGTGACTTCGTAGCCCTTCGACTCCAGTTCTTTTTTTGCACTCAGTCCCAGATCGAACGGCACGATCGGATCTTCCGTGCCATGCGCTAGAAAGATGCGTTGTCTTCCTGTGGCCTCGGGGAGGCCGCTGGAGCGGGCGAGATAGCCTGAAAGCGCAATCGCCCCGCCAATTTCGTCCTGGAATTGACTAATCGATTCAATGGCGAGAACTCCACCTTGCGAAAAGCCGGCGATGAGGATCCGTTGTGAGGGTATCCCGGCTTTTTTCTCTGCTTCAATGAAATGGGTGATCTCTTTCAGTGAATCGGCAATGCCCTGAAGGTCAGGGGTTCGTCCGATGTCGGTGTAGGCGATGTCATACCAGGCGCGCATGATCATGCCGCCATTGATCGTGACGGGACGTTGTGGGGCATGGGGCAGAATAAAGCGAACGCCCATGGACTCAGGGAGTTTCAGTTCTCTCGCGATCGGAGCAAAGTCATGCCCGTCCGCACCAAGACCATGGAGCCAGATAATCGTGGCACGGTGGGTGGCTTTGGCTGGGATGTCAACCGCGTCAAGCATGGGAATCCTTCTTGAAAGACTAGGGAAGAGTTTGGGTCTTTTCCAGTACCTCAAGGGCGTGTCCCTTGACCGTGACTTTTCGCCATTCATGGGCAATCTTGCCATCACGATCGATCAGGAAGGTACTGCGCTCGATTCCCTGAACCTGCTTGCCATACATGTTCTTCATCTTGATAACGTCGAACAGTTGGCAGAGCGTTTCATCGCCATCGCTGATCAGTTCGAAGGGAAAGGACTGCTTGCACTTGAAGTTTTCATGCGACTTCAGAGAGTCCCGGGAAACGCCAAATATTTCGGTGTCTGCAGCCTTGAAGGCCTCATGAAGATCACGAAAATCCTGGCCTTCCAGGGTGCAGCCGGGCGTGCTGTCCTTGGGATAAAAGTAAATCACGGCTTTCCGTCCGGCGAAATCCTTCGGCGAAACCGTTTTTCCTGAGGTGGCCTCAAGGGTGAAGTCGGGGAGAGGGGAGCCTTTAGTTAGCGTCATGTCAGATCCTCGGGTTATCGATGAAGGTCAGACCTTTTAGCGCTTCACCGGTTCCAAAATGGCGTCGAGATTCATTTGATCGCAAAAATCCAGAAACTCATCGCGGAGGGAGACAATTCGCATGCCCTGGGGGATGCGGACGATCATGTGGGCCAGAAAAAGGGGCGCTGTGGTGTAGGGGGCGGGATAGCGACTACTGGAGATGTCGAGAATAGAGACCCCCCGGCTGGCCAAAAACTCACTCAGATCGTTGATGTTATTGATCTGGTCGGTTGCGAAAATGTCGATGGCGTAGGGCAGCCCTGGCTCTTCTTTGGGTTCGGCTTCAGTTTCTCCCGCCCGCAGGGTTTGAATTTTTAACTGGAATCGACTGGCCAAGGCTTCAAGTCCATTCTCAAGGCGAGCGATGTGGTTCCAGTTCCCTTCGACCATTAAGTGTCCGGCAAACTGTTGACCGAGTTCTGTCATGCGACTTTCAACGACAGTGCACTTGGCTTCCTTGATGGTTCGGGTCAGTTCAATGATGAGGTCGGAGTGATTGTTTCCGAGAACGGTAAGAACGAGCTGCATGAGAATAGGGTTGGCACACGGGAATGGAGCTAAGTCTACCACCTTGTTCCCGGTGATTAGCCTCGATCAGTTCAGAACGCCGGTTGTCACGGTGCTTTGGCGCACGTTACCATTCGCCCTTTTAAGAGCCGGAAAAATCGCATGCTTCAGGGTAGTCTGGTCGCGTTGGTTACGCCCATGGAATCGGATGGTTCCGTTGACTGGGACAGCCTGCGAGGGCTCATAGAGTTCCATATTCGTGAGGGTACGGACGGAATCGTCGCTGTGGGCACGACAGGTGAGTCCGCCACACTGGATGAGCATGAGCACTGCGAGGTGATCCGCTTCACGGTCGAGACCGTCAGGGGCCGCGTTCCAGTCATTGCGGGCACCGGGGCCAATGCGACCACCGAGGCCATCCAGTTGACCCGTAAGGCGAAGGAAGTGGGTGCCGATGCCTGCCTCCTTGTCACGCCCTACTACAATAAACCGACGCAAGAGGGGCTGTATCTCCACTACCGGGCCATTGCCGAAGCCGTGGATATCCCCCAGATTCTCTACAATGTGCCTGGCCGGACGGGCTGTGACATGCTCGCGGACACGGTGGTGCGCCTTTCAAAGGTTCCCAACATCATTGGCGTCAAGGAGGCGACAGGCAACCTCGACCGGGCCAAGTCCATTCTGGATCAGGTGGATCCCTCGTTTTTGCTGTATTCGGGTGATGATGCAACGGCTGGTGCATTCTGTCTTCTGGGCGGGCATGGCGTCATCTCCGTAACCGCTAATGTGGCCCCTCGTCACATGCATGACCTTTGTGCGGCTGCCCGTGATGGCGATGCCGCCAGAGTCGAGGCGATCGACGCCAAGCTTGAAGGGCTTCATCGCGAGTTGTTTGTCGAATCGAATCCGATTCCGGTTAAGTGGGCTCTTGCAGAGATGGGATTGATCAAGAAGGGGATTCGTTTGCCTTTGACCTGGCTCTTGCCAGCCTACGATGAGGTGGTGCGTTCGGCGATGCGCCAGGCTGGCGCAATTTGATTGGGTACACGATGTTGAGACACGCCTGGGTGATGGTTCTTCGCTCCCTCTTGGGGATGGGGCTTCTGGCTCTTGCCGGCTGTACTGTAGTTAAGAGTTGGTTCCCGGATAAACACAAAGAATATCAATATGTCAGTGAGATCCCTGCGCTTGAAATCCCACCTGACCTGACCTCTTCAACCATTGATGGTGCGACCGGTGGATCCAGGGAATCCTGGCAGTCCGCTGCAACAGAAGAAAGGCCGGCTTCAGCCAGCCTTCGTGAGGCAACGCCGCCCCCGGGTACCGAAATGACCCCAGAAAGGGCAAAGGAGCTCGAGGCGGCACGAAATCATCCTAAACCTGTCCTCGCTGAGAACCTCCAGGATATTCCGGTGATCGAAGTCCAGGCCACGTACGACATCGCGTGGGCTGAAATTGCCAAGGGCCTGGGCCGAATGCGCATTGAAGTCATTGATCAGAACAAGCCTGATGGCATGATCGTCGTTCACTATCGCAAAGAAGACCATCAATATGAAGATCGCGGCCTGATTGGCGACCTTCAGGATATGTGGAGCGGGGGAACGCCAAAGACCTACGAATACCGGATCAAGGTCGAGCCCTATAAGGGGGCCACCTCGATTTTTGTTTTGGATTCCGAAGGGGCCACGATCAAGGGTGGCGAGGGCTTTGAGCTTCTCAAGGATCTCAATCAGGCGCTGCAGTCAACCGCCCTCAACCCGAAGTCGGAACAACCGACGAAATAATCTCAAGAAAGACTCTGGGGTCCCCCGGCCGCAGCCGGGCCCTCTCTGCCCGTGGAGAACGTCCTGTGATCTATCGGCGAACGATACACCCAACCTGAAGGCTGGCTCATGCTTATTACACTCAAGGGTCCTAAGGCACTTTCCGTATTTCGGGGAGAACGCCTGCTTCAAGACCTTAAGGCGACTTGCCCCCGACTCGTTGGGATACAAGGTTCGTTTGAACATCTCGTTGAATTGAGTCGCCCCCTTCAGGGCGAGGAAGAAACGCGTCTGCGGACGATCTTGGATTACGGTGAAGCGCCGTCTGAGGTGATCCAAGGTTACGATGTGCTGATCGTGCCACGGCTCGGTACTCGATCGCCCTGGTCGAGCAAGGCGACGGACATTGCTCAAATCTGCCGACTTGACGCCGTGATCCGGATTGAGCGCGCCATTCGCTACACCCTGATTGGGCTGGATGCTGATAAGGATCGGGAGGTGCTTCACCTCCTCACCGTTCAACTGCATGACCGCATGACCCAAGAGGTCCTTTTGCCGGGTGAAGAGGCAAGGGTTTTCCGACATGAAAGTCCCCAACCCCTCGATCGGATTTTGATCAGCCAGCAAGGACGGGCGGCGTTGAATGCGGCCAATGCCCGTCTGGGCCTGGCCTTGTCGGAGGATGAGCTCGACTACCTGTTCGAAAGTTACAGTGCCTTGGCGCGTGATCCGACCGATGTCGAATTGATGATGTTCGCCCAAGCGAACTCCGAGCATTGTCGACATAAAATCTTCAATGCCAAATGGACCATGGATGGTGAGGAACAGGATCTTTCGCTCTTTGCGATGATTCGCAACACCAGCAAATTGGCCCCTGAAGGCATCCTTTCAGCTTATAGCGATAACTCTGCCGTGATCGAGGGCCCTGTCAGCCCCTTCTTTCTTCGGGAACCTGAAGGGTTTGGTTACCAGTACCATGAAGAGCCCGTTCACATCCTGATGAAGGTGGAGACCCACAATCATCCGACGGCCATCTCGCCCTTCCCGGGTGCGGCCACTGGATCGGGTGGGGAAATTCGCGATGAGGCCGCCACAGGAAGAGGCTCTCAGACCAAGGCGGGTTTGACCGGCTTTTCCGTTTCCAACCTCAGGATTCCAGGCTTTGAGCAGCCTTGGGAGTCAGATTACGGCAAGCCGGAACGTATTGCTTCTGCGCTTGAGATCATGTTGCAGGGCCCCTTGGGCGGAGCCGCTTTCAATAACGAGTTTGGACGGCCCAATATTTGTGGTTACTTTAGGACCTTTGAACAGACTGACCCCGATGGTCCGGGCCTTCGGGGTTACCACAAGCCCATTATGCTGGCGGGCGGCATGGGTAACATCCGCAGTTCCCAGTTGGGCAAGAATCCTCTGCCCGAAGGGGCGGCGATTGTCGTCCTCGGCGGCCCCTCGCTCTTGATTGGGCTTGGGGGAGGTGCGGCCTCCTCGGTGGCCTCGGGTGAAAGTGCCGAAGATCTCGATTTTGCCTCCGTTCAGCGGGAAAACCCTGAAATGCAGCGTCGCTGTCAGGAGGTCATCAACCGCTGCAACGCATTAGGCGAGGCAACGCCAATTCTTTCGATCCATGATGTTGGGGCCGGTGGCTTGTCAAATGCCGTTCCGGAGATCATCCACGATGCGGGTCGAGGCGGACGGTTCGAATTGCGCGAGATCCTCATTGATGAGCCGGGTATGTCTCCCATGCAGATCTGGTCCAACGAGTCGCAGGAGCGGTATGTTCTGGCCATTGATCCTGATCGTCTCGCGGATTTCGATCGCTTCTGCGCGCGGGAACGCTGCCCCTATGCGGTGCTGGGCTATGCGACCGAAAAAGAACAGCTCGTGTTGGCGGATCGTCTTTTGGGCGATGACGCCGTCAATATCCCCATGTCCCTGCTGTTTGGAAAACCGCCCCGCATGGAGCGTGAAGGCGTCCGCAGTCCCCCCGCACTCAAGGAATTGCGTGTAGATCAATGGCGCCTTGAGGAGTCGATTCATCGCGTGCTGCGCCACCCTGCGGTCGCCGACAAGAGCTTCCTGATCCATATTGGGGATCGTTCGGTCGGCGGTCTTGTGGCCCGTGACCAGATGGTTGGCCGCTGGCAGATCCCGGTTGCTGATGTCGGCGTCACAGCCACGGGATACCATGCTTACACCGGCGAAGCCATGGCCATGGGCGAGCGGGCGCCAATTGCTCTGATCGATGCGCCGGCATCGGGACGGATGGCCGTTGGTGAGGCCCTGACTAATATTGCTGCAGCCACGATCTCGGATCTCGGGCAGATCAAACTCTCAGCCAACTGGATGGCGGCTGCGGGTTCGGCTTCTGAAGATGCCCGGCTTTTCGATACGGTCAAAGCCGTCGGCATGGAATTGTGTCCGGCACTGGGCATTGCAATTCCGGTGGGTAAGGATTCCCTGTCGATGAAAACCGTCTGGCGGGATCAGAATGGCGAGCAGGCGATGCGGTCTCCGCTTTCGCTCATTGTCTCTGCATTTTCACCCGTTACGGACATTCGAAAGACGCTGACGCCTGAGCTTCGAATGGATGTGGGCGAGACGGTGCTGCTACTGATCGACCTTGGGGCCGGACGACATCGGTTGGGTGGCTCAGTGTTGGCGCAGGTCTATGGTGAACTTGGGGATACCTGCCCGGATCTCGATGATGCCGAGGCCTTCAAGCGATTCTTTAAGGCGATCCAGAGCCTGAATCAGGCGGGCCATCTTTTGGCCTACCACGATCGCTCAGATGGTGGGCTGCTGGCAACCGTGCTCGAAATGGCCTTTGCTGCGCGCTCGGGTCTTGAGATTGACCTTGGTTCTATGTCTGGCGATGCCCATCAGGTGCTCTTCAATGAAGAATTGGGTGCCGTGATTCAGGTTTCCTCCGATGCACTGACACAGGTCCTTGACGTCCTGAATGCGCAGGGTCTTGGTGGTCTGACCCATCGCATCGGGATGCCCACACAGGATGGCCAGATTCGAATTTCGAAAAAGGGCAACGTCTGCTTTAGTCAGAGCCGCGGGGATCTTCAGGCCCTTTGGTCGGAAACCAGTTTCAGAATGCAGGAACTTCGCGACAATCCCGATTGCGCGCGTCAGGAGTTCAAGAGGATCCACGATGGCGAGGATCAAGGCCTTGCGTCGATATTGACCTTTGATTCCCAGCAGGACGTTGCGGCTCCCTACTACCGCAAATCCAAGCCCAGGGTGGCCGTTCTGAGAGAACAGGGCGTGAACGGTCATGTCGAGATGGCTGCGGCCTTCGATCGTGCCGGTTTCTCTGCCGTCGATGTCCATATGAGCGATCTGATTGAGGGCCGACAGAACCTTCGAGACTTCACCGGGCTGGTCGCCTGCGGCGGCTTCTCCTATGGCGATGTGCTCGGCGCCGGTGGCGGGTGGGCGCGTTCGATTCTCTTCAATCCGGGCGTTCGCGAGGAGTTTGAAACTTTTTTCCATCGCTCTGATACCTTCGCGCTGGGCGTCTGTAACGGCTGCCAGATGATGTCCCATCTGAATGAGTTGATTCCGGGAGCCTCGGCGTGGCCGAGCTTCCAGCGCAACGCTTCCGAACAATTTGAGGCTCGCGTGGTCATGGTGGAAATCCAGGAGTCGCCTTCGATCTTCCTCAACGGGATGAGCGGATCGCGAATGCCGGTGGTGATTGCCCATGGAGAGGGCCGCGCCGTATTTCGTGAGCAGGGCCCGGAGGCGGCGCATGTGGCCTTGCGCTATGTCGACTCCTTGGGGCGGGCGACGGAATCATTCCCGTTCAATCCCAATGGATCGAAAGGGGGCGTCACGGGGTTAACGACGGGTGATGGGCGATTTACGATCATGATGCCCCATCCGGAACGGTGTTTTCGCGCCATCCAGAATTCTTGGCAATCGCAAGATTGGGGAGAATATGGTCCATGGATGAGAATGTTCCGTAATGCGCGCGTCTGGGTCGGCTAGGCAGGAATTTCCGATGAGCGTCCTTCCTATCGCTGCTGTGATTCTGGGTCTCGCTTTCTTGGGAGGCTGTGCATCGCCAACGGTGATCGTGACCCCTTCGGCCTCCTTCAACGCGGCCAAGGCGCGAAAGCTTTTGGAGCCGGGCACCAACGAGGTGTCTGGGAAAGTGCTCCTCAGGCTCACCAGTGGTGGTGCATTGAGTTGCACTGGCGGCATAGTCCGATTGATTCCTCTGACGCCCTATGCGGAGGAGTGGGCGGAACTCACCTACTACCAGCAGCCGGCGGAATCGACGACACCTCCCGATCTCGCTTACCTCCCAAAGTCACCTAAGCCATCCAAAGAGGTACGGGCCAACCCCCTGTTTATGGCGACAACGCGAGAGGTTCCCTGTGACCGGGAAGGCCAGTTTCGAATGGATCAGGTTGCCGACGGGGATTACTTTGTTGAAGCGCAGTTGATCTGGCAACAGGACATCTACGACGAAGTGAATTTCTTTCACGGCCGCACCTATTTTTCAAAGGAAGGAACGGTTCTAAGACGCGTCCATCTTCAGGGGGGCAAACCGGTTGTTCTAAACCTTCAATGGGCCGTTACTAATCGGCGATTTAATTTCTAGCAGGTCCGGATGGTAGCCTCAGGGGGGGGTGCCGCGCTAAGATATCGCTCAAAATGATCTCCATGGGCCCCCTTTTCGCGGGCCATTATCCTCTGGAATTTGAACATGACTCAGTCCGAGAACGCGGTTCCGGTCGCACACAATCCATACAAAACAGATGATCTTCGGATTACCGGGATCAAAGAAGTCATTGCCCCGGTTCAGGCGCTTGAGGAGTTTCCCATCACCTCGGCGGCTGCTGAGACCGTGCTATCGGCGCGCCGTGAGATTCAGAAAATCCTTTCCGGGGAAGATGACCGACTTTTGGTCATCATTGGGCCTTGCTCCATTCATGATCCCAAGGCGGCTGTCGAATACGGCAAGAAATTGCTCGAGCTCAAGCGCCGTCATGTCCAAGATCTTCTGATCGTCATGCGGGTGTATTTCGAGAAGCCCCGCACGACGGTGGGCTGGAAGGGCCTGATCAATGATCCGGATCTCGACGAGAGCTTCAACATCAACAAGGGGCTTCGAACCGCTCGACGCTTGTTGAGAGATCTCAATGAGCTGGGAATGCCCGCCGCAACCGAATATCTGGACGTGATTTCACCCCAGTATGTCTCTGATCTGATCGCCTGGGGTGCCATCGGCGCAAGAACGACGGAAAGTCAGGTGCATCGGGAATTGGCATCGGGACTCTCTTGCCCGGTAGGCTTCAAGAACGCGACCGATGGCGGCGTTCAGGTGGCCATTGATGCCATTCATGCGGCGGGCCGGTCGCACCATTTCCTGTCCCTGACCAAGGCCGGACATTCCGCGATTTTTTCAACGACGGGAAACAAGGACTGTCATGTCATTCTCAGGGGCGGCAATGACCGTCCGAATTACGATCCCATCAGTGTTCAGCACGTTGCGGATGCCCTGGAGAAGGCAGGTCTTCCGAATCACATCATGATTGATTTCAGCCATGCCAACAGCCTCAAGCAGTACCATCGACAGCTTCAGGTTGGGGATGAGGTGGGTCAGCAAATCGCCGAAGGTGACCGCAGGATTTTTGGTGTTATGGTTGAGAGCCATTTGGTCGCCGGAAGTCAGAAACTGGTTCCGGGCCAGCAGCCAACCTATGGCCAAAGCATTACGGATGCCTGCCTGGGTTGGGAGGATAGTGAGCTCATCTTGGAGCGTCTGGCGGAAAAGGTCGTTCAGCGGCGCAAGGTTCCGGCCTGAAGGCAGCGAATGGGAACAGAATTCCCTAGTAAATTGGTGTAGAATTTTTAGGTCACTACAGGAGTCTTGAATTTAGGCTCCTGAGCCACTTCCGCTTCGGAAATTAAATTACGAGGAGACATTCAATGAGCGTACTGGTTGGCAAGAAAGCCCCTGATTTCAAGGCTGCAGCGGTTCTCGGTTGCGGCAGCATCGTTGACGATTACAGCTTTTCTGAGAAGACCAAGGGCAAGTATGTTGCCGTTGTGTTCTATCCCCTCGACTTCACCTTCGTTTGTCCCACCGAACTGGTGGCTCTCGACCACCGCCTTGATGAGTTGACGAGCCGTGGCGTTGAAGTTCTTGCAGTTTCCGTTGACTCCCAGTTCACCCACGCGGCATGGCGAAATACGCCGGTTGAGAAGGGTGGCATCGGTCCGGTTCGTTACACCATGATTGCCGACGTCAGCCATGCTATTTGCAAGGCCTATGACGTCGAAGTTGAAGGTGCGGCAGTGGCTTACCGTGGCACTTTCCTGATCGACAAGTCAGGTCAGGTTCGTCATCAGGTCGTCAACGATCTGCCCCTGGGTCGCAACATGGACGAATTGATCCGAATGGTTGATGCACTGCAGTTCTTCGAAGCCAACGGCGAAGTTTGCCCCGCGGGCTGGAACAAGGGCAGCAAGGGCATGAAAGCCGACGCCGCTGGCGTTGCCTCATATCTTGCAGAGAATGCAGGCAAGCTCTGATCGAGTCGGCCTAGCGGAACCCAAAAAGCCCGGCACGTTGCCGGGCTTTTTTTTGCGTGCTCAGGCGTCGTCACCCGCCTTCATGCGGCGGAGCGTGAGAAAGTAAAGCAATCCCGCCACCGCAATCCCCACCAGAACGGAAGAGAAGCCCCAAAGGGATCCCAGCGGACTGGGATTGGATGCCGAGTGAAGCTGATTCATCATCGGTTTCGCAATCGACAGGCTCCAGATGAAATTGGGAATGTAAAAGGCGATCGCGCCACCAAATGCCCACTGTAAAGCCGGTAGACCGCGAGTCTCCGCGGCCTTATAGAAACCGAAGGCGATCAAAATCGCAGCCAGACCTCCGAACATAAAGACCCCTCTTGTTGTTATGGATCAAAACCGATCGCCCCGTTTCGAAGCGATCCACGCTCGGGCGACACCTTACTCTGAAAGCGCCAGATTTTCACCCGCTCGGCGCTGAAAGAACCGATAAAGCGGCAGGCCCAGGGCGATAAGAATAAGGCCCATCAAGGTCTCCGATGGGCGACGGTAACCAATGTTCAGACAAAATAACAAGGCGACCATGCTGAATGCGAGGGGAATCCAGGGGTATCCTAAAGTTTTGTAGGGCCTTGGAAGGTCCGGATGGGTGCGCCTCAAGACCAACACCGCCATCGCGGTGAGACCATAGAAAGCCCAGGTTCCAAAGAGCGCATAGTCAAGAACGCGCTCGAATGCCGCGCGATCGTGCCCTAGCAACAGGATCAATATGGCCGCCAGCAGGGATTGCACGGCAAGTGCGCGAGAGGGGGTGTGATGGATGGGATCGACATGGGAAAGACCTGTGAACAGGAGCCCATCACGCGCCATGGCATAAAAAACCCGCGCGCCGGAGAGGATTGCCCCATTGAGTGCTGCGAGGGTCGATAGGATGGCGGCTACGGTTAAAGCCTTACCACCGCTCTCTCCGAGGATGCGTGTCGCAACGTCTTGTGCGACATGCTGTGAATGCTGAATATCCTCGATGGGAAGGACATAGAAATAGGCAAGATTGGTCAGAATGTAGATCAGTGCAACCCCCAGAATGCCAAACACCAGGACTTTAGGAATGGTCTGGGTCGGATTCTTGATTTCACTGCTGACCAGGGTGAGATTATTCCAGCCATCATAGGCCCAGAGGGCGGCCGCAAGGGCTGCGCCCCAGCCGGCCCATTGGCTTCCAAAGTCAGGGTCGGGGAGCCCTTTTTCGGTCAAGAGGCGAAGCCAGCTGCCTTCGCTATAACCTAGCGCGAGAATGACCAACGACAGAATGGCCAGAATTTTCAGAAAGGTCAGAATCAACTGGATCGCGCCTCCCTTGGCCACGCCAAGAAGGTTCGGCAGGGTTAAAAGGAAAATCCAGCCAATGGCCATCACCTGGATTCCGGAGATCCCCAGATGTCCCATCGTCACGATGTCCTTTTGGAGTTCAGGAAAGAGGTAGCTCAGAAACAGGCTTGAGGCGAGGCCAATGGCGGCAATGGATCCGGTCTTTCCGATCACGATTTGTTGCCAGCCAAAAAGAAACCCAAACAAGGGGCCATAGGCCTTTCTCAGAAAGGCATATTCTCCCCCGGCCTCAGGCAGGGCGGCACCCAGTTCTGCATAGGTCAGTGCCCCACAGACCGAAAGCCCCGCACCAAAAAACCAGACCAGAAAAACCGAAACGACCGAACCGGTCTCACGCGCCATGGTCGAGGGGACCAGAAAGATTCCGGTTCCAATGACGGTTCCGGTGAGCAAGGCCGCAGACGGCAGAACCCCCAGAGCACGTTCAAGTCCGGCGGGACGGGCATCAAGAGCCATAGGGGATTTACCAGAGCTTGATCTTTTCTTTGTGGAAGCTGGAAGGAATGTCTGGCGCGTGCAAGGGCTTCGCTGCGTTTTTTGCGCCCAGGAACTGTAGTTCTAGTCCGGACTTTGATTCTCCTTCGCGAAATGAGACCGGAAATCCGGCAATCTTCGTGAGGTCTTTTGCTGAGAGATGAAAACCGAAGTGGGTTGATATTAGACCGGCGCTCTGAATAATAGCTCTTATGCTTTCCGACATCTTTGCGAGGGTCATTGAGTCTCTCTCGGGTATAGCGAAAGCGGATGGCTCGGCAAGACAAAAGGAATGATGATTCGAGGAGCTATCTACTTCAAATAAACGGCACTCAATGCCCCCTTCGCGTTGAGAACTCCTTTTAGCAACCAACTTTGCTTTTCTTGCCATTTTCTGCAACTGGTTGATCTCTTCAATTGGGGCTTTCTTCAGAAATTGGCTCCACTGGTCTTGCTGTTCGGTCGAGAGATTTCCCGTTTGTTTTCCCAGTCGCGAGACGAGTGGGGTGATCAATTCCAGCTGTGATGAAAGTTGGTGAATTGATTTTTCACTAAAGTGGGTAAAAGATTGATGCTCTCGATCGATTACAGCCCATTCGCCACTTCGGGCGTCAAACAGTAAGTCGATTTGAGGATTGCCACCCAAGCCACTAATCCATGCCCAACTGTCCTGAATCTGAAGCTGTTGTTCGAATGATTTTCCGGACTCTTTGAATTGGTATACAAGAGTGGAGCCTGCAAATGACGTGTCGTTAATTACTGAAAAGAGAATGGCGAAACAGTAGAAGTACGTTCCAATGGGCTTTCTGTATGAATTGAAGGGGAGGAGTGTCGGTAAGTTCATTGTGTCTTGGGGGTATTCGAATTTTTGGGTAGACGAGGTTTTGGTCAGCTCGTAGAGCCTTCCCCGAATTAAAGGCAAAAACCGCGCCTTGATGGGCTTCGTCAAAGAGCAGGATAACTCTTTGTTCAAAAAAAGGGTTCTCTTCCGTTTTGTATGGAAACCCGGGTCACGCTGGCACCTGTTTTTGGAAGGGGTTAGCCGGAAGGTTCGAAAGCTTTCCTGTCGTCAGGAAGATGATGTTTGTCAGGCTGCGTAGAGATTTGAATCCTCTGGCTCTGACGATGGCCGCCTGAATCTGACTGTTGATACTCTCGGCTACGGCATTGCTTGCGCCCAGAAGATAGGCCGCAAGGATTCCCGGCAGATCTGACTTCAAGGTCCTACTCAGGCGCTTGAAAGGCTCCATCCGACTGCGCTTTGCCCAGGAGATCCAGGATCGATAGAGCGGCTCCGGGTCTGCCCCGGCGCGACACATCAGATGGATCTCTTTGTAACGTTGATTCATCCGCCATGCTCGGGCCGTCTTGAGGCCTGAACGTTGGAGCCAGTGCATGTCTGTAATTTGGTCCCTCGACCAATCCTTGGGGGACTTCAGAAGACCCCAACGTGAGCCCTTCAGAGAGGCCTCCTGCTTGACCTCAGTTCTTCTCACTTCGTCGACGGCATCATGGATCAACTGAGAAATATGGAAAGCATCAAAGCAGATCTCAGCCTTCGGAAACTGCTTCCGTGCGCCGGCCTGGAAGGCTTTGGACATGTCCATCGTGATGAATTCGATCGCTTCAGGACGGCCCCCGTGACTCTCGAAATCAGGCTTGAAAGTCTCAAAGGTGTCAGCCTTTCGACCTTCGGCAGTGCCTATCACGCGCTGGGCGAGAGGGTCATGAAAAATAGAGAGATAACCCAATCGGCGACCGACGTATTTCTCATCGACACCCAAGGCGGTGACTTCACAGTAAGAGGTCGGCTGACGGGCAGACTCTACGTGGACATTGATAGCCCGCCAGATCCGATTCTCGGAGACCCCAAACATTTGGGCGATGGCGGAAACAGGGAACTTCTTAGCCCGCGTCAGAACCAAGGCATCCATTAACAAGGTGAAGCCGCTTCCAGGACGAGCCCAAGGGACGTCAGTCTGGGTGACCTTGCCGCACTGATTGCATTTCACCCTCGGCAAAGGCGCGTGCAGAAAGGCTTTGAACTGGAAAAAGTGAAGGTGCTGCCAAGTCCGCTGCGTTCGATCATGAATCGATTGATCACCCGCAGCGCAGGCCGGGCAATCCAGTCGCTTGGAGTCACAAGCGAGATCAAAGTGGATCTCTCCTTGGTCAGGCTCGAACCGAATTTCGGCTACCTTCCAGGGATCCTGAAGATCCAGGGCTGCTGTGAAAAGCGAGGTTGAATCCATGCTCGGAATCATCTCAATGCTGGGCCAAAAGATCCATCAAGTTATTCTGATTTCCACTCAAAACGGATGAGCGCCAAAAAAAGACTTCGCGGGGGCTGCTCACGCGGTCAATAAAGGTTCGAGGTCTTAGCAGGCTGCTCCTCCGACGTTAACGGGTGTTCATCGAGGTTTTCAGAGCGCCTGAAACAAGGTGGAAATATAACTGAAATATTAGCGCTATAGATTGGGCGGAATCTTGGATTGAGTTGTTTCGCCTTCGTGAGACCTTATATCTAAGTGTTTGACTACCGATGGCAAAATTCTAAACAGGATTGACTTGAACGGAGCTTACAATGACACTCAAAATTAAGCCAATTACTATTGGCGTCTCTGGAGCACTATCGTTTGCTCTGTGTCTGCCTTTGATGGCGGCAACACCTGATAAATTTCCAGCGCCTGCCTCTGATCCTAACTTCTGGTTTGCAAAAGGATCGAAAGAAGTTGTCGACGCAAAAAAAATCAAGCCGAACAACCGTGTAGCTAAAAATGTCATTCTCTTCATTGGTGATGGCATGGGGGTTTCCACGGTGACAGCCGCTCGTATTCTTGAGGGTCAACAGCCCGGCATCATCGATAAATCTAAACCGGCACTAGGAACTAGCGGTGAAGAAAATCTTCTGAGCTTTGAAGAATTTCCATACCTCTCACACTCTAGAACATACAGCGTGAATCAACAAACTTCAGATTCTGCACCAACCATGACGGCCATGGTAACCGGTGTTAAGAATAATGAAGGGGAATTGTCTGTGAGCCAGGCATTTCCCAAGGGAGTTTCTGCGGCCGACTGCAACAAAGATGCTAAGCCATTTGCCTTAGAGACGATTCTTGAGATTGCGGAAGATAAGGGAAAGTCAACTGGAATTATCAGTACCGCACGAATAACCCATGCAACTCCTGCAGCAAACTATGCACATAGCTCGAATCGTGATTGGGAATCCGATGCTGACCAACCAGCGGTTGGTTGTGCAATCAAGGATATTGCCCGCCAACTTGTCGAGTTTGGACATGGTGATGGAATTGACTTTGTGATGGGAGGGGGGCGTGATCGGTTTCTTACGAACAAAACTCAAGATCCTGAGTATTCAACAAAAACTGGTAAGCGCAAGGATGGTCGTGATTTAACCGTTGCTTGGAAAAATACTTACCCGACTGGCGCATATGTTTTTGATCGTAAGGGCTTTGATGCGATCGATCCGGGCACTGCCAAACATGTCCTTGGGCTATTCGAACCAAGCCACATGCAGTACGAGGCTGACCGTCTTTCAGCAAATAATGAACCCAGTCTTTCTGAAATGACTGATAAAGCAATTCGTACGCTGAGCAACAATAAGAAGGGTTTTTACCTTCAGGTTGAGGCCGGTCGGATTGACCATGCTCACCATGCTGGTAATGCCTATCGTGCCCTGACCGATACCATAGCTCTTTCTGACGCCGTTCAGAGGGCTGTTGATACGTTAAGGGAAACAAAACAGTTAGAAAATACCCTTATTATTATTAGTGCGGATCACAGTCACGTATTCACTATTGGTGGCTATCCTGAGAGAGGTAACAATATTTTGGGTAAGGTGTATGCCGATGGCGTAGCTCAGCTTGGAAGCGACAAGAAACCGTATACCACACTGGCCTATGCTAATGGACCGGGTTTTGCGGTAAACGCCCCGGCGGATGGAGCCCCATATGCACCCAATGCTGGGCGTACCGCTAATTTAGCAACTGTTGATACAACAAATATCGACTTTCATCAGGAGGCTCTGGTGCCATTAGGGTCTGAAACTCATGCGGGTGAGGATGTCAGTATTTATGCTGTTGGTCCTTCTGCACATTTGTTTCATGGCACTCAAGAGCAGAACACGATCTTTCATGTGATGAAGAGTGCGTTCCGTTTTAAGTAAGGCTATTTAAATGTGCTAGCGGGGGCAATCATGCCCCCGTTTTTTATTAGAAAAAATGCAATAAATGACCACTAAAAAAATATTATTACCTATTTTTATATCTTTCTTAATGGGTTGCAGTCAGGCAGGCCTGGATGGGTTTGATGGAAGATCTCTCATGGCGATTAGTTCCTCCATGCCGATAAGTTGTAAATTTGAGAAAATAAACAATCAAAACAAATTAAACGAAAATTCATTCTGGTATCTGTTTCGTAAAGAAAATCGTGTTGAATCAAGAGATGAGCGAACTCAGCAGGGTCAGATTTGGGAGAAGGATTCCAAAGGAAAAATTACCATGACCCACTTATTTTACAAGGAGAAAGTGGCCTTGGAGTATTCAAGTGGTGATCTGGCTGCAACAGGCAAAGATATTGATTGGAACAAGGTATGGTCTGTTATAAATCCAGAAAAATTGCCGAAGGATTTTAGCTTGAATAAATCCGAAACTATAAAAGGTGTCAGGAGAATTTCATATAGCAGTCCGCTTGGCACCGTTGTGTGGCTTCCAGATTTATTGGTTCCAGCGGAAATTAGTGTTTCTGAAGAGGGCGGTTATTCAGAGCATTTGATTTTGAAGTCATGTGAGCCAATGCAAGTTGCCAAATTGGCGTATGGCCCCACAACAGACATAGAGCTAAGGCAATATAGACATCTTGATTTTAGTGATCTTGGTGATATGGAGACAGATCCCCAAGTGAAAAAAATAGAAGCTCTTATGGGAGGACATGAGCACCACTGAAAGCTGCCCTTCGGTTTTAAGTGGGAATCAGAATAACCTGATGCTACTTCGGGCCAGCAGTGGGTTGATCCCGAGCACGGATTCAACTTCTTTCCTCACGACCGTGCTGAATCTCTCGGATTCTTGGATGCACAACAAGGTTCGTTTCGAGCTTAACGAAGAGGAGAGCGCCGAAAAATAACTTACAAAACAGATGACCATTTAGGGGTTTTGGGGTTAACTGGAGAGCTACAATAACGGATGGCTAGACAGGCTTCTAGGCGTGGACTATGAATAATTACTCTCCTGACCCTCTCCATGATCACGATCATGAGCCAGCAATAGAGCATGGTTCCAAGATCCGTCTAATGACGGCTTTGCTTCTGACCTTGGGTTTTGTGGTGTTTGAAGCGCTGGCAGGAATGCAAAGCCAGAGTCTCGCGCTTCTTTCGGACGCTGCGCACAATCTGACCGATGTCATTGCGCTGGGCATCAGTGGCTATGCTCTCCATCTTGCCGAAAAGCCGGCCCACGCGGGCAGAACCTATGGTTACCACCGGGGTGGCATTCTGGCGGCGCTATTCAATGCAGCAACTCTCCTCGTGCTGGCCATCGGCATAGGGTCCGAGGCCTGGTTTCGTTTTCAAACGCCCATGCCTGTGGCCTGGGAGACCCTGATCAGCGTCGGGAGTCTTGCGCTGCTCGTGAATGGCATCAGTGCCTGGCTGGTGGGGCATGGATCCCATGATGACCTTAACCTGAGGAGTGCCTTCCTCCACCTTCTGGGTGATGTCATGTCCAATTTGGGTGCCATCCTCGCTGGAATTGGGATTGGGGTGACCGGCAAACTCTGGCTCGATCCCCTCGTCAGTCTCCTGATTGCTGCACTGATTGTCTGGAACGCCTGGCTGATTGTCCGGGAAACGGTGGACATCCTGATGGAGGGTTCCCCCCGGGATGTGGGGGTCGAAGATGTCGGTCGGGTGCTCGCTAGCCACCCCAAGGTCATTGGCATTCATGATCTCCATGTGTGGAGTCTTTCGAGGAGCCTCCGGTTTCTCTCGGTCCATGTCGAGGTCGAGGATCTGCCAGTGAGTCAGACCGATGCCATTCGTCACGAATTATCCCTGAAGGTCCTTGAGCTTTTTAGAATCACCCATGCGACCTTTCAGTTCGAGTCCGAACCGGCCTGTCATCGAAGGCTCTATTGTGATGTGTCCAAGGGCCCCAAACACAAGACCCAAGATCAGGTCAGCAGCGACCCTGGCGCACCGCCGCTCAAGTCTTGATTTTTCTAAAGTCGCCAAAGCGCGCAAACAAGACGGGGAGCGAGACCAACGATAGCAATGTCGAAGTCAGAAGGCCCCCAATGATGACGGCAGCCATGGGGCCCATGATCTCACGGCCCGGATTGTCACTGTCCACGGCAATGGGCAAGAGCGCCAGACCTGTCACCAGGGCGGTCATCAAGATGGATGGCAGACGCTGAAGGGCACCATGGAATGCCGTATCCATGTTCCATCCCCATCCTTCCTGTTCGGTCAGGTGTCGATAGTGCGAGACCAGCATGATCGTGTTTCGGATCGTGATCCCGAACAAGGTCACAAACCCGACCATGGAGCCTACCGAGAGGCTGCTTCCTGAAAGAAAAGCCGCTCCGACGCCTCCGGCAAGTGAAAACGGCAAATTGACCAAAGTCAGGAGAAGGTTTCGAGCGTTACCAATCGCAATACCCATCAGAATGAGCACCCCGACGCCTGCCAAAAGGGCATGAAGAACCAGGCGATCCCGTGCCTCGGATTGGGCGATTGCGGCTCCGGTAAATTCAGGTGTCACGCCTTCCGGAAACTGAATGGTCTTCAGGGTCCTCTCACGCAGTTCCTGCATGAAGGAGTCGAGATCCCGCCCCTCTACATTGGCTGTGACCGTCTGAACCCGCTGGCCCTGTCGGTGGAGAATGTTATAGCGGCCACTGCTTTGGGTGAATTCTGCTAATTGCCCGAGCTCAAGGTATTGCCCTTCGGGTGTTCGAATGGGGAGCTCCTGCAACCCGGTCAGCTCTTCGCGTTGTTCTGGCGGCAGAATGACCGAGACATCATAGGCCCGGTTTTCAAGATAATAGGTTCCGACTGTTTGCCCTTTCAGTGCGCTCTGAATGATCTGGGCCACTTCCAGTGGGCGGATCCCGGCGCTGGCAAGACTTGGAAGATCCAGGCGGACATCCAGGAGCGGCGTTCCGGGCGGTGATCTCAGTTGCACATCGGTTGCTCCCTCGACAGTGCGAATGAGAGCGGCCAACTCTAAGGCAACATCATCCAGCGCCAGAAGATCATGCCCATAGAGATTAATGACAACCGGCGAGGTATAGCCCGAAATGGTCTCCTCGACGCGTTCGGTCAGGAAGGTATTCGCCTCGGAAAGAATCCCGGGAAAGTCATCGAGAACGCCTCGAATTTTCTCAAGCACTGCCGCCTGACCATGGCCTGAAAGCTCTTTGAGTCGGACTTCATATTCACTGTAATGGCTGCCGTAGGTATCCGCCCCTCGCTCGGCTCTTCCTGCCCATTGAGAGGCTGAGTCAACGCCATCGATCTTGAGGAATTCTCTGACCAACCGGCTGCCTTCACGCAGCGTTTCACCCAAAGCGGTCCCGGGAAGGCTGGTGGTGTGAATGATGTAGTGACCCTCGCGCAGCTTCGGAAGGAAATCACCGCCCAAAAGCGGTATCAGAGCGAGAAGGCTCAAGGATGCCATCAGGGGAAGCCAGAGGGAGCTCAGGGGTTGATTCCCTGCCCAGGTCAGGACTTTCCGGTAAGGAGCCTGCAGGGCTTGGATCAAGGGTGGCGTGTCTCGGGTATCGACATCCTCGATTGCGCCTTGATGGCGACGGGCGATCGGAAGATAGCAGAGGGCCGGCGTGACGGTCAGTGCGACGAGCAGCGATGCCAGAATCGCAACAATGTAGGCGTAACCCAGGGGAGCAAAAAGACGGCCTGCAACCCCGCCGAGCGTCAGTAGCGGAATGAAAACGATGGCCACAATAAAGCTCGCATAGGCGACCGAGCTTCGAACCTCCATGGACGCTTCAAAGACCACTCGAAGGGTTGAGCGTGGGGTGTCCCGAATACGATTTTCCCGAAGACGCCTGAAAATGTTTTCGGTATCAATAATGGCATCGTCCACGACCTCCCCAAGCGCAATGGCCAGCCCCCCCAGAACCATGATGTTCAGTTTCACGCCAAGGCTGATCAGGACGACGACAGCCCCCAGGAGAGATAGGGGAATCGCGAGTGTTGGAATCATCGCAATGCGAAGATCGTAAAGAAACGCATAAAGAACCAGAACCACAAGGCCTGCGCCGAGGAGGAGATGGCCCGAAAGGTTGCCAAGAGACCGTTCAATGTAGTCCGCAGGCCTGAAAAGGTGAGGGAAAAATTCAATGCCCTGCCGGAGGAAGAGGACTTTGAAGTCGTCCAAAACCATTTCCACCGCATGGGAGACACTTAGGGTATTTGCGCCATACTGGCCGATGATCATCAGGACAATCGCAGGCTCCCCGGCGATTTCGGCAGCTCCGATAGGGGGTCTGGGTGCCGAGGTGACTTCCGCCACTTCACCCAGAAAAATGTGCCGCCCTTCCTGGCGTTTGACGACGATTTCCTTGAGCGTCTCAGGGGTGTTGGGGAGTCCCGTGACATTTAAGGCGATCCGCTGATTTGCATTTTCAAGGAAGCCTGCACCTGGCATACCCGTCGCCTGTCCTGCGGCCTCAAGCAGATCCTGAATGGACAGGCCATATTGCCTGAGACGCTCGATTTTGGGCTGGATCTGCAGTTGCCGGACTTCGCCCCCGAAGACATTGACATCGGCGACACCAGGCACCGCCAGTAGGCGAGGCGTCAGGCTCCAGTCCACGAGGTCCCGAAGCTCCATGAGCGATCGCTCCGAGGAACGAAGCCCCAGGGTCATGATGGTGGCAGAGGAAGAGGAAAGGGGCACCATGACCGGGGCGCTGGAGCCTTGCGGGAGTTCACTGTTGATGGTGGTCAATCGCTCGCTGACCATCTGGCGATTCCTATAAATGTCCGTGCCATCCCGAAAGACGGCCGTCACGATGGAAAGTCCCTGGATGGACTCAGATCGGAGGGATCCAAGACCAATCAGGCCTGAGAGGGACTTTTCGATCTTTTGAGTGACCAGGGTCTCCGTCTGTTCTGAGGTCAGGCCGAAGGCCTCGGTCTGAATGATGACCCTGGGCGCCGAAAATTCCGGAAAAATATCGAGTCCCGCGTGCATCATTTGGAAGCTGGCGTAGCCCATCAACATCACCGCAAGAGCGACAATGACGCTGGCATGATGAACGGAAAAGCGAATGACGGCTCTGAGCATCCCGAAACTTAGGCTGGGGTGATTGAATCCATTGGAGCCTCTGCCGGCAAGGCGCTATTCCTTGTCATCATCTTCGGCGGGAATTCGATTTCTGAATTCCTCAGCCAGCAGCGTCTGCGCACCGACGCTCACGACAGGAATACCCGACGCCACCCCGGAGACGATGGTGGTGTGATTGCCGGCGTTGGAAACCTGCTCGACCGGCATGCGTTCAAAGTGCCCCGGGGTCTTCTCCAGGTAGATCCAGGACCGTCCCCCGTGCCAGACCAAAGCGCTCGCGGGCACCTCAACTCCCTCTATCAGGGCAGCATCGGATACCCAAGCATGAATGCGCATGCCGGCTCTGAGGGTATCGCCAGCCGCAGAGAGAAACCAACCCTCGCCCTGAACCAGTTCATCGGTCTGGGGCGCCGGCGAAATGATTTGGGTGGCCACGCTGACCGATCGATCAAAGTGTCTGCCTACCCTGATTTGGCTTTGGTTCGGATTAAGGCTTTTGCCCTTGGGCAGAATCACCTCAATCAGTGAAAGTCGATGCTGAAGATAGGACTCCAGGGGCTTCAGGTTCTCTTGAAGGGCAAGACTGGCCAAAGCTTGCCCCCAGCGATAGCGGGCTTCGTAGCGGATGGACTGTTCCTGAAGGCTGGCAGCTTCTTGCCGCGCCTGATCTGCCTGCCACTGGGTTTCGACCTGAAGCAGTTCTCTGGAGGGAACGACCTTGGCGTCATAAAGCGCCTTGATACGAGATCGGTTTTTGACCGAAAGAGCGAGATTTGCATTCAGCACATCCAGATTCGCCTTGGCCTCGCGGTGGCGGGCTCGAAGATCAAGGAGGTTCTGAATATTGATGACACGCCCAAACGAGGTGTACTCCTGATTCTGAATCACGGCTTTGGGGGTGATCGAAATCAAGCCAGAAAGGGCTAGCTGCTGGGGCGTCAAGACAACCCCCTGCCCGACTTTAGGAGGGGTGCTCGCTGCTTTTTGCACTTGAGAGGTTGCGCTGTCGTCTGGCTCATCTGAGGGATTGGCAAGCACAGCACCCCAAGACGTCGTCAACGCGATCAGGAGCGTGAGGGAAATGAGCTTCACGGTCGGTATGCGCCTCTATTCTGGATTTTTGAGTATACCTGAGCTTGCCGGAAGGCTTTTTAGGAAGGTTTTCCTTTGACCCATTGCGCAGCGGCAAGACCGGACTTTCTGCCAGTCGCAAGCGACGCGGTCAGCAGATAGCCTCCAGTGGGTGCGTCCCAGTCCAACATTTCGCCGGCGAGGAAAAGTCCGGGATGAGAGGTCACCATCAGGTTCTCATCGAGCGCCTCAAGGGCAACGCCGCCTGCGCTACTGATGGCTTCGGTGATGGGGAATGCGGGGCCCAGTCGAAGGGGCAGAGCCTTAATCCTTGCGGCGAGCTGCTCTAACTTCAGGGTTGGATCGGTTTCGCGAAGGAGAGCGATCTTGACGTCTGATAGTCCCGCGTTTTTTCTAAGATGCGTGCTCAGAGAGGATTTTCCTCGCTTTGCGCTGAGGTCGTTCTCCAGTCGCTCCATGGATCGGTCGGGGGTGAGATCGATCCGAAGATCGACAAAGCCTTGGGCTTTGATGCGAGCGCGAAGTGGGGCAGAGAGTGAATAGATCAGCCCCCCCTCAAGACCCCTTTCGGTGATCATGAGCTCGCCGCGCAGAGCTTTTGGGGCTTCATGGTCCTTGATTCCGACCTCGACCGTCTTGACGGGTGTTCCCGCAAAGCGATGCGAAAAGGCTTCTGACCAGATGCAGGTGAAGCCTGAATTGGAGGCCTCCAGTGGGATCACCGGAATGCCGTGATTCTCCAGAAGCCCAACCCATTGGCCATCTGATCCCAGATGGGGCCAGCTGCCTCCCCCTAATGCCAATACAGTGGCCTGCGCCTTGAATCCATGGGTTGCCCCGGGACTTGCCATGACCAGGTCACCCCTATCGTTCCATCCTTGCCATCGGTGTCTTGGGTGAAAGTGGACGCCTTGCTCCTTCAGACGCCGAATCCATGCGCGAAGAAGCGGTGCCGCCTTCATGGCGGTGGGGAAAACGCGTTGTGACGAGCCAATGAAGGTCTCTATTCCCAGATCAAGCGCCCACTGCCGAAGCTGTTCAGGACCAAAGTCCTTCAGCAAAGAAGTCAGCTGCGGAGCTTTATCGCCATAGCGACAAATGAAGGCATCCAAGGGCTCGGCATGGGTGAGATTCAATCCGCCCTTTCCGGCCAGGAGGAATTTGCGGCCCACCGATGGCATGGCGTCAAAGAGGTCGACTGTCATGCCCTGAGCGGCGGCCGCTTCGGCCGCCATCAGGCCCGCGGGTCCCCCGCCAACGACGGCAATTTGAGTGGGACGGGACTCTGACATGCGCCTTCAGCAGAAAGACGTTTAGCCCCGAGGGGCGGAGCGCCTCCGCGCATGCCCGGCTGCGGGTTGGCCGCCAGGACGGCGAGGATTTTTCGGGCCAGGGCGGGGTTTTCTGGGGGCTTCGGGCAAAGGTTCTGCAGCCTTCAAGCCTTCCGGTGCATGGCCGCGGATGAGCTTTCTTCCGAGCAGTCGCTCAATGTCGTGGAGTCTGGCCGATTCGTCGGATGAAACCAGAGAAATGGCAAGGCCACCGGCGCCGGCTCGACCCGTTCGACCGATTCGATGGACGTAGTCGGCCGGGACATCCGGCAGCTCGTAATTAACCACATGCGGGAGTTCAGGAATGTCGAGACCCCGTGCAGCGATGTCTGTCGCTACAAGGACCTGAACCCGGTTTTCTTTGAAGTCCTGAAGGGCTCGAGTCCTTGCGGTCTGGCTCTTGTTGCCATGGATGACGCCGACCTGAAAGCCATCGCGCTCCAGTTGCTGAGCCAGACGGTTGGCGCCGTGTTTGGTCCGGGTAAAGACCAGCGTTTGTCCCCAAAGTCCAGTCGTGATCAAGTGGATCAAAAGGGACTTCTTGTGATCCTTCTGCACGATGTAGGCTTGTTGCTCGACGCGTTCTGCAGGCGCATTCCGGGGTGCAACTTCGATGCTCTGGGGGTTCTTAAGAAGAGAGGCCGCAAGTTCCCGGATGTCTTTTGAGAAGGTCGCCGAGAACAGGAGTGACTGACGTGTTCTCGGGGTCAATGACAGAATTTTTCGAATGTCACGGATAAAACCCATGTCCAGCATGCGGTCAGCTTCATCCAAGACAACGATTTCAATGCTATTGAGCTGGATTTCTCCTTGGGAGTGGAGATCGAGCAATCGTCCGGGGGTTGCAACCACAATGTCGGGGCGGCGCCTCAGGGCATCGATTTGAGGCCGAAGCCCCACCCCACCGAAGAGAACCGCCTGGGTAATGGGGGTCTGAGAGCCATAGGTATGAATGCTTTCGCTAACCTGTGCGGCCAGTTCCCGGGTCGGGACAACGACCAGAACCGATGGGCCACTGGTCGGTCGGGACTTTCGAGTCAAGAGCCGCTGAAGAATCGGCAGCGTAAAGGCAGCGGTCTTGCCCGTGCCAGTTTGAGCTGCGGCCAGAAGATCGTGGCCTTCCAGAATGCTCGGAATGGCTTTTTCCTGAATGGGCGTCGGAGTCTCGTAGCCTTTGTTGGACAGAGCATCGATCAGGCAGGGATCAAGGCCCAGGGAAGAAAATTTCATGTATTGGAGGTCCTGTACTCCCAAAGTGAGCTGTGCCCGCTTAAGAGGAGTTTCTGAATGGAGTTGGGCGAGAAGAGTGCACATGGCCCCTCGAGGGTTTCTCGCGGTAAAAACTGCCATCAGGCCGAGACCTTGGGGGTCAATCGGTCTGACGACGTGGCTTAGTCAGATGACGGCAATCCCTGGGATCCCTCGATCCCGGGCGATTAAGCCATGGGTTTATTTTGACGGCTGTGAAGTTCCAGGAATTACCGGGAAGCAGGATTCGGCCGCCTTCTTGGCGCCCTTCAGCCGGTCACGTAGTTCCTTGGATTTTGGCGGATCGCGGAATTCTCCACCCTTGTCGCCTGGGGTGTCGAACATATAAGTAAAGGTCAGGGATTCGGAGTAATCCTGAAAATTGATCAGGCCAGCGATCCGGTCGATGGCGCAGACGCAATGGTACATGTTATCAAGATTACTGCCTCCGTGCTCGGCCATGCATTGCATGACATATTCAACGCGCGCTTGCGTTGGAAAGTCATTGATGAGCTGTGGTGGCTCTTTTGGGGCGACTTCGGCCTTCTTGTTCTTGGCAGCCCATGCTGAATTCGACAAAGCGATCGGCAGGATGAAGAGGAGGGCGAGGTGGCGGAGAGACACTTTTTTCATGGGTTCTTTGCGATCAGATGAATCTTGTTGAATGATAATCGACCTGAGGGTCGCAGGGAATCAGCAGCAGCGTCCTATTCGGCGACGGCGAAATCGACGATTTCACGCAGCGTCTGGTTCATCGACTCTGCAAACTGATTAAGTCTTGGGTCTTTATTATGGGTGGGCAGAAGATGCGTGGTGACAACCACCTTCCCGTTCTCAAGGCGAAGTGAGATGTTACAAGGCATCCAGGCGACGGTTTCAGGAGACATTTCCAGCATGACCCGGGCTTCGGTGAGGTTACAAAACTGGAGGGTATCGTAGTCAGGAAATGTGATGCCCTCCCGCTCACGAATGACACTGCCGATCTTGTTATGGCCGGTAATCCTGAAGTTCCTTTCCGTAATGGCTAATTCGAGTTCCGCCATGACGTCCTGATAGGATTTCTTTTCCGTTTCCCTGCTGTAATAGGCCATCGACGCCTCTTTGGGTGAACAGGCGCCCATCAGCAGATAAAGTAGGATGAAGAAAAATCGGAACATGAATCGAGTATGGCATCGGACGGATAGAAGGCCCCGAATGGTCCCTAGAGGGTACCATTACCTGGGGGCGTCGTGCTGAGGGCTGAGCTGACAGGGCTGGTTCTTTCAGGAGGGCGAGGCCGGCGTATGGGCGGCATGGACAAGGGTCTGGTGCCCTATCACGGGCGGGCGCTGATTCTTTATGCACTGGACGCCCTCAAAGCCCAAACGGATCGCATCTTGGTGAATGCCAATCGAAATATCGCGGCGTATCGGGACTTGGGATATCCGGTGGTGTGTGACCCTGATCCCGATTTTAAGGGGCCACTCTCGGGAATTCTTGCGGGCATGCGGGCATCGTCAAGCGCCTGGATTCTGACCGTTCCCTGTGACATGCCCAAGGTCACAGAGGAGATTCTTTCGAAATTGCTGAAAGTGCGGGAAGGCGTGGATGTGCCACTCTTGATCGCACATGATGGGGAAAGGCTGCAGCCCCTCTTGATGTTGGCGTCTACGGATCTTGAGGCCTCGCTCCAAGACTATCTGGATTCCGGCGGGCGAAGGGTCGATCAGTGGATCGACAGCATCCCGCACCAAATCGTAGATCTAAGTGATTCACGGGCGCAATTGGTCAACTTTAATGACTTTGAAGCGCTTGAGGACACCACAAGTCAATACAATGATTGAATCTCGCCCCCCTCATCCTCCATTTGACGAAGTCACGGCCATTCAGAAAGTGCGGATGGCCGAAGACGCTTGGAATAGTCGAGATCCCGATCCTGTGGTTTTGGCTTATACCTCAGAAACCCGCTGGCGGAATCGTTCCGAATTTCTTGAGGGCAGAGCGCAAATCCATGATTTTCTGGTGCGCAAGTGGCAGGTCGAGCGCGACTATCGTTTGTGTAAGGAGCTTTGGGCTTTCGGGTCTCATCGGATTGCCGTTCGCTTTGCCTATGAGTGGCATGATGATGCCGGTCGCTGGTTTAGATCCTACGGAAACGAGAACTGGGAGTTTGATCCGAACGGCCTGATGCAGGTGCGAATGGCCAGCATCAATGATCTTGCCATCGCGGCTGAGGAGAGAAGATTCAAATGGAAACTTGGGCGTCGACCAGATGATCATCCGGGGCTGACGGCGATGGGACTCTGAGGGACCTTCTCCTCTTCCTTCAGCAAGGAGTCTCACTCAAGGTAACTTTTGAGGCTTGAAGGGCCGAGATTTCGGATGAGGATGCTCTTGAAATTCCAGGCAAGAGGGCCTTCAGGTTCCTCAAGCTCAAGATGCTTGCCGATTCGTTGGCCGACGACCAGGCCCCCTTGATAAAGCACCCGATTGCCAGGGATTCGGGGGATTTTTGCCCCCGGGGTCACGATGCCTTGAAGGCAGAGTGGGTCAGAGGCACTCAGCACCACCCGATGGTCGTCATCGGGAAGGGCCTGGATTCGTCTGAGGCCCTCCAGGGCCTCAGGGAGAGCGAACTGCTCCCCGAAGGCGCCAGCAACAAATCGCCCGCCCCGAACATCTCCCCGAATCTCCATTCGCCTCAGGTGAGGCAGAAGGACCATCCAGGGTGGCATGAGCGATTCGGTTTCAAGGAGAGCCTTGAAAAGGACCCCGTAGCGGCGCAAAAGCGTTCGGACAAAGCCATCGAGGTCAGATTCTGGCGGTGACCCTGATTGGCCCCTTAGGCCTCCCTGAACGAGGTTCCAGCGACCAGCCTCGTCAAGACCAAAGCGGTATTGACGATATTTTTGTCTACGCTGCTCTGGAACCAGCAGTCCCCGAAGTCCACTAAAGCCATCGGAATAAACCCAGCCCCGGGCGACCAGCTCCCCAAGGCCCTTCTCTGTCATCGTGGGGAGAAGTTGAGTGGTTTCGGCAATTTCATCGAAGAAGAGGGATCCACTTTCGTTCAGGCAATCGATGATGGTTTTTGCAGCGGCGCTCAGTCCGTCTCGTTCCGGGGAAGTCCCCTGGGCTTGCCAGACGCGCAGTTGGCGGCGGCTGCAGAATGCAATCGGCGCCGCACGAAGCAGGCTGGTTCCTGTGTTAGGACTTCTGAGTCGTGACCAGACAATTTTTCCCGACAGGCACAACTGATCCATCCACGCCGGGTCGTAATTCGTGAGTCGAGCAGGCAACAGGTTTGCTTCCCAGCATCGAGCAGGCGCTTCATAGCCCTCGAGTTGTTCCAGAACGGCGGCAAGACCACTCGGACCTTGCGGCTGGTTTTCCGGAAGAAGGCGGTGCCATCCAAATAGAAAGCGCATGAACTGGGAGCCGCTCACGGCAACGACCTTTTTCCGCTGCTCTTGGACCCGGGTGCGATGGATTCTCGCGAGAAGTCTCCGGTCACACCATTCGGTGTGGGTGTCTGCGCTAAACGATCCCTTCAAGATGCTGCCCTCGGCTTCGAGTGCGCAAAGCGCAGATTCAACGAAGGTTGATGAGAGACCCAAGGGGTTTGCAAGGTCATGCGCCGTCACGGGGCCGCTACTGCCCAAACGGGCTCGGAGCAGATCCTTGAGTGCGACTTCGGGGGTGGGTGAAGGGGTTAACAGGAACTTCGGTAAAGAGGTCTCAATGCCCTCTGGCTCCAAAAAGAATGCCATCCCTGAGTTGCCGAACACACTCTTGATCCAGGGGATCCGCTCGGCGGCGAACCAGAGGCTCTGGGATCCTTTCTCAAAGCGTACCGCGCGGTTCTCGTGCTGGAGCTGCTGAAGATAGATGCGGGTGGAGGCTTCAATCTCTGTGTCGATGAGATAACCGAGCGTCATTAAGGCATCATGAGTTTCATCCGGGTTGGTCATGGCCGGTCTTGCGCTCTGGATGACCTCTTTAATTGTGGCCGGATCCAGCACGGTGAGGTCGCTTGCCTCTTCGGGATTGAGCCAGCGTCGTGAGACCACAGCCCGGGTTCGTCGTTCTTCGAGTGGCGCGCCGTCGAGGAAACTGTAGGCCCGGGCATTGATGATCTCTGCCGCTAGAGGTGAGGGCTCCCTCAGGTCTCTGACTTCGACCTGAATCTTCCCCTCCTCGATATCCTGTAACACCCTCTCCAATCGCTCGATATCCATGGCATCGTGAAGGCAATCACTAATGGTCTGATTGACTAGAGGGTGATCTGGAATCTCGCGGTCTCCGACAATGTTTTCAAGGCAAGCCAGCTGGTCGGGGAAGACGGCCGTCACCAGATCCTCCGATTGCATGCGGACCAGATACGGCGGTGTTTTTTTTCCAGCCTGAAAGCGCCGAATGGCAAGCGAACAAACCCCATTCCAGCGCCAACGGGCGGCAAACATCGGTGCATCGAGAAGGGCTTGAATCAGAATGTCGCGAACCGATGAGCTTGAGAGATAGCGGGAGACGCCCGCAAGGTCAAAACTCTGGCTTGTTCCCAAGGAGAGAAGGACCGCATCTTCTGTTGCGGCTGCCTGAAGCTCAAAGTTAAAGGAACGGCAAAATCGTTTTCGAAGGGCAAGGCCCCAGGCTCTGTTGGCTCGGGTTCCCAGAGGCGCATGGATGATCAGCTGCATGCCGCCCGCTTCATCAAAAAAACGCTCGATAATCAGGGTCTCAAAGGTGGGTAGGCAGCGTAAGGTCCGGTAGGCAATGAAAAGATAATTGACGGCCTGAGTCAGGACGTTATCCGGAAGATCCAGGCGGGATCGGAGCCTCTCGATGGCGATTTGGGTGACGGATGAATCATCGCTCGTGGCAAAGATTTGCGTGAGTTCGTCTCGAAGCCGAGAAATCGCGAGCGAAAGTTCATGCGTTCTGCCCGGTGCCTCACCGAACCAGAAGGGAATGCTGGGAGGAAGGTTGTGAGCATCCTCAACACGGAGGTTGCCCTGATCGAGACGAAGGACACGCCAACTCGCATTGCCCAGCTGGAAGATATCGCCGGCCATGCTTTCGATGGCAAAATCCTCATCGACCGTGCCGATGAATTCCCCCTGGGGCTCCAGAATCACCCGGTAATCCGCATTGTCCGGAATGGCGCCGCCACAGGTCACAGCGGTCAGTCGGGCCGCTTTTCTTGGGCGCAGCTTCTGGTGGATTTGATCGCGGTGCAGATAGGCCGCCCGCTGGCCGCGCGAGGTGGCATAGCCTGAAGCCAGCATCTCGATGACCTGATGGAATTCACCCAAAGACAGGTCGCGATAGGGGTGGGCGCGGCAGACAAGGGTATAGAGTTCGTCCTCGCTCATCTCTTCACAGGCCACTATGGCGACGATCTGTTGGGCGAGAACGTCGAGCGGTTTCTCAGGAATACGGAGAAGATCGAGTTCCCCCTGACGGACAGCATCGATAAGGGCGATGCACTCAATCAGATCATCCCGACTGGTTGGAAAAAGTCGCCCTTTGGGTCTTCCCCCTCTAAAGTGACCGGATCGACCGACCCGTTGCAAAAAAGTCGCAATGGAATGGGTGCTGCCGAACTGACAGACCAGATCCACATCGCCCACATCAATCCCCAGTTCAAGTGAAGCGGTCGCCACCAGCGCTTTGATCTTTCCCGTCTTCAGTCGGTTTTCAGCGTCGAGGCGCTGTTCTTTCGAGAGACTGCCGTGATGTGAGGTGACTGCATCATTCCCGATGCGTTCAGAAAGTGTCCGGGCGATGCGTTCCGAGAGCCTTCGGGTATTCACGAAAATCAGGGTAATGCGGTGGTCGCGAATCAGCTCGGCCATCCGGTCATAAAGGTCGCTGGCTTGCTCCCCCGAAAGCACAGCCTCCAGAGGCAGTCCTGGGACTTCGATGGAGAGATCAAGACTGCGTCGATGCCCCTGATCCACAATTCGGCATGCATTTCCAGCCGTCAGGAATTGGGCCACCCTTTGGATGGGGTTCTGCGTCGCAGAAAGCCCAATCCGCTGGGGTCTTATGGCTGTGATCCGTTCAAGGCGCTCCAGAGAAAGGGCAAGATGAGCGCCTCGCTTGCTCTCAAGAATGGCGTGAATTTCATCGACGATGACCGTTTTCACTCCCGCAAGCATCCGGCGTCCGCTATCACTCGTGAGCAGGATATAAAGCGATTCAGGGGTTGTGACGAGGATATGCGGCGGGGTTTTTCCCATCTGAACCCTTTCGCTGGCGGGAGTGTCTCCCGTCCTGACCTTTGTGCGAATGGGGGGAATGAGGAGCCCCTCGATGGCGAGCTGCTCCATGATGCCCGTGAGCGGCATTTCCAAGTTTTTTTGTATGTCGTTGCTGAGTGCTTTGAGTGGGGAGACGTAAAGGATTCGGGTCTGGTCTAGAAGAGACCCTGACAGCGCCTCTTCAATGAGGTGATGGATGGCGGTCAGAAAAGCGGCGAGGGTCTTGCCCGAACCTGTTGGGGCCGAAATGAGGGTGTCGTGACCTTCGAAGATTTCCGCCCAGGCCTGAGCCTGGGCCGGAGTCGGACTTTCGAAGGTCGATTCAAACCAGTGTCGGACCGCAGGATGAAACTGGCGGGTTGGCATTCGCTCTGGCGATCACCGGTATGGGGATGAATTAATGGCCTGGTTTCGCAGGGGATTCTTCGCCGTGAACGTGGTTCACCGGCAGCTCTGCAGCGGGGCTGGTTTTTACGGCAACGCCGTGCCCATAAACCATCGTGGCGCCGAGATCTGCTCCCAAAGACAGCGCAACAGCAAGAATCAAGGTCAGGATCGTACAGAGTGTCCGGGCCATCAGCTCTTTCGGGATTCCCCAGAGGATTCGCCACAGCGCAAGGACGCTGGAGATCACACCGACCACGATACCTGCGTGTTCATGGTGTTCCATGATCGCATGGGTCACCGCGTCATGCGGCGTATTGAACGCGGCATAAAATCCGGCGGCGATTGTTGGGAGGGTCGAAAGGGCCCCCAGTCCGAGTAATTGAGTCCCAAGTCGCCGCCAACCATGGAGTTTGAATACCGCGCCAAAGGTGTCAATGACTATGAAGGAAGCGAGAAGAGCAATGGGGAAGTGGACGATCAAGGGATGGACGTTCAACCCCAGCAGTTCGATTCCTGAAAAGAGTGACCAACCGCCTGCCATGGCCGAAATCAGGGCCTCGAGCAGTTTGTCGACGAGCCCGAGCAAGCCCGATTCGCTATCGTGGCCCCCATGGATACTGGGAAGAGGACTCAGGAAATTCAGGGCAAGTAGTTCGAAGGTGCTGGTTGGCATGTGCTTCTCTTTATATCGCGTCAGGACCGAAAGATGTCCACAGTTAGTCCACGAGTTTTCGCGCAAGTTTCAAGCGTAGAGCCATGAATGATGGCTGTCCAATGAAAGTCCCTTGTTTTTGCCATTTCGCAGACGTTTTCCGGCAGCGATGACCTCCTCAAGACCCTCCACCAGGGGGAGCTCATCGAGATGTTCGGGATCAAACCAGCCGGCATCCAGAGCATCGGAACCTGGACAGGGCGCAGCGCCATCCTCGTTTTCTGAAAGGGCGGCCATAAAGTCGATGATGACATAGTGGAATCCGTCGATCTGCCGATCCGCAACGGCAACAATGCTTTCAGGGATCGCGCGAATGCCGGTCTCCTCCCAGATTTCCCGACTACAACAGGCGGCCAAGGTTTCCCCGGGCTCGAGTCGACCTCCCGGAATATGCCATTCGCCAGCTCGGGGGGGATTCCTTCGGGCGATCAGCAGAACATGGCCCTGATCATTGAAGATCAGGCCGCCCACGCCAACGGCGGGAATGGGAGGGGCCGAAGGTCCTTTATTGTCCATCTGGATCTCTTGCATCGGTTGTCGCCCCGAAGAGCAGTTAGAATGACCCTCAAATCGGGCCTAATTGAGCGTATCTCAAATCATCGACGGCCCCAAGGAGGAACTGTGCCAATCTACGAGTACCGATGTAAATCATGTGGTCACGAAATGGAAGCCTTTCAGAGACTTTCAGATGATCCACTCAAAGAATGTCCGAGCTGCGGTGATCTTGAGCTTTCGAAGCTTATTTCTGCCGCGGGCTTTCGGCTCAAGGGGGGAGGGTGGTACGAAACGGATTTCAAGGGTGCCAATGATAAGAAGAAAAATCTCGCGGGTGGGGATAGTGCCCCGAAGTCAGATGCCCCCAAGGCCCCGACAACCTCCGAGTAGACCTTTCCAATTGGCATTTAAAAGCCTTATTCTGATTGGGGGGCGGTCGATCCAGTCCGCTGCACCCATCCTAATCTCGAGCGGGTGCGCATTATGAGAATTCCTGAGCTTCTAATTCAGACCCTGATTTGGCTCCCTGCCTTAATCGCTTTTTCCAGGGGTTGCCGGCATCGATGGCTGATCGCAGGCATTTGCACCGTGATCGCCGCTAGCGACTTATACGACTTTGCGCACCTTCTTTCCGCGCGAAACGCCCGTCACTCCATGTACCTTTTTACAGCAGAGGTTCTGGTGTGGCTGCCCACATTCATCCTGTCGATTTATGCCCAAAAGTCGGGAAACGCTCAGGAAGAGGGCTGATATCGAGAGAGGCCGGGCGGCCTCGTTCGGCGTCAGAGAGAGGCGTAAGTCATTCCGATAAGGATCAGCAGATAGACCCAGCGTGGGAGATGGTTTCTATAGTTGCTGTACCCAAAATTATCGACGACTGAGAGGCTATCCCCGAAAGCTTGAAGGAAGAGGATTGCAAAGGGGGTCGTTTCTTCGGTCATGGCAAGTCCCGTCTTTATCTTTATTTTGATTCACCAAGCCCAAGGGCAGTTCGCCGCGGGCCACGTGGGTGCAACCAAGCGTCCCACAACACGTTGCTGAAATCGTATCAAACTCTCATGCCGATTGACAGGCAGTCCCTTGGCTGAAATGAGGGCTCTGGTTTATTTCTGAGGGCTTTTTTCTTGCAATGGCGCAGGGCCGGGGCCTGTTTTATCCGTCAGGATCTCCCCCGAAATGGGGATCAGATGGCCTTTGGTATACATGCACTGAAGGTAATTGATGTCAAAGTGGAGCTGCGCCTCTTCAAGGGACTTAGGCTTGTGGGAACACCCGACGAGTTCCTCATGGGCAAAAGCCCGACAGGCTTTTTCATCTTTTCGAAACTGGCTTTCGCTGGCCTTGTCCCCAGGCAGAGCTAAAGCGCTAGGTCCGCTAGGGACGGTCGAACAGCCGACGAGGAAAATTGTCAGGAAGAGAGCGCTGGTTTTTTTCAACATGTGATCAATTCTCTGAAATCTCGTTGCAATTAACCACGCCCACCAAAGCCACCATGAAAGCCTCCGCCGCCCCACCCGCGACCCGCCCAGCCGCCGTGGCCATAATAGCCATGATTCCAGCCACCGTAGCGGCCGTAGTAGCCCCCGTAATAAGGGTAGCCGAATCCGCCGTAGCCATAGTAGGGTCGATAACCATAACCCCCGTAGCCTGAGTAGCCGCTGGCGCAGCCGCTCAGAGACATGATGGCAAGAATGAGGACGAACAGAAAAGGCATTTTTCGCATGTGCGAGTTCCGAACCCTCTTAAAGACCCGTTTTGGGAGGGACAGCCATACCTGGCGTCTGTTGTAAAAATTGCATGTAAAGATTTTCGGCCTGTTCGCGGGTGATTTCGCCCCGATCTTCGCGTTCTGCCAACTGAATTGCGTAGATCCCCAACGCATGGCGAGCCTCACTGCCTTCGGGGAGTGACTTGTCCCAGATAGCATCAGTCGCTGTCACAATGCAACGGACCCGAGCGGCCTTACTTCCAGTCGTTTCTGGGAATTGGTCAGTGCAGTTTTTTACGGCCAGTGCAGCCTTCTCTTCGGCTTCAGATTGCTGAGGGGAGGGTTTTTCTGAAGCGGTCCCAACATCATTTCCATTCACGGAAAGCGGCCGGTAGTCGTAACAGCCGGTCAGGAGAAGGGTAGCTGAAATGAGCGCGAGTGTCCGAAAGGGGCAGAGGGCTGACTTTGCGTATGCGGACATTTAAAGTCTCCCATGAAGGGCGTTGGTGTTTTTCGAAAGGAAAACTGACGTCGGATTCCCGATCGTTGAAGTCTATCAACTTCTGCCGAGGCTGAGCTCCGCCTGGTGAAGGTATGGAATGCTCTTGGTGAAATCCATACGAAATCCGTTCAGAAACTCGGTATCCAGAGTTGCCTTGGTTGCGTCTTCGTGGTCGAGATAACCGATCAAACTAAGGAAGGTGACCATCCCGGCCTGGTAGGCGTCAAAGCCCCCTTCGCGAAGGAGTTTTCTAACCGTATCAAAGGGTTGGTTGGCGTCGGGACCGAGTTTATCCCCAAACCGCTCCAAGGCCATGGATCTAAGATGTTGCAGAGCCAGCCTGACGAACTCCCGATTGAATCGACCGAGAAAGTACACGCCTCCCACTGCCAGATTGGTCGCAATAAACCAGGCCAGCATCCGTTCACGATCTTCATCGCTTCGGTTCAGGAAAATGTCGGTCAGGGTCTCTTCGGATATCCCATACTCAACGGATTCGAGTTCCAGTCGTTCCTCGAAGTCGGAGTAGGCCCCTATGCAAGAGGATTCGGTGAACTCCAGGAGTTGGTTCACTAACCTTTCGGGGGTGATGGGCTGTCCGTCAGAAAGTTGGTTCATTCTGGCATCGGCTGGCGGACTGTTCAGTGAGTCCTTGGTTGCGTAACCCATCATTATGAAGAGTAAAGGGTCCTATGTCACGGCTTTTGGTGTCCGCGGAGAGATTTTAACGGGGGTGAAGGTGATCGCTTCACTGAAAGCCTGAATCAATCACATCAAGGGGAGATTAGGGCTGAAATCCGGATCGTGTGAAATAGGGCAGATTGCTGAGTGCTGCAGTTGGGGCCCTTATGGGGTCGAGATCGCCGAGATCGATAAAGCGGGCAGAAATTATTTTTCTGCCATCACCGTTTGGCCCTTTATAGAGAGTTGAATATAAAGCTCATGGTCTGTGGGCCAGTGTTTTATTTCTTTAATGATTTGATTTAGGCCCAATCGTCTCTCTCTTATTGCATTAGTTGCCTGATGTCTGTGGCTTTGGTTCGTGCGATTTGGCCAAGAGGGGTGGCTAAGAGCTGATTGAGGAGTACCTGGCTTTGAGTGGCTTCGCCCCAAACCACCGATATCGTGCAAGGTTAGGCTGGTCGGGTGCGGCAGTAGCAGGGTTTAAAATTCTTCGAGTTCAATCAGATGGTCGATATGATTTTCAGGGTTGAGTGCCGTCATGATCGTCTTGAATGAACTGCTTTCGCCGGTTTTCTGGCGGAGTCTTTGCTGGTGGGTTCGGAGCGTTGGAGTGCCGATCATCATCCTTTCTTTGATCTGGTCTGAAGACAGCCCCATCATCAGGTACTTGAGTACGAGCGTTTCTGCCTTTGTCAGATTGTATTTTTCGGCAACCCTTTTGACAGCATCGGAGTAGAAGGTATCCAGTGTCTGCACTTCGATACAGACGGTGCTTGTCTTGTTTTGGGCGGTGGAGCTCGAGGGGCTAGAGAGTGGCGTCACTTTGAGAAGCAATCGGCTTTCGGTGTCTCCGTCGTGAGCTGCCTTGAGAAGGATGTTCTTAGTGCCACCATGGCCATTAAAAATGGTTTCGCGAAATCTGGATTCACGTACTCCATTGATTCCGACCAGGCGATTGTCTTTAAAAAGCAGGGCTTCGTGCCAGCGAATTTCGTGGTTTGTTGTTTGACTCCCCGCGAGAAGATTCAGATTCTCGTCGAGGATAAAAATACATGAACTAGAGCTGATCACCGGGCAATCCATTGTTCACCCAATATTGGGCGTCAATTCATCGTATCTCGAAGGGATAAGGGCTGGCATCATCACTAGTGATGATTTCATTGAAGATGATGAAAAATACGTCAAAACACGTAGTTTTGGGGCGTTCTGTTGGATGTGATTTCTGAGAAAAATTCCGATAAGCGAGGGTGAATTATCCTCATCATCAATATCTATTATCTATTATCTATTATAGAGTATTAAAGTAGGATTACTCGGCTGACAAAGGATTTCTATGTTTAGTGCGTAGATCATTGACCTTTTCTTAGGGTAAGGAAATCCAGAAGGCTCGTTTTCGGGTTCGTTCATGCTTCACCAGTATTTAGCCGATGATTCGTGCCTGATGGCCAGGAGGCGTTTGAAGCGACTTACAAAAGCGGGTCTGAGATCCCTTCAAAGGGCCGTCAGTCGTTTCGGAAAAAATCATCTTTGTTGGACATAGCCCAGTGGCATTTGGACACTTCATTGCGGTGGTTCCTTCTTCTATTCCTGATCTATCTGATTGGGCAAAGATTTCGCTGGCGATCATGGCATTCGGTTTAGTGTTCACGTACCAGAGAGTGAGAATCGGTCTGATCAAGAAATTCGCGAGAACAACCCATAAGAAAAACCACGCATGATCCATTTAGAAGTCTGATTGGATTTCATAAGTCGTGAGGGAGAGAATGGAACCGTAAAGAGTTTTACTCCTCCTCCCTAGAACCGCAGTCGAGCAACCGTCGCTCCTGCGGTCTTTTTTTGTCTTTGAGAAACGCATGACTTTTGAGTTGCGGAGATTGAGTTGCCAACCCAACCGTTGTTTTTTCTTCTGTCTGATAAGTATCAGTGATCCAAAAGATATGAAGTATCCATTGGATGCATCTGATGACGGGTGCGAGAATGAATCCGTCCCTGTGAATGGTCTTTTGACTCCTCAAGACCGCAGAAGCATCACCCCTTGCTCCTGCGGTCTTTTTTTGTGGATCACCTGCTCGGTGGTGGTCATAAATCGAGCGATTACCAACAGCGCCCTCGGATCTGAGGGATTGCTGTTGGAAAAATAGGTGGTTGCCATTTCCTCCGGATCCTTGATTCTGACCCCAATGCCAACAGTGAGACGGTTGAACATCACGGCAATCTTCGGTGACGGCAGGGTCAGTCCGGATCAGTTGACCACCGACAATCAAAAACTTGAACTCGAAAACGCAGGGTTCAAGATTGACTACTGGTGTCACTGACACAGGCATCAGTGGAAAGACTTCAGCAAGTCTCCGTCCCCGCTCCTCCTATCCCAAATTCGTGATATTGAAACTCTAGTCGTTTCAAAACTGGATCGTCTGGGTCGTGATGCCGTGGATGTTCTTCAGATGGTTCGCAATCTTGCGGATCGGAACATTTAGGTCATCGTTCTACAGTTGGTTAAAACGGATCGGTCGTCGCCAGCCGGGAAGCTTTTGCTGACGATGTTGACCACAGTTGCCGCAATGGATCGGGATTTTTTGACCGAAAGAATTCAGGCAGAACTTGATCGTGCAAAGACAGAAGGGAAGATCCTCAGACCCAAACCTAAGACAACTGAAGATCAACGGATCGCTATTCGGACTCAGTTGAATGCCGGGGTATCGGTGTCACGGGTAGCAAGGCATTCCCGGATCTCAGGGGCAGCAGTCGTTTTAATTCGGAGGGCAGCATGACGATTGATCAATGGAAAGAGTTTCTTTTTTACTGCTTTGTCTTGAACTACGGGGTTCTGATTTTCTGGGCATTCATGTTCTGGTTCTGGCGGGATGGCATTTATCGAATGCATCGGAAGTGGTTCATGATTTCTGAAGAGCAATTCGATTCAAGTCACCATCTTCTGATGAGCATCTACAAAATTGGCATCATCATGTTCACTCTTATGCCCTTGATGGCCCTTTGCCTGATGAAGTCCTGAGTGAGGACTCCTTTCCGGAAAATTTTGGGAATCCGAATCCTCTGGATTTCGTTTCTAGACAATATGGATGACCTGCCGGACCTCAAGTGACGTGGGTTAAGCTTGAAGCTCGTTAAACCACAGGCTCAGAGCCACAATTGAGGAGGCAGGTCATGAATGATGGTAGCAAATTCGTCGGCT